>MPNI01000135.1 GCA_002238945.1 Proteobacteria bacterium bin106 | reverse complement strand
AGCCCACAAAAAAGCTTTTCGCTTCTTTGGTGGTGTTGCTCGCTATGTTGTTTGTGACAACCTTAAAGCTGGAGTTACAAAGGCACACTTATATGATCCTATAATCAACAAGGCCTTCAGGGAGTACTCTGAATATACGGGTTTCAGAACTATTCCAGCTAGAGCGCGTAAGCCTCAAGATAAAGGCAACGTTGAAAGGCAAATTGGTGTCATACAGAAGCAGTTCTATCCTCGTAAGAGAAACGATAAGTTCACCTCTCTTTTAAGTCTTAATCAGGATTTCAAAGTCTATATGCATGAGTTGAATCATGCGACGATGAAAGAGCACGGGGTTTCTCGTTACGAGCGCTTTCAGCAAGAAAAGCATCTTCTTTTGCCTCTACCTCGAGACAGCTTCTGTATACCTGAGTACAGGACGGCTAAAGTTCATCCAGATTGTCATATCCAATTTAAAAGAAACTTTTACTCCGTTCCTCATGAATTAGCTAGCAGTCTGGTGAAGGTGAGAGCTACTCAGAAGGTGATCGAAATCTTTGATCATGAAGGCAATGCAGCAGCCACTCATATCCTTAAAGAAGGGAAAGGGAAGTGGAGCACTCATGATCAACATTATCCCCAAAAGGCCATAGCTCTTCAAAGCTATACAGTGCAGAAAGCTTTTGAGACAGCTTCTCGCATAGGAGCTGAAACTTTAAAGTTGATCCAGTTCTTATGTGATGGTGATTACCCTTACCAATATATCAGAAGAGTTCAGGGCATTTTGAATTTCCATAAAGCTCATAGCAAGACTGGAAAGAGAACGTTTAATACTCAGGAAATGGAGCATGCTGCCAGTATGTGTCTTCGGTATCAGAAGTACACCTACGCTTATTTTAAAGGCTGTGCCAGCCAGCATCAGATCTCTCAACAGAATGCAACAACTGATCAGAGCCCCAAGAGAAACAGAGAATCTATTCATCTTGATGAATCATCATCTACTAACTTTTTAAACTAAGGAGGAACTCACAATGATCGAAGAACATGTTCGTAAACTTACTTACAAGCTAAAGCTCTATGGTATTCATGAGCACTTTCAAAGACACGCAGAAGAGGCTGCATCGAGTAGTCTTCATCCTAATGAATTTTTAAAACTTGTTTTAGAAGAAGAAGAACTCTATCGTAAAAACCGTAAAGCTACTACCCTTCTAGGTCGTGCTAAATTCCGCTCTTGTGTGGATGAT
>MPNI01000134.1 GCA_002238945.1 Proteobacteria bacterium bin106 | reverse complement strand
GAAGGCCTGTGCTTGAAGAGATTCATATCTCTTATCTATACTGTTGCAAGATACATGCCATAAAAAATCCCATCCAAGCACAACGAAACTTGGATGGGATCACACAAAGGATTTAATAAAGTCTATCCGTTCTTCTTTAGTCTCGCAATCTCTTTAAGGATTGCATCTCGTTGCTTCTCTGAGGTATCTGTGCTGTTAAGTACATTAGATATCTTATCCTGAAGGTCTAGTATCCAAAAGATATACAAGAATATGATGAAGTAAACTATGTGCCAGAAATACCCACCGAATAAGATGTTAAAGATCACTTCGATTATAAGGTGGGTGTAGAAGTAGGGATTATCTGCCATCTCGTCGCCTCGCCTTCTCAGTCTTACGTCTCCTTATGGGTTGCTTGATGCCCTTGTCTTCCTTAGGCATCTTATGAGGCTTCCAGTCCTTGTAGCCATCTCCATAAGTCCTATCCTTACCTGTATTCTGAGATATATGATAGTTCATATCATAATGATAAGCCTTATGATCAGGACAGGTATCATCTCCGTTAACTACATAGTGAAAGAAGGGCTCGATGCATGCTTTCGTCATGCATCCTGTTACTGTAACGAATAAGATCATTATGATGATGAATGATCCTGAGGTAATGGCATTCATACTGTCACCGCCTCTCTAAGATGTATCCTGAAGCCCTCTAAGAGCTCACAGACCATCAATTGAGCTTCCATCTTAACCTTGGTTACTCGATATCTATCATCTGATAGATCGAAGCCTACTCTCTCGACTGCTTGTTCAAGCATAAGGTTGATTTCATTATCGAAATCTTCTCTATCCTTGACTTGGATAAGGTTATCCTCAAGGCATTGACGGAAAGCATCCATATTCACGTATAATCGAATGTTACACTCTACGATGAGGCTTAGTTCAGACAAGCTATACTCCTCATATAGCTTGTGTATGTTGATGTAATCGATAATGTCTTGTTTGCTTAGGTATTCGTTCTTTAGAAGTGATCTTAGCTGGTAGAAATCGCTGATTTCCATTGGTCTTGCTATTGCATTCATTGTTAACTCCGTTGTTAATAGGTCTTGGTTAAATATTTGACTTCTTGGTTGCCTCGAAGATCTTGTTATCCCTCTCGAATATGGATGTTAGGTGATCCTGTATCTGCTTCACTAGTTCATGTCCTGGTGAATCCGTTTCTACTTGAAATTCGATGTCTACGGTCTTCTTATAGAGTGATT
>MPNI01000133.1 GCA_002238945.1 Proteobacteria bacterium bin106 | reverse complement strand
ACAGGAACACCGATGATGTGAATAGAGATGGTTGTCTTTTTGAAGCTTTTATGTATATTGCTAAGAGGTGGTCGGTATTAACCGAAGACATGCTCATAGAGATTATATTAACAGGAGGACATATGGCAGAAGCAGCTTTTCAATTGAGTCAACTCAATACCACTCTCACAGATATGGATATGTGGTTGGCTATTGATAGACAGAAAAAACAAGAGGAACTAGCTTTAGAAGAAGCTAAGCAAGAGGGCGAGAAGAAGGGTAAGCGTGAAGGTAAGCGTGAAGGCATGAAGAAGGGCATGAAGAAGGGCATGAAGAAGGGCAGACAAGAGGGCAGGCAAGAGGGCAGGCAAGAGGGCAGGCAAGAGGGTATAGCAGCCGTGGCTAGACGCATGCTTTCCAATGGGAGTGATGTAGAAGTCATTTCGATTGCGACAGGCCTCACACCCGAAGAAATTACGAAGCTTGCTGATAGCACCACTCAGTGACATGAGCGAAAGTCTCTGTGACTTTAATGGCACACTCTTCCATCAATTCTCTAGTAAGAGGTATTGATGTTAGGGTTTTGTGTATTCTGATATCTTTGGGCTATTGATGAGAAATACGGGTATGCAAGTTTTTATCATCGGTGATGAGAGTCATGCACGGCCATGGTTACTGTCTTTCCCAGAAAACAGCTAGCTCTTCCTATTTAAACAGCATCCATCTTAGGCATGTTTTTCTTAACTAGATCCAGTGGTCAATTGACAAAATCTTGGGCACAAAATACTCAAAGAGACCTTACAAAATCAAAGTATAATTATTCTTACTTCAAGAATAATCGACTTGTAGTGTGGGCTATTTAAAAACAGCGCGCAAAGAAAGGCCTGTTATTTTAATGCGTTACGTTTTGTTTTGAGTTTGAAATGTCAAAGTCTGGATCAGTTTGTATAAAAGCATCCAAGGAGAATCCACTCGCGCTGGTAAGCCTTGTGTGTTTGTGCGTCTGAGTGGTTGTCCTTTACGTTGTCGTTGGTGTGATAGTACTTATACCTTTACAGGAGGGAAAATCTATACTCTGGAGGCTATTGTAGAAGAGGTCCGTGAGCTGGGGTGTGGGTTGGTGGAAATCACTGGTGGTGAGCCTTTGAGCCAACCAGAAACACCTCGGCTATGTCAGCTATTAATAGAGGAAGGTTTTACGGTGATGATAGAAACCAGTGGTGCTCTATCCATTGCTGCGCTTCCGCAGAAAACGCATA
>MPNI01000132.1 GCA_002238945.1 Proteobacteria bacterium bin106 | reverse complement strand
CCTTGATTTGTGCCATCGCTTCCTCAGCAACTTTATTATGGTCTTTACTGGTGGTTGCTTTAAACTCCATAATAAACAACTGACCTTGATGACGGACCACAAGATCACACTGTCCCAAAGAAGAAAGTACTTCGACGCCCACGGTAATACCAAGAGCTAAAAAACCCCAGTAAATCACACTCACATACCAAGCCTCATATTCGTATAGCTGCGCTTTTCTATACCAAGGATGAGGGGCACTTGCTAACATTGCATGTAAACGGGTCTTAAAGCGTTTAAAATCATGGTTCACCAAACAGGCAAGCATTTCTTGTGCTAAAGAGACAGTATCAGCACCGACGTTGCCACCAAGATAATTTAATAGTCCAGCAATAAGATATCTTCTTACCTCAAAATTAGGATAATCAAGTTGATACATAGTTTGATTATTAACTCGTTTCACCTGTTTGATAGTGAGATACCCTGATTGAAACAACAAGGTCTCGATATTAATATCTTCAACTTCGAAGCTACTTATTTTATGACTTTCTATCCAGCGACCCGAGAGGGGAGCAGGCCTAATTTTCTTTTGCTTCATAAGCTCATAGACATGTTGTGGAATACAACCCTGAAACCACCAGTTTTCAAAACTTTTTCTTTTGAACAAATGAAGGACACTATGGGGATTGTATATTCCAGTTCCATCGACATTTCCCCAATGATAACCATCGTACCAATCACGAATCTCACTCAGATCAAAATTCTTGGTCTCAGGAGCAAACACGGTTGTTAAATCACGTTCTGTATAACCACAAATAGAGGCGTATTCAGGATCTAAGGTAAAATCGTAGAGATTATTAATCGCAGAAAATAGATTCATTTTCGAGAACATGCTGATGCCTGTGATTAAGGTAAAACCAATATATTCATCGGACCCCTTAATCATGCCATATAAACCTCTTAAATATTGTCTATTCGCTAATGCCATATCTGGCATGTGAAGAACTTCGAGAATAGGTTTGTCATATTCATCAATAAGTACAACAACTTTTTTACCAGTTCTTTGATAAAGACGAAAAATTACATCATCAAACATGCCAGGACCATCGTCATATGGAGATTTTCTCGGCATTAGTCCAGTTTCTTCTTCAATGCGCTCTAGCTGTTGAATTACTCTCTTTTCAATTCCAGCTGGTGTGGTAAGTTCGCCACCATCGAAGCTTAATCGTACGACTGGATGTTTTTGGGTCCAGTCCCATTTGTCGTAAATATCAAG
>MPNI01000027.1 GCA_002238945.1 Proteobacteria bacterium bin106 | reverse complement strand
TCTAGCAAGAGGTATTGATGTTAGGGCTTTTTGTATTCTGATGTTTTTAGGCTGTTGATGGAAATATGGCGGGTATGAAAGTTTTTATCGTCAGTGATGGGAGTCATGCACGACCATGGCTACCATCTTTGATACGATCCCAGGAAAACAGCTAGCTCTTCCTATTTAAACAGCATCTTAGGCATGTTTTTTCTTAAGAAGACCCAGTTGGTCAATTAACGACACCTCGGGCATAACATACTCAAAGAGACCTTACAAGATATAACTATTTTTACTCAAAAATAATCGACTTGTAGTGTATGCTTTTAAGAATATTTCACAAAAAAGCCTGTTATTTTAATATGTTACGTTTTGTTTTAAGTTTGAAATGTCGAAGTCAGGAGCTTGCGATGGGCTGTGCAAGCTTGCGATGGGCTGTGTAAGCTTAGATCTAGCAGAATGTTGTATGGTGGATAGATAATAACGACAGCATCTCAGTAAGGCTCTTTTATATTCTTTGCAATGAAACTTTTTGCAATCTTAGTCTTAGAAAAAAGCAATCAGTAAGGATAAGCACAAGACTTGGCACAGAAGTTGCTTCTATATGCGTACCTACTTCTGGGTACTTAGCTTTAAAAGCAAGGACAGAAGAAGATGCCGAAGCCTGCCACATGGTTAGACCTTTGTACTAACACTTAACGTTCTGCCAAAATTTTTCCTTTCTGTTTACTATTTCATTATCCTACCTTTACACTTCGGCTAAAAAAGACCAGGGTTAACACTCTGGTCTTTTTCTTTTGTTTAAAAATATTTTCTTGAATCTAAAAAAAAGACCCCCCATATATGGGGAGTCTTTTGTGTTTATTTGTGGTTATATGTATATGGGATTGTGTGATTTGTGATCTATAGATCACAAATCAAGCCCTAAGTCCCACTTCATCTCGTGATCTTGTGGCTCTTCTACTATATCTATTTTCCTTAAGCCTCTCTTTGCGTTTTCTAAGTTGACTCTCAAGCTTAACAGCAACCGCATTTACAGCAGAAAACATGTCAGAGGCTGAAGCTGAAACAAAGCATTCATTACCATCACCTTCTACGTAAACATGACAGCCAAACTCTTTCTTTTTTGCGTAAAAAGATACCTTTGCTTCTATGGGTTTAGAGAGGAACTTATCCACTTTATCACCTATCTTTTTTTGCGTGTAACGCTGAAGATAAGGGGAAACGTCCATGTGCTTAAAGGAAAAATTATAAAGCATTGTGTACTCCTATGTAGTTAGCTGTTTGACTACGTGATCTTTTGTGATGTCTATTCATTTCCTCCGTTGATTTGAAAAGTTATTTTTAGGTTTAGTGTTAGTTCAGTTTAACTTAGTTCTCTAGTGTTTCTTAGTTTTGTTATAAGTTCCTTTATTATTCTTCAATACTTTAAGGACTCCGGGTGCTGGATAGGTACTGATTTATGTCATAATTTGTATGAGCTATCATTTTTACCTTTCGCTTCTGTCATACCTGTCATATAAAAATATCGGTCCATTTTTTTTGAGATCAAACAAAGACTGAACTTTTTTGTCTATTTTAACCAAATATTTATTATTTGAGCTTGTTGAGACCTGTTTATCTCCTGTCCTTTGTTTCTTTGTTCTCTGGTTTTTCTTTACTATTCTTTACTTTATTCTGGCAAGCTTTATGTTGATAAAGCATGACAACATCTCTCAAAAAAGATGGCTTATGAAACAAAAGCTCATCAACCCCATTATATCACAATATAGGACAAAGAGATATATCAATATTTTGGCTAAATAGCGGGGATTTTTGCAAAGATCTGTTTTGCTGTGGGTATTAAGTTTTGGTTTAAGAGGTATTCCAGACACTATCCATGTGTCAGTACATAAAACACCATAGTAGATCGTGGTGGCTTATGGATATATTGAGTATGTAGCGTGCCATACGCAACACAACAAAGGGAAGTGACCAAGATGACATCAAAGGGAGCTTGTTTAAATAGCTTTAATTAGCTGTACATACTTCTACATCAAGAAAAGAATCATCAACTTCTTCTTCTTCAGAAGGTACAAAACCAGCCGCGACACACATTCCATTCTGGGCTCGTCCCTCACCACACTCGGTATACCTTCTAGCATCAGCGGTTGAAGGGTCAATACATTGTCCATTTGTATTAAGCACTTGTCCTGCAGTACATGTGTTTGTTCTGGGCTCTGGTATTAGTATACATTCTCCTTCAGCGCTTGGTGCTTTGCCTGCAGTGCATCCGGATGCTGTAGTATTTGCTTCACATTCTCCAGCAGTGTTACGTGTTTGTCCTGTAAGGCATGGGGTGGATGCTGTGCTTTCTGCTACACATTCTCCATCAGTGTTACGTGTATGTCCTGTAGCACATGGTGGTGTTGTGAAAGCTGTAGCATCTGCTGCACATACGCCGTTAGCGTTACGTATTTGTCCTGTAGGACATTCTTGTGTTTGAGGATCGGAGCTTACTTCACCTTCATCAGGATGAGATGCCACAGGAATACCTTTAGGGGTATCAGCATCAGGAGTGGGTTGAGGGTTCGTTTCTGGTTCTGGTGTAGGGTTGGGTGTAGGGTTGGGTGTAGGGTTGAGAGATGGGTCTACAGGTGTAGGGTTTGGGGTATGATGAGCTATGTCATGAGTACTGTCAGTGTGAGTGTTTGGACTGGGGGGTCCTACTGGTTCTTGAACTTTTTTTTCAATTTCAGCTAATAGATCAAACTCTAACACATTACCTGTACCGCTACGTGATGTGATTTTTCTGTTTTTTACAGTAAATACAGCCACAGGTTGTCCGCCTAACAAAAGAAAGGAGCCAGTATGGAAGGGATCTGTGGGATGAAATCTTTCTCTTTGAAATGATACCAAAAGCCCAAAAAGATTATGATCGAGATAGGTGTCTTTTGTTAAGGCTTTAGGTACTGTTCTTGAAAAATACAGGTTTCCACTTCGAGAAGCTATATTGCCTGCTATGACGAGTTGATCATGAGGCACAAACGTTTTACCACCAGCCTCTAGAGGCGTGAAGTTAGCTTTTTGGATCTTACTTCTAAAAAAACGGTTCATGTTGCCAGCCACTTCACTGATTTTTCCTCCTACATTCTTATCTCCCACAAGAGATAATGAGCGCCATAGGCCTTGTAAGTTGCTAAAATGTTTTATCTCTTTATCGCTAGGTTTAGCCAGTTGGCTCACGGTGCTTTGTTCTAACCGAGTATTCAACAGTACAAGATCTTTTTCTGACTTAATGGCCATCATTTCAGCATATCTTCTGGTTTTAGCTTTTGCTGTATTGGGAACGTAATAGGGAATAAAATGTAGGGGGGGGGCGATATCATCTGCAAAATGATCACCAGCTATTTTTCTTTGATTATCATTGAGTGCTACATCAGCATCAAACTGCATCAGATCGGTAAAGAGAAAACACGAAAGAAAATTTTTAGTAGAAATCTTATTTTGCATCAAACGATAAAATCGCTCAGATGGTCTGGTTGTTATGGCACCAGATAGATCTCCCCATGAGCATAAATTGTGCTGAATATTATCTAGCACTAACTCATCATCATCATTGAGATCTAAACGGCTACTTTCAGGCTCTCTACTTTTAAAGTAAGCCTTATAGTCCACATCTAAAGCACGAAAGATCTGAATCTGTAATCTCTCATAAGCAAGAAGACGTGTATTTCCCTCACCACCTTGATTAAACTTTGATATAAATGCACTGCGAGACCTACCTAAGCGATCCAAATATGATGATTGGATAGGAAGCTTCACATAAAGTTTGTCGGCAGCTTCTACACCTGCAAAATGACCTGTATAGACCAACAAGAAAGCTTTGGAATCAGCTTGTGGTCTTAAACAACTGCGTGTGGTACTGATGGTTACGCCTTGCCAAGCATTGAGGCTAAAGCTTAGTCGTGTGGTTACAGGATTGTGAGGCATGATCAGAGCATCACATTCAGAAATCATCTGACCATTGCTGTTTTCAAGACGTACAAGCCCACCGTAAAAATAGGAGCTATTTTCTTGAGCCACGGTGGCATTTAAAGATTTACCAACGGAATCTAAACAGCTGTTTCTATCTACATTAGGAGTTCGACATGAAGACAGAATACCTATGACAAACACAACGGATGTCCAAGATAAACTTACTCTACTAAAAAGCATCTTTAGAATCTTATCACTCATACCGCCTCGCCATCATCAAAAAAGACCAAGAATCTCTGCACCATGTTGTGCTGTCTTACGTGATTTGAACTTTCGTATTCCCGTATTCCCTATGACTTATTCATCGCCACACGCTAGTATCTCTATTCACTCAATTCCTATAGAGCTTAGAGAAGCCACGGGGATATCGGCACGTTGCCCATATTCTCAAGCATCATATCTGTAAGTTTCAAGACGTGCTGAGTGAGTACATGCAGCTGGCATAGACATGCAAGACAGATGCCATCAATGATGATAGATGTAAAGGATATGGGATGCGAGTCACACACTCGGTATCAAATACGGAGTTTTTGACCAATTAAAACCAGAGAGCCTTTGATGCGGTTTTTTCTTTGAAGCACACGAACACTGGTGTGATATCTCTTGGCAATGGAGTAAAGGGTATCGCCTTTTTTGACCACATAGATTTTACCCGAAGGTGTTGATTCTTTGGATACTTTGAGCTTTTGTCCCACATAAATCAATGAGCCCTTTACACCATTAAGATTCCGTAAATCATTTACCGTTAATCCGTAACGTCTTGAGATACTTTCAAGACTTTGACCGCGTCTGACTAAGTGATATCCCTTGGAAGTACCCGATGATCGAGAACTGGCCACATGTTGTTTCTTTAACGATAACTTCTTATAAGAATGGGCTAAACGCTGACTATGATTTTTGCTAGATACCCATACCTTGTAAGCTTTACCTGGTGGGGTGATGTGACGTTTAAGATGAGGGTTCAGACTCCTTAAAGATGTCTCAGATACTCCAGCAACTGCAGCCACATGTCGTAATCGCACACCACCCGGTACTGAGGCTGCCACAGGAATGCCATAGTCGTTTTTAGCTTTAAATGTAAAACGATAACGCTCAAGATTTTGGCCAATCTTTATAGCAGCCATGATTTTAGGGACGTAATTGCGTGTTTCGCGAGGAAGTAATTTACGACTGGATAATTCCCAGTAATCACGAGTATGACCTCGCATAATAGCTGAAAGAACGCGGTTCTCTCCTGCGTTATAAGCAGCTGCAGCTAGTTCCCAGCTCTGATAAACACGATACAAGCTAGCAAGAAAACGCGCTGCAGCTCGTGTGGAACGTACCGGATCCTTACGCTCATCGATGTAATAATTCACAGCCAAACCATAACGTTTGCCTGTGCTGCGAATAAACTGCCAAATACCCACAGCACTTGCTGTGGAACGAGCTGTGGGACGAAAACCCGACTCAACTAAGGCTAAATAAAATAATTCGGTTGGTAAACCTTCTTCTTTTAACACCTGACTAACAAGGGTTTTGAAATTGGCTCCTCTATCGAGGTAACGCTGAAAAAGAGAACGATTCTTTAAGAAATACTTAAACCACTTATCGACCTCAGGATGATCCACCACCTCAATGGGAGCAATGGCAGAAGCTTTTTCATCCTTAACAGCTTGAGATAGGTCCTCAGATAAAGACTCTTCCATAGCTTGGGCTAAAGACTCTGCTAGAGCACTTTTTTCTGGAACACACATATAACCATCAGCTACAACCACTTCGCCATCTTCAGAAAACTGAGGAGGCACAAAGGTGACGGTATCATCTTTGGAATCTTTAGATGCTATCTGAGATACTTTGGTTTGAGAAGGAAGGGTATGAGCGACACTTTGAGATGATATATTCTGGCTCATCGCAGAATTGTGGTTGCTATCTGTACTCACTCCACCTGTTGTAGCTGATTCATTGGTGGCACTGTTTGCATGGTTCTTATTGTCAGCTACATTGTCAGCTACATTTCTATCTATGCTATTAGCTACATTTCCAGCTGCTGTGGCTGCATTGGTGGCACTGTTAGAACTGTCCATAATAATCGTACTTTGCCACACCGGTACATTAGATCGATGATGACACGATGCTGTTATAAGAACTAACACAGCTAGCCAACATCTCACCATAATCCTGCGCCCTAAGATTCTCTGCATAGAGTTGCTCCAAACCATACGTATCACTGTTGTTTCTGTTTTTCCGTTGTGTTAGTCAACGGTTTTACTCAATTCATTACATCCATTCACTACAGGATTGCTTGTTTATTATGATGTTGTTTTTGTTATATATGCTTCATATATGTTTGTTGTGTTCTTCAGTCAGTGTCGAGATAAATGAACAAAGATTTCCACATGAGGAGTGTGAGGATAGAAATCAAACAACCGACACTCCATCACTGAAAATCCATAGGATGTTAATTCAAAAATATCAGATGATAACGTTAAAGGATAGCAACTTACGTAATAGATATCACCTAGTGCTATCTGAGTTAGCTCAGATAGCACCTCTTTAGCCCCACTACGTGGTGGATTGAGAATCACCAAGTCATAACGTTCTTGTTGTTTGAGGCGTCTTTTCATATCCTTACAAGCTTGTCCTCTACGATACTCCATGGATGTTAAAGCATCACTGCCTAAAGCCTGTTTGCTAGCTTCTAAAGCCCTAAGAGCATCAGCACTGGCTTCCACACCGCTGATGCTTTTCACGTGCCCATACAAAGCTAGAGATAGATTGCCCATTCCACAATAGATATCCAGTACTGATCGAGGAGATAAACACAGAGCTTTACGATACAGATAGTCTCTTAGTTTGCGGTTAGAATCTCTGTTGGATTGTAAAAAACCTCCACCAGTGCCATAAAAGTTGGTGTTATAAGCTTGATCCCATAGCCATGGTTTGTTCTCTTTGATCCCTTCTTGTCCCTTTTTTAATGCAAAGTTTAACTCAAGAACATGTTCTTTGAGCTTGCGCGTAAAACAGCTTATATCTGCTCCCTTAGGAGTGATGGCACATACTGTGATAGCAAGAGATAACATGTTTGGAGAGCTGCAAGCTTGCAGAGGAAATTCTTGAATATCAAGAATACACCGTATCCCTTTCAGATCTGGATGGTGGAAGTTATTGAGAAGAGCGAGTAAGTCATGAAAGGACTTACTCGAGATAGGACAGGTTTTGATAGCAACTAAATCATGGGAAGCTGGTGCAAAAAAACCATAACTTAACCGACCATGATCATCAAAACGACAACGTAGCTTCCAACGGGAGCGATATCCATAGTGTTTATCTGAAGGGGTGATATCAAAGCTTAAATCCTTAAACCAACTCATCTGAGCACAGTGTTTTGCTAGTGCTTGACGGACCATATCTTGTTTCCAAAGCAGCTGTTGAGTATAAGGAATATCCATCCACGCACAGCCTCCACATCGCAAAAACACAGCACACTTTGCTGATGCTTTGCGATAAGGACTTTTTTTGACGAAATCTTTTATCACTCCTTGATCATAAGATGAGGTTTGTTTATAGGTTCGTATCATGACTTCATCACCAGGAACAGCACCACGTACAAAACAGATCTTTCCTTCTTCTAAAGTATCGGTGTGTTTTTTACCAATACCTTGTCCACTGGCCGAGAGAGCGTATATATGGATACTGTCTTGATATAAGGAGTCATGAGATGGTGCGTGCGCCATAAAAACCCTGCTTATTAAAACCTCAATACTTTCACTCAAGTTAACCAAAAGTTCATACGATGATGCACCTGCAACAGCAGATCATGGCTTTTATAATCATAATCATAATGGACATCATCCATGGCAGAACAAGCCGCAAATCCAGATTCTGTGCATTCTCATCCAGGTAAGTCCTCTAAGGTGGATGTTAAAATGTGTCAAAAGCTCATATCCACAGAGCTTCAACAACTCAATATACTCTGTCTTAATCCTGATATGGAGAGTCATAGCAACGAAACTCTCTATGCCAGTCTCTTTCCTCTTACTTGTGATCATTGCCAAAAACATTACCCTGATCGTAAATATTTTCTGGAACACACCACATCTTTAAAACAAGGATCTTTATTCTTTGATGAAAAAGGTCTGAGAGAAAGTCGTGCTTGTAGCTGTGGGAAAGTGATCAGCTTATGGGAAAAAGGAGTGGATAGACGTAATGGCAGTTATCTTGGTGTGTTGAAACGTATCCTATTTGAAAACTGCCTAGCTAAACTGGAAGCCATGAATCCGCAAAACAATCCCGAAGATCTGAAAGTCATGTTACGTCATTTTTTTAAATCCCCCCATTAAGTTTCATCTTAACCATTTTTGCAGTGATGGATCATCACTGACATAGGCATCCACTCGTCTCTTGGAAGCAGGATCTGGTTTTAATTCTCTAGGCATATGGTGTTTGCTACGTGCATCAATAAATAAAGGGCCATCAAAGATCAAATGACGGCGTAGGTAACGTTCGTTTTTGCCATGGATATCATCAGCTGGATGAGATCGTGTGAAGGTTTCCCATAAAAAACGGCGAAAGTTTTTACCTAACTCCCTAGCATCATCACTCACCACTACCATCGCCACTTCATGCCAAAGCTTGGGATCTAAAGAGTTGATGGCTTGATAAAGGACGGTTTTAGTATCTTCTTGAGTATCTTCTTGTGTGTTAACAGAATCTGGAGGAGTCTCTAAGGTGATAGCTAATAGTCCTGGTATGACTATACAGTGATCTCTGACAGCGCTGAGACGTTGTGGAATGCTTGCAGATAAACGACGCTTTTTTTCTCCTGCACACACCACCATCAATTTCGAGCCTGCATTTAAGGTTCCAGAAGAATAGTCTAAGGTATCAATGGGAGTGGATGTGAGGAGATGCAGATCACGCTGCCAGTCTACACGCTCTAAGACATGAGTGAAAAAGGCTGGTATATCCTGACAAGAAAGATGTTCATCATCTTCGCAAGCTGCAATAAAAAGATATTTAGCCAAAGAACACTGATTAAAGCCAAGAATAGAAAAACCTTGGGTAATGACTTCCATGGGAACACGTTTTTTATAAGGAACGTAACGCTCACTGCCAATAGCAAGTAGTAAAGGATGCACTCCTGCATCATCAACAGCATGCACTTCTTTAACCCCTGGCAAATGCACACTTATCATTGGTTTGGTGAGTTGATGAATCAACGCACCAAATACACTGTCTTCTTGGGGAGGACGTCCCACTACGGTAATGGGCATAATGGCATCACGACGGCAAAAAACATGCTCTACTTTGAGAAAAGGAAAGTCATGACGTAGTGAATAATAACCCAGATGATCACCAAAAGGACCTTCAGGTTTTAAGCGCTCTAAGTTCACTTCGCCTAATATACAAAAATCAGCATCACTTAAAATAGGATACCCTCGCCAGCGGCTCCATCGTAGCCCTCTGCCAGCTAGCATACCAGCTATAATCACCTCAGAGAGTCCTTCTGGCATGGGCATTACAGCAGCTATGGTGTGGCTAGGAGGTCCTCCCACAAAGATGCTTACTTTCCAAGGCTTTTTCAAAGCCTTGGCTTTAGTGTGATGGATGCCAATGCCGCGATGGAGCTGGTAATGCAAACCCACCTCTTTGTCCATATCATACTCTCCTCCAGATAGCTGAATACGATACATGCCAAGATTGGATTTGAGCAAAGATCGATCACCAGGCATCAGCGATAACACCTGAGGTAAGGTGAGGAAGGCTCCTCCATCTTCAGGCCAACTGACACATTGTGGCAGTTGGCTAATGGAGGTTTCTTTCCATAACACAGGACTACGCCGTAAAGATCGTTTAGGAAGCCCACAAAAAGCTGTCATAGCCAAAGATGGCAAAGACCATAAGTTTTTGTAATCTTTGAAAAAAGTGCGAGGATCAGCACGCAGTTCGATGGCTTTACGCAGAGGCGGTAATGTTTTTTGAAAGATGTAATGAGCTCGATCTTTGGTTCCAAAGATATTTGATGCCACTGGAAATGATGAGCCTTTCACATGTTCAAATAACAACGCAGGACCTTGCACATCGTGGATACGACGGGTCAGTTCGGCTATATCAAGATAAGGATCTATCTCTTTTTTAAGACGGATCAACTCACCACGCTTATCTAAGTCATTCAAGCATTCTCTTGTGGACCGATACACCACTCTGCTTACTCCTTACGATGATCATGAATCAAGATATGTAGATTCATGATCCATTAACCTAACAATTTCTTTTAACAATCCGAAATATACTCACTATCTTGATACCTGCATAGATATAGAACCAGTTCTATATCTTTCTGTGAGTAGATAAAGGAATAACACAAAACATGTTTGTAAAGCCATCTATCAAAGCTATATATCATCAAAACAGTGGTTTTTCTCTTGTAGAAATTATGATGACCGTTTTGATAGCTCCTTTTGTTCTCTTTGGAATACAATCATTGGTTGTTAACTCACAAAAAGAGTTATCTCAACTTCAAGAAGAGATTGGTAGTGGAGAAGGCTATAAATTCTTTGCACTACGCTGGAGTAGTATCACACGCAGGGCCACTCTAGCTTCACATTTTCAAAAAATACCTGTCAATTTTGCAGGCACCGGAAGTTGTACCACATTGGTACTAGAGAAGGACGAAGACAGCAAAGTAATAACGGAAAAGGGTGGTGGTCCTTGTTTTTTTAAACTCAAAAAATCTCCAAAAAAAGAACAGCCTCTTTGTGAAGTAGCAGGAACAAAAGTTAAGGAAATTTTTAAAGTTGGTCAGTCTCATATCAATCTTCTCAAAGATGAGGCGATAGAATCAGAGGGTAAGGAGGTAGGAGATCTCAAGTATAAAGTCTTTCCTTCTATTCGTCGTGGAACAAATAAACCCTCAGATGATAAATATTATGTAGGGTGGAAGGTTACAAAAGACAAACCTTTTTTGCTTCTTAGCAAGCCTAAGGGGATTGATTTTACATTTTCCATTCCTTTAGGACTTAAACTTGACGATGGTAACTACAACCCTAAATGGCCTTTATCTTGTGACATGAACCAACCACCATTATATAATAAAAGTGAGTATATCCTTTTAGGGCGTACAGCGCTTAAGCCTAAAGATCACCAATCCAAGAACGACCAAGATAAAATTGATAAAGATATAAACTTTATGAAAAATAAATTGATGGCTTTCTATGTTAGAAAATATCCACAAATTTATACTCTAAAGTTAATTAAAAACATTCAACATTGTGGTAAGGGCAGCGATGCTTTAGTACTTAGTAGTAAAGGTGAATTTGTGGATAATTGTAAGAGAATATTAAAAATAATTAATGATAATGGGAATGTTCTACGTATTTCGCAGATGCATAAGAAATATTATCGAGATCAAGACAATCTCTATTATGTTGAGATTCAGGATAAAGATAACACACAAAATACATTTAAAAAAATTAGTACATCTGAAGACGCATGGAAAATTAAACCTTACGCAGGTGGTAAATCTTTTCCTGTTTGGAGTTTTTCAGCTGAATACACTCCTCTTAATAGCGCAAAAGATCCATGTATTAAAGATGTTTTGAGTAATGGCAATGTCTATGATACTCATCGGCTGTTTGAGGACGAGAACTACGATAGTGAAATCATTGGTATGCCAGCAGTGTTGAACATAATAAAAATTAAAAAAATAGGGGCAAGTAATTCCAAAAATGGTAAAAGGCAACTTTATAATGTGTTCCTGTCTAATCCTGACCCTACTGACCCTAATGCTACTGATTCGAAGAAGAATCTTTTAATTAACAATTTACGATTTAGTTATGCACAGAATGATCCTACTGATACATCAATAACAATTCCAGAAGGGCGGCAACGAGCTGTTGAAAGTGTCATTATCGCGCGCGAAATAGGAACTAGAAATCTCTCTGTATTTTTAGTGGACCTTGATAAGAATACAATAATGGCTGGTAAGCCAGGTAATTGTGATAAACCTCCTGCATCGATTTCACACTCTACCCCCACCGAAGAGGATAATTAGTTGGATAACCTGAAAAAGGTGGTTCGTAACAATAAAACTATTCATTATCAACATACATGATATATTATGATTAAACAAATATCACATCAAAATACATTTTGCAAGATCGATGGTAGTGAAGCCGGTTTTGCTATGTTTTTTCTCATTTCAATAGCATCTGCTACACTTCTTTCATTTTATTATTTTAATGATACTACTAGTCTTAATATGTCTGGTAATAAGCAAGAGATTATAGCTAAACAATTTTTTGAAATGATATCAGCAAAAATACGTAGTTCTATTCATAAAGGCGAGTTAAATATAGGCGACTGTGATAAACTCAAAAGTCCTATTGTTGGTGATTTTAATAGAGTTTTCCATCTTGTAAAAGAACCAAGTAAAATTAATAATAATATTGTTACATTTAAAAAATTATCTCAAACACCTCCAAATGATAAGTTTTGTCCATTTGTTGCAAGCGATCTATTGCCCGAAAAAATTAAGCGATCTATTGACTCATATTCTATCCATATTTCACATGCTGGAATATCACGACCTAAAGATATTCCTTATAGAATTATCAAAATAAGTGGTGAAATCACGGTTAAGCCTGATGGATCTAGCTCTAATAAGAAGCCACGGAAGTTTATACCAGACGCAATATCTTATAAAATAAGATTGATGAGTATATCTGAGTATGGTTTGTTATTTTGGGGAAGTACTCCATCTATTGATGTTGGAGATAGTAAATTGAGAGTGCATTCTGATGTCTTGGTAACAGATTCTAACCAGTTTATATACCCACCAAAAGGCCCATGGGGTGATGATGATCCGAAATTTCAAATTTTAGGAAAGACGCATGTAGTTGCCGATGATCTAGATATGACCAAAGTTGAAGTTGATAATTTTGATTTTGAAATATATAAAAATATATATCAGCAAGGGGTTATTACTGGGGCATATCATTTTGGTTCGAATTTGAGAGATAACCTTCCTAAAGAAGGAAATGAAGATGCCTGGAATTGGGGTAATGTGTATCAGATTGATCCTCCTCCTCCTCCTGATGATATGTTGGTTCCAGGTTTTACAGAAGATACCAAATTTTTTAAAAAATGTGATACAGTTCCTTTTTTTTCCATTCCATCACCACCAAGTAAGGTAATACGAAGTAATTTAGCAAATATTCAAGTAACTCCTTTTGAGGATCTTAAATCGTATCCTCCTCCTCCTCCTCCTCCTCCTCCTTCGGCAAAGGCATATTTGAGAGGAAAACATTCATGTCAGACTAATAATTATTTTGTTTTCACAAATGCTTCTAAAGATGTAAATATAAATTTTGTTACTTTACCACCATCACTAATATCATTACCACCAGACGATGTTCTACTGAAATTATATAAGGAGAAATCATTTTACAATGTATTTTGTGGTATTATTACTGCTGAAACCTTGACCATTGATATAAACTTAAAAAATCATAAGCATTTTGCTCTTGTGGGTATTTTTAATGTTAATAAGATAAAAATTACGGGTAATGAGGCATCAAGAAAAACAGTACATATTTATAATCCTTTACAGAGTAATCGATGGTCAACATTCTTAGAAGAGTCTTTTTTGGAAACGGATGAAAATTCTGCTTTTAATGAGGCTAATGATCTCTTGGTTAAGATGAGAGACACATCTTCTCAGCTGTCATTTAATATTTTTAAACCGATCTTTAAAGTTTCTACGAGTACATTATTCAGTACAGTTAAAAATAAAGAGAGTGTATATCCAGAATGTAGCGGAAGTATTTCTAATCCCAAGCCCAGAATTTTAAGAGATAGTCCCCTTGCGACGTCGTTAATGGATTTTTATGGTAGTAGTAGTGCCACAGGTAAGTTTCGAGATTACGCAGGCAATCCTGATAGAAAGCCTTATTATATCATATCAGAATATCAATAAAACCTGTTATGGTTCAAGTGGTTCTGGTTTAAGTATTTTTGCTACATCTAAGATGAGTAACTTCATTATGGGTAATGGGTATTAGTTTGCACTTTACGCCATTACCCAAACTGGAACATCAAAAGTCTCTAAAGCGGTACCAAATTTTTACAAAAATGGGATCGCAAAATCCACCACTTCACTTTTATTCCATCACCTCAACCTTTTCAAAGTTTCTAATCAACAATCACATTCTTGCGCTTCAAATACAATACTAAGTCAATAGCAAGACTTCACAAAAGAGCCGTTAAAATCTTCTCTTATACTGAAGAAACATACTGGTAGCATGCTCCATTTCTTGAGTATTAAACGTTGTCTTTCCAGTCTTGCTATGAGCTTTATGGAATTTCAAAATGCCTTGAATTCTTCTGACATGCTGGTAAGGGTAATCATCATCACATAAGAATCGGATCAGTTCTAAAGTTTCAGCTTCTTTGTAAGAAGCTGTCTTAAAAGCTTTCTGCACTGTATAGTTTTGAAGAGCTATGGCTTTCTAAGGATAATGCTGATCATATGAGTACTCTATTCCCTCCCTTCTTTAAGAGTGCGGGTAGCTACTGAAGTGTCCTTACAGTCAAAGATTTTGATCATTTTCTGAGTGACTCTCACTTATATCAGAGTACCGGCTCATTCATGAGGAATGGAGTAAAAGTTTCTTTTAAATGGGATATGACAATCTGAATGAACTTTAGCCGTCCTGTATTCGGGTACACAGAAGCTATCTCGAGGTAGAGGTAAAAGAAGATGTTTTCCTTGCTGAAAGCGCTCGTAATGAGAAACCCCATGATCTTTCATCACCGCATGATTCAACTCATGTATATAGGCTTTGAAATCCTGATTAAGGCTAAAAAGAGAGATGAACTTATCGTTTTTCTTACGTGAATAGAAATGCTTCTGTATGACACCAATCTGTCTTTGGGCGTTGCCTTTATCTTGAGGCTTACGCACTCTCAGGCGTAGTTCTGAACCCCATATGTTCAGAGTACTCCTTGAAGGTTTTTTGATCACAGGTTCATATAAGTATGTCTTCGTAACTCCAGCTTTAAGGTTGTTACAAACTACGTGTCTAGCTATCTCATCCTATTATGTATATTTCAATAAAAATATGTATTACCAAAATGTATGACTTAGAAACCCAATAAACAATCTCCTAGCTACCCATCAGCCCTTTTGATTTTGGGTTAGCAAAAATCGGTCTGGATATATCTGCATAAATGTCTTTACATTAAATTCATACTAGAGTAAATAGACAAACGGAATTGAGATCAAGGTTTGAAAAACTCAAACATGTTGCTCTAGCACGTTAAACACTTCTAGCGTATAGAATCAAACGCCCATTTTTGTATAAAAAGGAAACAATATGATCAACATCTATTCATATCGTTGTATTTATAATTCTATGACAAAAGCTCTGATTGTATTTTTTTTAAGCATTTTTCTACAAAGCTGTAGTGATAGTGCCATGATAGAAGATACTGACAAAGTGACTCCACAAGATTGCAAAGCTCATGAACAATGGAACAGGCAAACACAAACCTGTAAAACCCACGAGCACCGGGTCAGGCAAACAACCACCTGCACAGGTTCTGAGCACTGGGATGGCCACACATATACTCACCAAGGTCATGAGCATCGAGATAGGCACACCCGAACTTACAAGGGTTCTGAGCATCGAGATAGGCACACCCGAACTTATAAAGCCCCTGAGCACTGGGATAGCCAAACACAAACTTGCAAAGGTTCAGAGTATTGGGATAGTCACACTCAAACCTGCAAAGCTCGTGAACACTGGGACAGTCAAGCACAAACTTGCAAAGCTTCTGAACGTTGGGATAGCCAAACACGAACGTGCAAAGTTCGTAATATATCGATCGGTAGATCTACGACCACAAGAACGAGAAACACCAGAAGCTACACAGGAAGATGCCGATATCCATCCGATAGAGCAAGAGATGGCAGCCGATGTGGCAGAAGGAGTTCTTCATCTCGCCCTGGTGGGCGGTAGAAAAGATATATCTACTCTAGATCCTAAGAGGGATGTCAGTTTGCACTTTACATGCTCGTCTCAATATGGTGATCAAGAAGATCTCAAAACCCAGGATGATTATTAGGATGGAAGAAATGATAAAATCACATATATGTCTTTGAGTATGAGTTTGCTTATGTAGAAATGGCATATGAGACAATCACCTACACCTAAGTACTTACTTTTTGATGATGAGTAGCTTTATTATGGATAATGGGTGAGGTAAGAGCTTGGTGATATTTTATGATATGCGATTTTCTCGTATGACATCTACAATGACTTTAGTGTGGTAATCTACTTCAAAATTGACTTTATCACCGATATTGAGATGAGAAAAAAGAGTTTTTTTTAAAGTAATGGGAATCAGATTAACGCTGAATTCACCTGTATTTTTATTACAATGAGATATGGTTAAACTTACTCCATTGAGAGCTATATATGCTCTTACAAATAGATAATGACGAGATGAATCAGGAACTTGAAGAGTAAGGATTTTATCAGAATAGTCTCCATCTTCAATGCCTATAACAGTACTTATTCCTTCCACATGTCCATAGACCATATGACCACCTTGCTCATCACCGAAACATATACTGCGTTCAAAATGCAGTTTTTGATAGCCAGTGAGTTGTTTGAGTGTTGTGATATGTTGAGTTTGACTGCCAAGCTCAAAATAGATTTTAGCAACATCTTGCTTTGATTCATCATTTGGATGTTCTATATCTACGACGCTTAAACACACACCATTTAAAGCACAGCTAGCACCTCTTTTTAAACCAAGAACTTGCTGTTTATCCACATAAACAGAAAAACGAGATGATGATGTGTGCTTGTCAGCTACGTCACATACTTTTGCTATGCTGTGAATGATACCTGAGAACATGCCAATACCTATACATCTTTTTTGTAGCCATAAAGACGGTGTTTTTTGATAAAATCCACAACCTTCGTTGGCACGTAGCATTCCCATGGCTCGTTATTTTCAATTAGAATACGGACATTTTCTGCAGAGATATATTCAGTAGTATCCTTTTCTTCGATATTTTCATCTCTTTTGTCATCGTCGCTAGATTCTTTGCTAGTTTCTAGAGGAGTGAGTTCTGTGCATAGGCCAGTGGATTGCATATAATTTAATAACAAACGTTTGTTTTGAGAAAGAAAGACACAATCTGAGGCAAGGACCTCTCTGCGGGGAAGTTTAATGGGATAAAGATATAAAGTGGCGTTATGAGATACCATAATACCTAAAGCTTCTAAAAGACCTCCTTTAAGATGAAGATAACGGGTTTCATCAAGTACTTTAGTTAAAGAATGAGTACCTACAACTAAGGCTTTGGAAAGGGATGTGTATTTATTCAAACACTCCACAAAAGAAAAATCCGTAAGATACTCTGATATCAAAACACATATCCCCATACTGGCTAGCAAATCCACACGAGCTAGAAAATCATCCACATCTAAAGCACCAGATAAATGGACATCAGCTAAGGATATGCCTGCCACATGTAAAATCTCGTCTTCATTTAAGCCATGCATAGATATGTGTTTATGCCAACCAGCTCTCATAATCGCCCATTTGCCTAAAGTCAAAGGACGAAAACTACCACGTGTGGCTACCAAATGTTTTTTATGAAGGTGGACACTTGGAGGTTTGGGTTGTCCCTGTTGATCAAATAGTACGGCACCGGATAAACCTCGCTTTACCAGATCCAATACCACAGATCTATTATCTACATGTTTAAAAGCTACACCAGAAAAATCCACACCATCTACTTCAAGGACATCTAAGTCTAATTCATCTTTCAAAGAGCTGATAAACTCCCCTTGATGAGAGAGATGAAAATAGCAAGCATACAACAAGTTAACTCCAATCAATCCCACAGCTCGGTGTTGTTGTAAAAAGAGCCGAGGAAGAAAACGGATATGCACTACAGCTTGGCTGATTTCAGCCATAGGATGATGTTGAAAGGCAACACCTAACCAACCATGTCCTCCCACCTGTCTTCTTTGAGAACCTGTGGCAACAGTGTTGGCAAAAACAAAAAACTTAGATGTGACACGTCTATCTTGAAGACGGTTTTGGAGAAGATCGATTTCTTTGTTAAGCATTCGTATTAAACGTTTTCGAGAAACGTAATACTCATCTTCTCCATAGATAGCATCAGAAAACTTCATGTCATAAGCAGACATGGTTTTGGCTATGGTAGAAGATGCTTTGCCTCCCTTAAAAAAAGCATGGGCTACCTCTTGGCCAGCACCAATCTCAGCAAAAGTACCATAAATACTAGGATCTTTATTGATCCGACTGACTTTTTCTGCAATATCCAATAAAAGCCCTCATATCCATCTTAATCATCTCTATGCTACACTGATTTCACTATTTAGCTATGATAACCTCCATAGCTTTATCCACAAAGGCCCTTTGAGACATTATCAAAGTTGTATATGAATCATTATATCCATGATATTGATCCCATTGCCTTTTATATATTTTCTGATCCCATTGCCTGGTATTGGCTGGCCTATCTGTTCGGGTTTTTCTTTGTCTACTTTATGAGTGTTTACCTTATCCACAAAGACTTAGGGTTTATTTCTCGAAGAGATCTTAACACTTATATGGTTTTTTGTTGGATAGGAGTTATCGTTGGGGCAAGATTAGGTTACGTGTTGATCTATAATCCTTTGCAATATTTAGAACATCCTTATCTTATCATTCAGCTTTGGCGTGGAGGGATGAGCTTTCATGGCGGACTGATAGGTTGTTTACTTGCTACTCTCTATGTCTCAAAACGATGTCAACATTCTCTGTTTTATATGACCGACCTTGTGTGTCTTCTGATCCCTTTACCTTTAGCACTAGGACGTATAACCAATTTTGTCAATGGAGAGCTTGCCGGAAAAGCAACGTCTTTACCTTGGGGAGTGATTTTTCCTGCTTATGATAATGTCCCCCGACATCCATCCCAACTCTATCAAGCATGTCTTGAAGGATTGTTGTTGTTTTGTCTGCTCTGGTTACAGCGAAGAAAGCTTCAGAAACCAGGCATTATCACATCTTATTTCCTTATAGGCTACGGCTTTCTTCGTTTTCTAGTAGAGTTTATAAGATTGCCAGACCAACAGATTGGCTATCTGTTAGCAAATACCTTCACCATGGGCCATCTTCTCTGTGGCGTGATGATCATAGCTGGAATTCTTCTTTACATAACACGATGCAACAGCAAGCAACAACCCAATAATGATCCCACTCTTTGATGATTTATGATAACACTTATGTATTATATGATAATATAATCATCTAGATGTTACCTTGAATATAGATATGAAAAAGAGATGGAAACATATGAATACACAAGCTAGCAATCAACATCCTCACTATAGCCCAGACTATAAGCCAGATTATGGCGAGCGTTTTGAGACAGCCATTATTGTGGCAATGAGTGCCCTGATTGTCTTAAGCTTTATAGGTGTAGGATTCTTGTGGTATCATTACGCTCCTGCCTGCAAAGTGATGGAATACACCTATTGTCCTCAAGAACATACAGCACCAGCTCAAGATCATCACTGAAACAAATATGAATGGTATGAGAATGGTATGTGCTTGCTTATGGGCTTACTGGTTAACGTAAGTTAGTAGTTCATTCTGACTTCAGTAGCCATAGTTCTTGAGTACTTTAGTTGTTAATATCGAAGAGATTTCGTTGGTACTGATATCAACAGATAGCACATGAATCGTAATATGATCCTTATTATCAGGGATGATGTAGGCAATAAAGCTAGCTTCGACGCCTTTACATTGCGGGGCTTTTGGGCATTTTTCTGTAATACACTTGACAATGCCGTCTTCTTCTGTTTGTGGGTTGTTTGGGTCTGTGCCTGATTTGATTTTCCGAATGGGTGTCACCCCAAACTCTGGCTGACTTGTATCATTGTTTATCATGATCATGCCGCGGTTGTAGCAAGCATAATAACCATAATTTTTGAATGTGGGAAAGTTTTGAGGCTCAAATGAGACTAGCGTTATAAGATGATCTTGGAGAGTTTGCATTCTCAGTACTTGGCTTTCTTTATGAACAGTCCTTCGATTATCGCCACGACTGATATTGACAAAGTAGGCAACTGAGGCAAAAAGAGATGCTGCTACGGTGATTTCTAGTAAAGAAAATCCGGTTATGTCTTTTATGTTTTTTACGAACATTTCACTCATTATCCCTATCCAACTATATGGGTTTGCCATGATGTGTCTCAGCAATCTAAGCTAGTACTTGCATTATAGGTATCGGCTAGTAGTCATGACTTATGACCGTCCGTATCACAACAATCTCAGTTTGCTTGTTATGATATCGACATAAAAGATTTTTTATGATAGACATCTCAGTCAGCATCAGCATAAAATGGAGAGATGATATAAACACTGGCACTCTCAAACTTCATGAAACTTAATGAAATATCCTACGTGAAACATCTTGCCCATTTAGCTCATCTGCTACATGTGTGCTTATGTACGTTTTTGTGCTTAGGCTTTGTTTTCTCTCAAGACTACATCTTGATGGCACACCTCAGCCTATGTGTGCTCATTCCTATTCATTGGCTCACCAATAAGGGACGTTGTATTCTTACGGAATGGACTCAAGAATGCCAAAATAGAAGTCTGCAACAACAGAACACAACACACACCCCATTTGTTAAGCAGCTCTTTTTGACTGTTGGTTACTATCTCCCTATTCCCCAACCCAGTGATAACGCCATCAAAGCTCTTGCTTTCTTAGTGCCCATTCTCACTGGGACAATCTCTATGATCAAACTTCTCTATTAGTCAAGTTGTATAATGAGGCAATGTGTAGCTAAGACGTTCGTGGTTAAGAAGCTTCTTTTTTGTGGTAAGTCCGTACATATACCCACCAAGATAGGAGGAATTATCTTCTAGGGTTTTGTGAGGATTGTACTGTGAAGATACCACACGATGACAAGGGATGATCAGAGGAAAAGGATTGTTAGCACATACTCTGCCCACAGCTCGTGCAGATTTTGGTGTGCGTATTTGCTGGGCGATGCTGCCATAGCTTCTCACCTCACCACAAGGGATGCCACAAAGAGCTTGTTGTACTTTGTGTGCAAAACCACTTGTGGGCCACAATAAATAGTCACATAGCGTTAAAGACTGGTTGGTCAATACAGAACAAGATTGACTATAAGCATGGAAGGCTTCTTTTGCTACATCTAGTACATGCTTTTCTTCAGCGGTAAGGCTTTGAGGAGCCATGTCCTGAGCATGTTGGTGAAACGTTATTTTAGAGATAATATATGTTTTAGATGATGGTACCTGAGTATGTTCATCATTTAAGCGATAATGCAACCACACATAGCCATCAATGAGTGGGAAGGGGAAGCTATAAATCTTGATCACAGATCATCTCCGTATGTAATATCTTTGTGTAAGATTTTGTGTTGTTTTGATGGGCTTTTTTTAAAACACCACTAACATTTTCTCTGCCAGTTACTCAACTATAGGCTGTGGAAAGATCACATACAAGCTTGCTAATGAGCTAGCAAGCAGCCAAAGCTGTATCTCGTTATATAATCTATATAGGTGGTTGGAGTGTTTGTTAACATGAGGTGGTTTTTGTGCGATACGGTTATGGTTTATATACATGAGAGGTTTATATCGAGACATTATGTGGGCTGGTTGTATGAAGGATAATGATCAGGGCAAAAAACCTTAAAGAGACGTTCTAAGCACAAACAGACAGCAAGATAGGCCGATCTAGGTTGTGATGTGTTGTAGGATATCCATCATTTTTTGTTATAAGTGTTACTAAGGGCCTAGTTGTTTCACAAACCTTACTTTCATACAAAGGCAAACCATGAACATTCACATCTCCCTGGTCAGCTCTTTTCGTTTTTTCTGTATGGTATGGCTGTGTTGTTACTTAAGTGCTTGTGCTGCTTCTAGGCATCATGATCAGATTCATACACTAAGTACAACACCAACATCGTCATCATCACTTACTATCTATACGTTAGAAAATGCTGTTGATCACGTGTCTATTCGTTATGGAGTGTATACCCCTAGCTTACAGTCTTTGCCACAAGAGAAATTCGTCTATGACAAGGTTCTATTGTTTGTATTGGGCAAAGGAGAATGGGTAGAAAAGTATCTCTCTGTGTATAAAGTACTCACAGATCATCTTAACTATCCTGTGGTGATTGTGGATCATCCCGGACAGGGAGGAAGTGGTGGAGAGAGAGGGCATATTGATAGCTATGATGATTATACAGCTGCTACTGTTGCTGTGATCAATGATCACTTTCCTCGAGCTTCTTATTCGGTTATTGCCCATAGTATGGGAGGGTTGATTGCACTGTACGGCACTATGAAACAACACCTTCGTCCTCAAAAACTTATTCTGTCATCACCACTGCTAGCTCTTCGCAAAAAACCTGTACATCCATTCGTAGCTCGTCCTTTATCAAAATCTCTTTCTTGGCTCGGTTTTGATACGTTACGGACCCCTGTCTCTAGTGAAAGCTCGTATTCTTTTGAAGAAAATCGTCTCACCACTGATAGAGACAAATTTCTAGCCTCAAAAGATCTTCCTTACACCATTCCCTCTCCGTCTATGGGTTGGGTGAATGCAACGTTTAATGCCAGTGATTTCATTCACTCTTCTGCACATCTTAAAGAACTCAGTACGGATACTTTGGTTTTTCTTGCTGAACATGAAGTGGTTGTTTCTGCAAGTGCTATCCCAGCCTGGGTAGAAAAAGCTCAACAACACAGTGATGCATCCATTGAGTTGATGTTTTTTGA
The DNA here is from genome assembly GCA_002238945.1 of Proteobacteria bacterium bin106. Classification (GTDB taxonomy): domain Bacteria; phylum Bdellovibrionota_B; class Oligoflexia; order Oligoflexales; family Bin106; genus Bin106. The sequence goes on along the minus strand of MPNI01000027.1, from coordinate 3,738 downwards.
GGATGCTAAACATGAGCTGTTTAACGAAAAAGACGCTACCACCAACAAGGCCCTGCAAGCTGTGTTTGCCTTTTTAGGTAATTGATAACTCCCTTCTCAGCTGATCATATATCTTACTTCCCTGTTTGTAGAAGGTGTTTGTAAGTCATTCTATGATTTAGATCATGCAATTCTTCACAGAGGGCTGTATGATGAGCAAAAAGATGATACAGCTCTTCTTTTAGCTTTAAACTTCTACACCTTCATCATGATGTATTTTATGCATTCATCAATCAGCCATGATTCTTATCACAACACAACATCTGATGATGGAAGCCATAAGGCAAACAATACAATCAGTGATACCATCACTGATTATGCAGCTTTGTTAGATTTTGTTCAAAGGTTTAAAGAAAGCTCTATATCTCAAAGTTGGCAAAGACCTTCTCAAAATAATATCCCTTGGTACATACCAGAGAATGATCGTGTTCAAAAAGATCTACAGCTTAGCTCTTTAGGTGATTCACCACGTACACTCGCCGAACTATTGCCTCTTATCCGTATCATCAGTGAGCATATAGTCCCTGTGGAAAATCCTTTATTCATGGGACATATGACCACTTCCATAGCTCAAGCATCCCATGAAGCTGATATTCTTATGTCTTTTTTTAATCAAAATCTTATCAAACTGGAAACCTCAGCCATTGCTGTAGAACTTGAAAAAGAGGTCCTTTGTTACTTCCATCAACTTATTTACAGATCATCATCCACGGATCATAATAATGTGCCATTAGGGATGTTGGTTAGTGGTGGTACGATGGCTAATTTGACAGCCCTCACTGTGGCTAAATCTCATGTCTTACCAGAAAGCCATAAGCAAGGAATACATCAAGCTTTAAGTTGTGGTGGTTATAGTGATGCGGTTATATTGTCTTCAAAGAGAGGTCATTATTCTGTAGAAAAAATCACATCTTTGTTGGGTCTTGGTAAAGATAATCTCATCACTGTTGATGTTGATGCAGCAACTCATAAAGTTCAAGTAGATAAACTAGCCAGAACTATTATTGAACTTAAAAAAGCTAAGAAGTGCATTATCGCTTATGTTGCACTAGCATCATCCACAGAAACTGGTTCTGTGGATGATCTTTCTGACATAGCCAAGCTATGTCAGAAAGAAGGTATTTGGCTTCATGTGGATGCAGCTTGGGGTGGAGGTTACCTGTTATCATCAAAATTATCATCTAAACTCAATGGTATCGAACAAGCCGACTCTGTGGTGATTGATGGTCATAAACTATTAGGCACAACCGTGGGTTGTGGTATGGTTTATTTTCGTAACCCCTCTGTTACAGAAGTTATCAAGCACACCTCCACGTATGTGCTCAGAGAAGACAGTGATGATCCAGGTCGGTTTCATCTAGAAGGATCTCGTCCTTTCTATGCTTTAAAGTTATGGCTGTTACTACATCGGCTTGGAAAAAAGGGTATTGCTTGGAATATTGAACATTCTCAAAAACAAGCTGATATGGTAGCTGAAATCATTGAAAAACACCCATGCTTTCGTCTTGCTACTCATCAAGAGACCAATATCCTTACTTATAACTGGCTACCTGATAATCTCTGTCATACCATCAATACTTATCCTCGCCTACGCATATCTCTTGAGTCTTTGCTCAACCAAACCCATGACCATATCCATCAACTCGGTTGGTTACGTGTGTTGGAAGGTTTTGTCTCAAAAACGACGCTGAATATTCTCAGAGATGGACATCTTATCAAAGATGCCACTGTTTTTAGACTTATCCCAGGTCATAAAGATCTTAAAGCAGAACAAGTCAAGACATTTCTTGAAAGCCAACACTGCAATGCCTTGCTCTATTACAGCACGAAACTTAAAGAGTTTCTTGCTTCAACATCTTCACTCTCAAAACATGACCACACTGTCATGAGCTCATTGCTAAAAAATGGCAAGCTTCTGTGTTCTTAGATAAGACATAAGGATTTAACGTTATTAAAACGAAAAGACCTGCTTACAGAAAAAATTTCACAAAATGTATGACAAATATCTGATGTCATCTCTGTTGTTTGAATGCTTCTTTTTGCAAAGAAGTCCGACAGGTCAGTCGTAATGAGACTGTTAGCTGCAGTGATTATAAAGGCATTCGCACATGTTATCTAGCATATGGATATCGTTGATCGTTCTTTTATCAGCGAAGAAAATGTTTGATCGCAAAAGTCTGCTTAGTTACAACGATCACTCGCTTTATGCTTAGTTTAATGAGATAGCATCTTGGTATTGTATTGTGATGGTACAAGGCAGTACATGTCTGTTGTTGTAATATGCATAGAGTTTATTGCAAAAATTCAGTAGCCTTGTGGCATACTTCTAAGTAGCTTGCGGCCTTCTTTTCTACCCCATATCTTGGCCTTCTTATCAGCTGTTAAAAAGATGCAATATAAGGGATAAATCTGTACTGTAATCACTGTACAATTTTTTTTTGGCTAACCTCAGTTACCTGTAGATGGCTGAGGCATAAAAAGCAATCAGATACTTATGTAAGCATGCTAGCTAGCCGAATAAGATTGTATGGTTTTTGTCTTCTTCTTGTGATTGTTTTTATGTTGAGGGTCTAAATGACTGGCATGGTTGGGTAAACTCAGGTACTATGGTAGATGTATATTAGTTGGATGATAACCAAATGCTATGACATTTATCGTTTAAAATATCAGGAGTACTTATCATGATATTACCAATAGGTTGTGCAGATTTTGAAGATATTAGAGAGGATCAATATTATTATGTAGACAAAACTGATCTTATTTATAAGTTGATAAAAACTGGTAAAAATTATTTTCTTTCTCGTCCTAGACGTTTTGGTAAAAGCCTTCTTATTAGCACGCTTCAATGTTTGTTTGAAGGAAAGAAGGACTTATTTAAAGGACTGTACATCGAAGATAAATGGGATTAGTCTCAAAAACATCCTGTAGTAAGACTCAGTATGACTGGTCAAAACCATAACCCAGAAAAGATTTCAGAAAATATCATTAGTCAAATCAAAAAGATTGCTAAAATAGCAAGCTTAGATCTATCTGAAGTCTTGGATGAATCTGCTTTATTAGCATTAAGCAATCTTTTGTTTTCTTTGAAGGAAAAAACCGGCAAAAAAGCTGTGGTCCTTGTAGATGAGTACGACGCTCCTATTCTGGATGTCTTGGTTAACACAGAGTTAGCCCAAAAAAACAGCAATTTTCTCCGAGAATTTTACCGACAAATCAAAGATTCTGAAGAGTATATTTACTTTGTCTTTGTCACAGGCATTACTATGTTTTCAAAAAGTAGTATTTTTACAGGGCTCAATAATCTTAAAAATATAAGTTTAGTTCCAAGGTATGCCACTATTTGTGGTTATACGGATCATGATCTAGACACTGTGTTTGCAGAAGAAGTAAAAAAATTAGGCAGAAATAAAATAAAATCTTGGTATAACGGGTATAGTTGGTTAGGTGAAGAAAAAGTATATAATCCTTTTTGTATTTTAAATTTGTTGGAAGAAAAAAAATTTAAGGGCTGGTGGCTTAAAACCGGTACACCCAAATATCTCTATGAATATTTGATTAAAAGTGATTATCTCAGTGTCAAGTCCATTGAAAACTGTTGGATTGAAGATGACGAACTCACAACATTAGAAATAGAGAATGCTATACCACAGGCCCTATTATTCCAGTCGGGTTATCTTACAATCGGCAAAGAAGAACAAG
>MPNI01000131.1 GCA_002238945.1 Proteobacteria bacterium bin106 | reverse complement strand
GATGTAGGTTTTGCGGTAACTCATCCTTATTTGGCAAGGTATATTTGATTGGTGTGTGCCGACAATTTTCAGGCTCGGATTTACCTGAATTATCTAGATGAGGATGACTGACCTTTAGCGATAAGTCACCATAAAGCCCCACACTTCGACATGATAGGAGACAAAAAGCGATCATCACCAAATATAACAAATAATAGCCATCTTTTATTTTCACGGTCGATTAACTCTTAAAATTAGGTGTCAATTGATCGTCATACATGAAGTGTGTTGTAATATAATTTTTTTACTACTTTCTCTGGTGCATCATTACTGCTATTAACTTTTATGATATTTCCTGCCTTAATTCACACTCAATTAACTCACATAAAGTAGGAGTGAACCGCCAGGCTCTAGAAAAATACTTCATCTCCCATTTCGGTCGGCGGTGACTCATCCTCACTCTCAACTGCTGGCTTATGTTTTTCAGGTAGGAGAGGGTGCCATTTTTGGCTCTGGCTTTAACTCATCATGTTGACGAGATGGCATCGTCGGAACAGCAGTTTTTCATTCTTTTAAAGCCCGAATTTTTTGATAACTCTTCTCAACATCACACGCCTCACCCACACAGCCACATAACTCATGAATACGTTGAATATCTTTTCTCGACAAAAATCTTGATAGCGGATTGGCAACCATCATACCACCTCCTCTTAGCTGTTTCAGAGTATAACTCTTAGTATTATTCATCATAGAGTAATTATCCTGATTATGAGGAAGACCAAGAACATGGCCTAGTTCATGGAGAGTTACCTCCTCTAAGTCACCTATAGTCACGGAAAGATCAAATGGTACCACCATTTCATTAGCATCCCCCCACTTATAATGGGCTGTGTTGTACCAAATATCAAATAAAATTTTACGGATTTCTCTGCGTTTAGTCCGACGATTCATTCTAGATAAGAATTTAGTAGTGACAAGGGCTCCCACTCGTGCATTTCTCAAGGTTGTAGGCAGATATCTTGTTGGTGGAAAACGAAATTCAAGAACATGGTTGCGAAGTCCATCCTCTTTATTGGTAGCCAAATAACCATCAAAATGTGTTTCTTCAAACAGTTTTTTACCAACAGCAAGCTCCCATTTATGGATAGCCATCTGAACATGACGATGTAGGTTTTGCGGTAACTCATCCTTATTTGGCAAGGTATATTTGATTGGTGTGTGCCGACAATTTTCAGGCTCGGATTTACCTGAATTATCTAGATGAGGATGACTGACCTTTAGCGATAAGTC
>MPNI01000130.1 GCA_002238945.1 Proteobacteria bacterium bin106 | reverse complement strand
TTTTTTCTTCCAACAAATTTAAAATACAAAAAGGATTATATACTTTTTCTTCACCTAACCAACTATACCCGTTATACCAAGATTTTATTTTATTTCTGCCTAATTTTTTTACTTCTTCTGCAAACACTGTGTCTAAATCATGATCAGTATAACCACAGATATTGGCATATTTTGAATGCAGGCTTATATCTTTAAGGTTGTTAAGGCCTGAGAAAATAGTCTCTTTAGAAAACATGGTAATACCTGTAATAAAAACAAAGCGGATATATTTTTCAGAATCTTTGATTTGTCGGTAGAATTTTCGGAGAAAATTGCTGTTTTTTTGGGCTAACTCTGTGTCAACCAAAGCATCCAGAATAGGAGCGTCATACTCATCCACAAGGACCACAGCTTTTTTGCCGTTTTTTTTATACAAACGAAACAAAAGGTTTCTTAATGTTAATAAAGCAGATTCATTCACGATTTTAGACACATCTAACTCTGCACTTTCAGCAATAATTGTAATTTGATCAATAATATTTTCTGAAATACTTTCAGGATCGTCATTGTCACCAGTCATACTGAGTCTTACTACAGGATACTTTTGAGACCAATCCCATTTATCTTCGATGTACAGTCCTTTAAATAAGTCCTTCTTTCCTTCAAATAAACACTCAAATGTGCTAATAAGAAGGCTTTTGCCAAAACGTCTAGGGCGAGAAAGAAAATAATTTTTACCAGTTTTTATCAACTTATAAATAAGATCAGTTTTGTCTACATAATAATATTGATCTTCTCTAATATCTTCAAAATCTGCACAACCTATTGGAAACATCATGGTATATGTTCCTGACATTTTAAACATTAAAATTTTAGGCAATTAGCCACTACTACGCCTACTACAGTACCTGATTTTGCCTAACGATACAAGTCACCATTTTATTAGAATCACCGTATAAAAAGACTCCTCAATAAAAGAGCACAAAAAATATGCCTTATAACTAACCTACTCGGCTAGAGGGCACATTAACAATAGAGAAAACTTTTTGTACACGTCTTCAAATGAAAAAATAGCTGAAAGTAGCCATACCACCTACAACAAAGACACAACCTCAGAGACTAACAACGCTTACGAACCATCATCTAACTCCTCATGGAGAATCCCGGTAATATTACGATCTTTCTTGTTAAAAACCATCGCTAAGAGGTGAATAGGTTGTTTGAACTGCTTATACTCATCAGCATAGTGACGATCTTTGATGTGTTGAATAGCATCTTTTAACGCTGTATCTGCC
>MPNI01000004.1 GCA_002238945.1 Proteobacteria bacterium bin106 | reverse complement strand
ACATCAGATGGATATCAGCTATATGAATTTCTACCGGGAAGTTCGTAGGAGATTTCCTGCTAAAAAGATAGTGACTCTAAGGAAAGTGCACCAACCAGCTAAGTCAGCCAACTGAACAGGTTGAGGTGGATTTCTGTAATGGAATCGATATCTATGATAAGCATTTCAAGAACAAGAGAAAAACCCATCTCTTTGTGATGTCTTTGCCTTTTAGCTCTTATGTGTATGCAGAGTTTGTCTTCACTCAGAAGATTGCTGACTTCATTGCAGCCCACAAAAAGCAGCCCACAAAAAAGCTTTTCGCTTCTTTGGTGGTGTTGCTCGCTATGTTGTTTGTGACAACCTTAAAGCTGGAGTTACAAAGGCATACTTATATGATCCTATAATCAACAAGGCCTTCAGGGAGTACTCTGAATATACGGGTTTCAGAACTATTCCAGCTAGAGCGCGTAAGCCTCAAGATAAAGGCAACGCCCAAAGACAGATTGGTGTCACATAGAAGCAGTTCTATCCTCGTAAGAGAAACGATAAGTTCACCTTTCTTTTAAGTCTTAATCAGGATTTCAAAGTCTATATGCATGAGTTGAATCATGCGACGATGAAAGAGCATGGGGTTTCTCGTTACGAACGCTTTCAGCAAGAAAAGCATCTTCTTTTGCCTCTACCTCGAGACAGCTTCTCGTATAGGAGCTGAAACTTTAAAGTTGATCCAGTTCTTATGTGCTGGTAACTATCCTTTACCAGCATATCAGAAAAGTTCAGGGCATTTGAACTTCATCTAAGGCTAACTAAAGAAAGTACTGAGAGTGGTCATACGACACAGTTTATGCCTGTAAGCTTCTCTTTGAAGAGATAGCAGCCCATAGGACTTCTGGTATAACAGTTAGTGTCTTTTTTAAAGAAACTTTTTTTAATAAGCTAGCTAAGGATGTCCTCATTCTTGATGACTTTGGACTGCGAAATGATACGCACTCAGAAGCTACTTTTTTGCAAGCCTTGCTTGAAAGTTACCAGTCTTCTGGTATTCAAATGGTTACTTCTCAAGTAGACCCTAAAGCTTGAAAAGTTTTATTTGCGGACCCCGTGATTGCCCATACTATGATAACCGTGATTGATCGAATCATTAACCCATCCCATCATATCATTTTAAAAGGAGAATCCTATCGAGAGAAGTTAACAGCTAAGTGCTAGAAGACTTGAACAGGCCTTTTGAGAGGCCTAACTATTAACCTTGGCGGTGTATTTGAAATACAAGAATTTCGTTTTTGATGAGAAACTTTGAAAGGGTTGAAGTGATGGCATAAAGGTGAAGTGTTGGATTTTGCGGTCCCAGTTTTGGTGGTGGCGTAACTTGTAAGAGGGTGGTGGCTCAACTTGAAAACAGACACTTGAGGGTAACTGTGTTTGGATTTTCTACCTCATAAATCTCCTCTGTCAAGGTATATACGTCTCCAGCTATATAAACAGAACGCAGAAACCCCCAATTGCTTTGCAGCAGTTTTGATTCCATGCTCCTCACTTAAGTTGACAGCATCATGTTTAAACTCTTCATTGTAAAAACCTCTTTTTGTCATATCGACCTCCATGATAAACAAACACTATCATAGCCGATTTTATCTTATACTTACTTCGTATTTTATTGTAGGTCCACAGAGCTAAAAATAATAATAGTTATTGCATTTAATATTTTTTAATGTTATTCTAGCTATTGTAGACGGTCTTTTTTTGCTAGACACAGACTAGTTGAAAGTTGACTTCTATGGTCGTTTTGCGTATAGATAACTGATGCTTTATATTTAACTTGTTAAGGCGTTAGTTATTCTTTGTGATCTGAGACTATGTTTGACTATTTGCCATTGATAAAGTAAGACATTAAAAATATATTTTATAATGTCTATGAGTTTAATAATGTTTTCACTGATTAAAAAGGATAAAATTATTATGCAGAATATTATTTTTTTTATAGGTCTATTAAAAAAATATTGCAGCAGCTTTTGTTTTTTTGTGCTATTTTTATGTTATTTCCGAATTTTTTGTATGCTCAGCCTGATTGGCGCCTTCATTCTAACCCTAGTCAATGGGATTATAACAATAACTGCGAAAGAGACATTAATAATAACATTAAACTTACCGGTGTTCCCTTTGAAGCAGGCCCTTATGCCAATACATTTTTTGGGCGTGAACCGAGATCTGCCAGGGGTTTAAGAGGCGCTCAAAAAAAGTTAAAGATAAATTCAGCAAAACTAAGTGAGTATGGTCCTTTTAATGCAGTCTTTAGTACTCTCGACGACCCTCTAGATGTAATCAGGACGAACGTAGCTAGTTATACATTTGACTTAAGACATATTGCCCCTTTTGTTGTCTCAGATGGGGTTGTCTACCGATCTAAAAGAACCATCAATGTGAATGGTGTGCGTGTGCCAGATTCTATATTAAAAACTAAGCCTGGTAAAATAGATCATTTTAAAGAAGTAGCTTATTTGCAAGGTTATTCAGATAAATTATTATTGGTTAATGGGATGATTCATAATAAAGCTATTGGTTTTAATTTATGGCTTCCAGTCAGTGGTTATCAAGATGTTGATGAGAAGACATTCACTAATTGGAAAGGCAATAAATATCTTGTAGACTATGCATTTCGGCTATTTAAAGAATATTGCTTAGTTCATTATTTTCCAACTAATCCTAGTGATGTATTAAGTGATGGTAAAGTGAAAGTTGATAAAACTTGGATACAAGGCATTAAAGATTCTGATAATAGATGGAGGTTCACTTTTTTAGTTAAAGGTGGTTAATAAATACCACAGATTTACCAAAAAAAAGTGGAGTAAAAAGCATTAATGTAGCGGTAACCTTTCTTCAGCTAATAACACCTACTTCAATTCACTCTTTAACTTTAAATCCACCTCACAACACTCGCAGTATGCGTAGTCTTCTTTGATATCTTGCTTACTTTAGAACGCTGGGTTGAGCTGCTTATCGCTATTAACGGCTTGCTCCACCCGATTAGATTATCAAGAAGATGGAGTTTTTTCTGCTTTTGACTGCTAATGACTGCTAACTTTTCGCAAAGTGCAGTGAGATTCTCGATATTTTTCTCTACCTTAAGATGTGTCAGATTACACCCTACGCCACCATCTCTTACAGGTTATGCCCCCATTTGTAATGTGAGAGTTTCTATCAAAATATCAAAAAATGTAGTTCTTGAGTATGTGATTACAACGCCTCTTTATCCTATCGAGAGAAGCTAACAACTAAGTGTTAGAAGACTTGAACAGGCCTTTTGAGAGGCCTAACTATTGACCTTGGCGTTGTATTTGAAACATAAAAATTTCGTTTTTGATGAGGAACTTTGGAAGGGTTGAGGTGATGGCATAAAGATGAAGTGGTGGATTTTGCAGTCCCAGTTTTGTAGAAATTTGGTCCCAATGTTGAGACTATTGCGGTCCCATTTTTGGTGGGGGCTTACCTTACAAACAGACACATGTCAAAGCAAGGACATCAAAATAGCTATATAAATCAGCTGCAATAACGATGTCCGAACAAGTTAGAGATAGAAAAATAATAAATCTTGTAAAGGATACAAGATGTCGTATCATTTCAACTTTTCATGACGTATTCCAACAACATTACGTTCTTCTTTATTAAACACTATGCCTAAAATGTGGATGGGACCTTTGTAACCTTTATGTTGATCAGCATAGCGACGATCTTTGATTTGCTGAATAGCATTCTGTAAAGCCTTATCTATTGTCTGAGATGATTGTTGCATTTTGAATTCTATAATAAAAATCTGACCTTTATATAGAATTGTAATATCACTAGCACCAAGATGAGTGGGCTGTTCAGCATTAAATTCGACACTCGCACCATATAATATTGCGTATATAAGTTTATGATAATCACTTTCATGGTTTTCGCTTTTATTCAGTTGATAAGGAATGCTTGCAAAAAAAGCTTGCATTTTATTCTCAAGTCCATCAAAATCATTTTTTTCCATAAAATTCAGCATCTGTTTACCATTCGTTATGGCTTCTTTTTCCTTCTCCTCATCTTCGTTAGTTAAGAACTTTAACAGCCAATCATATACACTATCACGTACTTCAAGGTTTGGTGATTTTAAAAGATATTTTGTCTTCCTCCCCACATGCTTTTCTTTTGCAATAGTAAGATATCCAGACTGAAACAATAGAGCCTGTGGCACCAAACGATCAACATTAAATGTAGAAATATCTCTAGAATCTATCCAGTAGTTTTCCATTTTTTCAATACTGAGAGTACTTAATGCATTGAGATATTTATAGAGATACTGTGGAGCTCCTGTGTCGATCCACCAACCCTTAAATTTTTTCTTATCAAACAAATTTAAGATACCAAAAGGATTATAGACTTTTTCTTCGCCTAACCAGTTATACCCGTTATACCAACGTTTAATTTTATTTCTGTCTAGCTTTTTTACCTCTTCAGCAAATACTGTATCTAAATCATTATCTGTATAACCACAAATAGTGGCATAGCTTTGATGCAAGCTTATGTCATTAAGATTATTAAGTCCTGAAAAAACAGTATCTTTAGAAAACATACTAATGCCTGTAACAAACACAAAGCGGATATGTTTAGAGCAATTTTTAAATACTCGATAAAAATCTTTGAGATCATCGCTATTTTTCTTAACTAAATCTGTGTCCGTTAAGACATCAAGAATAGGAGCATCATACTCATCTACAAGCACTACGACTTGTTGACCCGTTTTTCTGTGTAAGTGCTTGACTAACCGTCTAAATCTTCCTTGAGGGCTGCTTCTACCTGAAGGATCCAAACCATGCTCTTCTTCATAATCTAATAATTGATCACCAATAGTATTGTCTAGACTGTCAGTATATCTATTACGATCTGTAAAACTAAACCTCACAACAGGATATTTTGTGGACCACGTCCACTTGTCTTCGATATACAAACCCTTGAATAATTCCTTCTTACCTTCAAATAAACATTCAAGTGTGCTAACAAGAAGGCTTTTGCCAAAACGTCTAGGACGAGATAAAAAATAATGACGGCCACTTGTGATCATTTTATAAATAAGATCTGTTTTATCTACATAATAACATTGATCACCTCTAAGATCCTTAAAGCCCTCATATCCTATCGGAAGATTCATAAAATATATCCTTTAATATTTAAAAACTAAACTTCTTTGCAAGTCACTACTATTTATCACTTATCATAATACCTGAATATGCCCAACCATACTAGCCATTGATCCTACTAAGCACTTTCAGCGATGAAGAATTGCCATCAGAAAATCACAATGATCAGCTCATGATATTACTCGGCTGAAGGACAGACTTACAGTAGATAATTTTCTATATATCATAGCATCCGAAGAACAAACAGATCAGGCGCCTTGAACACTGAGAGCATGGGTCTACAGCAACCACGCTGAGTAAGTATATACAATCACTTATGACAGTCATATCTTTACAAGCTACAAAGATATTAGCAAAGTTTCTATTAGAAATAATAAAGACTTGGAGATGTGAAGTGCCGTATCATTTCAACTGCTCATGACGCATTCCAACAACATTACGTTCTTCTTTGTTAAACACTACGTCTAAGAATATGGATGATCGCTTTGCAATCCTTATATTTATCAGCATAGCGACAGTTTTTGATGTACTAAATAACTTCTAAATAGCTTTCTTTAAAACTTGACCTATTGTTTGAGATGCTTGTTGCCGAAGCTTCACAAAAAAATCACACAATAATGCTTTTATGTGTGTAACAATACTCATATACTAGAGCTGCTTTACACCTCTCCATAAACCAATCAACTATGTCTGTTGATGCCGTTCTAAATCATGGATCAGAAAAAAAACGGTACTTTTTGAAAAATTTCGGTTGACCATAAGTGAACTTTGAGAACTCACAATCACAACTCTAACCACAAGTTAGGTCCCCATGATTCATCTCCAAATATTTAAACTTAAAGCGCTTTAAATAGGGGCCTATTTTCAAAATAACCATCCCATGGCTGCCTACCTAATTGCAATGGTTTACGCAAAGTTACAGTGGAGATATTTTTAAAAGCCGCAAAGTTATCTGTGGATATATACTTCAAGGTCATTTCTTGATGTTTATGCCACATCTCTATATGCTTGAAAAAAATCTCAGAAAAAGAATCCAAAAACACCACGGGCACACTCATAGGGGTATCATCCACAAGTGTGACAAGAGAGGTCCATAAAAGATCTCTTTGAGAACGAAAATACAATGAAAAAAGCATACCAGCTGCACTCTTATAGGCTGTGTTGCTAGCTACAAAATCACGTCTTCTTGCCTCTAAAAGACAACCTTCTTCTACACTCAAAGATAATGGGGGCATCTGAGAGATAACCTCACAAAAGAGCTTGTAACTCTTCTGTGGAAGAATCAACATCTGAGCAGACATACAGCCCCTTTGTTTCAGATCATAAGCATCTGCCAAAACGTCTAACAAAGAATCCACACGAGGAGAAAACAAAACACTCACAGCACAGCTAGTACCAAAACCAGCTAAATAACCTGGCTTTATGATCCCTTGCAGAAAACTCAAAGTGGCTGTGGCACCAAACACAAAAAAACGCCAGTCTTGATAACTTTTCAGCGTTTCTTGAGACAAACGAAACGCACTAGATACTCCCTGACATATCACTCCAAAGGTTTCTTTAAGCCACCGAAGAAAATGCATCAATGGCACATTTGCAGACAAAAATGTCTCAGGTACGCGCATATATATCTTTGCACCACCAAGAGCTGCTAATAACACAGGATAAAGACAAGCCAAAGAATGATTATGAGGCACAATAAACAACACCGAACACCCCGGTGCAGCAAAGCTTTGAATACCACACCGCCTAAAAGCAGATTCTAAACAATGCTCTTTTACAGAAAACTGCAAATCTCTTTGAGCTTTACGTGCCACATCACGATCTGAAAATTCATCAAAAAGACTCTCCCACCAAGCAGAGCTACTAAACAACACTTGTAATGATGAGACAACAAGACCGCTATTCAACCCAAGTAGTTCTTTTGGACGTGTGTGTTTCGTATGGGTCTTGTGTTGTGTATCTGATGGGCAAGAAACATAAAGTGATCGAAATACATCGCCCTTTTCTAATTCATCGCTTTGAACAGGCTGCATCACCTCACTTACACGTAAAGAACACCCTCTTAATCCGTGACGGCTCAGACGAGCTAGTACAGAAAAGCCTCCACTGCTATCCACAGCAATCATATCTTCCATGGCTAGAGAATAAGGAATATCTATACGTAAAGGATCGTTAAGCAACATTTCTCCTTGCTTACCGTAAGCCTCTGCGTTGTAGCTATATTTCCCCATACCTTCACAAACCCCCAAAGTCACATAGCTAGGAAAGTGATACGATAAATTATAAGAGGCATGAATTTTTGGACAAAAACTATAGGCTTGAGAAGCTAATTCACAAGAAGAGTACTCACTGCCGATATGACAGAGAGGAATATGAAAGGTTGTATGAATATATCTATAGAGAAACTCACGCAACGCACGATTATCCATGGCTACAGAGAGCTGTAAGGCTTTAATCCCACCGGTTTCAAAAGCAAACAGGTGAGAATGACACAATGCTTGGTTTTCTGCTGTTAATCCTTTAGCAGCAAAGTTTCTTTCATATCTTCTGTGTTTCAGTAACCGATTAACGTCTTCTCTATCACTGAGATAATGAGCCGCTGTACCAAACACCCAAGTAGGAACACCCGCTTTCTTTGTGCTGCCTAACAGCTCTTTAAGTTCATCCACTGAGTCAACATATGTCAAAGGAAAATGCTCTCCAAACCAAGCTATCATGGTTGCAAGAGAAGAATGCTTCCATTGAGATGGCTGTGGAATCAAACTCACACCATGAAAGTCTTCCACAGGGTAACCACTACGCTCAAGGATATCCATAAAATGCCATAAGCTTCCTATACGGTACATAAACAAGCCTGCTCGAGAAAACACACTCTTCGAACGGCCCTTTGCCTGCACTAAAGATGTTGATGGTATGGATGTTAATAAGGAATGACTTGTGCCTGAGGAATAAAAAACACTCGCCTCACTGCCAGCAAGCTGATGGATGCTTTCTGAAAGTAGCGGATCTTTAAGCCATTGCACAGAAAGTGGTACGTGCTCTTTTGGCGTTTTTATCACTTTTAAAGAATTTTTTTGAAAAAAAAGCAACGAAAAAAGTAGCTCTTTTTGACTCTCCAAAAGATCTGATCTTTCTACCAAGTCATACAGCGATCTCCTAAACGGCGATAAAGTGGATATCACTGCAACTGCTCCTTGCTAAGTCGTCTGTGAATTTCTATGATACTCACATATTACGGTGTATAGCATGTAGATGTGCTCTTCACCACTCCCCGTTTATGTGACATCATGGAATATCATACCTTGAATACACCGCATTATATTTCACTGGAATCCTTTGAAGGCCCACTAGATCTCTTGCTGCATTTAGTCAAAGAGCAAGAACTCGATATCTTCTCCGTCAATCTTCATCTCCTAGCCCTTCAATACCTCCACTATCTAACAAGTAGTGACTTTCGTAACATCAAAGATGCTGGCGCTTTTATTCGTATGGCCTCAGATCTACTCGTAATCAAATCAGCAGCACTCCTGCCACAAAGAAAAGCTTCGTTACAAGACAAACCCAGTGAAGATCCTCAGGCACTAGAGAATCAAATACGCGAACGTCTTTATCTCTATGAATCCTTTAAAAAAGCGGCTCATTTTTTTGCCACTTCACTAGATCATTGCCAAAAACATCGTAGTAGCTATCAATGGCAGACCTGGGAAAGAAAGTACATGCATACACGAAAAGAATGGAGTGGAAATCCTGTGGTGTTATGTGTTTTGTATTCCCAACTCCTTACCACTCTTCCTGAAAGACAACACAGTAAAGTGGTAGCAAAATCGCATAAACTAGCCCTTGAACATATCTGTGCAGAACTGAAAAAACTGTGCCAACTCGCTAAAGCCCTCAGACTTGAAGATCTCTACCAAGCTATCCCATCACGTTACGCCCTAGTGGCTTGTGTGATTTCTGTGTTACAAATGGCCCGAGAAGGCCACATTCATATCGCTCAAGATGAACCCCAAGATACTCAAGGTGAACCCCACAAACCTCAAGCAAGTCTCTGGCTCTACCACACCAAACCACACAGCTCAGCACACAAAGAACACACAGGGGTTTGCATAAAAGAGCATGCCCAAAACCTTTTTGCAACCATTAGCTAAGGATCATCATGAATCAAACCTCCGAACATCCAGAGCGTGCTGGTGCTTACGCCCATAACTCACAGCACTCTTATTCTTCAGACGAGCAACGCCAACCGATTGCATCATCAACATCTCTATCCCTTAAAGCTAGTGTTGAGGCCATGATCTTTGCCACACGCGAACCCATCACCATCTCTCAGATGATGCTCATTTTAGGAGAAAATGAGCATCGCGATCATATTGAAAAAGTCTTAAAAGAACTCATTTGGGAGTATGAAGAACGTCACAGTCAAGGAACAGGAGGACTGATGGTAAGAATGATAGCTGGAGGCTATCAAATCAGTACCATCCCCGAAGCCTCAAATATCATGGAAAAAATGTTTTCTCTTAAACCACGATCTCTTTCCAGAGCAGCCCAAGAAACCCTAGCCATCATCGCTTACAGAGAACCAGTGACCCGGGCTGATATCGAATATATTCGCGGAGTAGATGTGGGATCAACACTCAAAAAACTTCTCGAACAAGAACTGATCACCTCTGTGGGACGGAAAGAAGATGCCGGAAGAGCTCTTCTCTTTGCCACAACTTCTAAGTTTCTTAAAGTTTATGGACTATCCTCAAAAAATGAACTCCCTCCTCTAGCCTCTTTTCAGCCATCCCCAACTGATATCACTGCAGGAGAAAAGCTTATGGCAAACCATGAATCATCTCCCTCTCAACCTGCCTCTGGTGATCTCTCTATGTCATAAACGTATTTGTGAAGACATTCACTTTCTCATAATATTTACTTTCTAAACACCTAGGCAAGTAGACATATCTTTAGAATGCAGGTACCGTAATAAAATAGCATGTCTTACACAGCAGACATGCCAAGCCACAAGCCACAAGCCACAAGCCACAAGCCACAAGCCACAAGCCACAAGCCACAAGCAGCATTATAAAATATAACTACACAACAAAAATACAAAACCACAACTCAAGCTTTTGCATTTTTGAACGAAAATCTCCGTATCATGTTATGTTACGCATAGTTACACATAATAATGGTTAATTGCGGTATTAGACTCGTCTTGACCTTTGTAATAATAGTATGTAGGATCTCGAAATGTATTTGCATGTGTGACTGATCTTATCCAAGCACTAGCCCAGACATAGGTCACCTGTAATAAGAAACGCCATGACTCTATGAACGCACATACCCAACACATCTACCCAACAAAAACACGTTTAAAACAATGTATGAACCAAAAATACAAAACTAGCCCAAACAACTAGCCCAAACAACTAACCCAAACAAGTTAAAGTCAGTCAATAAACCCAAGACAAAAAAGAGGTAACATGTTCTTTCGTAAATTAACCATACTAGGATCTGTAGCATTACTTGTGTCAACCTTGGGATGTTCTGCCGGCAGGCAACATAAAATGATTACTGAACAAACTGATCTTAGTGGTATTGCAGACAAGTACTTTCAATTATTTCTTACCCCAGATCGAAATAGCCGTGATCGCTTACATTTCGTTGTCTGTCCTAGTGAAAAAACACTCGATAGCAACATGGTACTAGATGAGCGATATATTCAAGCATGTGTGGAAGCCTTTTTAGACGAAAACGGAAAGTCTGTCACCTTTCCACGTCAGGTTGTAGAAAAGAGCCACTTCTTAAAAGAAGGAGATAACTTAAGTGATGGCGGCTACCAACACTTTTTGTCGAGAGTAGCAAGACCACCTGCTACAGCCATTCTCACTGTGGCTGCAAGCGTAGTAGGTGGTATTATACTAACCGTATCTTTACCTCGCCTTGCTCATCCCAGCACCCTTAAGCACGCTTTTTCGAAGAACATCGTTACCTCTGTAGTAACCCTGACATCACTAGCTGTTGGTGGAGAAGCTTTAAAAGTGGGCAGCAAAACGAAAGCACAACGCTGTGTACGCGCCCTCAATAATCTCGATACATCCACCGCGAAATTAGCAGCAGAGCCTCCTAATGTCACTTCTGAGGAAATTCAAGATGAAAGAGGCTTAGCCATAGGTAGTCAAGGTTCTACAGCTGTACTCCGAGTATCTTCAGAATCAGCACCAACGCTTCAAGCCTTAAAACAAATCCGAGAAACCATTGCCTCTGACTGTGTTGGTTATAGAGCTGATTGGTGGGTCAATGAAAGCCTCAATGTTTCTTTGGTGGATAGCTTTTCAGACATTGTTGACACAAACCCCAATTACGTACGCACTGTCTCAACTCGCATTCCTGATCTCATGCCTGTACTTAGCAACTTCATCACCCAGATAGGATGGGCTACCGAGGGACAAATTGTTTGGCAATGTCTACCTAAAGCAGGTTTTTCTCCTTTCTACCCAGAACTTAATAAAGATACCGATTCTCTATGTGCTCTTGCATCAGACCGCTGGGAAACAGGATCACGTGCTCTATATAAACGACCCAAAAGTGTTAAGAGTACGGAATAGTGAGTCCATAACTCTTAAGCATCTTATACTCAAATCACACACACCTCCCATAAAGGAAAGACTATGATGACTGCACCGAGATTAACCCCATCTCTTACATGGAAAGCTGTTTATAAAATGTGGACAGGTTTAGCCATGGCTATAATCATCACATCTGGCTGTCGTGCTACATCCAACACAGTGGTCACAGAACCCACCACATCTGATCTTAGCGGGCTTAAGGGAAAGTATTATCAAGTGCTTTTAACGCCTGCCAATAGAAGTGGCTCATTGATGACATTTGTGGTGTGTCCTAACAAAACCCCTGAAAGTATGGCCTCGCGCCTTAACTCAGCAGTAGATGCCGTAGGTTCCATGATCACTTCCGATGATTCGTCAGAAGAATTAAGCTCAGGTGTCTATTCCAGTGATCAGCTCAAAGACTATACAGTAGAACAGTCACTTAGACATTTATGCGTAAGTGCTTTTGTAGACAAAGAAGGTCAGCCCATTACATTTAGTACACGTACCCTTCAAAATAGCGATCTACTGAATACCCCTAAACATCTTACTAGCTATGGAAGTTCTTCAAATTATGTCCATCTCATAAATCAATACCGTCTTGTTACCTTAGCCAGTGGTGGTATGGGTGCTTTTGTCATACTCTCTCGTGTGGGCAAACAAGCTGGCAATCTAAAGGCACGCTTACCTGTGATTATAGCTGCTCCTTTCCTCTACGGTGCTGGTGTCCTTAGCGGAGAAAAGTTACGTAATAGAAACCTGGGTATGGCAAAAAACTGTGTAGAGGCTTTAAGTAATATCCAAGAAACCAGCAACCAAACACCTTCACAATACTCTGAGGTGTTTGCAAAATTCCAAGAGGCTGTAAGAAATGAATGCAGCTCTCTGCTCACAGACTTTTGGGTTCAAGATACACCTCATGTGACTTTAACCAGTTCTTTCCAAGAGCTTATTTCCACAGATCCAAATAACATTGAATCCGTCACAACACGGATTCCTCATATTCTACCTATTCTTGGTAAATTTGTTATGGATGTGAATTGGACCGCTAAAGAAGTGGCTTATCATTGTCTGCCTAAATACACCATGCACGATTATGTAAACCAACAAGAGCCTCTATGTATACCCCTTAGGCGTTCTTGGAATACAGGCAACCCTTATATGTATAAAAAGCCTACAAACATGGAAGGCAAACACATGCGCTAAGCGCTATGCCTGTTCAAAACCTCGCTACTACAAACCACTAGCACAAACCCTTAACGCTTCATCAGCTTAAGGGTTTGTTTTTTTCAAGCTTTACCTTTAAAGTTGCCAAAACAAGATGGCCTCACTCTTCTTATGGATATACATCATAAAACCATGGAGAAGGATACATAGTGAACAGTTCTCGTCCCAACAATTCCAAAGACGATAACAACACTCCCATTCGTATCCATAAATGGCTAGCAAAATGTGGTATAGCCTCACGTAGAGAAGCTGAACGCTGGATCATCGCTAAACGTGTTCGCATCAATGGCAAAGAGTGTAAGCTAGGTGAATGGATTGTTCCTTGCAGCGATGTGATTGAAGTTGATGGTCACAATATCTCTTCTCATTCTAAGATGCCTGGCCATCTGCTCCTGCTCTATAAACCCAGAGGCTATCTTGTTTCACGGCGTAGCCAAGGTGGCAATCCAACCATCTATGACTTAAAAGCCCTACAAAAGTATGGCTCTAACATATCTCCACAAACACCACATCACGATCCTCATATGGCTCCCTACGGATTGCCTGCTGTGGGTCGACTAGATAGAGAAAGTGAAGGGTTACTGCTCTTAACCGATGATGGCTCACTCAGCCACCGCCTTACCCATCCTTCGTTTAATCATATCAAAGAGTATTTTGTTTGTGTTAACCAACCTTTTAGCCAAAAAGAGATGGTCATCATGACCACAGGAGTGCCCCTATCCGATGGCTTACTTATCAACATCACCATCAAAGCCATTCAACCTTCCCATGATCCATGGAACTTTCGCAAGTCCTCACCACCTCAAGGTCATTGTTATGCCATCACCGTTCAAGAAGGACGTAAACATGTTATTCGTAGATTATGTGGGCACTTCAATAAGCACGTTTTACGCCTTATTCGCTTGAAGATGGCTGACTATATCTTGCCAGTATCTCTGAAACCGGGACACATACAGATTCTTTCAACTCCTCGCATCTCTCAAGACCTAACGCCTCAACCCTCTAACAGCCCTGCATCCCACCATTAATATGAAGAGTGGTACCGGTGATATAACTAGCTTGATGGCTAGCTAAAAAAGCTACTGCATTGCCAATATCTTGAGGTTTACCCACCTTGCCTAAATGAATAGACTTCATCAATTCCGCTTTCACCTTATCTGGCATAGCTGCTGTCATTTGTGTGTCGATATAACCTGGTGCAATGCAATTACACAAAACACCAAAACGACCAGCTTCTGCTGCCAGACTTTGTGTAAATGCTGTGATAGCAGACTTAGTGGAACAATACACACTTTGGCCACGATGCCCCACATGCCCAACCACAGAGGTGATATTAATAATTCTCCCCCAACGCTGCTTCATCATCGGCTTTAAAGCATACTTACTCAAAAGGAATGTGGCTTTATAATTCAGATCCACCATCAAATCAAAGTCTTTTTCTGTGGCAGAAAACACCAACCCATCACAGCTCATACCAGCATTATTCACCAAAACACTCACAGTCCCCATCTTCTCTGAAACCTCTGCCATCAATGCCTCACATGATCCTTTAACCGAAAGATCGTAACAAAAGGTTTGGGAGTGCGGCATGCTCAACTGAGCACTTTTAGCTAGCTCAGGTTTAGAACGATAATGAATAGCTACTTGAAAGCCGAGCTCACACAAAGATTGTGCAGCAGCTAACCCAATACCACGCGAAGCACCCGTTACCAACGCTACCCGCTGCTTGTTAGCATCACTGTGGTCACCACTTACATTTTTAGCTACATCTTCTTTCTGACTCATATGCCCTCTTTCTATGAAAACACTATCAAACTATCAAAAAACCAAAGCTCCACACAATTCTTAGTGAAACTATCCGTGAAACAACCCAAGAGAATGTAAGCATAAATCCCAAGAAACATATAGTAAAGATATAAACACACCTCTCATGCATACAATCCACATAAAAGATACAGAGCTACTATGGTTATGGTTAACTCTTAAACACTCTAAAATAGAGCCAAAAGCTCATTGCAAAAGCACAAAAAAAACCTCGCTTATTGTATAAATAACCCTGTGTAAATAAACGATATCCTATGTGTATTTTTGGGTGAGATTGATCTTAAAAAATCCATAGCTCTCTTGAGTACGTGTCTAGAACACAACTCCAGTTGCTTTGTTTGACCAAACAAGCTATAATGAGGAATGTGGATGAGGTACGTGATGGCGTAGAAAATCCCATGCATTTTCCAAGCTATTTTTTGCAGGTTTTTTAATAACGTTTATTTAAAGATATAGAACCTGTCTTTTTCTATACGTATTTTTGAAGAGTAACGAAAAGAACAGCTAGCTAAGTCATTAGCTACGAAGACAAGCCACAAAGCATAGCTACAGAAAATAACCACAGAAGCAGAAAGAAAATAGCTACAGAGCATTAACACAAAAAAAACTAAATAAGAGATAGCTAACAGAAAAACTATTAAAGTAAGAATTTATTAAAATTTTAAAAAATATAGACGAGGAGTATTGAGCATTAAGCAAGTAGACACACAAAGACAGAACAACCTACCTAAGCATTTGTAAGATTTGTCCGTAAGTTTGTAAGTAAACAGCTCCAAAGTTACAAGAAGTTAACAAGAAGTTAACAAGAATCAGCAAAAATTAGTAGGTCCAAAAAGAGATAACGAACCATGAGTGCCGTACCATTTAATACCCTCCGGGATAAGTCCTTCCTCAAGAACAGTCATCTAGATCAGCACGATCACATTCATAACAGCCATAATGCTGGTGATCATCTAGAACACAAAGAACACCTTGAAGAAACTTTACAAAAGTTTGCTATGGAAGTTGGGATTATCTGTGCCTTAGAAAATGGTAACAAGATTCCTCCCAAAGAGGCTTACCACCAAATCAAAGCCTTATTCCGCACCCTTAAAGTTGCTAAACGTGCTGCTTATCCTAAAAAACACAAAACAACAACTACCCAAACTCATAGCACCGACCAATAAAATGAATAGCCCATGAATGAATAGCATCTCCCAGAACCACTACACACATGAATTTGTGTCATAGCCACACAAATAACCACACAAATAACCACACAACTAGCCATGCAATAAGTACAGCTTGCTGTGCTCGTTGTGTACGTGCCTTCTTTATAACAACTGTAGCTTTGATGTTATCTTCCCTTGCCCCATGTATATCTGTCCAACAATCCCTAGTTGAACAACTAGCTAAACAACTAGCTAAACAACTAGCTGAACAACTAGCTGTGCCATAAAGAACTCTATACACACCTCCATCATATCTATGTAATCATTGATGAAAAGCTCTGTGCTATGTTATCTATTCAAAAAGGCTGTTAGCTTTTTTGAATAGATAACCTTCTATGATAATAGCCATCACATAACACAAAGAAGCAAACATCATGGATGATTCAAAAACATACTGGCTTGATGCCTGGAAAGAAGGGAATACTCCATGGGATCTCAAGAAACCTCATCAAGCTACATCTTACCTTCTGAATCGTTACACAGAGTTACGACTCCGTGATAACAAAGAAAAACTTCATGTCTTTATTCCAGGTGCTGGAAGGGCTCATGATGCTCAAGTCTTCTTAGATGCAGGACATAAGGTCACGGCTATGGATATTGCTCCTCAAGCCGTAGAGTATGGCCAGAAAGCCTTCTTTCAAAAAGACTTCACCTACTTAAAAGGTGATATTCTTTCAGCTTTTTCTATCTCACAATCAGCGTCAAAAGTAGATATCATCTTCGATAGAGCTGTGTTATGTGCTCTGCCTCATCAACAAAGGCTCACATACAGTCAGGTTTGTCATCACATTCTTAAGAAACACGGAGCCTTTATCTCTATTCCCTTCTATACAATGCCCACCCCTAAGTACTGGCAAGGCCCCCCATTTCTATTGTCTCCCAAAGAGCTTATGGAACTATTCAGCGATAATTTTTATGTGTTGTCCATGGAATATTCTCGCTTTTCAAAAGAAAACGAGATGCAAGAATATCTGATGATTTTAGAAAAAAAATAACCCCAAACGTCTCAGAGCACCTGCCATGAATCAACCTCATCACACAGTGCCTGCACAAAGCACCACTAAACATTCCATCACAGCTCTTGCTGAATCCATTCGCCATCACCGCCATCTCTATGGCTTAGGCAAACCTGAGATATCTGATATGGATTATGATGCCATCGAAGAAAAACTGAGACGCCTTGATCCCAATCACGCTTTGTTATCAGAAGTGGGTTATCCTAACGGAGGTAAGGTTTATCATCCCATTCCTGTACTGTCACTGGAAAAAACCCGCACCTTCAAACGCGTCAAGTTTTGGGCACAAAAGCTTCCCAAATGGCTCCACCAAGACCAGCAGCCTTTTTTCCCTCCTCAAGCCACAATCACCTGCTTGTATAAACTCGATGGTGCTTTTATAGCTTTAGTCTACCGAAATGGCCACTTTATCAGAGCCAAAACACGAGGTGATGGCTCACATGGTGAAGATGTCACTCAAACGCTTAAACATACACCTCACCTTCCTCAAACTCTGTCTTTACCACAATCCATCGCCAAACAACCCAACACCCTCATAGAAATAAGAGGAGAGTTGTGCTGTCCACTAGAAAGTTTCACTGCACTGCAAAAAGAAATGAAAGGTCGCAAGCTAGAACTTCCCAGCACACGACGCAATATTGTAGCTGGAGTACTTTTACGAAAAGACCACACCGACTTAGCGCGTTATTTGTGTTTTTACGCCTTTGATGTCGTGCATCAAACACTGGGTGAAGACCATCTCTTTGCTAGCGAACAAGACAAACTCACCTACCTTAACCACAATGGCTTTACTGTGGCACCTCATCAACACCTACCCACAAAAAACCAGCTTACGTCACCGCTAGCACAAACCTTTCACTTTTTAAGTGGTGTTGAATGGGAGATATCTTACAGACAAGGAAAGCTCCAATGGCTTAGAGGACGTCAATCGCACAAAAAACACACTGTTAAAATCCCATCTCTATCCCTACCCTCTTCACAAACAACACTAGCTGGTATTCCTCTGCAACTACTAGCCAAAGAAGGTGATTTTAGCGTGAGTGGAAACATATCATGTTCCAAAGATCAACAAACACACCTCAAAGAACTCTTGCTACAAGCAGGCATTGAAGCCAACACCTTTGATAACGCCATAGAACAACTACTCACCAATACCGCTAACCGACAACAAATATCACCTGTTGAACAACCCATTTGGCAGATTTTAGAATTCTCTGGCTATGATGTGGAAGATGATCGCAAAAAGAACGCTTTTATAGGAGATCTGCCAAAACACGCTTGGCTCAAAGAACAAGGTTTTATTTTAAGCCAAGATTATCAAGACTTTGCACATTACCTTGAACACACTCAAACATACGCTAAAGATCAACAACGTCATCTTGATATTGACGGCATTGTGCTGAGCTATAACAACACAGCGACTCATCCCAAAGCTGGTCAGACTGCTCATCATCCCAACTTCCGACTCTCCTACAAATGGCAAGGAAGCGAAGTAAAGAGTACCATCGAAAAAATTGTCTGGGAGGTCTCAAAGAAAGGTACCATCACCCCCATAGCCCTTATCACTCCTGTCACTATTGGTGGTGCTACGATTAAACGGGTAACTTTACATAACAAAGATTCGTTTCTCAAACTTGCTCCACGCAAAGGGGATACGGTATATGTGATACGAGCTGGAGAAATCATCCCTCGCATCAACCGCATTATCCATAACCCAGACAATCACAATGAAGCTTCTGCCCTCCTACCACATACCTGCCCAGCATGCTCCGCTCCACTAGATAACTCCCTCTCTGATACCTGGGTGATATGTTCCAATAAGGAAAACTGTCCACCACAAATCATCGGCAAAATCGATCATTGGTGCAAAAGCGTAGATATAGAAGATCTTTCCAAAAAACGCCTCAAACTACTTTTAGACCATGAAATTATTCATAATATTCCCGATCTTTACTCCTTAACAGCTGGCCTTCAAAAAGCAACAGAAGAGATGGCAAAAGCAATAGAGAATGTCGGACGACAAACAACAGAAGAGATGGCAAAAGCAATAGAGAATGTCAGACGACAAACAACAGAAGGGATGGCAAAAGCAGTAGAGAATACCAGACGAACAACAGAAGAGATGGCAAAAGCAATAGAGAATGTCGGACGACAAACAACAGAAAGGATGGCAAAAGCAGTAGAGAATACCAGACGAACAACAGAAGAGATGATAAAAAGCATAGACGCCATACCTGGATTTGGCAAGAAAGCCATCGAGAATATGATGAACAGTATTGAAAGATCAAAAACGCCTTCTTTAGAGAAATTCCTGATGGGACTTGGAATAAGTGGCTTACAAAAAGCCTCCATCAAGGTCCTTCTTCAACACCATTCGAGCTTAGAAGAAATTCGTCGTCTTCAAAGTGAAGAGATTGCACGTATCAAAGGTTTTGCTCAAAAATCAGCAGACATCATCGCTAACGAACTACAACAAAAAGAAGCTCTTATTGACGCTCTATTAGCACAAGGCGTCAAACCCATACCACCCCAAAAAAGAGCTTAGGCAAAAAACACACCACCACAGACTTATGATTTTTCAAAGAGAAACGAAACCACTATTAGTTCAAGAATGGTGAGTGTCGAAGATGGCACAAATGATGCCAGATGATAATTTACCTTGCAATATATGACATAAGTGTTATGACAGTAATGATCACCCGTAGCATATAAACAAAGCTTGATAATACATCCAGATAACAGATAACAAGCCACCGGATATCAGAACATAAAGGAAACCAAACCGACTTAACATACTTCCCACGAGAAGAAAATGTAACTATAGGTGAGAGCCTGGTAATGTTTTCTTCCACATCAAAGAAGGAACCATGCTCCATCTCCTCGTTGTTACATGTTCCAATTGACTACTGATAAGAGTTCTTTCTTTGATACATAAAGAGCTGACTTGCGCCCTCCCTGAAGCAAGTCAGCTCTTTTCTTTTTACCTTATTCTTTATATAGTGGCACTTACAGCAATATAATCACAGTTATCTATGTTCTTAAGGTAACTTATATAGTTTATAAATCACGAGCAACCTTCTTCTCACAAAATTTCTAAACCTTCTAAACCATAGGTGTCACATATGAACATGAGGACCATACCACGTACTGATATCAAAATATCTCCACTATGCCTGGGAACCATGATTTTTGGTGAACAACTCGATGAGACAGCTTCTCATGGAGTGATGGATACAGCCATCAAAGAATGTGGTATCAATTTCATAGACACTGCCGAACTTTATCCTGTGCCCATGCGCAAAGAAACCTATGGCCGCACCGATGACATCATCGGCTCATGGCTTGCAAACAACTCTCACCTTAAATCATCTGTGGTGATAGCAAGCAAGGTTATTGCTTACTCTTCAGGACTTCCCTGGTTTCGAGGTGGACCTCGTCCCACTAAAGATCATTTCAGCCGTTCTCTTGATGCTTCCTTAAAGCGACTTAATGTGGAATGCATCGATCTCTTTCAAATTCACTGGCCTTCGCGTAATACGCCCATGTTTGGCTCACTCCAGTATGATCCAAGTAAAGAAAAAAACGAGCTTCCTGAGCAAGGACTTAATCTGTATGAGCAAGCTGAGGCCATGAATTCTTTTATCAAAGCAGGAAAAATTCGTGCTTGGGGACTATGTAACGAAAACACCTGGGGATTGATGAGTTTTTTACGCATATGCAAAGAACACAGCTTTGCATATCCTGCTACCCTACAAAATGCGTATAACCTTCTCAATCGCACCTTCGAACCTGAACTTCATGAAGCATGTCATCGTGAAGATGTGGGGCTTCTTGTTTATTCTCCACTAGCTTTTGGACATCTCACTGGAAAATACCTCTCAAATCCCCCTGACCATTCCCGGCTTTCCATGTACCCATCACTGAAAAGCCGCTACAATAGTACTGCTCTCTGTCAAGCTGTCAGTGCTTATAAGGACCTTAGCCAAACATATTCCCTAGAAATGGTGGATATGGCTTTAGCTTTTGTCAATCAACAACCCTTTGTAACATCCAATATTATCGGTGCTAGCCGACCTGATCAAGTCATCTCAAATGTAAACTCCTTAAACATAAACCTGCCCAAACCTCTACTTAAAGATATTGAGGGTATTCACAAACAATATACCAACCCAACCCCTTAAAACATGTCCCTTTCAAAGTACTTATATTTATAAAGTGTTGTTTATGGATACCATGAGTCACATTGTCTCTTTATGTAAACGACGCGGGATTGTCTTTCCCAGTAGTGAAATCTATGGTGGGTTGCGATCTTTTTACGATTATGGCCCTATTGGGCTGGCGATCAAAAAAAACATTGCTGCTCAATGGTGGCATCATATGGTGGATTTACGTGACAATGTGGTGGGACTAGACGCCTCAACCATTATGCATCCTAAAGTATGGGAAGCTTCTGGACACGCTGCAGGGTTTTCTGATCCTTTGGTGGATTGCCGTAACTGCAAAGCACGTTTCCGTAGCGACAAACAACCCAAACTTCCTGCCGATCACATCGTCAAATGGATAAAAAATGTGGCTCACTCCTCCACCTCCACCTCTACCTCTAAAACACCTCAACGCATCCCCATGGAAACTCCTGTAGGTGAACGCGGTTATGTGTGCCCAGAATGCTCAAGTACTGATCTTAGCGAAGAAAGACATTTCTGTGGCATGTTTCGTACCTTCTTAGGTGCTATTGATCCTATTGCTGAACTGCAAGAAGGACTGAAGAGCCAAGAAGGAGTAAGCCAAAAAGGAATGAAAAAACTTACCCAAAACCTTATGAAAAGCAGTGCTTATCTTCGTCCTGAAACAGCTCAAGCCATGTTTGTGCAGTTTGGCAATATTCAACAATCCATGGGACTGAAAATTCCTTTTGGCATCGCTCAACAAGGCAAATCTTATCGCAATGAAATTGTGGTGGAGCATTTTATTTTCCGCAGTTGTGAATTTGAACAGATGGAAATGGAATTTTTCTGTGAGCCAGGCACAGAAAATACCTGGCTTGATTACTGGTGTAAAGAAAGAATGGCCTGGTATCACCGTTTTGCCAACCACAAGGATCATTTTCGCCTCAGATCTCATGATGATGATGAGCTGGCCCATTATTCCAAGGCTTGCTACGATATCGAATACCTCTACCCTTGGGGGTGGGATGAACTCGAAGGTGTGGCATTACGCGGAGATTACGACCTTACCAAACACTCCCAAGCATCCGGCAGCAAACTCAGTTATTTTGATCCTCATAAAACCAACCCCACCACCCAAAAACCCGGATATCGCTACACCCCTCAAGTGGTGGAACCAGCTGCTGGCCTTACTCGAGCGTTACTAGCGTTTCTTCTCGATGCCTACAGCACCGAAACCATCACCACACCCTCTGGTGCGAGCAAAACCCGCACCTTCCTGCGCCTCCATCCTACCCTTGCTCCTTATCAAGTCGCTATTCTTCCTCTTATTAAAAACGACAATCTTCTTGCCATGGCTGGTGATATCGCTCAAAAGTGGCGCAACCTAGGCATGATTCTGAGTATGGACTGGCGACAATCTGTGGGAAAACGCTACGCTAAACACGATGAAATCGGCACCCCTTATGCCATCACCATCGATGAACAATCTCTTACAGATAACACCGTCACGTTACGTCATCGTGATACCACTCAACAAGAGCGTCTCCCTATAGAGCAAGCCAGAGACTTTATTCATCAACACACCCGTACCTATTCACCTGGCGGATAATAAGACCTATGACACAGGATGTACCATCTCCCATCAAAAAAAAGCACGCAAAAAGAAAACCCAAAAGCAGGCCTCAAAAGCGTGTGGATCCCAAACCGCAAAAAACATCTACAGAAAACAAGAGCAAAGACACACGTCATACCGATCAATCATCGTCTGATAGACGCAAGAAAAATCCTCGCAGACAATCACAACGACGTAGACGCTCTAGATCATCTGTACGCAAAAACAATGCTTTTGTTTCAACGAGTGTTTCCGGTAACACCCACAAAAACACTCAAGGTGGTAGACATACTGGTAAACAATCTGCCAAGCTCAGCAAAAAACCTAGCCAGCCAACCCGTAACAAAAACAACCCTCTAGCTCCCGCTCCTATCTGCGTTCCCATTAAAGAGATTCGCAAAGCCAACCCGGTGGGCAATAAAACCCAACCTGCCTTAAACATTATGGAAAACACCTCTTCAACCAAAGAACCTGTCACGCTAGCTCTTGAAATCACACACCGCTGTGGCATTGTCTTCTTTCCCACCTTTCACAAAGCAAAATCTTCCACCGCAACCATCAAAGATATGGCCCAGCAATATGATCAACTCAACGTAGTGATTACTGAAGAAGGCAACATGCAAGACAGTGAATTACTTTCTATTCATGATCGTGTGGTGCTTTTTGCTGGAAAAGCCTGGGAAACCATTCACCAAAGACGGCATGAAGAAGGTTGGTATCACAATCATAATATAGGCATCAGCGAAAATAGCACTCAAGAGGCCATCCGCAAACAGCTTGATACGCAAACAGCCAGCAAACATGTTACGTAACATAAGCACAACAAATGAAGAAGTATCAGGTATAATCATAATTACGTCATAAACTAAGTCATAAACTAAGTAATGAGTTACACAAACAGCCTGCTTATTTGTTACCCACCACCCATAAGAAACAGTAAGAAGAAGTGAAGCAGCAAAAAACAATAAAAAGAAAACTCACCAGAAAGCACATCACTTAAGAGGCCTCTTAAAAGATGGAGAACATGAATGAGCGATAGCGATAAAACCACCAGTCAGTTTGAAGACTCTCAATTTGAGAAAACCCAACTGACCTATATGCCCCTTAAAAAGAAAGAAGACGAAAACAACGAAGAAAATAAAGAATCTTCTTCGTCTCATACACCTTCTTCACAGAGTAGCACATGGTATCTTATCAGCGTCCTGGTTCTATCTCTATTGGGCATAATTGTATCTGCATACGCCACTCATCACCATCTTGAATTCAAACAACATGGCCAAACCTCAGCGGTATGCAACGTCAATCAAACCGTTTCTTGTGACAGTATTGCAGCCAGTGAGTACTCTGAATTACTCAATTATCCCCTAGGCATTTGGGGATTGGGATATTTTCTAGCCTTATTTGCTATTGCATTGATTCTTCTTCCCAAAAAGCCTTTAACTTTCCGCAGTGAAGCCCATTATGCAGCTTTAATCAGTTTATCTTTGCTAGGCGTTATAACCTCCCTTGTCCTTGCTAGCCTTTCGTTCTTTGTGATCAAAGCCGTTTGTCTAACCTGTACCATGGTTTATGTCCTCACCTTGCTCCTAGGTGGGATCAGCATCTATTATATGAAAAGACATCGCTTTCCTCTCAGACTCACCGGCACCTATGCCCCATGGCCTGGCTTCTTATCCGCTGCTATCTTGCTTGCCATCACACTGGCAAGCTTTGGCCAGCTTACATCAAAGCCTCAAGAGTCCACAACGCAACCATCCACCTCCACCATCCAAGAAACAGAAGTCTCCAAACCCACGAAAACATTCAAAGTGCCTAACCTTGCAGATGAAGATCAAGCCCAAGATATCCCTATAGCTCAATCGCCTTATTCACAGCTAGGTGAGGATTTTCGTCTCGGTAGCGATAATGCAGCTGTACAATTAGTGGAGTTTGCCGATTTTCAATGTGCTTATTGTGCTTCTTTTTCTTCCATACTCAAAGAAGTCAAAGAAGAGTTTGGCGACACTGTAAGTATTGTCTTTAAAAACTTTCCTCTTGATAACTCATGTAACTCAACTGCAGGAGCTGTACATCCCTATGCCTGTGAGACGGCTCAATTAGCACGTTGTTCAGGCATATTGCTTGGAAAGTTCTGGGAATTCCATGATCTGGCATATATCCATCAAAGCAGGATAAAAAAAGAAGGAGCTAAACAGGTAGCCAAAGAATTTGGTTTAAGTGATGCACAAATCGAAGAATGCCTCAAAAGTAAAGATATTTTAGCTAAGATCAAAGATGATATTGCATTAGGACAAAAACTGGGTGTGCAAGGCACACCCTCTGTATTTATCAATGGCAGAAAACTGACCTTACAATCAGATCTTAACCTTTCAGCTATCATTCAGATGTTACTGAGCAACGAAGCACAAAAAACCAGCACTCCTACAACACCTTAAAAACAAAAACTCTGAGCTTCTTTTCTATCCATCTCTTTTTATCTCTCCGTGCAGTAGGGTATGTTGAAATCTTTATTAAGCGTAACATGCCTCTTAGTTTGGGCTCTGCCTACGGCCTACAGTCAAGATGTGCATCCTCCCACAACCATTCCTCCCACAACCATTCCTCCCACAACCATTCCTGCCATCACTGATCTTTCTACCACTACGGTCTCTTTAATCACTGTGGGACTCGGAAAGGCACTTCATGCTCGTTATGGTCATACATTTCTTAAGGTGGTGGCTAAAGAACATCCACGATCTTTTATCTATAACTGGGGGATGTTTTCTTTTAATGATCCTCTGTTTCCCCTAAAATTTTACCTAGGAGAACGGATCTATTGGGTAGAACGCAGTGATGAACGCCACTTGATTCCTCTTTATAAAAGGCATGAAGATCGCAATGTCTGGGAACAACCCATCAACCTCACAAACGCACAAAAACAACGGCTTATTGAGGGCATCAATCGTGCTATCCATCCCGATGAGATGTATTTTCGCTACGAACACTTCACTGCCAATTGTGCGACCATCCCTCGAGACCTTCTCAATCAAACTCTCGGAGGGATGATTCATGACAAGCTGTCAAGCATGCCTTCTGAGCTCAATTATCGCTATTACGTACGTGAACACATGAGCATCATCCCACCACTGGGTTTTCTCTTAGATGTGGTGATGAACTCTAAACTCGATGGTACCTTATCTCGCTGGCAAGAAAGCTTCTATCCAGCCAAATTAGCTGAATATTTAACAGCCCTGCCAGCCATTGATGATCAAGGCCAAGCCGTAGAAGGCTCTTCTTTGCTTGGAGAAAAAACCACCCTCGTTGCAGCGTCATCAGAACACCTCTCCACCATGGGCCACTTTCCTCTGCTGGTTTTTATCATCACCACCATTCTGTGGTTAGTATGCTTATGGCTGCAAAGACTCAAAAAACGTCTTTGGCAAGTGCTATGGAGAGGATACAGCAGCTTATGGGCTGGCATGTCTGCTCTTTTAGGCTTGATTATGATCATCTCATGGATTTTTTCCACCCACTACGATATGCACCATAACCTCAACCTGTGGCTCTTTTTTCCACTGGATATTGTGCTCGTTTACGCTGCTTGCAAAACACAACTGTCTAGCCATAGACTTACCAAGTATATCCGCTCTTACCTGTGGATACGCATCAGCATGTGTCTGATATATCTGCTTATTATCGTTATGGGACTAAGCCAACAGGATGTTACCAAAGCACTTTACTATCTTATGCCCCAACAGGTCATGTTCTTGGGGCTATGGCTTATTACAACATCACAAGTTACAACATCGCAAGTTACAACATCGCAAGTTACAACATCGCAAGCAAAAACCACAGAGACACAAGTTATGTAGATGTATTTTTTACTTGGTATCTGGGTTTTTATTATCCTCTTTAGTGGATGGTTGATAAAGTTCTTCCACACGTTGATACTTCTCCACAGAGCCTGTATTCCAGCGATAATTTATGGGAATACACCATCCATTTTCACCCTCTGTTTCAAACTGTGGATGAGGAAGACAGTAATGCTGTACCACTCCTCTAGGTGCAGCACCGTACTTGTAAAGCATCGCCACAAACATACGCATCACCAAAGGAAGTCTCAAGCCTAAGTGCTGATGCGGTTGGTCTGTAAAAAGATCTTCAAAAACAAATCGAGTACTCTCTGAACTATCCAGCCACGCATCCACTGAATACTCCACAGCTTCTGGTTTCTTTCCTTCTTTTTCCATTAAGACTTTGAATTGTTCTTCCACCTCAGAGCTTCCAACATACACGTCACTATAACGAACTCTATCTTGCATGGCTTTTTGAAGCTTTTCTGTATCTAGTCCCCAAAAAGCTGCCTCTTTGCCTGTAAAAAATCCCCAAGGCTCACCATTCAACATCCCTGTCAAAGCGATGATAATACTCGGTTGATATTGCCCTTCCACAGAAACCTTGGTGGATACCATACCAAGGGTATCCAAAGAAGTTTTATCTGTATCCGTTAATGTGCCGTTTTTACGCTTTTCTTGCACATTTTTCGATTGCTCAAATACCGCAATCATAGATTCAGCCTTAAGTAGGACCGGCTGACCATCCTTATTCAAAAAAGCAAAAACGCACTTTCCGGTTAGATTCACTTCAGGTTCTGATACGTCACACACAAAGAAGCTCAAAAGCGCCTTGTTTTCAGGATGCACAGCTAAACGTAGAGAATAATAGCGATCCACAACATAATGCAGATCACTCACCGATTCACCTTCTTTTGTACACTCGATGCATTCAGAGCTTTTGCCACAACTGACGACATAAACAAGACAAGCTAGCAAACCTAAACTCACACACAACCACTTACGAGACCAACTTACATACTTCATCAATGAATACATCCTTCTTTTTGGTGTTTTTTCTCATGATATAACCTTTTTCATATATAGACGCGTACCATATCATATCTACACCATACAGAAAACCCAAATACAGCTAGGCCAGATAAAAACCTGAGCTCTCTTCACCAGAAGGGGACGTGCTTTTTAGCTAGACTGCAATGACTGTGATGTATTGGCTTTAGCAGCAGCCGCTGCTCTTTGTTTTTTTGACATATTGGCCTCAACATCAGAGACCTCAAGTAATCCCTTAGCTATCAGAAACTTACGTAAGTTATTGATAATTCTTGCTTCAATCTGACGAGCTCTCTCACGGGTAATATTGTACTCATCACCCAATTGCTGCAAAGTTAAGGGAGATTCTGAGAGGATACGAGAGGTGAATATAAAATGATCTCTCGGTGGCAAGTCTTTCATAAAATCTTTGATATGTTCTCTAAACAAACTCTTGAGTTGCACATCTGCCACCAAGGCATCAATAGGCTTTTGAGCCACATCTGCCATCAGATCACCAGCGGTAATGTTACGGCCTGCTTCTCCTGACAGAGGAGCATCAAGCCGGATATCTGTAGCTGACATACGCTTCTGCATCTCAACAATATCTCGTTCTGGTACCTGTAATCTCTCAGAAATCATCTTGGTATCAGCTCGATTGTATTCTTTAAGCAGCTTTTCTGTTTCTTGGCGTAAATTATAAAACAACTTGCGTTGAGCAGATGTGGTGGCTATTTTTACCTGTTTTTCATTATCCAATAAAAACTTTAAAATATAAGCACGAATCCACCACACCGCATAACTCGACAAACGCACTCCTTTATAAGGATTAAAGCGCTTCACAGCTTGCATAAGCCCTGTATTGCCTTCTTGAATAAGATCCAACAACTCCCCACGAATCTTACGAAAATCACTGGCAATTTTGACCACAAGACGCAAGTTAGAGGTGATCAAACGATGAGCAGCTTTAGGATCACCACTTTCATAATGCACCTTAGCAAGATCATACTCTTCTTCAGGAGTTAAGAGAGGATATCGAGATATCTCCTTTAGATAAAGTTGCAAAGGTGATAGCTTACCTACACTTTTATGTTGCTGAGTAAGTTGACTCAATACACACACTCCTTAAATAATGCGATTTTTTTTAGCTTATGTAACTGTGTAACTGTGTAACTGTAACTGTAACTGTGTAACTGTGTAACGTCATAGGTAATGTAACCACTTAACAAACTAAGAATCCTGACGTCACTCCATAACCACTCGCTTTATGATAAACCTAGTTTATGATGAGACTAGCCACGCCAAAAAGAAAGATCACCGTAAAAAAAATACTCTTGATGATCCCAACCAAGCAACAAACAAAGCAACAACAGTATAGCAAAATAAACCATGATTTTCTATTCTTATCTCTTAACTGTTAGCGACTTGTAAGCTCCCACTTGAGGTATTCTAGCTTTAGGGCTAGTTCTAAGGAGAGCTTCAAGGGAAAACTTAACGAAAAATTGACGCAAACCTCAAAAAATACCTCATATAACGACACCCACGGAAGTATTATGGCAGGCATCGGTATCATCTCTAATCCTCACTCTAAGCTGAACCGTAGGAATCCACAACGATCGGCTTACCTTTCTTATATTGCCGGCAAACAAGGCCATGTGGCTGTAACCCACTCTCTTGATGAAATGGAAGATGTTGCAAGATCTTTTCGCAATCAAGAGATTTCCATCTTGGCTATTAACGGCGGTGATGGCACTATTTCCCACACACTTTCGGTTTTTTCACGCATATATCCCCACAAAGAGCTGCCTCACATTGCTGTCCTTAGAGGGGGAAACATGAATGTACTCGCACAAAACCTCGGTATCAAAGGCACCCCTGAACAGGTGTTATACCGGCTTATCGAAAAACACTCCACACAACCTGAGCTATCTTATATTCGCAAACAATCACTGATGATCGATGGAAAAGTGGGGTTTTTGTTTGCTAATGGTACTCCAGCAGCTTTTCTAGAGAAATTCTATGAAAACAAAACAGGTGCTTTAGGAGCTGCTTGGCTTATCAGTAAGGTTGTTCTTTCACGCTTCTTCTGGCGGCCCTTTTATTTATCAATTGTCTCTCATCATGACTCCACCATTGCCATAGATGATCACATACCTTTTAGACAAGCTACCATCTCTGTTCTTATTTCAACCCTTCCACATATGCCCATGGGCCCCAAGCTCTTTCCAGATATGGAACATGTTCAACAGGGAGCGCAATTCATCAGCTACAGCACCGGCCCTTTAGAGGCAAGCATTTTGATCCCTTGGGATGCTTTTCTTAGGCCCTCAAAAACCTCTCGTATCAAAACACGCCTTGTGGGAAAAACCTTTTCCATCCAAAATGATAAACCTGTCCTTTATACCTTAGATGGCGAGATTTACACCCCAAAGAGCCCTCAGGTTACTATTGATTTAGGCCCTACCTTCTCCTTTGTAGCTCTATAAACACACAAACCAACACACCCCCCATACCCCTCTATCATTCTCTTTGCTCTCATATTTAAAGCTTTTTTTACATCATAGGTTTGCTATGAGCTACCATCTGAAAAGCATGCGATATTTTTTCGATACACACCTTGTCTAAAATAAAATCATAAGAACACCACAATACAAACACGATATTTTACCTCGTCATTTATCCATTTTTTATCCTTATTATTGAGACAACTATTTTTTATTTAATCATTGTTTTCACTGTGCTGCAGTGCTATCATAACTGTCTGGATCTATTAGGTTTTTTGTGCTTAATGAGATAGCAAAAACAACAACCATTAAACAAGCAAAAAGGATAATAAAAAAATAAGGACAAGGACAAAAGAATGAAAGAATAAAGAATGAAAGAATAAAAAACAAAAGCATAAAAAACACATCAAAAACCTAAGCATCCACACAAAAATTAGTACGCCTAGGCACACATAATGACATGAAACTGAAAATAACTGAAAGTAACTGAAAATAACTATACAGCATAAATAACTAGCTATACAGCAACCCTTTTAACCATCAACACAAACAACGTCATCATAGAGAGGAATCACCTCATCCATTGACAAAAGAAAAACCACACATTATCAAAGCAGTATATGATATTCATAGCTTTTTTATCATGATCACAAAAACTTTAAGCCTTTGTGTTTTTGCAGCTATATGTGTTAGCTGTGGAGGCACTTTTGGTGATGTAGATGTTAGCCCTCCCAATATAGAGCCCGATACAGGTATAAAAGAGGGCATGAAAAAAGAAAGCATAAAAGAAAAACCATCTGAGAAAAGCAAAAAAGAACAAGAAGAAGAGAATACAGAAAAAAACACAAACACAGCCATAACCATCCTCAACAAAGAACAGTCTGACCAACAATACAGACCACCCATGTCTGACAGTGATGTCAGCGACAGTACCCCTGATGGCACTTCCACCAACCATCCTAGCCATACCAGCACCACAGCTGATCCTACAGCTCAAAACAGCGCAAACACTATACAGACCCAACAGCGCAAACAAAATGGTGCTGATCCCAACACGGATAAGGTTGCTGATACAAACACTGACAATAACCTTCCTTCCACAAAGTCTTCGCCACAACCAGCTTCTGATAACTCTGAAGACTTTACCTCTGCTACCAGCCCTGCCAGCAAAGCTCATCAAGAAAACAAAGAAACAAGCGTAGAAACAACAGCCACTGACGATGTTACGGATACTCCATCACAAGATCTGCTATCAGGTAATCCTCCAAGTGCTCGTTCCAAATCAGATCCAAACCCAGATCCAAACAAGCCCTCCGGTCCTCTAACTGCTGTGTCACCCGCACAAAACGAGTCAGGAGAAGTGCCAGAACCGCACAAAAACAGCGAGACAGCCTCAAGTGGAACAGAAATGAAAACCAAAAATACTGAGACACAAACAGACAACAACCCCACTCATGAAACGGCCCTAGAATCTTTTGAAAGTCAGAATCCAGCCAATTCCCCTCTTAATCCTCATCAGAACCTACGTCCTCATTCCAAAGAAAAAAAGCAAGAAACCAGTGAGCTAGTAGATAATCTAGACAATCAAAGCCTCAAAGATGATAGCGGTATCATATCTGCACCTTCTTCTTCTCCAGCTCCTCCAGATAGCCCTGCCCTTGGCAGCCAAGAGCCACAGGATGTATTACAAAAACCTCTTGGCGAGATATTTCAGCCAGGTAATATGTTACCAAGTCCTCCTGCATCTGCTATTTCTTCCAGTGAATCTTACCGGCGTTATAACCAGCGTTTTGGCCGCTTGCAGCCAAAAAACACTCAAGGCTTAGCTACTCATCAAGAAACACTTGAAGCAGATAACAAAACCAAGAAGCACGAACTAGCTCAACGACTTACAGACCCAGAGCTAGTTGATTCAGACATGCTTTCGGCATGTGATTTTAAAGAAAATCAACACATCACTCATCATAACGTCACCTACAATCTGCATTTCTATGCTGTTGCGGCTTATTACAATACAGAAAAAAAAATATGGCATGGGATTTTTAACTACAATGCTCACTCTGAAATAGCCAGACCTTTTGCTCGTGTTTACATTCCTGAATCATCGACTTACACCATCAAAGATGGTGTTCTTTACACAAAATCCACCCATCTATTACTCTCCGTACCAGAAAGTACAAACCATCAAGCATGGGTAAAATATCATTCCCCCTTTCAAAGAGAATTGTACCAATTTGCCTCTCTTAGCCCCTCACCTTACTCCTTTTTTGATGTAGCCACTTTTAAAACTTTCATCTATTCTCACTTCATGGACTTTCTCCCTCATCGAAGCTGTTTAGCAGCTTATTTATCAGATGAAGGAAAACATCTTACCAACAACTCTTATCACTCTTATGGTTCCTACACACTTGTTCTTCCCTAAAAAACCAGCACTCTTTTTGTGATACGTGAGAGCTACAAGAGATAAAGATAAGGAAAGAATTAAAAAGAACTAAAGAAAAGAACTCTTAAAGTCTGTGATGAACCCATAACTCCCTGCACAGCTTGCTGCACTTCTTTTAGCCATTTGGCATAATAACCTTGAGAATATAACATGGCTCTTTTTCAACACACGGTGCCATGGTTGAGAGCATGCTGGAAGCAGACAGGCCATTTTCTTAAAGACATTAAAATCACCCACTCCCTTTTTACCTTGCCTTTTCTATGGGTTGCCATAGAACTGCTACCAACCACAGCACAACTCAGTGGCCAAACCATAGCTTTATTAGTGCTCACTCTTGTGAGTGCTCGCATGTTTGGTATGGGAGTGAATCGCTTTGCAGATCGCCACATTGATGCCCGTTGTCCTCGCACCCGCTCACGGATGCTTGCCAGTAAACAGCTTAAAGAAAGCTGGGCCCTAGGCTACATCATCCTTGCTGCTTGCGGTGTCATACTGTGCAGTGCAGCTCTATCTTCTATAGCTTTCGGGCTTAGTTTTATCCTGCTTATCTGGCTAGCTGTGTATTCATGGCTCAAAAGATGGTCCTTTAGTGTCCATTTCTATCTTGGCTCATGTCTTGGGCTTGTGCCTGTGGCAACAGCCCTTGCAACCCAAACAGCTCTCAACTTACCTCTCTGGCTGCTAGCTTTCAATATCATGTTTTGGGTAGCAGGATTCGATATGCTATATGCTCTCAGTGATCGTCTATTTGATATCAAAGAAGGCCTCCACAGTATACCTTCCCGTTTTGGCATTCGCCTCACACGACACATAAGTGGCGCCTGTTTTCTTATCTCCTCAGCATGTCTCATCATGCTAGGTTACGTGCTAACAATGCCTGCTATATATTACGTAGGCACCGGCCTACTGACAGTGATGCTACTGGCACAAAGTATCAGCAAGGCTCACAACAGTACGGTGATTACTGCCATCAATACCTGGTATGGAGTTCTGTATTTAGCTTTGTTTCTTACCTCAAAAGGAGGATCTTCTCTTGGATAACCCCCCACAAAATAACACACCCTTAGTCTCATCCACTTGCCATCCAAAACCACCAGCACGTATCCTTCTTGTCATCACTGGTGCTTCTGGCAGCCTTTATGGAGAAATGTTTCTCCAGTTTTTACTCAACAATGTATCCTCACGTATCTATATGATAGCCAGTGAGATGGCAAAAAAAGTCATCCGTTTTGAACTCTCCACAGGATCACAACCAGGATCATTGGTACGCATTCTTTCAGGATCACTGCTGCCAAGTGAAAAAGAACAATTGCGCATCTTCGAAGATTCAGACCTATTTGCCCCTGTGGCTAGTGGCTCATCTGTGGCTGATGCCATGATCATCCTACCATGCTCCATGGGTACCGTAGCGCGTATTGCCGCAGGCACATCACAAAGTCTCACAGAACGAGCTGCTGATGTGGCTATTAAACAAAGAAAAACCTTGATTATCTGCCCTCGTGAATCACCACTATCTTCTCTACATCTACGAAATCTCCTAGAACTCTCCCAGCTCGGAGCTCATATTGTCCCTTTAATGCCCGCTATGTATCAAAAACCAAAAAGTATAGAAGATATTGTCAGGTTTTCCATAGGACGTGTTTGCGAACTGCTAGGACTCGAACATCTCTTTTATAAGCCTTGGAACAATGCACGTCGTTAACAGCACACAACTTTATAAAAAAAATAACCACCGCGAAAAGAAAGATTTAGCTTTCCTTCACGGTGATAATATATTATAACTGTTTACTCGAGGGCTGACCGCCGTAAGCGATAGACAGCAAACAAGAGAAACACTTAAACAAAAACATACATAATGAAAAACAGGAGGTAAAACGAAACACCACAAAGCTTAACAAAGCAGCCATTGAAAGGCCGCCACGATCAGAAGATAAGAGCGAAAGAAGAGAAAAGAAAGAAAACAAAAGAACAGACGAATAAGGAAAGATCAAGGACCAAAAGAGAAGGGCTTTTGAAGGAGCAAAGGTGAAAAAACAGGAAGGAGATTACGGGCTGGTCACGGCACGAGAAAACTGCAAGAGCACATCTATCACAACAAACTCTTGCAAAAATTGGTGAGAAAATTTGAAATGCATCTCCATGATCCCGATTCTCTAATGGTTGATCCTTATCCTACCTAACGGGGCTGTAACCTTCGGCTTTTTTAAAACCTTAAAGCCTTTTAAAGACTTAAGGCCTTAAATCAACATCTGAAATCCTTTTAACTAATCAATTTAACTAATCAGTTTAACTAATCAATTAATCAGATCTTAGATGACTGTCTTTCCTTCTTCACAGAAAACACAGTAAGCAAACCTTGGTCTGGTAGAGGGCAGATAACTCATGCTTATATAGAACTCATAAACAGAACTCATAAACTAAAGAACTAGCTAAAGAGCTATAAAGCGATGTTGTTAACCTTATCCTTTTCTACCGCCGACATTGCTGCACTCACTTGAGTCCAGCCCCTCATGGATTCTATTTCTCATGACTAGATATAATCCTCAAGCTCTTTTCACTCAAGGCAGGGCTTTTGTAACCACAATGAAAAAACAAACAAGGTGCAGTCTCCATGATGGTTAAAAACACTGTATATTTATATATAAGAGATCGCAGATAACTTTAGAGCAACAGAGAACACATATGCAAGCCCCAAAACCACATAGTTACACATCAAAAAACCCCAGTCTTCAAGACAGGACCAGCAATCCCAGTGGATCTAAACTTGGACGTCATAAGTCACTCACCTCTGATTCAGAGATAGCTCAAGAGCTCAGCGACCTTATCCATCAATACCTTGATGCGAGCCCTTTACGCACTCCGGCTATTCTTGGACGTGAATCCCAAGTGCCTGACAGCACCGTACGACGCATGATGCAAGGAGAGGATGTTCCTGATTTAGCCACTGTTATGGCATTACTGAAAGTCATTGGCTCACAAGAAGAACGCAGAACATTTCTTGCAAAATACTTCCCCAAGTCTCACGAACTCTTTGAGGTCGCTTTTCACGATCCTCATAAACAAAAAAAAGATGCCACCTTCTTTATTAGCGATGATATAGCTCTTAATATTCTCAGAATATGCCTCAATCGCAAAGACACCACCGAACTAGCTATTCGTCGGTTATTTGGTGATTATGGCATCGAAAGACTCCAAGAGCTCATTGAAGTGGATTATATAGTCAAAGATGCCAGTGGCCACCTCAATTGCACCAACAAAGCCCCCATAAGAAACGCTGCTAACAGCCTCGAAGAATTAGCCATGATGACACGCATATACAATCGTAAAAATCTTTCCAGTGATGCTGCTTTCTTGTTTACTCTATCTGAATCCACCACAGTGAAAGGCATGAAAAAAATCCATGAAATCGGTGTGGATTTTCTAAAAAAAACCCACAAACTCATCAAAGAACATCCTGGAGATATCCCTATGTATATGGGGCTGATGAACAACACCTTTGATTCAGATCTCTATGCAGAACAAGCTCAGCAATCCAAAGCTCCATCATCCTCATAACATCCACATGACCCTCAAAGCTTTAAGATTCTGAAAGATTCTGGGCTTGCAAAGAGGCATAGGCCGCTTTAAGTCTTTTCACAGATTCTTCTTGTCCCAAATAATAAGCTATCAAAGCACTCGAAGGCGATTGCTGACTAGCTGTAAGAGCTATACGCAAAGGCATCATCACCGTAAATACTTTCCAATCATGCTTTAAAGCAAGCTCTTTTAACGAAGCCTCCACATGCTCCTGAGTCCATGGCTGCAATCCATCAAGTAAGGCTATCATCGCCTCAAGTGACATCAGCGATGTAGCATGATTGAGCTTTTTATGCTGCCATACGGCAGCCTCATATACCATGGGCTCTTCAGATAACAACACCGCCAAATATGATTCTAACTCAGAGAGATGCTTAAGACGGGACACATACAAACTCGCA
Organism: Proteobacteria bacterium bin106; assembly: GCA_002238945.1. Classification (GTDB taxonomy): domain Bacteria; phylum Bdellovibrionota_B; class Oligoflexia; order Oligoflexales; family Bin106; genus Bin106. Next base: position 80,501 of record MPNI01000004.1, on the reverse strand, counting down.
AGGTTTTCTGCTCTCTGTTGGGCTGTCTGTTGGGCTAGCATGCTTTCTGGTGCACAGGCAGGATGATCTGAGCGGTATAGATGACTGAAAGCTTTTTTTAAAAAAGGCGCAAGCCGCTGCCTCAGCTCTACTGGAGGTAAAGATACCAAATAATGATGATTGAAATAATCCAGCTTTTCTACAGAAAACTCGGCAGCACTTTTAGATACCCGTCCAATAGAGAATTGTTTAATCAGCTCATCAAGAGAAAATAACGTGGTTTTATCATCATAGGACCAACCAAGAAGAGCTAAAAAATTGATCACAGCCTCTTTAAGATAGCCTTGATCCTGAAAGGCTTGCACACTCACCGCTTGCTTACGCTTCGAAAGCTTGCCTCCTTCGCTATCCAAGATCAGTGGCAAATGCACATACACAGGAGAAGGCCATCCCAGCCCTTGCAAAATAAAGTCATGAACAGGGAGCGTTGAAATCCACTCACTGCCTCTAAGCACATGGGTTACTTTACATAAAGCATCATCAACCACATGAGCCAGATGATACGTGGGAAAACCATCCGCTTTGAGAATGATAAAATCCTCCAATTGCTGCCAAGGAAACTGAATGGTGCCACGCAAGGCATCCTCCACATGGACATCTCCTTGTTTAGGCAGCTTCAAACGAATCACATATGGCTTTAACTGCTTGATGTGAGCAGCCATATCCTTACTCGACAGATGACGACAATGACCATCATAACCACGCCTTAGCCCTTGAGCCATGTGCTTCTTACGCACCTCTTCTAGACGTTCTTCACTACAAAAACATCTATAAGCTAGCCCCTTGCTTAAAAGCATATGAGCATATCTGGAATATAAAGCCAGGCGATCTGACTGATAGATCACCTCTCCATCCCACTGCAAACCACACCATTGCAAAGCCGACAAAATAGCGTCACTAGAGCCCTCTTGACAACGTTTGTAATCTGTATCTTCGATGCGAAGATAAAACTTGCCATGATGATGCTTAGCTAACACATAAGAAAACAGAGCTGTCCTTAAACCTCCCATATGAAGATCACCGGTAGGAGAAGGAGCAAAACGTGTCACAACTTGATCAGACATACCATTCCACAATGAATACAAATATATGAAAAAACCTACTTACCTTATGACATACCATAACAAAAAGGCATATCATATAGCTTGCCCAACATATCCATAAAATACATTAAGATATGGATTCTTTTGATAATTTTACTACGATAAAAAAAGAAAAAATACCTGACTGCAGCGCCATTATAAAGATTGCATATGCAGGTTTTTTAGCTCTTGACTAGTCAGTTATTTCGGCAAAAAATGCCTGCTCATAATAACCTTTTTCCAACACATGTCATTCACATCTTGCATGCCTATGACATGTCATCCATGTTTTGTGGGTAACATGAACCACCGACCTATCATCTCACACTCTCAGAGAGTTTTACGATGAAAGTGATTTTTTCGGTATGAGATGAAAAATAAAAGAGGGAATAAGAAAGATTAGAGAAAAATCAACAGAGCATCGAGAACAAAAAACATAACATACTGATCATGAGTAAGACTGAAAGGTTTATTTGGTAAGTTCTGGTTTCTTCAAACAATAGCGCTTAACACGGCCCTGTTTGTAGTAACAAGATATAACTCTCTTAATTAACCTTTTGATCCACTAACTATGTGTTATTGTCTATTCTTTAAATACAAAACCCATGATTTTATTTCTGTTATAGACGTTATTTCATGATTCCATTGATTCTGTAACACACATCACTGGCTTTACCTAAGCCACTAACTATCCACGTCATCCAAAACAGCTACTGCCGCAAAGGAAAGAAAGTCAAAAGCCACATCTTGGCCGATGTCATCATAAAGTTCTTGGTTGTATTCCATATCCATAGTCATTTCTATGTTGGTATCTTCTTTTTTTGATACCTTACTTTTTGCTAGAAGTATTTGTGCCTCTATACGCTCTTTTTCTGCCATCACACTAGAGTTATCCACAAAGTACACAAGTTGTCCAACGGTGAGTCTGTCAGGATTGTCGATCATATCATTAGCTCTCCACAAAGATTGCCATTGTCCTGAATCACCATACACACGTGCCGCTATAGAACTTAACGTATCTCCTGCTTCCACAGTCACTTCACCCTTAGGGGTGTTTTCATAAGCTGCAGCAAACGCTTGAGCTTGCTCAGAAAGTTGGTAGTACACCACATCACCAGGATAGATTCTATGAGGATTTTCCATACCTGTTAACTGCTGAATCACACGCCATTGTTCTCTATCACCGTAGATTTTTTCAGCAATAGATGCCAAAGTATCGCCCTTTTGGACAATATAATGCATCTTAGAGCCCGGCTCTGGAAGACCACCACTACTAGCCATAGGCATGGCATCAGAACTGCCATAATCACTACTAGCTGCAAGATCACCTTCAGAGTAAGGATTTTCCACACCGTCTTCGCCGTAAGCATCCATTTCTGAATCAGAATCATCCCCAGTCATCATGCTATTACCTTCTGGCTGTGAGCTCGCTATCTCAGAATTGATGACATTATTGTATGACGCATCATTTTCAAGCCCCGAGTAGCTCGATGCTTCAATTCCTTCACTATTCTCATTGTAACCTTCAGCAAAGTTCTCACCATCCTCACTATAGCCTTCAGCAAAGTTCTCGCCGCCCTCATTGTCATAGCCATATATTTCACCATCAGCATCTTCTGAGCCTTCAGCAGCATAGCTATTAACACCATCGTTACTGTCTGGGTCTTGGTAAGCTAGATCATCACCTTCACCAACCTCTGGGTAATCCTCAGATTCTGCGTTGGCATACTCGTTACCTTGATTGTTTCCATCATAGTTACCCCCAGAGACGTCATTTTCACCGAGAAGATAAGAGTCTTGGTTATAACTATTCGTCGCTTCTTCATCTCCTAAGGCAAGATTGTTTGGATCCTCATTATCAAAACTTCCAAATGAGTTTCCATTAGCACTATTGACATCCAGATTCTCTCCGTTGTCAAAATCTCCCTCATTTCCTTCGTAGGCTTGCTCATTGGCGGGTTCTTCAAGATCAAGATTATCCTCTGAACTCGTCGAACAACCACTCAATAAACCCACCATTCCTAGCCAAATACTAAGGATCCACCAAGAACATGTGGGACCTCGCACACATAATTTCATACATTTCCTCCATTTCATGACCTAAAAAAAACAACTCAAAACACTAAAAACACTACTTGACCTTGCCATTATCGGTTATTTTGTAGAGCTTTTGCCTCCCGCATTCTTACCTACTCAAACTCGTAAGTCGTTGATATAACAAGATGAATATGAATTTTTTCCCTGATCATCACAGCACAATTGCCTACTCCTAAACCCTGTGATGAAGAGTATTTTTTGTCTATGCATAGATGCAGGTACAATACATTGCAGATACCTTGATCACTCAGTGGTGATCAAGGCATAAAAAAAGATACAACCGACTCTAGAAAAGAAAAATCCCGACATGTCACACAACCAAAAGCAGCAACATATCCCCGTACTCAGCACAGAGCTGATAGAGAAACTGGCTATTAACAAACAAGGGATTTATGTGGATGCCACAGCCGGCTATGGCGGACATGCCCAAAAGGTATGGCAGCAACTCTCAGGAGATAGCAACCTTGTTTTACTAGACCGTGACCCTGAAGCCACAGCCTATCTTGACACACTCTTTGAGAGCCTAAAGACAAAAAAGTTATGGCAGAAACTCTCAGGAGATAGCAACCTTGTGTTACTAGACCGTGACCCTGAAGCCACAGCCTATCTTGAAAGACTCTTTGAGAGCTTAAAGGCACAAAAGAGCAGGCAAAATCTACCTCATCACACCATTATCACAGCCCCCTTTTCCACCCTTCCTACACATCTTGAAGCTCTTCATTTCATAGGCAAAGTGAATGGTCTGTATGCTGACTTAGGTGTGTCATCACCCCAATTGGATCATCCTGGGCGAGGCTTTTCTTTTCGCAACGATGCCCCTTTGGATATGCGCATGAATAACCACGATCATACACAAATGACCGTTAAAGATTTCCTAGCTACCGCCACAGAAGATGAACTCACAGGTATTTTTTATCGTTACGGCGAAGAGCCAAAGGCAAAATATGTTGCCCGTGCCATTGTGCAGGCCCGCTCCAAAAAGCTTATTGAAACCACAGTGGAATTAGCAACTATAGTCAGCTCTGCTATACATTACCCAAAACCCAGCAGAATCCATCCTGCCACACGTATTTTTCAGGCTTTACGCATCCACATCAACAATGAACTCACCGAGCTTCAAAAACTCCTCGATGCCAGTGAGTCCATACTGGCTCCCCGCGGCTATCTAGCAGTCATATCCTTTCACTCCCTAGAAGATAGGATGGTCAAACGGCATATGCAAAGCCTCTCTCAACAAGCTCCAAAAAGCCCCTTTGAGCCGCTCTTTGGTGATGGCTATACCGAAGAAGGCCCGCCACAACCCAAAGGCTGTATCCTCAAACCCTTTCCCCTAAAAGCCAGCAACGAAGACATCAGCCGTAACCCCCGCTGCCGCTCTGCTAAACTCAGAGTGTGGCAAAAAACATAGGAAAATCTCAAAACAAGAGAAAGAATATAAATACATATATTATGTTATGGATGATGGGACTTCTTAAAATAAGCCACTCCGTAAGAATGCAGACTGTCAATAAGAGCCTCTCTATCAGCTTTCATCTCCTCAAAGGTTTTGGCGTAAGAGCTAGCAAAATACTCTTTAGCTTCTGGTGATAACCGCTCTGTATGATCTCTAACCACCATATCCAAATAGAGATCTTGCAAATACACATCCCCTTGAATATGTTCTTGATAAAAACGCTTGACTAAATCCACCATCTCTTTACGTGAGTAATACCCTTCCAGTTCCATATCCTTAAAATACCGGGCATACAAAACATCATAGTCTTCTTCAAAATGAGGTGACACAGCCCTAGAAGCTTCGAAAGTCGATGATGATGGATAAAAAACTAACCGGCTACTTGTTCTTCTTTGATGATGTTTCTGAGAGTGATGTTGCACCGTTTTAAACTCTTCAATAAAAAACAGCCGTAACTGACGTATCAAAGCAGCTTTATCATGCAATACATCACCAGCAGAGCGATGAAAACGCCTAGCTAAAGCACTCTGTGCTAACTCTTTATCATAGCCAGAAAGATCTAATACCAACATAGCAAACAGATAATGCCAATAAGGATCTTTTTTCAAATGATCTGCCACAAATTCAGCAAGTAACGATGGATAAACTTGCCCGCTATCAGCAGGTAAAGCCACAGCATCAAGATACTGACTCACATCCATAAAGTCGTCTCGGTAACTCCGCTTCATATACGCACGATACACCACAGGAAACGATCGCAATGGCACATTACCATACAACGGTGCTTTGCCTTGCCAGTAGGCTTTAAGTTTATCCAGCAATTGTTCCTCAAAAGCTAAAACAAAAGATTCACTTTTGCCATAACGCCCAGCAAGCAACGCTTCATCTGATCTGCGAGCAAAAATATGTCGAAAAAACACCTCCACAGCTAGCTGATCATCTGCTGTTAAACCAACTTTTAAAAATTCCTCACCTAACACTTCTGCCATAAAAAAATCCACAAGCTGCGAAAACAGCTGTTGAGACGAAAGATGACTTGCAAAGACATCTCTTTTATCTGCAAGAACCTCTTGAAGCCGCTCCACCATAGCTGGTGAGGGAACAAAGGAGGCAACAAATTGCTGTGCTGTGGTGTTGTCTTGTTGTGCTAGTCGGTCTAAGTACATCAAGTCCGGGTTGGCCACAACACCTCGTATATCCTGTACCAAACGCACCACATCTTCTTTGATAGCAGCTTCTGTTACGGACCACTTCTCAGCAAGCTTAGAAACAGATAAAGCCTCTTTATCCGCTGCAACAAGCACCACCAAACCATACAGATCCAACAGATAAGACAACTCCACACTCACCTCACCGCCATTACGAAGATGGCGGTCATGAGTTTTTGTTCTATCTTTAATAGAAGAATGCCTTACCGCCTGGCTTACTGAACTCACTCGGTGATATGCCTCAATAAATTCACGGCGCCTCAAAGTCCAAAAGTACTCCACTTGACGCGCAGTCTCTTTGTAGCCATGCCCCAAACCAATGCCATATTTTTCTTCAAGAAGGTTATATTCTTCTTCTTTTAAATCACTTGCACCCACCAACGCCACCGGAGGAGGAATAAAGGATGGTTTGTCCACATCCACAAAGTTTTCTTTGAGATCAGAGTGAGGAGACGGAGCAAATAAACCATCTTCTTGACTGCCACCCTCTACAAGCCACTTATGACGCACGTAAACCGCACCACCCACCACAGTGGCAAAAACTCCAAGTAAACGCTTACCAGACAAAAAGGTAACAAACCGCCCTGGTTTATACATATGCAAGGACACACGCAACGGATAACCAGCCAACACAGCTGCCATACCCACAGAGCTTCCAGTAGCAGCTACAAAAAGCTCCTTGGGATAGTTCACAAAAAGGCTATTTTCTATAGAGCCTATAGAGCTAGGATCTTCCACACTCACCTGATCCACATTATCCAATACATATTCCTGGCCATAAGCCAGCTTGCTTTGAAGCACAGACACAATCATAAAGATTTTTATAGTTACGCTACAAAAAGCTGCGGTCTTATTTAACATAGAAAAAGATCTTTTTACCTGTTTTGATTTTTTATAATGAACTTTGATGGTTCTTTACAACAAACACCCATACAACTTACAACAAACACCCACACCACTTACACTCACTCAGTGTACGTCGCACTTTACAAAAAAAAGAAACATATATCAAATAATATCAAAGAGATAAGCATCCTAAATCAGGAACACAATAAAAAGCAATCTCATCTGGCTTGACCCACTGATATTGCTCAAGGATGTCTTTGAGATGTTTGAGCACATCATGGCTTTGATCCTGCAAAAAAGATGATGTCTGGCCATCAATAGTCATATCAACCCATGAATCAACCAAAACCTGTGAATCTGTGGGCCAAAACATCTGACGAGCTAAACCAAAAGGATGTTTAGTGTCTTGGACAGCTCGATCAATGCGTGAAAACACCGCTGCTTTCACACCCACAGCAGCTAACATCACAATAGTGGCACGATGCAGAAACTGACGCACTTTAGCACTTAAGGCCCGTCCTATCCAATGCTGAGATGTGCTAGGGGATGTGGCTAAATAGTTCCATAAAACGGCTTGAGATTTATGCACTCCAACACCAGCAAAAGCACCTGCCACAACTCCCAAAGAGCTATACAACAACCCCTTACCTATACCAATATCTTGATGCACCTTTCCAGGAATTCCAGCTAACACATCACTACCTGATTCAGCAGCCACAATAATAATAGAACCTATACCAATGGCAGGATTGGTAGCTGCTAGAATAGCTGCGGCAAAAACGCCTCTTCCCACCGATTTAAAAGCAATACGCTGTTCTTCACTACGACGGATCACATCACTTTGCAACAATTCCTGATCATCTTGAGCTCGCTTACGTGAATACTGTTCAATCACATCAGCAGGAATCCGAATCTCCTTGCCGTAGCTATCACGAAAAGCTGGCAAACAATTCTGCGGATCCATGACTCCATCCACCTCGCTGCGAGGCTGCAAACAAAGCGAAAAACCATAATCCCTTTCTGCACCCTGATGTTCCACAAGAGCCAAACTCCATAAGGCCGCAGCACCTGCAGCTTCTCTATCCATAACATCATCAGCTGTGGTTTCAGGTATGTCTTCAAATATATTGATAGCCATACGCTCAGAGGGCTGCAGAGCAGTTGATCGGTGTTGAGATGGCTCTGAGTCTGAGAATACGCCGTCCCATAAAATCATGCGTTCTCTGTCTTTGCTGTAACGTCCTGGACGTTTGCCTGCTCTCAACAAACTGTAATCTGATGACACCTGAGAAGCCACCACAAGATCCACATCCACATCATCTTTAATCACATCATCATCTAACACATCATCATCTAAAATATCCTGTCTCATCTTTGCAGCACCATAGGTGAGCAAAGCAAAATCCACATCACTACGGTAACCCAAATCATCGCCATCACCACCTACCACCATGTCACCACCAGCACAGCCTCTAACACCCACAGACGCATCAGCACTCATAAACACATCGGCTACGCCACAATCTGTCATTTTTTCTGCAGCACTTGTATACATAACCATACCGCGACCATGATCAGCTATAGCTGTAGCAAATTCTAAAGCTGCTCCACGACTCACCTCATTGAGCAAAACCACCACAGGCACCTGAGTCAAAGGAGGAGAGATGGATAGTGGAGATAAAGACGCTGAAGAATTCTCGCGCGCATCAGGACGCATCAACACAGAAAGGAGTGCATTCACCTGTTCTTTACTACCAGCTACATTATCTCTCAAATCCATTAAGAGAACAGCCATTCCCTCCCCTGAAAGAGCATGTATCGCCCAAGAAAAAATATTCACGGGATCATCATTTGCTGCACCATCATCATCAAAAAGATGAGCCAGCTTCACAACCCCTACTTTTCTATCAGTTTGACCAGGATTTTGAGAAATATCCTGCAATGTATACATATCAACTTGAATGGGTGCTGTGGTAAGAAAATCCACTGCACGCATATACACCAAAGGCTCTTTACAGTAACGTTGATCAGAACCTGTAGACTTTTTGTACACTAACACCGCGCGCTGAGCATGCACATCTGCAAACAAACACTTAAGCAATAATTCCTTGTTAGCTCCCTTAACAGCCGTCCCAGCCACTGCGTGAATACGATCACCCGCAGAAAAAGGCATTCTTTGAGATTCCACAGAAACCACCTCAAGGTACGTTTCTGTAAGCTTAAAAACAACGCCAAAACCCACCACATCCATATAACCGTCGCGTTCAACAAAATAAGGTAGCTCCCCGTTAGCAGCACCACCTTCATCACAACGCCATGCACCCTCTGGCATGGCATCTATATCCCCAACATTGCTTAAAGCCTTTTCCACAAGATCCATACCAGCAGTGCTCATATCATCTTTATCTTGTTTACCTTCCGCTCTTTCCACAAGAGCAGAATTGACAAACAAAGAACCCTTTTCTTTAGAAGACGATCCCTTCGCATCTATGTTTTTTTGCGACGCGCAACCACAGATAAACATCCCCACATGCGCACACAACAAACATTTTTTAACATCAAAAAAAGACAACACCATAACACTCCCTATTGATATTTGTAAGATATAGCCCTATCACCTTGCTCCGTTCTTACTACATAAGCCTGAGCAGATAATAGAAACACGTCACACATAAAAAGCATACGATGACGTGTGTTTTTTATGATAATGATAATGATTATCAAATAAAGTGAACTTTCACAACCCCCTACTTTATATATGCCTGTAAATGAGAGCTGTCATCATCTCTTGCATCATCTCTTCATTCTCTATGATTCTATGGGCAGGGCTGTCCTAGCACCTTCATGGATGAAAAGAGGATATCCCATTAAAATATGTATGTTAAGCAGGCCTTTCAAACAAGCCATTTACACGTAATTTTGCCCTAGCTTTTTTTCATACCGTAGCTTTCCATCCATGGATATCCTATGAATTTAGGCAACATACTCGGCGATCTCAAACACAGCAAGCCCTTACAACTACTTTGCAACCATACGTGGGATCGCCTGCTTGCCATATGTGTATTTCTGTGTATCGCTTTGAGTTTTTTGCGGATCCATTTCCGTGTTCAAACAACTGTGATAGGCTATGAGGTGGCAGCACTCAAAGACCATGAAACCAAACTTTTAGAAGAAAGCAGTCATCTCAAAATGGAATTATCCAAAATGACGCGCCAAGAAACACTCGTGGAGTTATCACAAGCCACTGAACCATAAACAACAATGCCCTCACAACACCCTGATTTTCGGCGACATGATCCTGCTAAACGTCGCTTACGCTTCGCAGAATGGGTGGTTTATGTGGTGTTATGCTTGATGGCGGTACGCGCCACCATCATCCATATGTTCCCACCTTCCCAAGATTCGCTTAAACAAATCGCTTCTCAGCAATACAGCAAAACCATCACCCTGGGAAATTATAGAGGCACCATTTTCGATCGCCGCGGTACTCCCTTAGCCCTTTCTGTTAAAAACCCTTCTCTTGCTGTGAATCCCAAAATTTTTTCCCCACACCCATCCCAACAAAAACACCTTCACGAAATTTTAGGCATTTCTCGTCAACGCATCCAAAAAATAACCCATAAAAACAGCTATTTTGCTTGGCTATCCCGACACACCACCTTACAACAAGCAAAAGATGTTCTCGCTCTTTCCATTGCCGGTATTTATCCTATCCAAGAACCAGCTCGCTATTACCCCACAGCTCATGTGAGTGCCCATGTGGTGGGAAAGGTAGATATTGATAATCGAGGCATTCTTGGAGTAGAACGCGTACTTGAAACAGCCTTAGCTGGAGAAGCTGGCAAAATCATCGCTGTACGCGATGGCCACGGCCAACCTATTCTTCAACATGTTGGCCAAATCACTCCTGAAGAATCAGGAAAAAATGTTCATCTCAGCATCGATAGTGTGATTCAAGAAATCGTCAGCGAAGAACTCCAACAAGGCATCCATGATGCTGGCGCTCTCAGTGGCTTTGTGATTGTGGGTGATCCTTACACCGGAGCCATTTTAGCACTCAGCTCCTTCCCTCATTACAACCCCAACCAAACCATTGAAAACATGGAACATGCACGCAATAAAGCCACCACCGATCTTTTTGAACCAGGTAGTATTATCAAACCTTTTGTGGTAGCAGAGGCTCTCAAGAGAAACCTCACCACTATGGATACTCTCTATCATTTTGACACATCAGGAGTGTACCGTTTTAGCGGAGGACGAATCCGCGATGATCATCCCAAAGAAAAACTCACAACCCATGAAATCCTCGCTCACTCTTCTAATATAGGGATCTTTTATATTGCTGAAAAACTCGGCAAAGAAGCTCTGTGGGGAGCTTTGGATGCTTTAGGCATCGGCAGAAAACACCCTCCCATCAATGGCCTAGCTACCCAAAGCCATAGCCGACTCAGTTTACCAAAATACTGGCGTCCTATCCGTTTTGCTAATGTCAGCTTTGGCCAAGGCTTTTCCATGACCGGACTCGATGTCTTGCGTGCTTACAATGTTTTGGCAAGTGGCGGCAAACAAACACCTTTGCATCTTATAAGCAAAATCACTCACGCCAAAGGAGGACTCTATGAATACCGCCTTTTAGAAAAAGCCAAAACCCTCTATTCACCAAAAATCATTGGTGATATTAATGCAAGCCTCAGAGCTGTCATTACAGAAGGTACCGGCAGGTTAGCTGCCTCTAACCTCTATACCGTTGCTGGCAAAACCGGTACCACTGAAAAATATGATCCTATCTTAAAAGCTTATTCTGAAGATAAACGTATCGCCTCATTTGCAGGCTTTGCCCCTTTTTATGATCCTAAAATCACTGTGCTCGTTTTTATCGATGAACCCAGCGAAAAACCCTACTATGGCGGCAAATGGGCTGCCCCTGTTTTTGCAAAAATCATCGACCGTGTCCTTCCCTATCTCAATGTTCCACCTGACAATCTACACGCCACACTTGAAAGCCATGAAACACATAAAACCCACACACCTAGCTACTAAAAATAGCTACTAAATACTAAATATAGCTACTAAATATAAATACTAAATATAAATATTTCTCGCACGCTACAGGATGGATGCATTTGCTGATAAACTCATACATATATAAAGTATAAAGCTTTATCGCTCTCCGTTTTCCACTCTCAGCTATGAACGAACACTAAACGAACACTATCCTGCGTAGGGAAATGCCTCAAAACCTGCATCAAAGGACTGTATAGATGAAACTCAAAGCATCTCTTATAATCCCTAACCGCTTTTTTAGCATATGGACCATGGCTTTTCTTGCTTGCCTCAATGCCTCCACCTCTCAGGCTACGCCCCTTGGCTTGCAAACCGGTGGTATAGGAAAAGGTTATATGTTTAGTGCTATTGGCGAACTGGAAATCAGCTCTCATTTTGGCATCACAAATTCTGTTGCCACAGGCACCTATAAATCCTCTCCCCGAGAGAGACTTATGGGTAAAAGTAGCCAAAAACATTTGCAAAACAGTGTAGGATATCGCCCCAGCCCTCATTTTATGCTCCTAGGTCATATGGATGGTTTCTGGAACTCTCACAGCCAAGAACTCCGCGAACAACCCTGGAAGCTCAACTATACAGCTTCTCATCAGAGGCTAGCAAGTAGCGCTGTTTTTGATCATGGCGCCTTTATCTTTGGTGGCACCATAGGAGCGCGTTTCTACGGAGCTCAACAACGTACACTGACTTACAGAAAAATCACTTATGCAGCCACCACCTCAAAAGTAATTTTACCCGAAGGTATTATCAACCTGGGCTTTCAACACAGAAATGTCACCATACTCAGCCAAATCACCTTGCCACAAAGCAGCGATATGATCGTTGATGCCTCCATCCCCCAAACAACACCCACGCTCACAACCACCGAAGATGATAATAGTGAAGAAGCCACCGAAGAAAGCGCTACAGAAAGTGATAACACCCCCATAACAAGCAGCTACGATACGACCAAAAGGGAACCTCTTGAAGTATCACTCAATGTATTAGTGGACTTTGTCTCAGCCATACAGCTTGCAGGAACACTATCCTATCGTTTTCTTCAAAGCATGGAACAAGATCTTCATGCCTGGTCTGCTGTTTATGACGAAGAAGGCTACCGACGCCTTGCCAGACTCAACACCCAACGCGATGGCATTTCAGCATCCCTCGGAGCACGTTACTTTGCCACCTCGGATTTTTCCGTATCATGTGCCCTTGATTACGTTACTCCAAGTTATGCAGACACAAAGTATGCTTCCATTGAAAATGACAATCTTGGCGGATACACCCTAAGCTTTGATGTGGAGTTTGTCACCTTCTCAAATGTACGCTGGCATCTTTCCACAGCTTATCAACCCAAACAATCTGTTGCTTTTCGTTACGACTATGCACCAAAAGATTTAGCCAAACATCAACACATCCCCTTTGATGAGCCCCAAGATATCTCTCTTTGGCAAGAAAAGTACGCCTTCTTCTTAGGCCTTGCTTACTCCCCGGGCGGTAACAGTCAAGCTGCAGATGATTCTTAAACTCTTAAGATCATCCCCCTCAGCACCCCCAGTTTTTTACTGCCCTTATTTTCTAGATTTGATACTATCAACAACAGATTTGATGGCGCTCACTATGACTAAGGTATCTGTAAGATCCCCCAATATCTAAGCAATCTCAGAATCTAAGCAAGCAATCTAAGTAAATTCATCTAAGATGCGTCTCAATAAACTCATCTCCATCACCCAACACAAAAAACAACGTTACATGCAGACTCTCTTAAATGAGCCTTATAAATATAATCCCTTGTGTTGATTCCTTATCTGTAATAACAACACAGTGAGGAAAAGAGAAGATAGGAAGATAGATAAAAAAGCAAAAAACATATCTATACATTATCTATAAATAAAAAATATAAAGCTATACATAACCTTCCAAATAAGAGATCTCTCAACCAACACACCTCCGCTTTTAATGTTTTCCAGTAATGATGGATGATTGAGGTTACCCAGAAACAATAAATGAATGTATAAGGAATGTCTTTTATGAGCATGTTATTTCGTCTTTGGCAACACATTACCGACATGATCCAAGGGATTTTTCTTGTGTTGTATCTGCTGATATTACGCTTTGGTTCTATGATACGAGGCGGTTTGATGGGATTTGAAAAAGTTTACTGGCATACCTATATTCTCTTTCAAGTACGCTCTTTAACGCCAGCCCTACGTTTGCGTATAGATTGGTTACTGGGCAATCATATGTTAGCCTTAACACAGCTTCGACACATTATCCAAAGCGTAGAGGTGTATCAAGATAAACACCGAAAAAACAGACATCTCAATGCTGCAAGTAAACGCGTCCTTTTAGACCTTTATCAAACCCATATTCATTATGGCTATAAAATGGGCTCCATTGAAAACGTGATGGCTGTGATCATGCGTGCTCAAAAAACCCTTAAAAGCGATGAATTATCACGACGTGTGGGGATTTGCCATAAAACAGCAGAGATCATCCAAGTCACTATCAGTGCCAGCAGAATTTTAGAAGGTGGAAATGTGGCAGCTCTTCTTTACAAAGAAGGTTTATCTCTTCATGAAACAGATACCACAGATAATCTCTCACACAATAACCATGATGCTCCTGGTAGCGAAAAAACACCCCAAAATAGCAAACAAGCATGCAAGGTGATTCCTTTCCCCTTTTGTCGTATCAAGTCATACACCCACCTCGATAACCCCATCAATAAAAACGATCGCTCTTAAGCTTTTAGCAATATCTCATCTATCCTTTTTTATGTTATATGTGCCCTAAAATGTATTATGATGAGCTATGAGATGTCACAAGACTTTATCTTGAAGTCATCACGCTAGCAAAACCCAAAACACCCAGCAGGCAAAACACCTCGATGTATGTGATCTTCCTGCTTTGTATTTTCTGCAAACATGACAGCAACATAACTCAAAGGACAACACCGTCATTATGAGCCAATCCATCACCGTGGGCATCAACGGCTTTGGCCGTATTGGACGCGCTGTACTCAGAGCTTCCCTACATCCAAGCAACGCCGATATCAAGGTAGTTCATATCAATAATCTTGCTTCCCCTGACATAGCTGCTCATTTACTCAATTACGATAGTGTTCATGGCTCTTTACAAACAAGCCATAACATCACTGCCACAAACACAAACACAAATACAAAAGAAACAACCACACCCAACACGCATCAAGACACCCAACATGATACCGCTCTTCGTCTTTGTGGTACGTTTCGTGGCGAAGACAACCACACCCAATACATCAGTTACTCAAGACACACAGATCCAGAGATGATCCCTTGGGAACAGCTAGGGGTTGATATGGTTTTGGAATGTAGCGGAGCGTTTAATTCTTACGAAGGTGCTTCCTCTCATCATCGCGGTGGTGCTAAACGGGTTTTGGTATCCGCTCCTTGTCAAGAAGCTCCCTTAACAGTGGTTTATGGAGTCAATGATCACAACATCACAGGACAAGAAACCATTATATCCAATGCCTCTTGTACCACCAATTGTCTAGCTGTAGTGGCTCATCTTCTCTGTGAGAACTTCGGCGTGGATCATGCCTCCATGAGCACTGTGCATGCTTATACCAGCGATCAAAAGCTACTAGACGGCCCTCATAAAGATCTCAGACGTGCTCGCAGCGCCGCTTTGTCTATGATCCCCACCACCACCGGAGCAGCAAAGATGGTAGGTGAGGTGGTACCAAAACTCAAAGATAAGATCCATGGCATGGCCATACGTGTTCCCACAGCTAATGTCTCTCTTACCGATGCTGTATTTGCCCTCTCTTGTGACACCTCCATACAAGATGTTCATGCCGTCCTCACAGAAGCTGCCGCAAACACTCTTAAAGGCGTATTAGGTATCAGTGCTTTACCTCTGGTATCTTGTGATTATAATGGCTCTACTTATTCAGCAACTGTGGATACATCTTTTAGCAAAATCATTAACAAGCGCATGTGCAAGTTGCTTCTTTGGTATGATAATGAAACCGGTTTTTCTTGGCGTATGCTTGATGTAGCACGCTCATGGATAGCTAAATCATCGGCATAAACACCGATAATCATATCTCACAGAACACAAACAAGCTCTTAACACCCTATGGAGAAAAACCTTGCAAGACATACCTCAGGATCAAGACATACCTCAAGATAAAAAAGAGATAATCACCGCCTTAAGCCGTGAAGAAATTACTGAGATACTCAAAACATCCAAAGATCTAAGCGGTATTGATCTTCGTAAAGCCAATCTCTCTAAAATAGATTTTTCTGGCTGCAACTTATCAGCAGCCAATCTCTCTTATGCCATTTGCAAAGACTGTAACTTCCAAAATTGCAACCTATCTGAGGCATCATTATGGAATGCCAACCTTGAAGGAGCCAATCTGAGTGGAGCCAATCTGGAATCATGTGATCTTGATTACACAAAGCTTCTTGGTGCTGTGCTCTATCAAGCTAATATCCGCCGAGCACAATTACCTGTGGATTTGATTCCTCGAGAAGAAATTATGCGATCCGTTCAGCAAGGAAGCAAAATATCGAGAAGATAACACATCATAATCATCATATAGAACCTTTCTTTGCCTCTTAAACTTCTGCTTTTTCAGTTTTCAACTTTCATTTTCACCTCTACACCCCTAATGCTGGTTTTATAATGCCCTCTTTTTTAGGCTTTTTTTCGCTTTCTCGTTTACCACTTATCCTACTCATCTGCAGCTCGATAATATGTGCTCCCAGCAGCTTTGCTCAAACTCAAAAGCAAGCTTTACAAAAAACCCCCTCGAGCCCAAAAAGCGAAGATCAGGACAAGCGCCAGCGCTTAAAAAAGTGGCAAGAGAAAATGTCATCACAAGGCGATCTTTCTGTGCACTGGACACAGGTGCAATACAAAGCTTTACGTAAGCGCAGCACAACCACACAAGGCAAAGGTTATTTTTCTAAGCCTCACTATTTTCTTTGGGATATGACATCGAAAAATCAAGCTTGGCTTTTTACCGGTAACCAGCTGATTCATATGGATCGCAACACCCAAAAAGCTATGAAATATCGAGCTACAGCAGGACAAGGACGGGAGTTTTTACGTTTTATTGCACTGATCACACAATTTGATGACCTCACCCGCGAATACCACATCGCCCAAGTAAGTGAAGATCCAACACATCTCAAACTAACTCTTAGGCCCAAACTTGCAGGCGAATTAACAGAGGTGCGTGTCAATTACCTAAAAAAAGATGCTGTCATCGAAAGAATACGCATGGACTTTTCTGGTGGTAATCACACCACCCTTACTTTTTCTCAACATCGCAGATCAGCCATAAAAACCAGCTTTTTTACAACTCCCAAAGATCTCAAACATATCCAAGTCCCCTAAAACACTCTCCTGTTTGCCCTAAGGGTTTTCTCTTTAAATCAGATTCTGTAAATGACTGCGCGCCTCTGATCTATACCTGCGAATATAATACACATTCTTCAAACCGTAACCCAGAGTCAGCTCCATGGCCGATAACGAACTCAAGCCTCTAAAATCTGTAAAAAGATATGCTGACGTAAAAGGGGCTATGGCATATCGCTTAGCGAATTGCCGCACTAAGAGCGCAGAAAAATGCGGCAATACTTCAAGTTCATAAGGAATCATGATCTGAGAACCCGTAACCCTGTCATAAATCTCTTGATCACTCATGGTCTCAAAACGTAAAGACAGATCATCTAGATCTAACGTATCTGCATCCTCAATAGGCATAGAAGACATGACAAATGTAGCCACAGCAGACACCACCTCAGGATGACTACGAAGACGTCCAGGAGCGTCGCTGAGCTTTAAAATGTCTGTTAAGAAAACTTCCTTAGCTAGCTTGGCATCTCATTGATTATAAAAAGTCCGTTAATGACGCGAATGTAGCTGAGCTAACACATCAAGCACGTCCTGATTAAGGAAGGGATAACGAGCTAGTTGTAACGTAGAAAGACGTTGAGCTGTCACTTGCGTGACTCTCTCCATAAAGATGTGTGATATCTGCCAGATTTTTTATTGCCGGACTATACAGTAACCGCAAAAATATATGCAGTTCTCTTATGGAATTCATCTGAGTTTTCAAAAAACCCTTCACATAATCCTTATGCAACCAACTGGATAACATGTCAGCATCTAAAACCATATCACCACTAGGGGTTTTCATGTTCTTAGCAAACCATAAATAACCGTTCTGCGAGAAGAGGATACATCTCGACTCAGCCTACGAATCACATCCATCAATTCCACATGAGGCGAGGCAAGATAATCAACATCATAGTAACGATTATGAAAATGAACTCTCTGAAATGCCATCCATACCGCTTTATCCTCTGAGCGTTCTCACATGGGCTCAACATCCCCGCCTCATTTCCCTCATCATGGCTGAAGAAGTCGCTCCACAAAGGAGTAGAAAGGAGTAGGAGGAAGAAGAAGATTCTGAGGTTCGCCCAACTCATCACCAAAAGGAGCGTAACCATCCGAATGATCCACTAATCTCACAGAGCCTCTTTTTGCCCCTAAGATAAAACCATATGAGACACACCAAATATATGCTGCGAAGATCCCTGCATTTTTTCCATAAGATACATAGCACCCATCCCTCCAGCTGCAAGAGCAGCTAAAGGCCTTCCAAACTTACGACCACAAAGCACTACTACCCCTTACAAAGACCTTTGGTAGCCACTGTTGATAGCCACTGTTAATAGCCACTGTTAATAGCCACTGTTGATAGCCACTGTGGACAAAGTAGCGACTTCTTCAATGGAACAGATGAAAGCACACTACCTGTAGCTTCTAGAGAGCTGTAAAGAGGCCCCAAGCTTAATGCTGAAGCGGATCGTGCCTTAACAGAGGGACGCCATAGAAGAGTGAAATATATAACGATCCCCAAAAAACCTAACTTCGCTAACATGAATAATACCTTCCTCACAGCTGGCCCGAAGAAGCCAAACAAGGCTTACAAACCACACTTGTGATCTCATTCTGGATGTACTGTTTACGGATAAAAGTTACTGATATGAACTGAATTATTTAGGTGCTTTGTGGCTAGGTGCTTTGTGGTCCCGTAAGACTGATCCGTCTAACTGAGCTATTTTATATTTATTTATATTTATAGATTTATAGGCTAAATCGGCTACATTCCAGGGACCTAGATATCAGAAAGCAGCATCTCACCACCACCCCACAGAGACAGCAGCTAGGGATAAACAATGTAGTCGTTTTAGAAAAATAAGTCAATGCATTGATGAACCTGAACCTTAACAAAACTCACAACAAAGATCTCTGGATATTACCATAAAAAGAATATGGAAGTATGAGGTTAACTTAGTGATCATCTCATAAGATTTTTGACTAACTTGAATATTTTTTAGGTGAGTTGGAAACACCTAAAATTTTTGAAAATTTTCATACATGTCATTTTTTAGAGTGAGTTTTCCGATAAGATGTTCCGCTATTGAACACTTTGCAAGAACTAGATGACTGAATAAAGATACGAGATTTCATGATTATGGGTTTTAAAAAGCTTTGCTGTACGCATGTGATAGTAGCTGCATTCCTGCTATGGACTGTGATGGCAAGTGGGTGCAATAAGCTTACAGAACGTAACACGGCTCCAAAAAACACAGCTACAACATCTCAAGAAAGAAAAACCGAACTAAATAACGCAGATGCTACCGCTCAGTCTGCTTCTAACACAAAAACAGCAGAAGAGGCGCTGTATTATAAAACCACAGCCGACAATGAACAACGCAGTTTAGTTAATCGCCGTTTGAAATCTTTACTCGGCGCTAAAGTAGATTTAAGTTGTGCCAGGTCACTGCCTATTGATTATATTCAAGTAGAACTGCGTGGACTAACAGCTTCAGGAAAGGCTATTGAGGATGCAGACAATCATCATCTTGGCGATACTAAAAAGTTTATGCATATTTCTTTTGATCATCGCTATCGTAAAGGTTTTGGCAAATCTGTGCCCAACTATGAGTTGTTTGCAAAAACAATGACTTTTACAGAGCCAAATCGCAAAATACATCACATACATTCTATTGAGATCAAACAAAGAAGCGAAGGATACTTCAAGGAAGATTATTGGACACTCAAATCTCTTATGATCAAAGCCAGAGATATAGTGATATATAAAGATTCACAAATCAACCAACGCTTTTCTACCTCTGGAGATTCTTATCTGGTTTCTCATGAAAAGCTCAAAAAAAATAGCGAATACAAAAAGATGCTTACTATCAAGGAATGTTCTCTTTAATATTTACTTTGGCTTTCTATATCACTCTAACATAGCTCCTGACATGGCTCCTGACATGGCTCCTGACATGGCTCCTGACATGGCTCCTAACATGGCTCCTAACATGGCTCCTAACATGGCTTGATCTTTTTAAGTGTTTTTGCAAAAAAAACTACACCATATCAATTAGTTAGATGCTTTGCTTATATTCTATAAAGCTTTTACCGATAAGCATCACGGTATCTTAAGTTATATAGAACTCTAACTATGAATACTGGCTATAAAACTAGCTATATACACTAGCACTAACTATATACACTAGCACTAGCTATATACATAAGTCGTACACATACTATCTGCTATTTGTCTGTACCCATATATAAATAAATGAGTCATAAAGTAACTATGTGGACATTCCATTTATACATCATAGCAAAAAAGAATCTGCGCTATAAGTGCTCTCTGGCTTGTTCTGCGATGCTCATGGTGGCTATTTCTTGCGGCAAATCTCCAAGCAATAACACACCAACACTCCCACTATCTGTTCCCACGACTTCAACAGAGAATGCCTCTGCTACAACCACTGACGAAGACGATGATGAGAAAAAAACAGCCAAAGATATCGAGTTAGTAGATACCCAAGATATGTCAGAAGAAGTCTTGGCTCTCAATCTTAAAAAACTCCAGGATTTATACACTAATGAGAAGAAGAAATTTAGGCGCTTAGATTTAACTCATGAAAAGCTTTGTGATGCGGTACTTTCATTACGCCAAAATTGTACCATTGTTGCTCCACTGAGTTCGGCATTTCTTAAAGATGCAAGCTGCAAACGTAAAAGCGAAATCATACGCCATAACCTACACGGTAGTGTTGCAAGAAGTCAACGAGAGTGGACATTATTGGTTAATAATAAGTATCGCTCCACACAATTTAAAAGCAGCGGTGCGCCACTAGACTTTCCAGATAAGGTTCAGTTACGCCTTCAAGATATCACCTCTTTACACCTTGTTCCTGCCACAGGAGGCACTCTCCAAGCAAGTGATGTTGCAAATATGACTTTTCAATTAACTTTTAATGGAGCAAGCGTGATTTCAAGCCCTCAATTGTCCTTAGATGATGGAAAAATACAAGTAACATTAGATAGCTTCAATGAGAAAAAAAAATCTTCACATTGCAATCCGAGCATCAAATCAATAATGTCTGGCATCGAAGAAGCCGTGAATGAGGAAATAGCAAATCAAGAAAAAGACAGTACTAACACTACCCCATAGTAGCCCCACATAAACGCCAGCTAGTCATATAGTTTATTTGAACAAAAGAATCACACAAGCAATACATAGATAGAAATTTAAGATCATGAATACGACACTAATGCTAATAACTATGTGGACGCTTTTTTTTAGCTGCCTTTACAGCTGTGCAAAGCCAACGACTTCTGGGACTGGGCCACCGCAATTATCTGATCTAAATCAAGCAGATGCTGATATTTCATTAGAAGAAGATAATACACCCACCATAGATCCCAGCACATTAATCATTAAAAATGTTTCTGCTAATTACATATCAAAAAAAACCTTAAATCCTAATTTGATAAAAGTAGACCTCCTTGCAACCATTGAACCTGGACCAAACGTTCTCTATTTCTCCGTAAAAGTGTGTGATGACAAAAAAGAAACTTGCAAAAAACAACATCCTCATTATTCTTCGCTGCGCATTGAAGCAGCAGGGCTTACTGAAACAGGAGTGATACAAGTAGCTGGCTGTACGATCTATCCAAAACCTGGATCTTCAAGCCCATGTGGTCCTGTTAAAGAAGTGCCCTATATTTTACCGCCAAAGTCCACCGATATAACACTACAAGGATATGAAAGAGAACGCGCCAAACTACAAGCACAATTAGCTAAATATGATCCCGAAATTCATAAAATGGTAACCACCTATCAAGAAACAGTAGATAAATGTATGAAAAATAATCAACAGGCAGCAGAGGCTCAATTTTGGAAATCCCTAGCCACCCCAATACTTGGAGGATTAGCCGGATCATTCTTTCCTCCAAGCGAAGACATCACTAATCCACCAGGATGGGGTGTAGATTTAGAAGATATAAAGGGCGCTTTAAATACAAGCGCAACCACAGAGACTTGGAAAAAAGGGACTGAGATGGGCAAATTAGGCTATGGCTCAGCAGAATTATTTTATAAAGTCAGAGCAGCTAAAAAAGCTTGGCAAAAATACAAAACCCTTAAATCAATCCCTGGCAAATTTAAAAACATTTACAGTCAAATCATGCAAGGTGGAGGTTTATTTTCCAAGAGTAACTTTAACAACCTTTTAAATTTCATAGACGGACCGGATTCTGGATCAGCAGGAGGATTTATTACAAAAGCAGCATCTGCAGTATACGATCTTTTTTCTACTCATGTCACCTTACCATGCGCTCAGAGACAATTTACAATAGATCTCATAGACAACACTCTCAGCTCTATATTAGCAGATACTCGAGCAACATTATGCACCTTAGAAACCAACATTAAAACACATAAGGAATCCCTAGGAATAGAAGATAAATTTGGGACACCCAATTGTGAAGAATCAAGCACTAAAGACCAAGAATCAAAGACTGAAGATCAAAAATAATACATTTTAAATACGATATCCCTGTTAGGACTTAACAAAAAAGCAATAAAGAAAAAGTAAATGATAATAAAAGCATACATATACTTAATCGTAATTTTTGCTATTTCTTGCCATCCCCCAGACCAGCCAATATACTCTGGGCAAGGAATAGTTGCAGATTTATCCACATTAAAAACTAATGAGGACGTTACAGCAGAAGAAGAAGAAAACACAGATTTAGGGATACATCAGAGAGGCCCGAAAGGGCCAGTCTATACAATTGATCTAAATAGTTTACTATACCAAGTAAAGTTGGTAAGTC
Organism: Proteobacteria bacterium bin106; assembly: GCA_002238945.1. Taxonomy (GTDB): domain Bacteria; phylum Bdellovibrionota_B; class Oligoflexia; order Oligoflexales; family Bin106; genus Bin106. The sequence continues at coordinate 57,522 of MPNI01000004.1, read as the reverse complement.
TTACTTGGCAGGACTATCCAATAGGAAAAGGAAGAGATATTGCCCTATCTTATCGTTTTCCCAAACAAGCAAATTACCTAGAAATCCTTCGTTGCCATAAAACAACCGTATTAAGCCATACTAACCCTCTTATGGAAATTATACCAACTAACAAAGAAACATTACAACGAGCTATGGAGGATACAGATTATTGGGCAGAAGCCTTGGATAAAAGATGTGTCATGGTACATTATGGCTTTGATACTCACCGTCAAAATATCTTTTTAGATGAGTCAGCACGCACAGGCGATTATTACTATGTGCTACGCGCTTGTGTGAATATTCAGCGTATCCAAGATAGGCAAATTGCCAACATGCGTAACTGCTCTCGATTTGTAACACGTTCAGTTGATGTAAGTCATCAAAACAATCGTCACCTTGATGAAATTAAGAAATTTGAAAAGCTCAGTAAGATTCGCGTAAACATGTCTCAAAGTTTTCACAAAATGCAAATGCTGGGCCAAAAAGTAATCGATGCATATGAAGAATGTGACAAAAAAGAAGGAATAAGACAAAAAACAGTACGAAAAAAAGCAGCTATTATTCAGTTAGTTTCTTTGGGACTAGGCGCTGCTATCTCATGGACGGCTAATCCACAAGGAGGACTGCAAAACATCAGCAATGCAGATTACTTATCAAGCCCTATTTATGACGTTCTCAGTGATTTTTCCTCAAGCCCTGATGACTTTCGAAAGAGCTGTTACAAAGGTAACGAATATTTAGAGAAATTTGGCGATGAAATAAGGCGTTACGAGGAGTATGCCAACAAATATATATTATAGAGCTTCTAAAAAACATCAAAAAAGAATATATACACATGAATGATAATCAACCAAAAAATTGCCATAGCCACTCACTTATAATAGCTTATTTATTTCATATAATCTTGCTATCTATGAGTATTTGGGCATGTCAACCTCCTGTTAAATCAACACCTCCTGCTCTGTTAATGGATACCGATGCTTCGGCTTCAGATGCAAAAGAAGAAGAGCAATCTGCCCTATCAGAACGTGCCCTTAGTAAAGCTGACCCTCAAAAAGCAAAAGCCATAGTAAAATCACTTGATCTAGCCACTCTGAGAGGCCAAGTAGAGACAACGGCCCAGGATCCATATCTATTTCCAAGATTACAAATAGAGTTAGACGGTGCTAATTTTGTAGAATTACTCAGATGTCCAGATGATAAGCGTTTTTTTTACCACCCTCCAGATGGATCGGGCGGACCAAGTCCCATAGACTTTACTGCTTTTGCAAAAGCACATTCATTTGATGATATTTTTGGTCCAGAGAAGTATGAATATTTTTGGTCACTTGCTGCAGATAAATCTACAAGTTCTTGTAAGTTGGTGGGAACGCGTGTGGTAAGAGAGATTATATTTGATTTATCAGCAGAGACAGGTAAATGGTATTATATTATTAATCCTTGTATAAGCCGGGCTTTTACCATGACTGAATTAGTAGGCTGTTCAAATAGAATCGTTATTTCAGAAACCATAGATTACACCTCTGAAGTAACTAACGACTTTCGTACACAATCTGCAGAATTATCTAACCTTGAAGCAAAAATGCTAAGGCAACTCGATGACATGAGTAGCTATGCAGTAGCATTTTCTAACGATTCTAGGGCATGTGAAACTAAAGCAGCTGTAGAAGCTCACAATAAAGCTATTGATAATGCTTGGCGCGGTTTGATTGGAGGAATAATTGGCGGGGTTATCGGCTTTTCTTTTGGAGGCTTTGAAGGATTGAAACGAGGCATCAAACTAGGAGTAGAAGCCATGCGTGAAGATATAAATAGGATGGAAAGATATGCTGAAAATGTTAAGAAATATTGCACCGAGATAAAAAAACATTATCTTGCTATCAAAGATAAGTTTGCAGAATTCGAAAAAACTTACAAGGAAGAAGTGCCAAAGTTAAAAAAAAGTCTCTTTTTGTTAGATAACACATTCAATACCCATTATAAAGAGATCCGAGAAAACAATGTCGAAAGCAGCAAATAAATTACACATCATTCTATATATTTATGCTCTAGTCCAACTAGATTGATCTTACTTCCTGACACATAACAAATATTATACTAAATATATAGCAGCTAATAGACTCTACTAAGTTCGATTATATATATATAAGCTAAGATCGAATAGCACATCAGTATCTTTAAAAAATAGCTTCCGTTTGAGAAAAAATAATCATTGCTAAAGCAAGGACAAGCTCCTGCCGATAGGAGCTATAACTTGCTGTGGCACTATAATTTTTTTGGTAAATTTAGTAGTGAGACAATCCACATATATTCATCTAAAAAATCTAGATGAATTTCATTTGTAGATTGGTCTTCCCCAAAAAAGCATCGTATTCTTTATGAAAAAAATATTTTCATAAATTATTGAGTGAATAAACCAACCACAATGGCATTACACACGGAGTATTCGATGGCGCCTATGAAAAACAAAGAGAGAAGAGAGAAGAGAGAAGAGAGAAGAGAGAAGAGAGTTTTATCCACACATGTATTAAAAACTACTACTTACCTAATTCTTTCTAGTTTGTTTTTTATAAGTTGCAATGACGATAGTTCTATGCAGCGTCAACAATCAGATCTCTCTCAATCAGAAAGTGACATGAAAGAGAATACAGAAGTAACAAACATGATAAACGAATTCCTCAAAGAAGAAATGGATGATCCTGCAAATAGCGACCCATCATCCAGTGACACCTTGCCGAAATTTCAAGCATTCGGTAGTGGAGACCTTATAGATGGCTTCGTTGATTCTCAAACAAATGATTTAGAAAAAGATATAGAATCTGAGGAGAATATAAATATAGAATCAGCTGTACGTCGAAATTTTCAAAACTTAACTTGTATTAAAGACTTCCCGTATTTCAGTAACAGAGACTTTCTGGCATCTTACTTTACTTACTTTAGACATAGTCGGGCTACTTATTCTGGTTATTTTGTCGCACAAAATGTAGGTGATTTGAAAAAATGTCGTTCTAAATATGCATATGTAGCTATTTATGTCAGCTATGGTGACAAAAAGAATAAAGATGTGAATCAAGCAGGGTATTCAAGGTTATATTTAGGAAAAGAAAAACGAGAGATGGAAAAAGAAAGAGAGCTAATTACTATATACAATGATAGAAATCGGCTAAAATTAAGACACTCTTCTTTAAGGATAACTGGTACATTAGAAAAGATGTTACAGCAGGCTGTAAAAAGAGCTGATCCATCTACTATAACAATGCAATTTGTCATACCTAAGGACAAAACATTCAAAACTATGAGTGTAATCAATTTAAATAACCAAGCAGTTCGAACTTTTGCTAGATTTGCTCATTATAATGTTTTTGACAGAACTTATAGTGGCTCAGTGCCCCAAAAAACAGGCAGCAAACATATCTTCAGATATTATGATAACTCTACTCACCAGGTCTCTACGACAACTCTATCTCAAAAGTCGCCATCTACTTTTTGGACAATACACTCCACATTGATGCATCATGTACAGCATGCCCATCGTGCTGCATTTCAAAGACGAGGAAAGTACGACTATCTCATAATGAAAAGATTTTTTCGAGTATTGGTTGAAGCCCTAAACGCAAACGCTCACTCCTAATAACAAGATTAAGTTATTTCATATGACATACTGTTTATCTAACCGTCCAGAACGCCCATCTATGATATAATTTTTTAGTAAAAAACTTAGTTGAGTAATTGTAGCATCTCTTACGACCTTATATGCACTCCATTTAATAGCTATTAAAAAAGGGCATAGTAGAGTTTTAGAGAAAAAGTGAGATAACCGCGTTATTGTATAACGCACTATAAACAAGCATGGAACTCGATGTAAACACAGCCTAAATAAGGATAGCAAGTAGCACCATACAAAAAATGATTTCTTAAAAATATTTTTTGTTACAACCCTTCTAGGGCCTTAAGATGGCACACTGGGTATTATCATACATCAAGAATTTCAATTCATTCATAAGCTCTGGATATTTAGAAAAAGCTTCAGCCTATGTTTTGATAGCCACAATACCTGCTTACCTTTTAAGCTTCTCGGCCTTGTGGTAAGCCTCGGGCTCGATATCTTTAAGACGAAGATTGAGTTCTACTTGATATTTTAACTGCCTCACTTTTACCAAAAGAGCGGATACGTGAAGCACTTTTTTGTCATTCCGTAATCATACGCTCGTAGATTTTTTGCTTCACAGACTCCTCATAAGATACACGCCTTTACTGAACATCTAGCAGCTCAATGCCAATATCTCCGAGAGCACTACGAGCACTGGAGATAGTCTGCTTGATTAGTTCTTTTCAACTTGTGGTAATGTCTTCTATTTCTCCAGTAATATCATCACTAACCTCTGAAGATTCGGCACGATGAGTGTTATCGGACAAGCAATATTTAAACATATTAACACCCTTAAAAAACGGCTTCCATTTGAGAAAAAACGATTATTTCTAAAGTAAGAACAACCCATTACCGATAAGAGATGTAACTTGCTACTATAGTCTATTTTTTAGGTCATCTCTGATCTCAGAATTTCACTCTTAAATTCTAGCTTCTAATCTATTCTACAAACAATTTTACATCATCTACGTAACCTCACTGACAGTATAAACAGCATAAAAGACTAGAAATTTATATTTAACAATACAATAGTGTGTCCTTTTATAAGAATATTTTATAAAAAATATTCTTATAAAAAACTAAATGAACAATTAATAATGGTATTACATAAGGAGTGCTCATGGTTTCTACAAACAGCGAGAACAGCAAAAATAAATTTTTATCAATACACGCATCAATAACAATCACTTACTTAATTCTTGCTAGCTTGTTTTTTATGAGTTGCGGCAATAAACAATTGACACAAAGCCAACAATCAAATCTTTCTCAATCAGCCAGTCAGGAAATGAAAGGAAGCGAAGAAGACACCATAACAATAGACGACTTAATCAACAAAGATATAGATAATCTTGAGTTCGTTAATAGCGATGGATCACGACTATCAAGCACTACTTTACCAAAACTTCAAGCAGTCGGAGACACTACGGAGCTATTCAAAAATAAAATGGTCTCTCAGGAAACCGGCTCTGTCAATGAAAATGAAATCGTTAGATCAGCAGTATATAAAAATTTTGTTAGTCATAACTGTATTAAAGATTATCCCTCCGCAGATAAAAACAAGTTTTTAGTAAGCTATACTTCTTTTTATAGTCTATTCCACGGCGTTGGTCTTTCGGGAGGATTCAGGGGATCATTTTTAGGTGATGTAAAAAATTGTAGTGCTAACTATACATCTATAACCATTTATGTAAAGTACCCTGTAGATCCTAAATTACATGATGGTGTCAGTCATTACGGTTGGCCTATAGAGTTTAAGCAACCCTTCCGTGTATACTTAGGAAGTGGGGGTCTAGATTTTTATCACCGTGACCTAGCCAAAGGTGGTGCATTAGAAAGACTATTACAGTACGCTGCAAAAAAAGTAGACCCATCTGCTATAAAAATAAGTTTTCGCATATATAAAGAAAAAAGCAAAATGTTTACAACTTCCACAAATTCCACAACTTCCAAATTTTTTACCCTAGAGAACCACGGTGTTCGAGCTTTCGCTAAATTTGCTAACTACGATGTTTTTGGAATTAGCACACCAGATGAAGGTAAAATGCTCTCTAGATATTATGATAATTACCGCCAAACAGTAATATGGAATGTTGTACACTCTGGTGGGGCGTCAGCTATAAGATTAGATTCCAAGATGACGTATAAAAAGCCTCATCCTGATTTAAAAATAGTCAGACAACACGACTATCATATAATGAAAAGATTTTTCCGAGTGTTTGTTGAAACTCTACACGCTAGTTCATAATAGCAAGATTAAGTTATTTCATATGACATATTGTTTATCTAACCGTCCAGAACGCCCATCTGTGATATAACTTTTAGTAAAAAACTTAGTTGAGTAATTGCAGCACTTCTTTGAGCCTTATATGCATTTCTTTAATAACTATTGAGAAAGGAGCATATAGGGCTTAAGAGAAGAAATGAAAAAACAACATCCTTCTATTAGATCACAATTTCAATGCTACCATAAAGATATCCGAGAAAACAATGTCGAAAGTAGCAAATACATTGCACATTACTTTATATACTTATGCCCTAGTTCAATCTTACTTTCTAACATATAGCAAATATTAAGCTAAATATGCACCAGCTATAAACTCCACTAAGTTTAACGTGTGTGCAAGCCAAACTCCAATAGCACATCAGCATCCTTAAAAAACGGCTTTCTTTTAAGAAAAATCGATGATTACTAAAGCAAGAACAAGCTCCTGCCGATAAGGGTTATAACTTGCTGGAATACTGTAATTTTTTGGTGAATTTTATGTGTAGATTTTACTTCCTATGCTATTTTACAAAGAATTTTTTTATTCTCGCAAAAAGAAGCTCCGCTCTCTTTATGAAAAGATCTTTTCATAAAGAGAGCGGAGTAAATAAGCTAACCGCAATGGCATTGCACGAGGAGTAATAATGATTTCTGCAAGAACCAAAGATAGAAAAAACACATTTTTATCAGAACCTATATTAAACACCATTACTTATCTCATTTTTGCTAGCTTGTTTTTTATGAGTTGCAACAAAGATACAGCGATGCAACGCCAACAATCAGATGTTTCTTCATCTGATGAAGTGGACGACTTAATAAAGCAAGACATAGAACGTCTTGCCTCTCTTAGTAGTCCTCAAGTAAGCAATACCTCACCAAAATTTCAGATGTTTAGCGGAGGTATCCTTGATCTCCTTAGCACTGTAGTAATCGGTATAGCAACAGGGCCCGAAGATGAGGAGGATTTAGAAAAAAAAGCCGAAAACAAAGAAAGCGTTATATCAGCAGTAACACCGTATTATAAGAGCCAAGAGTGTATTAAAGATTACACTGATACTAATAGCCGCAATTTTAGTGGATACCAAGACTCTTCTTATAGTGACAATAATGACCGTAGATATTTTCAAATTAATGGATATCGTTTTGGAGATTTAAAATATTGTTCTGCTAAATATACATCTGTGTCTCTTTATGTTACGTATAGTGTAGACTCTCCATCAGGTGGTGGTAAACCACAGGTTTGGGGCTGGTCTTGGAAACTAAAAGAAGGATTAACCCTAAATATGAGCAGTGAACATCTGGATTATCTACATATTTCTCACCCTGATTTATCAAAAGGTGGAAAATTAGAAAAAATATTACAAGAGGCTGCAACAAAAGCAGATCCCTCTACTATTCAAGTAACATTTTACGTAAATAAAGAACCTCCACTTAAAACTACTGTTTTTAAACTAAACAACCACGGAGTTCGAGCTTTTGCTAAATTTGCTAACTACGAGGTATTTGAAAACACTCTTCCGAGTCAAGTACTCAAAGAGCGGAGCAACAACCGAACACCCTACCACCATGGAACTCGCACTAGCTATTATGATAATCATGTGCAAAGAACCCTCTATAATTCATTTTCTGATGGGAGACACCACGTATCCTCCTCTATGAACTATAGAAAACCTCACGCTGATTTAGAAGAAATCAGACAAGATGACTACTACATCATGAAAAGATTTTTTAAAGTATTTGTTGAAGCTCTACACGCTGAAGAATAATGGTAACGCACCTCATTTATATTCTTTTTTAATATCTATTAAAAAATAGGCAAAACTATGAGATGAACAAACTGACCCGATTCACATAAATGTGACTAGAAAAATAAAGAATGTGCTGAAATAAACTTTATAGTCCTTCTCTTTATGGTCCTTCTAGGGCTTTAAGATAACGCGCATCACTAGAAAGTATAAAGCGAGATCCTTGCTTGAGAGTATCTTTATATGAATCAAGAGTTTCAATAAATTCATAAAAATCTGGATCTTTAGAAAAAGCTTCAGCGTAGGTTTTGATAGCAACAGCGTCTGCTTCCCCTTTAAGCTCCTGAGCCTTGCGATAAGCTTCTGATTCAATTTCTTTGAGACGAAGATTGAGTCGACCTGATATTTTAGCTGCCTCTCCCTTACCAAAAGAGCGGATACGTGAAGCAATTTTTTGTCGTTCCGTAATCATACGTTCGTAAACTTTTTGTTCCACAGACTCCTCATAAGATACACGCCTTAATTGAACATCTAGCAGCTCAATGCCAATATCTTCCAAAGCACTACGAGCACTGGAGATGATCTGCTTGGTCAGTTCTTCTCGACCTGTGGTGATTTCTTCTATTTCTCCGGTGATATCATCACTAACCTCTGAAGCTTCAGCACGATGCGTGTTATCGAGGCGTTGATTGGTGTTTTCATTACCCTCAGAATCTGTCGTAGAGGATTTGAGTCCATCTATTTTTTCAAGAATCAGATTAGAATTTCTAACTGTTTCCACCAAGTTATAGCTTGAAATCGTATCACGGGTGACACCATCAAGAATACCATCGAGACGATTAGCCGCTGTACGCTCATTTTGAACCGTTTGAGCAAAACGAATCACATCCTTAATACGCCATCTCGCTGTTGTATCCACCCAAATATACTTTTTATCTTTCGTGGGGATTTGCTCAGCATCTCCATCCCATTGCAAAATACGTTTATCAAAAGTGCGCACATCTTGAATAAACGGTACCTTGAAATGCAATCCCGCTTCTGTAACCGGTTTACCACGAATTTTACCAAATTCCGTGATAAAAGCTTGACGCCCCTCTTGGACGGTATAAACAGAACTATAACCAGCCACAAGGGCAAGACCAACCAAAGTAGTGATCAATTGACTTTTCATGGTGAAGGCTCTCCTGTGTTATTCAAAGAAGATAAGGAGTCACTGGCTTTATTAGCTGCAGGAGCCAATAACTCTGAGTTTAATGGCCCATAAACAGGTAAAATACCTTTGGCATCTTCATCAATAATCGTTAAGCCTTGATGGTTACGAAAAATCTCTCGCATGGTTTGTAAGTAAACCCGTTTTTTTGTAATATCAGGCGCTTTAACATATTCTGCATAAATCTGATTAAATTTTGCGGAATCCCCTTTAGCATGATTGATCAAATGCACAGCAAAAGCTTCAGCATCTCGAATGGTTTGTTCGGCTTTTCCTTGGGCTTCAGGAATACGACGATTGTATTCTTGCTCAGCTTGATTAATGGTTTGTTCTTGTTCCTGTTTGGCTGCATTCACTTCATTAAACGCACCTTTCACAGGATCCGGTGGATTGACATCTTGTAAATTGATCCTCACCACCTTAATACCCATGTCATAATGATCCAACACTTCTTGAGTGAGGACTTTAGCCTCATCAGCAATCTCTACCCGTCCTGTGGTCAGGACATCATTCACTAACTTATCCCCTACCACACGTCGCATAATAGAAATAGAGACATCTCTAATATTGGTTTCCACATCACGCGCTTTATAAAGATATTTCCATGAATCCACAATACGGTATTGAAGGATCCACTCAACATCTGCCACATTGAGATCACCGGTAAGCATCAACGATTCAGCATCAAGAATATCCTTAGAATACACCCGACCTCGCGAAGGACGAGATTGCGTCCGAAAACCAAACTCTTCTTGATGAACGATCTTGGATTTCACTCGCGTCACATTTTCCACAGTAAATGGGATCTTAAAATGAAGCCCTGGCAACACTGTACGACTGTAACGTCCAAAACGTGTAACCACCCCTTCTTCTGATACATCTATGGTATAAAAAGAATTAAAAAGGCTCACAACAGCAAGCAAAACTCCCATAAAAATAAGCAAAGGACGTAAACCGGAGTTAGGAGTAAAGGAAGGACCACCAGAAGAGGAACCGCCTTTTTTACCTGATTTTCCTGTACTTATTTTGTTAATCAAATCATTGAGATCTTTGATAAATTGATCAGGACCTCCTCCCTTATTCATAAGTTTGTTATTCATAAGTTTATTTATGAGCACATTCATCTGCCGTCTCCTGTGGGAACTCTCTCTATAGCTATAGACACACCTAAGAGATATACATAGAGCTGTATACGTTATCTATAACACACCGCTGATCAAGATCATATCATCACAGCCTAACAGAGGACCTTGCATGGCTCAACTGTAATCAAAGAGTTGAGTGATTTTTCTGTGCTTCAGCTGACACATTCACAGGCTGGTGCTCAGATTGAGTGCTAACATGAGACAAGGTTTGTGACTGGATGTCTTTTTTGCTGCCAGGTGCTGTCGGTACATCCGATTGTTTTCTCACACGAACACGTTTGATGCGATGTTGCTGAACATCAATGATACGCATTTTTAAGTTGTTGAATGCGATCTTTTGATCAATTTTAGGCATCTCACCATAACGATCAATGATCCATCCTCCCACAGTATCTGCATCATGATCAAATGGCTCCAATTGGAAAAATTCCTGGAAATCCTTGAGGTCAGCAGCGCCGTCCACTTCGTAAATTCCTTCTTCTACCTTAAGAAATTGAGGATCCTCTTCATCGTGCTCATCTTGAATCTCTCCTACGATTTCTTCAAGAATGTCTTCCATAGTCACAATACCTGCTGTTCCACCGTATTCATCAATGATAATAGCCATATGATTTTTAGTGCGTTTAAGATCCACGAATAATCGCATGATCGTTTTAGATTCTGGGGCAAAAAAAGGAGGACGCATAACATCTTTGACTTTGAGATGGGCACGCTGCTGTGATGGCTCACCCATACCCATAGTGATAAGGTCTTTTATCAACACAATACCCACAATTTGATCGAGTTTGTCATGAAAAATGGGAATACGTGAATGACCACTTTCTACCGATAAAGCCAGTGCATCATCATAGGTAGCATCATCAGGAAGACACTTCAGTAACGTGCGAGGAGTTAAAATTTCTTTAACACGGGTTTCATCAAAGTCAAAAGCGCCTTCAATGATATCGCGTTTCATATCTTTGATCACTCCTGTACGATGCCCCTCATTGACCATAAATTCAAGCTGTTCTTCGGTAATATCATGACTACTGGATCTATCCACTTTTGAAAAGAATGTAATCACCCAATGAGCTAACCCTGAAAACACCCGCACCACAGGAGAAGAAACCCAATACACCACCGAAATAACCCTCATGGTTACCATAGCCACTGGCTCTGCATGGGTTTTAGCAAAACTCTTAGGAATAATCTCTCCAAACACCAATATCAACAGCGTCATCACTCCTGTGGCAATACCCACCGCCTGACTTTGAAAGTGACGCAAAGCCATGGTAGTGGCCATAGATGAAGCTAAAATATTCACCACATTGTTATAGATCAACACCGTGGCAAGAACACGCTCAGGATAATCAGCCCATAGCTGAAGATGACGAGCACGCTCTCCTCGTGAAGCCAGAATATGCTTCACTTTAAGAGGATCTAATGAGGTTACTGCTGTCTCGGCACAAGAAAAAAAGCTGGCAAGAAGAAGGCAAAGAAAAATGATAGTAAAGCCAAGGACATCTGTATATGAAAGAACGTCCATCAAATCCTCTGCTGTCTATCAAATAGATGTTCAATAATGCGGCTTTCCTCCTCACTCAGATAATCCATCGTCTCACGTTCATAGCGCTTCATCATAACTTCACTGGTTTCACCCGGAATATGATCATGGCCACCAAGATGGAGAAAACCATGAGTGATGATAAAGAGAACATTATAAGCCAGTGAATACTCAGTCATTTTATCAGAAACAATGCCCATATCTTCTATCTCAGCAAGACATACCACAATATCACCAAGATGATGATGAGGAGTGGCTTGAGCATCTATATGATGGTCTGTGGAATGATTTGGAAAGGCTGAAGAAGAAATCGGCTCAACAAAGCTAAGTTGCGGAAATGACAGAATATCTGTGGGAGCATTTTTCGATAAATACTCTTGACACAATTCCCTCATAGTTGAAACGTCCACAAAGCTCAGACTCACTCCATAGCCTTTAAGATGAAAACGCTCTAAAAGTATGTCTAAAAAACGATGAAGTACAGAGCTATTCAAATGATAGCAAATAGAGTTTTTGACGTAACGAAGATCACCGCAAGTGCTGATACACTCTGGCTTTATAACACCCTGTAGTAGCTTATTATCTGTACAAGCTGTACCAGATACTGAAGCAGAATCATCATTTTCAGAAGACACATCCAGCACCGTAAGAGGTTTCTTTTGGCCCCCTTCATGAGATACAGATGCTTCTACTGCTAAACACTGGGCTGCTGTGCTTAGATGCTCGCTACTGGGCGCATCTATCTCATCTGTTTGAAATGCATACGATACACCCACCCTGATTGGCTGGGTTTGAATATCAACACCCAGGGAGGGTGTGTGAGGTATTGTCCCTGCCGTAAAAGACGGCAAAGGTTCTGGTGTGGGTTCGTCCATTAGCTACGTTTTACGTTTTTTCCCTGTAAGTGGCTAGATCAAAGCTGTTATCTTCTCTATTCTCTATTCTCATCTATTCTGTACTTTCTCTAATTAACCTCAATGTGTATGCTGTATCCTTGTTATTGAGACAGAATCTATAAGGCACTGGTGGAAACTACTATAAAGATAAAATCACGCCTATGCAAATCATTACTTAAAGTTTTTGGTAGTGTTGCTGGAATATCTTCTTGTTTTGGGCACGAAAACGTTTTTCAAACGTTGATATACAATCACCACTCAGGTTCTTATTATGGGTCTCGGTTATAAATCCAACTTTTTTAAAAAGATCATCACTGCTCAAAAAATATTCCTGCGCATCTGTCTTAAACCATAAGGATCCTTTTGGCTGAAGCAACCCATACAAAACCTTACAAAAAGAGGCGTCCAAGAGACGATGTTTACGTTGACGCATCTTTTTTTGCCAAGGATCTGGGAAAAATATCAAAATACTATGAATCTCCTCCGCGGCAAACAAATGACTCATTGCTCGCGCATTGGCGTAAGCAAAGGCCACATTAGCCAGCCCTTGCTCTTTAGCCAGCATCGCTGCTTTATGAACACGTTTTAAAGTGATGTCAAGGCCCACAAAACAATGATGAGGCGATTTGGCAGCAAGAGAGCACATCACTGCACCATCATGACTCCCTATCTCTACAATCAGTTTGCCTTGAGCTGTTGGCAACATAGATCGACTGTGATGAAACCAGTCAAGCCAATGAGACTTTTTTCCACGTAAATAAGGTCCATACAACACCCGTGGAACGGATGCTTTAGCATCTTCTTTGACTTTTTCCAAATAAGGATTAAACGTGCTGTCAAAGCCAGAAGGCACATCTTGGAAAGGATCAATGTAAGAACGCAGTGGCGGCATGAGCAATCATGTATGGATCATGGTAAGTATCGTAGCAAAACATCAACACAGCTATAGTACTAACGAGAGTCCTAACGAGAGTCCTAACGAGAACCCTAACAAGGCAACATAACAACAACCATAGAGACAAGAGCGCAATAACCAACTAGGGCTTATCAAGAGTATCTGTAATATCGAGAATCAAGCCAATGTGATACGCAAGAACTAAAAAAGGAGCAATCAAAAGCACAAAAGGTAGAATAAAAATAAAGGCACCAATATCATCTGTATTTTTTAGAGAAAAATCTTCTTTGCTAAACATGGCTCTACTCTCCTTTACACCTTATATCTTTTCGTGTTGTCCTGTGGTAAAGATCAGTCCTGATAACTCATACCTTTCGGAATATCTGGCTGAAAGCCCTTTTTATAAAAACCTCTATGTATGAAAAACCTTTCATGAAAGCCCAAAGCTTGCAGACAAAAGAGCCTACAGTGATGTCTTGGTTGGTTGAATCTGCGGCTTATCCTCACTCGAAGAAGGCAAAATAGCTTCAATACCACGCACAATATCTGCAGCACCTAAAGGACGAGCAAGGGCTTGAGCAATGGAGCCTGTACTATCAATAAAAACCGTTTGAGGAACACCTAACAACCCATAATCCACTGCTATCCTACCACGAGAATCATAAACCAATGGATAGGTTTTGCCATTTTTCACACCTTCGGCTAACGCTGCCTGTGGATCATCAAGTGACACCACCCCCAACACAACAAGCCCTTTATCTTTATAACTACGCCAAGCCTGCTCAAGCAATGGAGCCTCTTCAGCACAGCTTTCGCACCAGCTAGCCCAAAAATTCATCATCACCGCTGAACCTTTCAAGCTTCCTAAAGAAAGCACTTTACCTTCATGCAAAGACTGAGGCCATGACAGAACTGTGAGGGCAAAATCAAAAGCTTGTTTTCTTTTTTTATCACTGTTTTTGTCATAAAGTTGATTCCAATGAACCCCCGTACCCCTTCCAGCATCAAGACTCAAAGCTTCGCGAAAAATAAAGGTCAGGGCGAGTAATGAGCCAATAACAGCCAAGGAAGCCAGAAGCTTCATGATGGTTTTTTGCTCAACAAACATAAATCTATTCTCTTTTCTTTAATAGGATGCTTCCTTAGAGTCTTGAAGGAGAGATTGCTGCAGCAATTCACTGTTAATGCTATGAGGGTGATCGGGCAAGGAATATTCCTCAGAATGCTTAACCATAAGCTTTTCAGCTTCCATAGAAGGCATATTTACACTTTGAGTTTGAGGATGAATCACACCTTCCACCACCACTCCTTGTCCTTCTTTAAACATATCAGGTAGAGCGCCAAAATAGGTGACATTAAGTTGAGCAGTAGCAAGATCAGAGAGTACAAAGTTCACTTGCAAGGTGCCAGCTTGATGTTTAACCGAGCCCACTTCAATCATACCACCCACTCGGATTCTCTCTCCAGCCAAGCTTTGAGCTTGGCTATACGCTTCTTTGGGGGTATAAAAATAGACACTATTTCCTTCAATATTATAAACCATCAAAACAAGCACCACCATAGATGCAATAACCAGTATCACAGAAAAGCGACTTCTGGGAGATCGTTTACGTCTTTGAGTATGTAAAGATGTATTCATGACTTTGTTATAATGTGTGGCTAAAGATCATGGTTATTTGTATATATCGTTGTATATATCGTTGTATATATCGTTGTATATATCGTTGTGTGTATCGCCAGCTATGTTAGTGTGCGCCAGCTGTTTCAGCAAACGGCCTCTTCTATGATGAAATACCCCATAGCCCAATAAACACACCGCAGCTATCCCATAAGCCAGCCAAATAAATATATTAGGATTTAAAGATTCATACATGGCAGAGATTTATATAAAGTAAGGTGACTAGCTAAGAAAACTCACTGATGGCTTGGGCTTTGAGTTGCATTTCTAATTTAAGATTATAAAAGCGTCTAAAAGAAAAAAATATCATCACAGCAAGTAACGAGAATATACAAACAAAGAGAAGAGTTTTGATTTGTGGAGCCATCACATTTTGGTCGGTAAATAAACTGGGAGGCTGATGTAAGGTACGCCACCAGGTCACACTTTTATAGATGATAGGCACATCTAAGGCAATCAAGATACCCAATACACCACATGCCTTACTTTTCTCAGCTGGAGATGACATGGCATTCCATAACAGCAAATAAGCCACATAGAGCAAACCAAGAATCAGGGTTGTGGTGAGTCTTGCATCCCATGTCCACCACACCCCCCAAGTAGGACGTCCCCATAAAGATCCCGTTATCAAAGTCAGAAAAGTACATAATAGTCCTATTTCAGCTAAAGCCTTTCCCCATAACACATGAGTAGAATGATGGGTGTTAACCAGTCCCTTGATACTTTGCACAAGTAGTAAAAAAGCAGCAAAAAACGCACAAAAGGCACTGGGAACATGCACATAAATGATCCGGTAAACATCTCCTTGATGCTTCTCAGAGGGTGCTTCTGAGATGGCATAATACCACACCCCAGCAAGCACCACCACCGTCAACCAACCATAACGAAGTATATAGTCAACATAGCGCTGCCGCAACGATACCTGCAAAGCTGTTTTTAAGCTCATGGAACGTTTCCTAGCATAACCTCACCAAAGCCCATCTTAGCTGTGATCATGCCTTTTTTATAACCAAGATTCAATGGCACATACCGACAATATGCCTCTTTAAAGCAAAGAATAAGCCTTTCCTGTCTTCGCTCCAGTGAAGAGATGACACAAAGCGTAACATATTAAAATAATAGGCTTTTTTTGCGAATTATACTTAAAAATACACACTACAAGTCGATTATTTTTGAGTCAAAATAGTTATATTTTGTAAGATCTCTTTGAATATTTTATGCCCGAGGTTTCGTCAATTGAGCACTGGATCTAGCTAAGAAAAAGCATGCCTAAGATGCTGTTTAAATAAGGAGAGCTAGCTGTTTTCCTGGAATCGTATCAAAGGCGCGGTGACGGCCATTGGCTCTGAATAACTCTCATCGGCGATGATAAAAACTTTCATACCCGTATTTCCATCAACAGCCTAAAAATATCAGAATATACAAAGCTCTGACATCAACACCTCTTGCTAGAGAACTGATGGAAAAGTGTGTCCTTAAAGTCACAGAGACTATTGCTCATGTCACTGAGCAGTGCCATAAGCAAGTACCGTAACCGCGTGTGATGTGAGTCCTGTCGAAATCGAAATGACGTTTACATGAAACCCCTTGGAAAGCATGTCTCTAGCCACGGCTGCTCTTTCTTCTCGCCTATCCTCCCGCTCAACTTTATCTAAATATAATTCCTCTCGCTCCTTTTCTCTCTCCATATCCAGCCATTTATCATCATCTGTGATAATGAGTGGACGCAACTGAAAAGCCGCTTCTGACAGAGCATTTCTTTCTGCCATACTTCCTCCTGTTAATATCATCTCTACGAGCATGTCTTCGGTTAATGCCGACCACCGCTTAGCAATATACTTAAAAGCTTCAAAAAGGCAACCATCTCTATTCACACCGTCGGTGTCATTGTTAAACTTATTAGCCTCAAGACATACATGTTGAATCGTACCCCTGATTTTGTGTGTCCTTTCTACTCATTCATCACCGTAGATAAAGCGAAGATACTGTTTTGGCTTATCCTTATACCTATACCTAACCAGCTTCTGACATATTAAAACCGTATACACACAAAGGGCACATAAAACTCACCTATTGCTATCTGATCTCGTAGCAATGCAGCCGCATAAAGATCCAGATAAGGCATCAGCCCTACTTCCAACCGTTTTTGTACTTCGACATTCACTACGCTCTTTCTTACCAGGTTCCTTTTTATAATTTATAAAACGTTACATTTCTCAAAGCTCCTGACAAAAAGAAGGAATACAATAAACCTAAACGAAATACTTAAGTATGCTGTGCTAATGCATGCTTATGAGACATGCAGCAAAAGAAGAAACTCATTGCGACTTGAAACATATTTTAATAAAGAGGTCTCTTTGAAAAGAATTGTATTCATGATAGATCGTGTTTCAGATCATGAGTTGTACGACTAGCGGATATATATAGCCTGAGACTTACATGTTTTTTAAAGCATCACCCCAACACATTCCCACAGTCAATCACTGATTTCTCTAAATAAAAAACCACATAATCCTGTAAATACAACACCTTCAACCAACAATAACCACAACCATCCCCCTGAAACATTATTGTGAGTCATGGCATGATGAGAGTACAAATGAGCTGTGATAGCTGGTGGAATATTCAAAGGAAAATAGATCAAAGGAAACAAGATATGATGTTCTTTGGCCTTAGCTGTCAGCCCTGCACATAAAACCCCCAAAGAAGCTGTGCTTAGAGAATAAAGAGATAAAGCTATAGCCATGGTGGTAAGAATATGACGAGAAAGCCTTATTTCTAAAAAAGCACTTGCCACAAACACCGTAAAGATAGCTGCCACAAAACTAAAACACAACGTCAGCACTAAATAACTCCCATAGAGTTTTTCAGCACTTACAGGCATGACTCTTAGATGCTCAAAAGCATGATCACGCACTAAACTTGCAAATACTTTGCTTAGAAACCACGAAATGCTCAGTAAACTCACCACAAAGCTTTGAGCCATCAGCAATGAGATTTTCTGACCTTCTTCTTGATAACCTAAACCAAAAGAAAACAACAACAACACAACGGTTGCCAAACATAGTGGAGATAACCAAACATCCCCCCGAGAATAGACACTCTTTGCAGCAAAACCTAAAACATAAAAGAACTCTTTCAAACAAGCTCCCTTAAAATAGCAGATATTAAAAACATCTCTATCTTGGCATACGCTATAGAGTGTTTTTTGTATATCTTATCTATATATCTCTATACATCTCCTTTATCCTCATCATGATACACTGGCACTAAAGCATACAGCTCTTAAGTGCTACTGTGCTACTTACGCGAAGCTGTGCACATTTTGTGGGGAACTCCGGTGTGAGTCTTTTATGCTAAAAACTAACAGCCAAGAAACGAGCTTGCCAGAGGAAATAGACAGCCACTGATAAATCTTTCTGAGTCTTCATCAACAGCATGATTAATAGGTTGGTAAGTACCAGGTGATTGGTTGTGAAGAAGATAATGATAATCTGCTGTGACACTCAGTGCTTCTTTTAAAATATAATCTATATCCAATGAAGCTGCCTTGTTTTCTAATCGGATATGTTCCTCTTTTTTGCTAGCTGACGAAGTATCTTTTTCTTGTTCTCCAGCCACAAGAGGTTGCTCATGACGTAAAGACACAGGATTACCACGCCTCTTGCGAAGCTCAGCAAGCCTAAGCATCGTCCGTTCGAGATTAATAAAATAACCATCTAATAACCTCCGCTCTTTGCTAAGAGCATTCACAGAAGCGATAACACCAGCATCTCTTTGGCCTAAATTAAGCAGTTTTGCTGAAGGTACTTGCTCCCATGGCACAGGGTATTCTCCGTGATAATCTTCGGGATCAGAAACATCCCAATGAGAATGAAGAACAACGTCTGAGGCCACTCCTTTCAATTGAGTGGAATGGCCATTAGGCGTGTAATATTTTTGGGTGGTGACCGTAGCACTGCCCATATGCCTTTCAAGATTGATAATATTTTGCACTGTACCTTTACCAAAGGTACGCTTATCACCCACAATAATACCTCGATCATGATCTTTTATAGCTCCAGCAACAATTTCACTGGCACTGGCAGAATGAATATTTGTCAAGACAACTAGGGTTCCATCATAGAGAATCTGATCGTTATCTGTATCCATCATGACCGCTTTTTTATCTTTTTCCGATTTTCTTTGCAGGATCGTTGCACTGGGCATAAAATATTCCGGTAGTAACACCGACTCATCCAACGATCCTCCAGAGTTATCACGTAGATCCAAGATCAATGCATCAATACCTTGTTGCATCAACTTCACCAATTCCACACCCACATCTCGACTCACAGAACGAGCACCTTCTACCCCGTCCTGATGACCACTAAAATCTCGATAAAACCCAGGAATATCTATAACCCCAATACTCAGATCTTGCCCTCTTTTAAGATCATTGAGGTGATAGATATGGCCTTTAGCTAGTTGATCTTTTTGCTCAATCTTATCGCGTACGATTTTTACCTGTAGTTTTCTTGTACCACTGGCTTCTTTTCTTAAGATAAGAAGCCTCACCGTTGTTCCTCGCTCACCTCGAATCAAATTCACCACTTCATTTAATTCCATACCCACAACATCCACAAAATCTTTTGTGTTTTGAGCCACACCCAAAACTTTATCCTCACTTCTCAATTCACCTTGTTTGCTAGCAGGACCTCCAGCAATCACAGCAACTATTTTAGTAATACCTTCTTCTTCCGTAATCTGAACACCAATACCATGCAAAGAACGTCGCATCATACTGTCAAATTCTTTTTTCTTCAAAGGACTGCTGTAACGAGAGTTATTATCCAAACTATTGGCAAAAGCATTCAGATATAGCCCATAAAGCTTTGTACGGGTTTCTTTGAGAAATCGTTTTTCTTTGATGTCATATCGCGTTTTAAGCTTTAAGCGAATGTCTTTGTCATCATAGTTATCTAAATAACCCATATGAGCAAATTTGATACGTTTACGACGCCTCTGTCGTAGCGTGTTTAGACTAGATGCATAATCATAGTGCCTGGCATTAGAAAGGAGTTCTTCATCCACAGAAAAATCATGCTTCTGATCGATAAAACGTCTCATCTCTCTTAGATGAGATGTCTTACGCGCCTTATAGACTTCAATGATGGCATCGATAATGTCACATTTTTTTTCTCTGCTCTGATCATCAAGAAGAGTGTCGTACTGATTATTTTTAAAGTTCTCTATATCTGAGGCAAGAAAGTACATCTTAAGAGGGTCCAGTCTCTGCAAAAACATCTCAAACGTTCTTTGAGAAATTTTGTCATCATAACGCTTTTCATAAATATGGTTTTTGTTAAATGCTTTGGTAATCTTAGTAAGATCACCACACTTTAAAGCATAAGCGCTATGAGAGTAAAAAAGACACAACCCCACAACCATACAAGAGACGGAACGAGATAAAACAATGGACATCATGACAAACTTTCATAATCAATGACACAGATTAAAGAGAGGGGATATAACACACAGATGATACAACAGCCATAGGTCGTAAGAATCGGTTTTAAGAAGAGGTTTTTGATGGGCAGCTTTTTTGTTTGCAATGACCAAAAAGTTCAAGACGATGAGAAGCAAGATCAAAGCCGAGTTTCATCGCTATCTCCTGTTGACGCTCTTCAATGTATTCATCTTCAAATTCTTTGATGTCTCCACAATCAAGACATACAAGATGATCATGATGGCCCTCAGGATACTTGAGCTCATAAACCGCTTTGTCATTTTGAAAATGATGTTGTTCAAGAATATCTGCATCCACAAGCAGGTTCAAAGAACGATACACTGTGGCAAGCCCTAGCTTATGTCCTTGATCTTTGAGTGACTGATGAACTTGCTCAGCACTCACATGCTGTTGATCAGGATGATTGAGGAAGTATTCGATGATGGTCCGACGTGGTTGCGTATCTTTACAATCATGATCGCTCAGATATGTACCCAGTTTTTGCCAAACCCACTCATGAGCGTTCTGATTAGGATCCATGGTATATGGTTCTCATTATGATATGTGAAGTAACCTCTAAAGCTATCTATCTATAAGCTATCTATAAGCTATCTATAAGCTATCTATAAGCTATCCATAAACTATCGATCGATGAGTCTTCCAAACTCGTCTTAATGTAATGATCCATGTTCATCACGAGAACTCAGACTATTATAAACGCTTTTTAAGCTGGTTTCTAGCCCTAGCTAGCCTCTCTTCAAGTATTAAAGAGATCTCTTTAATATACAGCAAAAAAGCAGCTCATGAGAGCTGCTTCGATAACGCCACAGATAAACCCCTAAAGTTACAGGCGAAAAGTACCGTTTTATATGAAGAGTGTTCCTTAAACTGGATGGAATGTTTCTGTTCATGTACTCAACGGACCTCTCCCTACATAACCATAAAGAGAACCACAAACCATGTATTACCACTCCCAAGATAAAAACAAACCTAAGAAAGAATTCCGATATCCATCAAAGTACAAAGGATGCAAAAATCTATCTTTGCTTGTGGTTGACGATGATACCTCTTTGGTCAAATTCTTCAAAATCCACCTCAGCCAATACTTTGCAGCTATCTATGTGGCATCCGATGCCACAGGAGCCTTAAAGCACCTCAGCCTTCATAACATCGATATGGTCTTAACAGACTATGAAATGCCCGGACACAATGGTATGTGGCTACTCAGACAAATCCAGGAGTTATATCCCCATATCGCTGTGTTGATGATGAGTGAAGCACCACTACCTGAAACCTCACGCAAATCCATTCTCAACGACACCGCTGCTTGGCAACAAAAACCTCTTGAAATATCAGACATTCACACACTGATCCAACAAGGCGTAACCGCTTTGAAAAAGTCCGAAACATCACAAAAACAACCAGCAACAAACAAGAAGAAACGCGCATAAACTGCTTTGGGAAAAAAACAACCAGCGATGGCTTGCTTACATGCTACACATAGCTTAGATCTTGACACCAAAGCCCAAAGCGAAACGATTAACAAAAGGAACAATGCGCATAACTTTGCTTTCTAGATATAGAAAAAATCGAGGTGTTACAGACACATGAACACCCACATAAATATCCCATACCATAATGCTTCTTACACATGACTCTTCCCTCTGCTTGCTATCCTGACGCTGGCATAACCCACTACTTTTTGCGTAACCCAGTGTGGATAATCCATAAGCACGGATGATCCTTATGAAAGGATCAAGCATGTAACGCAATCCTGCATACACCGAAAAATCTCGCAGGCCAAGTGATACATTTTCCAAAGAAAAACCCAAAACCCCTGACCACACATCCCCACTTCCCTTAAAAACATCCTGCAGCATGCTCTTAGCAAATGACCGCTCTGAGCTAGTTTCTAAACGAGTTTCTGAGCTAGCACTATCCTTGCTTAGCCCTGTTGTGTTCTCTGTTGGGTTTTTTCCTTTTTCATCCTGCTGTTCTTTATCCTGCCTTTCTTCATCTTGCAAGGGCTCCACAACACGGATATCAACACCAAAACCTGCAGCAATGAAACGCGACTCTTCGTTAACCGCTAGCTTCTGAAGACCAGCAGCACTGATCTCTGTGCTGTAAGCTACTTCAACACCACATAGCAGCCAAACACACACCATACAACCAAGACATACCACAGAGCTCTTCATCAAAACACGACCCCTAACTGCGATAATGACAGATCAAAGGCATATCAACCTCTCATAGCCGAGTATTGTGACTGTTTATATATTGCACAAAACTTTGGGAGCCAAGAAGAACCTTCATCACAAATGCAGGCAAAGCCACCCATTTGATCCAACAAGACATGACAGTTTTGAAAAAGCTCGAAAAGAAACACGCATGCTTTAGAATTTAGGAAAAAAACAACCAGCGATGGCTTGCTTACATGCTACACATAGCTTAGATCTTGACACCAAAGCCTAAAGCGAGACTACTAGCAAAATGAAAACCCGTCACAGATGCATTACTCACCACACGACTACTACCATCATCGTAGCGTAAGCGAAAATAAGGAATAATCTGCACAACTTTGTTTTCTAGGTATAGAAAAAATCGAGGTGTTACAGACACATGAACACCTGCATAAATATTCCATGGTACAAAGCTATTTACACATGACTCTCCGCCCTGCTTGCCATCCTGCCGCTGGCATAGCTCTTTCCTTTGCGCATAACCCAGTGTGGATAACCCATAAGCACGGATGCTCTTAGTGAAGGGAGCAAACATGTAACGCAATCCTGCATACACATAAAAATTTCTCGGCCCAAGCGATTCATTATTGAAAGAAAAACCCAAAACCCCTGACCACACATCCTCACTTCCCTTAAAGGCACGCTGCAGCATACCTTTAACAAACGACGGCTCTGAGCTGGTTTCTGAGCTAGTTTCTGAGCTAGCACTATCCTTGCTTAGCCCTGTTGTGTTCTCTGTTGGTTTTTTCCCTTCTTCATCCTGCTGTTCTTCATCTTGCAGGGGCTCCACAACACGGATATCGAGACTAAAGCCTACAGCAATAGAACTCGAATTTTCGTTAACCACTAGATTATTATGACCAGCAGCACTGATCTCTGTGCTGTAGGCTACTTCGGCAACACACAGCAGCCAAACACACACCATACAACCAAGACATACCACAGAGCTCTTCATCAAAACACCACCCCTAAACCAAGACGCAGCGAAGACAAAACTGGTCCTTCGCGACTAAAAATAGCCACTTGGGTTGTCACACCATCTTGAGGATGCTCATTTACCCGCCACGGATAGATAACAAACAAATTGTCTTCAAGAAACACATAAAATGTCTTAGTTAATTCAAAGTGCACACCGGCACGCACGTCCACATTTACATAGCCGTAATGACAGGTCATCTTGATCCCTTTTTGATCATTATTATTATCTTCGATGGCCTCTGAGCGCTCTGGTTTACCTATACACTGAAAATTGCCTTGGCTATAACCCATAAAACCTATAAAATAAGGTTTTATCCTCTCGCCAAAAGGTATGCCAAAATAACGAGCTCCCACAGAACCCCCCCATGGATAGATGGCCTTGTTATTACTTTTGGGGTAACTCACATGCCCACCTAACAACACAGACCATGCTGTATCCTGCTTATCTGCATCCTTTAGAGTATGTAACACGACCACATCAACCCCTAAAGATAACCCACCATCTTGGCTGTTTATATATTGCACAAAATTTTTGGTGTCAAAACGAGCCTCCATCGAAAATGCAGGCAAAGCCATCCATATCCAGACAAAAATCCCATATAACCACCAACAGCCCTTACCTTTTAATGTATGTTTGAATGATAGCATCTAACCACATTTCTCCTTATGTTTAACAGACACGTTTAACAGACACAAATAAACGATAACTCTCAGCTTATATATCACAAACCCCACCCATTCACACTAACACAGAGACACTCGTGATTATCCTTTATTTAGTATTTCTTTTGCTAGGGCTATGGATATTGCTTAAAAGCACAGAGATATTTCTTGATAGTGCTATAGAAATCTTTACTTACCACAAGTTCTCTCCTTTTGTGATTGGCGTCTTTGTGGTGGGGTTTGGTACGTCTCTTCCAGAGCTGGGTATTGCTATCGCTGCTGCTAGCAGCGATAGCACCCTGTTAGCTTTGGGCAGTGTTGTGGGATCTAACACAGCTAATATCATCTGTGTTTTTGCTTTTGCTCTCTTTTGGACAAAAGGGGCTTTTTGTGACTCTCGTCATCACGCACCTGCTAGCTTTCAACTGGTCCTTGCCAGTGCTTTATTGCTTGGACTAACTGCTTGGAATCAATCTTTACTGCGTCTTGATAGTTTACTTCTTATGGGTTTTTTTGGAGTTTTTCTCTTCAAACAACTCACAAACACCCAACCCACACCTTCTCTTGATAGCACAAAGTCTGTAGATATTATCACCCGTAGAGATTACATCAAACTCATAGTAGCTATGCTTGTGGTTATCGGTAGTGCACGATTGGTGGCATGGAGTGCTGTGAAGGCAGCTCAAGCAGCACATGTTGAAGAAACCTTTGTGGGACTCACTATCCTCGCCTTAGGCAGTTCTTTGCCGGAATTGATGTCTTCATATCTTGCTGTTAAGAAACATCAAATGGGCTTAGTGGTAGGAAACATTGTGGGTTCCAATATGTTAAACACTCTTTTGGTTATAGGATCTGCTGGTCTCATCTCACCACTTAAAGACACCCTTACTTCCGAAGTGATTTATCGAGATATATTACTCGCTTTACTTCTTGCTATCCTATTATGGGTAGGTCTGCGCTTTGAATGGTGGAAGCAGCGCCAAGCTCGCTTAATCAGCGCAGGTCTCATGCTTGCCGGCTATGTCATTTACATAGGACTTATGGCCTTAACAGCTACCACCTAGTATGATGGCCCATTCATGGTAAGTGCTCTATCACGGAAAACTCTTATGGAACCACACACCTCAGATACTATCCAACACACCTTCGCTGAAGAGCTCAATGCGCCACAACGTCAAGCTGTGGCGCATTTGCATGGCCCTGCATTGGTGTTTGCAGGAGCAGGCAGCGGAAAAACACGAGTGATTGTCCACCGTATTGTTCAACTCATTGAAACCCATCATATCAACCCAGAATCCATTTGCGCTCTCACCTTTACCAACAAAGCTGCCAAAGAAATGAAAGAGCGAGCCATCGCACTCAATGCCAAATGTCGCCATTGTCTGATATCCACTTTTCATAGCGCTTCCGCCAAATGGCTCAGACAATTTGCTCACCACTTAGGTTTTGAATCCCACTTTTCCATCCTTGATACCAAAGAATCCGATCATGTCCTCAAAAAAATCATTCAACGCTATGAGGATACCTCTTCAGCAGAAACTTACGTCAATAAGACCAACTTATGGCAAGCTTCGTCTGTGGAAGAAGAGCCTCAACGCAAGCCCACAGCCGAATACCGTGAAGCCATTCAACGCCTGAAAGGACAGGGGCTGATTCCTCATGCTCCAGCAACTGTAGCCATATGCAATGATTCTAAGCTGGCTTTTCTTCATAAAATTTATGCTGATTACCAACGAACACTCAAACACAACCACAGCATGGATTTCTCTGATCTTCTCCTTAATATGCTCACCTTGTTGCGTACACACAAAGATGTCAAAGAAGCCTTAATGAGCCAATACGAGTTCTTTTTAGTAGATGAATATCAAGATGTGAATGTGAGCCAATTTGAACTCCTTAATCACCTCACCCCCAAACCACATAATCTCATGGTGGTGGGAGATGATGATCAAGCTATCTACTCTTGGAGAGGAGCTGATCCTTATAATATCCTGAACTTTCAAGCTAACTTCCAACACAGCACTATCATCCACCTTGAACAAAACTACCGATCCACAGGCCATATCATCGCAGCAGCCAATGCTCTCATTAGCCGCAATACTAAACGAGCCGACAAAAAGCTATGGACAGAAGCCCCTCCCGGCCATCGCATCGAACTCATCAAAACCCGTGATGGTACCACAGAAGCTGACACTGTCTGTCGTTTGATCCAACAAGAACAGTCCTCATTCCCTCTCACCGATGTGGCCATCTTTTATCGCACCAATGCCCAATCACGAGAAATCGAAGACCGACTGACATTTTATAATATCCCTTATAAAATCTATGGTTCTTTACGCTTCTACGATCGCAGTGAAATCAAAGATATCCTGGCTTACTTTCGTCTTTGCGTAAATCACAAAGACGATGCAGCCTTTCTCCGCCTTATCAAAACACCCTCAAGAGGATTGGGCAGCAAAAGCATCGAAGCCCTCTCTCTTGTAGCACATCAACACTATCTATCTTTGTATGATGTTATTGAAACCATCTATGAAGATCCCAAAAACTCTATTCTCAAAGGCTTAAAACCTCGCCTTATATCCATAGCCACATCCCTTTACACAGAACTTAACAACCTCAGAAAAGAACTGCTTTCTTCTCCTCTCGAAGATGTGATCAGTGTCTTTTTGGCACATGTTCCCTACCTGAATTACCTGCAATCCCACTACCCAGATATTTATCAAGATAAACTCGAAAACACCAAAGAACTCGGTGCAGCTATAGCAGCCTATGCCTCCGCAGCACCACAGAATAATCTTGCCCATTGGCTACAAGATGTATCCTTACTAGGAAGCGAAAATGAAGACCTTGAAGGGGTCAGTTTGATGAGTTTGCATGCCTCAAAAGGCTTAGAATATCCACGGGTTTATATTATCGGCTGTGACGATGGCCTACTGCCCCATGCTGCAAGCTTAAAAGATGAAGATATCGAAGAAGAACGCAGATTGTTGTATGTGGGCATCACTCGCACCAAAGCCAAACTCACCCTTACCACAGCTGCTCTCAAACGGGTTTACAATGAACACAAATGCTTCAAACCCTCTCGCTTTCTCAAAGAAATCCCAAGCGAGTATATGGATTCTTATAGCCCAGAAAATCTACAAGAACGCTACCAATAATGAGACTTACAGAAAAGCTGTTCCATTAAGCTACTCAAGCTACTTAAAAATGGGGTGACTAGAGGGATTTGAACCCTCGAATGCCGGATTCACAGTCCGGAGTGTTAACCACTTCACCATAGCCACCACAAGATCCTTCCATATTCCACCACGATAACACACTCAAGGAGTGATATATATGGCCTCTTTTGAGCGTTCTGTGTGCAAAAAAGTCCTAAGAGCTGAGCGTAACTCTTGACTGCGCACAAGAGCTCTTAATTCCTCTTTTTTTTCTACATAATGCGGCTTCTCTGAAACCTCTTGTGCCTTGATGTAGAGTATATAATAACTTTGTGTCCCTGTTTGTATAGGAGGAGAAAAACGTCCTGCCTCAAGCCCCTTCAACCCTAGACGTATCGCTTCACTAAGCTCTGAATCACCGATAGCTCCGAGATCATCATACCTCACCACCACATCTGGGCTGCCAAGATCAAGCTTACTTGGCTCACGCATAGCTTGCACAGATATTTCCCTATTTGCCAGTTTTTCATACAATCTTTGAGCAAGTGTTTTTGAGCTAACATACAAACCCTCAAGATTATAACGAATATCATCAGGAGAGCGTTGATAAGACATGTGATAATGCTCTTTTAATCTTCGATCTGAAATCCTCACCGTTGGCATTAAAACAACACCCTGAAACTTTTGCCATAAGATCTGATCTGCAAGATCTTTACGATACTGCATGTAACTCATGCCCTGGGACTGAAGAAACTGTTTTAAATCCTCAACTGTGGCCTTTTGTTGTTGAGTGATACGGATGATGTGCTCATCCACATCTCCCTCTTCTACTTCAATGCCTCGAGCTGCTGCTGCATTCTTGATCAATGCAAAATTCAAAGCATCATGTAACGCACGATCAAATAACGTATCAGTGGTATCTGAAGGATACTCACTGATAAAAACCAAAGGGCCTTTATCCACCTTCTTGCGTACCTCACTCAGCAACACCGGCTGTCCTGATGCCACCCCCACAATACGATCATAGATCATCCGCCCATATGCTTCTTTTTCACCAAATACCATAACAAACAACATCACAACAAGTACTACCAGCTTGCTAACATACATAAACAGCACGCTTGTTCTTGTTAGCTTGTGTGCCAGCTTATGTGCCAGCTTATGTGGATTGTTCCGCCATTGCTTAACTAAAAGCTTAGCTAAAAACCAATTCATGGAGACTCCTGTTTAGGGTTTTTTGCTGGCATATCTAAGAGCTCTAAGTGGTCTGTTGTTGAAAAAGCCGGATTATATCCCTGATCTGTCTGATCTGTAGACTCACTGGAAACGGACTTTGAAGGTGTGTCTGAAGACATCATAGAATAGCTTATCTTGTTGTTATTCTTATAGTTGTGCTTGTTGTTATGAGTTAACAACAGATGTGGTAGCTGTTCTGGATGACTAGCAAACCTCACCGGTACAGTGTTTAAGGCTAACTGAAACCACTCCTGATAACGCTCTTTTTTGTACTGTTGCTCAAGACGTTGAACAATGGTGTTGCGAACTTCACTTAACGAAAATATCTTTTCAGGATATTTCTTTAAAGGCAAAAAGATATGATAGCCATAAGGAGATTTCACAATAGAACTCACACGACGCAACTTTAGACGAAAAACCTGAGTAAAAAAAGGTGGCATTTCATGGGCAGCAAAAGGGCCCAAAAGCCCTCCTTGAGAAGCCTCCGCAGCAATAGAATATTTTTGGGCATATCGAGCAAAGTTTTGAGAATTAACCTTTGCAGCTACTTTTCTTGCCGATCTTTCATCCACAAAATGAATATGACGGATCAAGATTCTCTTTGCTGCAAAAAACTCCATACGATGCTCTTGATAATACGCCTTGATCTCTGCTTCACTGACGTGCACATCGCCATTGATATGCTCGTCTATATACGCCGCAATAGCACGGGATTCACATAATCTCAAGCGCAACTTTTCTTTTTGCAACGACGCAGTTAATGCGTTTATCTCTTGCAAAGTTGCAACATAGCCCTCAAATTCCTGCTCACAGGCACTCATGATAGCCTCTCCACGTGGATCAAATTGAGAATCATCACTTAGCATCTCATAGAGCAGCTTACGCTTGATCAATGACTGCAAAAAAAACACCCTTAAACTCGCTTCATAATCTTGCTCACTGTCATCATCCTGATCATTTTCGTTATCATCCTGATCTGCAAGCTCTACGTGACTTTCTAGCTTTTTATGACGTACCGCATCATAAAGCTGATGTTCAAAATCCACATCTTCTCTGCGAATCAAGAACTCTCCCACCGAAACCAAAGGAATCAAAGCAGGATCTCCTAACCCTGACAGAAAAGAGCCATCATCTTTGTCAGTGGAATGGTTATAAGTATATGAAGGAGCATCTGCAAAAAGATAGTAAGCCACATAGCCCAACAACCCAGAAACAACCAGAGCCCATAATGCTTTCATCATTCACCACCACTGCGCTCTTTAACCAGCCTCTGCACATACTTATGAAGCTTCTGTAACGACGATGGCGATTCCGACGCAGCCTTCACTACAGTCACGTGCAATTGATGAGGACCAACCAGCGCATACACATCTTGATGCTGTGATACTTGAGCTAAAATATGATCCACCTGATGATCCGGTAACTTGGGAATATACAATTCATAACGTTCTTTACTATTTACATCCGCACCTACACCCGCACCTACACCCGCACCTACTTTGTCTGCTTTATCTGCCTCAGAGGATAACTGCACCAAACGCTTTACTGCAAGTTTTTGTAACGTGATCTTTAACATAGCCACATCAAACAAAGCTTGAGCCACCAGTGGCATTTTACCAAATCGGTCCTCAATACTTTCGGCAAAATCTGCTACATCATCATGGGTTTTTAACAAAAAGAGCTGCTTATACAACCTTAATCGTTCTGGTTCAGCACTCACATAATCTTGCGGCAAACCATACGATGTCTGCACTTTTATATCACACTCCACCCTCTCACTTAACACCTCACCACGAGCACGAGCAATAGCCTCAGAAAGCATTTGCGTATACATTTCCACCCCCACTGTGGCTAAATGTCCAGATTGCTCTCCTCCCAGTAAATCACCTGCTCCGCGAAAGTCCAAATCATAACTAGCAATAGCAAATCCCGAACCTAAAGCCTGATGAGTGGATATCACCTGCATTCTCTGTTGAGCTTCCTCACTGAGATGCTCCTTTGCTGGAGTGATAAAATAAGCATAAGCTTGCACACCAGAACGTCCCACCCGACCACGTATTTGATACAACTGAGCCAGACCATACATATGTGCTTGATGAATAAAAATGGTGTTAACATTAGGCATATCCACCCCTGATTCCATAATAGTGGTACACACCAATACCGAAAAAGCTCCCTGAACAAAGTCCACCAAGACTCTTTCCAAAGAACGCTTATCCATACCACCATGAGCCATACGCACCTGAGCATGTGGTACAAGCTCGCGAATTCTTTCCACATAAGATGCAATATCATGGACACGGTTATGAACAAAAAAGACCTGTCCACCACGCTTAAGCTCACTACCAATAGCTTCTGCTATTAACTCATCATCCCAAGTCATCACTTGATTTTTAATAGCCAAACGGCCTTGTGGAGGAGTGGTAAGTAAGGATATATCACGCAAACCCAACATAGACATATGCAAAGTTCGGGGAATAGGTGTTGCAGATAATGCCAAAATAGCAGCCTCTGAACGCAAGCCTTTCAACTTTTCTTTTTGTCCCACCCCGAAACGTTGCTCTTCATCAATAATCACCAAGCCCAGTTTTTGCGGCTGAAATGTCTTTGCAAGCAATTTATGGGTACCAATCAAAATATCTATTTTACCCTGCGCAAAATCCTCCCTGATCATGGTAATATCACTCGCTTTCACAAAACGACTCACTGCAGCCACACGAATACCATAAGGCTGCATACGTCTTTCAAAGGTACCTGCATGCTGAAAACTCAACACCGTTGTAGGACATAGCACCATCACTTGATAACCTTCAAGCACTGTCCGCATAGCTGCACGCATGGCCATCTCAGTTTTACCAAAACCCACATCTCCAATAAGCAGACGATCCATGGTTTTAAATGATGTAAAGTCTTCTTCCATATCAGCCTGGAAACGCAATTGATCTTCGGTTTCTATATGAGGAAAACTCTCTAAAAAATCACGATATGTCTTTACTGCTACCCCATAAGGCTTAAGCTTAGATAACTCTCGCCGCGAATGAACCTTCAAGATATCTTCTGCTAAATCTTTTACTGATGCTTTGACTTGAGCTTTACGCTTTTTCCAAACATGGCCCCGTGAAAGACTATCTAAAGCAGAACCACCACCTGATCCTGAAGAGCCATACTTTTGCAATAAAGCTATATTGTCTACCGGTAAATAAACTTTATCGCCACCTGCATAAACAATCTGCAAACACTCTAAGGTTTCATCACCCACAGCAAGATGACTCAGACGCAAAAACCTTCCCACCCCATGCTCTCGATGCACCACCAAATCACCAGGAGCAATTTCACTCAAAGAACTCAAGAAATCTTGCCAATCTTTACCACCACTTTTTTTATCTAAAGCCGGAAGATCTTTGCTTAACCAAGCAGCAGGAATGTAATGAATGCCCTCAGCTAAAAAGAACACATCTTTAGGCACATAACCAGAAGCCAACAACACAGACTCTCTGGTATCTAAAATAGCTGGCATATTCCATAACTCAGACAAAGAAGCTATCTCGATAGAAGAGCCTTCAGCTGAAGAAGAGCCCTCAGCTGAAGAAAAACCCTCTGCCCATTCTCTGACCATTTCTTCTTGCCAAGCATTCTCAGCAACCAACACCACTTTTTTCACATCTATGGCCACATCACGAGATATGTGAGCACGCAAAGCTATCATCTCCATATCTTTCACACACAGAGATAGATCAAAACCACTCCCTAAAACCGATGTGGCTAGATAATCTTTTATCTGCTGAGGACTCACCGATAAAGAAGACAACACACTGATGCTTAATGACACACCCGCTGTATCTGCTGAAGCATACATCTTCACATCAACCACAGGATTGTCTGAGCCAAGACTTGCTACATAATAAGACCTTGGATCTACGGTGGGATGAGAACGCTCTTGATCCTTTTCTTTTTGCCAAGCTGATACGGCTCTATCCAAAAAACCAGGTACCACATCATGGCTGCTTAAATGCAACTTGTAGCATCTTTTGTCACTGGCACTGATGTGATCATCCAACAAAGCGCTGCTTTGTTGGAGAGCATCACGAAAATACGGCACAAAACGATAAAACCCAGGAAAACGCTCACCACGATGAATAGCTTCTACTAAAGCCATACGCACAGGTGCGTCTATACGGCTATCCAAACAATGATCGTGAAACGCCTGAATAACAGCTTCCTGATGCTTTCTTAAAGAAACATATTCATCAACCCCATAAGCTATCACTTCAGCAATATCTTCTAACGACTTGCCACTTACCAAAGAAAAGGTTTTCAAATAGACTATCTTGCCACTACGAACGATTAATCGCACTGGTGATGTATAACCAGGAGCAAAGACTTCCAAGCTGTTTGCACTGGTGATAACAAACTCTCCTGGTGATTGCGTGCGAGATAAAGAAACATAACCCAAAGAACGCAACCGAGCAACCAGCTGTGCCATATCCCCCTGTTCATAGATAGACTCACCACAAGCTAGGCGCACATAGTCCTCAGCAAATGCTTTTACTCCCACTGTACGCTCATGCATTGCTACTTGAGTGGTAAGGATCATACAAGGGGCTGAATGATCTCGTTGTAAATAACTTAAGGTATTGATTTTTTGATGTATCAAGGGCTCTGGATGATAAAGACGCTGCTCTCCCCAGTAATCTGTTTGAGGCCACTGCAATACAGCCAAAGAAGATGATGTAGCAAGCCGCCATTTAGCCACAAAAGCCTTCACATCTTTAGGCTTTTCAAAAACACACACAAAAACACTTTTATCGCGTTGTTCTTTAGGTAGCCATGCCACAAGAGAGCGCAACAATGGATAGAGATCCTCTACCTTTGATAAGGGCACATCACAGCTCTGGCCCTGTTGTGATGATGCTAACACTCTGGCTAATTCATAACTTTCCAACATCCCCCCACAAACACATCAAAACTAAAACATACACCTTGCCCTAACTCACTGATAATAGCTAGCTATTATCACAGTTAGAACCCTAGCTAAAACATAAGTTAAGACATTATGGGCTATACATAAGAATATAGGCATATATTCCTGGATGATGAGTTAGAACCTGTACTTTTTATAAGCATAGCCAAAACCATGACAGGATCTTAATTCAAATCTATAACTTGAAAAATACTCATCGGAGACAAAGAACTTAATACTATGATCACTCCTGAGATATTGATAAAGAATCTTTGAAGAGGATTTATCTAAAGTGATACGATCCGAATAATTTCGACCTGATAACTCTGTTTCAACTCCGGCAACTTTGATATCCACATCAAAGTCACCACTGTCCTTAACAAAATACTTACCATACTCCACCAGCATAATATCTATCTCACTACTAGAGTTTACAATGAACATCACATAAAGCTCGGAATTACTCGTGGCTGAATTACTAAACGAGCCATTTATCGGGTTTCTAAGACTTAAAGCTTTATCGCCATTCTTATCACCAAATTTGTCATTATACTCCATCAACTCCCATGCAAGGCGTTTTTTTCGTTTCTTACAATGACTGTTGTATTTCAATGTTTTGAGTTGCTCATTATCCTGCTCATATGTAGTAACACAACCACTAACACATAACAAAGATAATACAACGATAAAAAGCCATCTTACCCTATTTACATCTACAACATAGTTCTGCACAGCCTCGTTCTCCATCATTGCATATTAGATATCTACCCTACCCTTACTGACATAACCGCTACGCCATTCCTTCGGATAACTGTTCTGCAAAATAAGACAAATTAAGCATTAAGGGCTGTACATAGAAACTTTTTCACAAGTGCATGGGTGATGAATTATAGCGCTTGCTTTTTATACATATAGCCATAACCATGACAGGATTTTAACTCAAATGTATAGGTTGAAGAACCATCCGTTATAAAAAATTTAATACGGTGATCACTTCTCAAATAAGTATGAAGTACCTCCGAGGAAGATTCATTTAAAGTAATTCGATCGGAATCATTCCGACCAAAGAGCTCTGTTTCAACTCCGGCAACTTTG
Organism: Proteobacteria bacterium bin106; assembly: GCA_002238945.1. Taxonomy (GTDB): domain Bacteria; phylum Bdellovibrionota_B; class Oligoflexia; order Oligoflexales; family Bin106; genus Bin106. The sequence goes on along the minus strand of MPNI01000004.1, from coordinate 22,656 downwards.
ATATCCACATCAAAGTTATTACTGTCCTTAACCGAATACTTACCATACTCAAACAGCATAATATCTATCTCACTACTAGAATTTACAGCTAGCAACACAGTAAGCTTTGAATTACTCGTAGCTGAATTACTAAACGAGCCATTTAATGATTTTTTGGTACGTAGAGCTCTATTACCACTGTTATCACCAAACTTATCCTTATACTCCATTACCTCCCAAGCGACACGTTTTTTACCGCCTTGCTTACAACGGCTGTTGTATTTCAACTTCTTCACTTGTTCGTTTGCATCTTTGTAATTAAAAGTAGCAGCACCTTCTGACTTAAAGCCAGTACGAGGCCTTTTACTATCTCGTCCACTACAATAATGGGCTAAATTGATGGGGTCACTATAACTCCAGCCAGCATTACCAAAACCATCAACCAGCCAGCCTAGTCCTCCCCAAGAAAACAGATTACCAAGCCAAAACTGAACATTAAGATGAGTGAAAAGAATCAATTGCTCTCTTTTACCACTCTCACAGATCACCGAAGCATAAACATTACTACGGCTACGCCACAAAGACACCGTAGTAGATCCCTTAATAGGAAACGAGCCCGATGGCGTGTTCAATAGAACCTTACGCTGAGGATCAGCAACCACCGCAACCTCATCTCTATCACTTAATATAATTGTGGCACAACCACTGACACACAATAAAGCCACTACAGCAATAAAGCCACTACAGCAATAAAAAACATACATCCTACCTCTAAAACGAACACATTTTTTCACAGCCCCGTTCCCCATCATTGCATACTAGATCTCTGACTTGCTCTCATCTCATATATCACTTTAGCTACCTTCTTCGGATAGCCTCTCTAGAAAATAAGCTAAAAAGCGCTGTACAATATCCTTCTCCTCCAGCTATTGTGAAACCATCAGTGTTCCTCACACTTACAGCATAAACACAACCCTGAAAACCATAACGACCAGTAAGGTATTGCCATGAATCCAGATCACAAAGCCATTCATTCGAAAATAGCACCTGAAGCTATCGGCCCTTATAGCCAAGCTATCCACACAGGCTCTTTGATATATTGTTCAGGACAGATTGCCCTTGATAACAAAGGAACTTTGCACAATAGTGACATCACTGCTGAAACCACCATGGTCATGGAAAACATCAAAGCAGTACTCCACGAAGCTGGAGCCACTATGGATCATGTGGTCAAAACAACCATTTTTCTAACCAATCTTGATGATTTTGAAGAAGTAGGTAAAGTGTATGCTGGGTATTTTCAACAACCCTACCCAGCACGCTCAACTATTCAAGTTGCAGCACTACCTAAAGGAGCGCGTGTAGAAATTGAGGCTACTGCCTATGTGATCTCCTAACTCGTGCCTGCCGAGCTAACAGCCCCCAACACCTAAGACATAACTCCCGTTATGTCTTAGAGCCATCAGATGTTTTACCCATCTGACCACGTAAGAATGTAGGGATATCTAAATCCTGATCCTTGTCCGCATCAAAATCCACATTACTGCCTGTTGCAAACATCGCACTATCTATGGATTGTTCAATATCAGCAGCAAGATCCTCCACAGACACAGCTTTCATAGTGCTGTTAGGCTGAGTAGGTGGTATACGAGAAGAAATAGTAGCACTCTCATCAGAACTCAGTGCTGCTGCTGTATGCATATTTGCTGCTGGAGAAGTTGCTGAATGAGGAGGCTCCTTTGCTTTCATATCACCGCTCATGTCACCGCTCATGTCACCGCTATGATACATCTCGTGATTGGGTTCTTGATGATCCTTTGCTTTTGACAAAGAAAGCTCATTAAAAGCCGTAGCAGCGGTATGAAAAGAAGCTGACGACTCCTCTGTATTTTCTACTTCTACTTCTTTTTCTACAGCTTCTTCAGATACTGGTACCACCTCCTCTTCTGAAACAGAAAAAGCACTAGCCCCTGCACGTTGCGCAGGAGAAGGCTCTGTACGGATTACAGGAGAAGATACAACCTCTTTTTTAACAGACTGCTCGGCATACATCCCAACCACCTGAGTTGGGTCTTCTGCTTTAAAAGCTGCTGGAGGGACCTTAATAGATACATCTGCTGCGACATCTTTGTGCACCGGCGTCTTAACGGGAATATCCGCTGCTTGAGCAGCATACTGTGAATGAATAGGCACTGCAGCTGTTTGTGCCTCTGTGCTGCTGCGGGTTGCTGCAACAGGAGCTACTGGCTTATTCTGTTCTTCTGATGTGGGCTTTGGGCTTGCTGATACATGCGTTCGAGCTGTCATATTCGCCAGGACCTTTTTTTGTTTGTATCTAGGTACAAACAAATCTCTACTCAAACCTGCTGACTCATGATCACCATCGCCAAATCCAGTAGCAATAACTGTTACACGTATATGATTTTGCAAGGTTTCATCAATCACCGCACCCATAATGATATTAGCATCTTCATGAGCTGACTCATGAATCACACTACAAGCTTCATTAAGCTCCAAAATCCCCACATCAGGACCCGCTGTAATATTGATCAAAACACCAGTGGCTCCTTCAATATCCACATCGTCAAGTAAAGGCGAAGAAATCGCTTGAGAAGCTGCTTTCATAGCACGCCCCTCTCCTTCTGCTAAACCAATCCCCATCAAAGCGCGCCCCATCTGAAGCATCACTGTTTTGACATCGGCAAAATCCACATTGATGGTTCCAGGGATATTGATAATGTCAGAAATACCACGCACAGCATCCAACAACACCTTATCTACTACCTTAAAAGCATCTAATAAGGACATATCAGGAGTTGCTAAAGATAAAAGCTTTTGATTAGGAATCACAATCAAAGTGTCTACATGCTCACGTAAACGTTCAATGCCTATTTCAGCATGCTTACTACGACGCCTACCTTCAAAAGCAAACGGCTGTGTCACAACCCCTACCGTCAAAGCACCTAATTCACGAGCAATTTGAGCCACCACAGATGCTCCCCCAGTACCGGTACCACCTCCCATACCAGCAGTTACAAACACCATATCCGCATCACCTATAGCCTCCATGATTTCATGACGATCTTCTAAGGTCGCATCACGCCCCACATCTGGATCAGCTCCAGCACCGAGGCCCTTGGTAAGCTCTTTTCCCACCTGAATCTTAGTAGAAGAAAGAGATTTCTTTAAAGATTGAAGATCTGTATTGGCAGCAATAAACTCAACACTTTCAATGCCAGACTCTATCATCGTGTTGATAGCATTAGTACCACCACCACCTACACCAATCACCTTAATCAAAGCACCTAAACTCTGCCCTTCTTGACTTTCTTCATGAATTCTTGTTTCTTTTTTCATTGATGATGTTTTATCCATTGGTCTCTGTCCCCCTCTTTCACCAAAATACGTGACTGTTCCTCGTTTTAAGACAAACCACTACGCCCTAAGCCATCACTGCCGCTCACATACACCAAAACAGCTAGGCAATTTTGTCATGTTACGATGGTACACCACAGCCACCCGGAATAAAACCACTCTCATAGCAAACCATCCATAAAACACATACATCAATCATACATGCTTACACGTAGATAACAGCACACCCTAAAGAATGAGCATATTATTACGACACATAACGTGTTGATGAGTTATATAAACCACATTACTGCAATTACAAGAAGGTCCTCTGACTGTGAACACAAAGAACACATTGCTTGTGTGTTGCCTATTCTCTTTCGCTTACCTCATAATATCTAGTTGTAGTGACACCCAAACAAATGACTCATCAGGATCTTTAGAAATTCAAGAAGGTGACAGCGAACAATGCAAAGCATCTAAAACAGTCAATAAAAATCTTCTCTCACTCATTCAAGAAATTGAAAGCATGCAAGACAAAGTACATGAAAAAAATGATATTAAAGGTGCGCATGAAGAGTGCAAAACAGTACAGAAAAAATACACCGATGAGAGCGTTGGAGAGAGCGAAAGACGTTCCAACGGAGTTTATAATATCATCGTAAAATTATGTAAGGACTTAGATGACATCAACTCATCATCATCAAGTGATGACACGAAAATAAAACAAGCTAAAACAGCTTTGCAGCAAGCACACAAAAAACCCCACGACAGACTTCCTGGTGCTGAAATATACGTCCAAGATAGTTGCAGTGGTGGATTACTATAATAGATTCATAACTACACGCTTACATTTAACGCTAGTACATCTAGTACATTTAGTGCTAGTCACATGTGTTCAATCACTGGGGCAAAGCTTTTAAGACAAAACAGAAAAACTCAAGAGACAATCCTCTCACTTATCAAAGACATCGAAAGCATAAAAACTTTCATCAACGCTCAAGATGCGAATGCAGCAAAATCTTATTATGTTTCTAAAAAGCTACGCTATATGAGAAATATGATTTAGAGTCTCAAGCAATGAGATTATAAAACATACAACATCATTGATCTCTGCCCTCCTCTTTTCACCAAAATACGTGACTTATCCCTTGTTTTAAGACAAACCACTACGCTCCTTAGCTACCACTACCGCTCATATACACACAACTAGCTTGATAATTTCATGTTACAGTGGTACACCACTGTAACTGAGAATAAAACTATTCTCACAGCCACCCACCCTAAAACACATACATGCTCACAAGTAGGTAACAGTACTAACTAAAGAATAACCATACCCATATCAAAAAACACATGATTTAATGAATTATGTTAATCCATAACTGCAACTACAGAAAAGACACCTAACTATGCATTGCATAAACACGTTGCTTGCATGTTCCCTAGTTGCCCTAAGCCCTGAATCCTGCGACATCCAAACACATGACTCATCAGGATACTTGGAGGCTCAAGAAGGTGACAGCGAACAATGCAAAGCATCTAAAACAGTCAATAAAAATCTTCTCTCACTCATTCAAGAAATTGAAAGCATGCAAGACAAAGTGCATGAAAAAAATGATATTAAAGGTGCGCATGAAGAGTGCAAAACAGTACAGAAAAAATACACCGATGAGAGCGTTGGAGAGAGCGAAAGACGTTCCAACGAAGTTTATAATATCATCGTAAAATTATGTAAGGACTTAGATGACATCAACTCATCAGGTAATGCCGCTCACACAAAACAAGAAAATGCTGAAACAGCTTTGAGGCAAGCACACAAAAGACCCTACGATAGACTTCCTGAGGCTGAAACAGCGGTCCAAAATGATTGCAGTGGATTACTGTAGTAGCTTCATAACACTTACATTTTTTGATGCGGCATAACGCATCACAACCTAGTGCTCATTTTTTTAAAAAAAGCACTTGCAACTGCTCAGGCAACGTTTTATGCTTTGGCAAAATATGTCCCGTTAAAACACATTCAAAAGACATCTTGAGGCTACTTTTATTATGATGAACACAAAAAAACTATCCATAGTCTTTCTTCTCAAAAAACCAACCACACTCTTGTGGGTGGCCTTCCTATTGTCTCAAACTCTCATACTTAGCTGCAGCAGCAAAGAAGAAGAAAAAGTAGCAAAAGCAGAAGCAGAAGCAGAAGTAAAAGCAGTAACAGAAGTCATCAAAGATATTGCTTCTAACATTAAAGACACAGGCGGCTATTCTCTCCAAGAACAGATACAGATGGAACCATCAGAAGAAAGCAACAATGACAAATGTATAACAGCTCGAGAGACACGCTCAGATCTTCTCTCTCTTATCAAAAACATCGAGAATATAAAGAATTACATCGACGATCGAGAACTCGGTGCTGCAGAATCTTATTGTGATTTTAAACTGGAAAGCTATGAGCAGTTCAGTAAAACATACAATATCATGAATAAATTATGCTTTAATTTAATCCGAACCCATAATTATTATACCAGCGAAAATACGAGAATACCCGATAAAGAGGCAGTAGCAGTACTATCTGCGCTTGAAGACTTAGAAAAAGCAACAAACAGAGCCGAACAAACACTTTCTACAGCAGAACAAGAAATCAAAGGACACTGCATTTCATATGAATGACCCTAGTAGCTCATAGATTCGGACGATAACATACTTTAGCATCTATTCCATTTTCTAAAACCCAATCAAGTGCTTATTTTTCTTAGTGACTTAGCTACTATACTTAGCTAAAAACCACCTCTTATACCCTTCTTGTATCTACGTTGTGAAAAACGCACAAAAAGACTATGACAACCACAGTCATAACAAAATAATAACCATACAACTAAAGAATCAAACAGCCCTGACGAAAAACGCTTGACATCTACTATATTGTATTATTTATGGCACCAGACAAGGACACTTCTATGAACCAAGAACCAAGAACCAAGAACCAAGAACCAAGAACCAAGAACCAAGAACCAAGAACCAAGAACCAAGAACCATCTTTCAGCTTTAGCTATCTTTCCAGCAGCATTACTACTCTCCAGCTGCGCAACTATCGTTCTAGATAGACATCAAACCGTCGAAATTTTCGATGTCCCTGAAACTGCTGAATCCCTTAAAACACCTTATGGTACTTTTGATCTTGATCCGGGCATGAACCAGATCATCCTCAAAAGAAGTCGCGCTAATGTGGCTGCCTCTGTTATTTGTTCTTCTAAACAATCCAAACGAAGTAAGAAAAAGACAAAAGATCCTGTAGTCCTAAGAACAGTCCCTAGCCTTTGGTTCCTTCTAGGTAATCTTGTCTGGGGCGGTATTCCAGGGTGGGTCGTCGATGGCGTCACAAACTCTGGTTGGGATTATAGCGAGCCAGTAAGTCTAGGGGGGAAATGTCAATCATGACCCTTAGATCTTGCGAGAACCCTCTTACAAAACTACAACCGCTGTTGTTTATTCCTTTCCTCTTTTTGCCTACTAACTGTGGGGCAGGGCAAGCGGTAGACACATCAGGATCTTTAGAGGTTGCAGACAGCGATACCACTGATTGTAAAAAAGCTAAAGAGACAAATAAAGATCTTCTCTCACTTCTAGATGACCTTACACGCATGAAAAATTACGCCAATGGTCAAGATGTAGGAGCTGCAAGCTCTTTTTGTAGCAGAAAACAACTCGGCTATATGAAAGACATTGATTGGAGTCTAGGTAAATGGACTGGTGAAGCATACAACATCATTGATCCATTATGCGACGATCTAAGCGCAGTCCATAGTGCCAGTGGATATGGGTTATATCCGGGAAAAAAGCCACAAGCAGCACAAAACGCACTTGGGTACTTAAATACCGCAGAAAACAACGCCAAAACAAAGCTTTCTGCAGCAGAACAAAACGTCAAAAAACATTGCAGTGGATTGTTTTAGCACTTCATGTAGTACACTCATCTATTCCCATCAGTCCATCCCTCTACAGTACTGCAGAGCACATAATACTAACTTTACACTGTTATAACTTTCTTTATAACAGTACTAAAGAAGTCTAAAGTGCTGCCAAAAAATTACGACACCTTGCCGCGTAATCACTTACGGCTACAACAAGACCACTTCATATAGTGGTACACAACACTGTAGCTGTATACATCCTTAGACAGAAAGGACATGTATGATAGGCGGTCTCATCAAAAGCTTTGCTATTTTAACTATGATACTCACCACTAGTTGTGTATCAACAGACGGTATCAGCTTTACACAACGCATTGATGTTGTAGGCATTCCAGCTAAAGGTGCAAAGCTGAGTGCTCACGATAAATCTTATGATCTTGAACAAGGTATGACTTATATAATGATGCAACGCAGCACAACAAACATCACAGCCGGAGTACTATGTGATAGAAACCGACTCATCAACAAAAAACTAACCATTAAGTCAGAAATGCTTGCAAAATTTCGCAATAAAAGTCGTTTCAAAACAGATCCAAGAGCATACGACTATCAATCACCCATAGATATTCGCAGAGCTTGCGGTAAATAATCCCCTAAAGTTAACATTTCAAGCTCAACTAAAACCGTAACACCTTTAAATAACAGACTTTTTGTGTGCACTTGTCCTTAAAAGCACACACTACAACTCTCTTGTTTTTAAATAATAAAAATGGTGCTAGCCATATGTTCTGCGCCAGGCTTGCAAAACAGTAGCTTCCGATTGCGTATAATTTCGCAGTCTAAAGTGATCACATAGGATGAAGACTGCTTAATGCAGCCTCTTATGGGTGTCTTTGAAAATTCTCACAAATACCATCCATAAGGAACAACAGTTAATGACTTCTTTTAACAAGTTAGCACCGCCGCAAGATTTAACCTTAACCAAAGCTTATTTACTTACTACAAGGACGCAGCGGTGATATCGAAAAATTCCCACAACGACCTTTGCCATCATCTGTAAACTTAGAAGCCAGCTAAACAAGAGCTTATTTTTTCTTACGACCTTTGGATTTCGACTTTGTGCCTGATTGAGAGCTAGAGTACACACTACAGGAAGGATGTTTTTTGGCCTCTTCTCCGTCGATGCTAAAGTGGGCCATAGGTCCTGGATTACAGATTCGAGGTGGATTAACACTGGCATCAACGCAACCAACCGAGTCCTTGACAAAACCAGACGGACAGTCAGTATGGGCACAACTACTCAGCCCTAAAATGAGCAGTGTTCCTAAGGCTAATGTGACACACCGACTACCACGGTAATGATATAACTCTGTCATAAGTGTTTGTCCTTAGCAAAAGCAAAAAGTGACATAACATAAAAACATAAATAGAAAGATAACCCAATATATCATGACTTAATGATGCTACCAAAATCAATGTTATAACAAAAATTGCCCATCTTGATATCAAAGATTTTTGCGAGCAACCACTTGCTGATAAAAATGAAAAAAGGCCACCGATACCGTAGTAATCCATATTCTGTGGGTAAAATCAGTACAAAGAATTTTCGCTATATTGAGCACATTCTTCTTTTAGACTTTTGATGTGAGCGTGTTTTTGTGCATGCCCTTTACGGACCGCAGCACTTGCCCATACAAAAGTATTTCCAAGTATATTAGCGCTATAAAAACCTAGAGCAATCATCGGCTTTTTTGCTAGTAATAACACCGTTCCTGTGATGGCAAAAACTATGGAGCTTCCAAGTAAAACCAGATCAAAGTAGGGCCATTGATCAGAATACGCTCCTGTATGAATAGAGCACAAAGATTTTAATAACACACTTTCTTCATTTTCTGAAAGTGTAAGCTCTACTGTTTCACCAGACTCTTCGTCAACAACAATGGTCAAGACTTCATCCTTTTTGAAAAGAGCGTCGGTTTGTTCATTAAGTATAGCTTCAACCTCAGCTAATTTACCTTGTCTCATTAAAGCTTTAGCTATATTTATTCGGGCTTTTTCTAGAGCTAACTCTTCTTTTTGATCAAGAATAGCTGTTACTTCTTTCATCAAATCATCTGCTTCCACAACATTTCCTAACTCCACAAGAGTAGCGACTCTTTTTTTTAATAAATTTTCTTCTATGGCTATGTCTTTTTTTGTATCCACTAAGGTTTCATACACCTCTTGAATGACCGGATCATCTAACAAGGGTTTTGGGTTAACTTTCGTTGACTCTCCTTGAGAAAAACCCGACGAAAAAGAGCTTGCACTCAAGATGCATAAAAAAAGCCAGTGCAGTATGTTTTTCATAAAAAATCTTCTTTTAAAATAATCTGATAGATAGGTTAGTGATGCCATCTATGCATATGAGCAATAACCAAGAATTCAAATAAAACTTTCCAGCCTTTAGTGTCTACTTGAAAAGCAAACATTTGAATACCCAGGACCTTCTCTAGTTAACCTCACAGAGCCGGCTAGTAAATTACCAAAACTAAATGGAGAGGTCAAGAATGGCTAAGAGAAAACATAAAAAATTGGATACATCACACAGAAAAGGAATAACTATAATAGAACTATTTGATAGGTTTCCAAATGATGAGACTACCGAGAAATGGTTTGAATGTACAAGATGGGGAATAAAAAGAGAAAGCCTTTGTTGCCCTCGCTGTGGAAGTGTTAAGGTTAATTCTACCAAGACCAAAAAGCCTATGCCTTATTAATGTAGGGATTGCCGTAGGCACTTCAGCGTAAAAATTGGCAGTGCTATGGAGCATTCTAAAATGGATTATCAGAAATGGGCCATTGCCATTCATATGTGGATAGCGTCTCTAAAGGGCGTGTCAAGCATGAAGCTACATAGAAAGCTTGGTATGACTCAAAAGTCAGCGTATTTTATGGCACAAAGACTTGTTGAAAGTAGACGACATCTTTATGGGAGGTAAAGAAAAAACAAGCATGAGAACAAGAAAAGCCATCCAAGAAGTTCTTTTGGCAAGTCCGTTGTAGTTGACCTACAGGACAGAAAACCAACAAAGTGATTGCCCATACTAACCGTGATGGATCGAATCATTAACCCATCCCATCATATCATTTTAAAAGAAGAAAATCCTACCGAGAGAAGTTAACAGCTAAGTGTTAGAAGGCTTAAACAGGCCTTTTGAGAGGCTTAACTATTAACCTTGGCGCTGTATTTGAAGCACAAGAATTTCGTTTTTGATGAGAAACTTTGAAAGGGTTGAGGTGATGGCATAAAGGTGAAGTGGTGGATTTTGCGGTCCTAGTTTTGGTGGGGACGTAACTTGAAAACAGACAATGCATAGGAGCTTCTTGAATTGTACATAAAAAAATCTTTGGCTCGTAATGAAAGGATTCTATCTACTTTTAAAGTACACCTATTTATTATGCCGACCATTGTTCTCTACCCCGCGTTTTGGATTGCATATATGTTACTATATATGTTACTAATAACAGTCATTTTAAGTATGACGATAATAAATGATAAGTTTACTGTGATGCCTTTCTTTTCCCAAGAAGCTACAAAAATCTTTTGGCGCTTTACGGAGCTTTTCGGATTTCTTGCTATATTGTATTTTTTCTATAGAAGCTTTGAGTATGGCATAACCAATCGTCGGATTATAGAAAAACATGGCATCATAACAAGGAAAACATGCGAGCTGCGATTAGAGGCGGTAGAATCAGTGAGTATAAATCAGGGTATTTTTGGGCGGATTTTCGGGTTTGGTACGATTATTGTTACTGGTAGAGGAACGGTAAAAGTGAAGATGAAGGTTGTGAAAACGCCCTTGAAAGTTAAAAAGGTGATAGAAGAAATTTGTACTCGCTATCAAAAATCTACAACAAGGCGTACTAAATGAATAGCTAGCCTAGACCAGAAACTCAATGACAACACATAGCAAAGCTCTTGCATTTTATTTTTTACTCACACCAGCACTTATTTTTGCTTGTCATAAACGCTAGCATCATTACAGAAATCTCCTTCGAGCTGTGCTCCGTAGACATCCATAAATACATTATCTTTGATCACCGATAGCGAGATCTCGTGACACGTGAAGAAAGGATCAAGAATACCCATTACGCTCAAATACACCAAGCTATGCATTCACCACAGCGCGTTCTTTTTCACTCACAGATGATGAGCCCGAAGAGCTACTTCGAGTAGAAGGATTACGAGGAGCTGCTATACCACCGTGCTTTAGCACCTCTTTTAAAGACAATCGTGCTTCAGCTCTTTTAAGAGCTGCAAGAGCACGCGGAATATCTACCTTGCTATCACTTGCCTTCAAATGCCCTAAAGCACGCTCGCGAGCCTCATCAGCTCTAGCAAAATCAATAGATGAAGCTTCTTCCCATGTATCTACAAGCAAGACCAAAGAACTATCGGTTATTTCAAAAAAGCCACCTGAAACAAAAAACCAGTGGAGATCACCACGAGATACCTGTTCCGATTGAATACGTACCACTCCCACAGAAAGGGCTCCTAGCAAAGGACTGTGAGATGGACGCACACCCATCTCACCTTTATGTGATGGAATACGAACTTCCCAAGCCGGATAATCACCCAGCTCTTCACTTGCAGAAAGCACTTTTACACGTAACTTTGACTCAGTAAACATCACTACTATTCCCTGAAAATAAACTCTTAAAATTCCATATTCACATATTTCAATACATATATCAGCTCGCATAAACCCACAATGGTTCTTAGCAAGTAGCAAGCGGGTTCTTGGCAAGCGTCACACGCGGTTCTTAAAAATTGATAGCTCGTTTACTGCTGTCCTTTTTTAAACGGCTCGCGGCACTTCAAGCTTTGTCCGTATCATATATCATAATCATATCAATACAATACAAAACTTATACCACCCATCTCGGCCACCAACCATCTCAACACCGCAACAAGGCTATGATAAGGTTTTTGAGCTTCGTAGAAGAAGATACAACTATTACACAAAGGTCTTGGCTTTGTCATAAACCATAGAGATATCACCACAATACAAGAACGCTTGTTCAGGAATATCATCGAGTTTGCCTTCAAGAATATCCTTAAAACCACGCACTGTATCTCTTAGCTCTACAAACTGGCCTTTAGTACCCGTAAATTGTTCGGCTACAAAAAACGGTTGAGAAAAGAAACGCTCTATCTTACGAGCTCGAGCTACCGTGAGTTTATCGTCTTCAGAAAGTTCATCCATCCCCAAAATAGCAATAATATCTTGAAGCTCTTTATAACGCTGCAGAGTGGATTGTACTTGACGAGCCACTTGATAATGCTCCTCACCCACCACCTGAGGATTAAGAATTCTTGAACTCGATGCCAAAGGATCCACAGCAGGATATATCCCCAAAGAAGCAATACGTCTCTCTAGGTTTGTGCTGGCATCAAGATGCACAAAGGTGTTGGCTGGAGCAGGATCCGTGTAATCATCTGCTGGTACAAACACCGCCTGAATCGATGTAATGGAACCACTGGTGGTTGAGGTAATGCGCTCTTGGACCTCTCCCATCTCCGAAGATAACGTCGGCTGATAACCCACAGCCGATGGAATACGACCCAACAAAGCTGAAACCTCTGAGCCCGCCTGCGTGAAACGAAAAATATTATCCACAAACAACAACACATCCTGGTTCTGTTGATCACGGAAATGTTCAGCCACCGTAAGTGCTGAAAGAACCACACGGGCCCGAGCACCAGGAGGCTCATTCATCTGGCCAAAAACCAAAGAGGTTTTATCCAAAACACCGGCCTCGCGCATTTCATGATACAAATCATTGCCTTCCCGACTACGCTCACCCACACCAGCAAACACCGAATAACCACCGTGCTGCTTGGCTACGTTATTAATCAGCTCCTGGATAATAACGGTTTTGCCAACCCCCGCACCACCAAACAAGCCAATCTTACCGCCCTTTAAATAAGGAGCCATCAGATCCACCACCTTGATACCTGTGACCAAGATCTCTTCTTTCGTTGAAAGCTCCGTAAAAGCAGGAGGATGGCGATGAATAGGAGCTGTGGCTGCTGCCTTAATAGCACCCGCCTCATCAATAGGATCACCGGTAACATTGATAATACGACCAAGAACCGCATTACCCACCGGTACCGTTATCTGATTACCGGTACGTTTCACAGCCATACCACGACTAAGCCCCTCGGTGAGGTCCATAGCAATCGTGCGTACCACACGATCTCCAAGATGCTGAGCTACCTCAAGGGTGAGGTTATCGGCTTCTTTAGAAATGGTCAGGTTGGTAGCCTTAAGAGCCTCGTAAATAGCCGGCAACTCTCCTTGAGCAAACCTCACATCCACCACCGGACCGATCACACGCACAATTTCGCCATTATCCCGCTGAGTAAGCGAAGCGGCGTTACTCTGTTGTGACTTTCGCCCCTGACTTTGATCTACTTGCTGATCCATATCCTTTATCATCTCCCTCAAATAAATAGATGCTCTTTAACAATAGGTTTTTTGATATTATGGGTTGTGTTTCCTAAGCTCATGTTTACTAGTTCATACGTTTTTAGACGGCCTCATGATTATAAAGCCTCGGCACCACTGGTGATTTCGACCAACTCCGTTGTAATAGCTGCCTGACGCACGCGATTGTATTCTAAAGTAAGCTGTTTGATGACTTCACTGGCGTTTTTTGTAGCATTATCCATAGCCGTCATCCGCGCTGCATGCTCACATACCTCCATTTCCAAAAGTGCGTAATGCATCTGCGCATACAACACCTGAGAGGCCAACATCACTGCTAACTCATCACTGGCTGGCTCACTTAACAGTTTCACACCATAGCTGCTGCTATCCTGATCAGAAAATTCTTTTTGCAAAGCCTCTACATCCAAAGGCAAAAGCGTTTGGCATAAAGGGTTTTGTACAAGAACATTTTCAAACACCGGTAGTACATAACGTACCCGCTGCCAACGTCCTGCTTGAAAACCGGCAAGAAACTCCCCACTCTTAGCAAACACCACACCCTCTTGAGCCATCTGGCTGTAAGTACAACGCTCTAAGAATGTAGCTGAACCCGCTTGACTCTGTGAAGCCAAAGTCCAAGCTTTTTTACCCCACAACAACACCTCCACCTGCCTACCCTGTAAGGCTGTTATTTCACTTGCAGCCTTTTTAATCAGCTGTGCATTCAAAGCCCCACATAAACCACGATCCGCACTCAATACCACCAGCAACTCTTTGGGTGATGTGTTTTGGCTTGCCATCACATCACCTGGGGTTTGGTAAGCTGCCAAAACACTGTTTTTTATATGTGTTTGACCTGCTTGGGCTTTATGATGTTTACTGAGATGAGCTTCCTTGACACACCGATCTAGCATAGAGCTGAGATGAGATAAATACTTAGCTGCTACCTGTTTTTTATGCAAGGTACGCGCATACTTTGAAGCTGACACCAGCTGCATAGCATTGGTGATTTTTTCTGTGTTTTTAACACTGCCAATACGACGTTTTGTTTCCTTCAAACTAGCCACTAAGCCGTAAACCTCTCTTTATAAGCATCCAATACATTGCGCAATTCGGTTTCTAAATCACCTGACAATTTCGCACCACCAGCCACCTGAGCCAACCAAGCAGCATGCTCTTCAGCAAGCAAGGCATGAAGGCCTACCTCATAACCTTTCAAAGAAGATACCTCATACTCATCTAAATACCCCTGAGTTGCCGCATAAAGGGTAGCAACCTGCAAACCTACCTCTAAAGGACTGTATTGAGACTGCTTCAATATTTCCACTAACACTTCACCACGCTTAAGGGTTTTTTGAGTAGCTACATCAAGATCCGAACCAAACTGAGCAAAAGCAGCTAATTCTCGATACTGAGCCAACTCTAAACGCACCGTCCCAGAAACTTTTTTCATAGCCGGAATCTGTGCCGAACCACCCACCCGTGATACCGACTGCCCAGCATTAATAGCAGGACGGATACCTGAAAAAAACAAATCCGACTCCAAAAAGATCTGACCATCGGTGATGGATATCACATTGGTAGGAACGTAAGCTGAAATATCACCTGCCTGTGTTTCCACAATAGGCAATGCCGTAATAGAACCCGCACCAAGATCATCAGAAAGCTTGCAAGCCCTTTCCAGAAGACGGGAATGAATGTAAAAAACATCACCAGGATAAGCCTCTCGACCCGGAGAACGCCTCAACAATAAAGACAATTCACGATACGCAACAGCCTGCTTAGAAAGATCATCATAAACCACCAAACAATGCCTACCTTGCTGCATAAACCATTCAGCAACAGCTACCCCAGCATAAGGAGCCAAAAACTGCATAGCCGCTGGATCCGTAGAAGGAGCGGAAACAACAATGGTGTAATCCATTGAGTCAGCAGCAGCAAGACGGTCAACGATTTGAGCAACCGTAGAGCGCTTTTGACCAATAGCCACATAAACACACACTACATCTTTGCCTTTTTGATTCAATATGGTGTCAATAGCAATAGCTGTTTTACCGGTTTGGCGATCGCCCATAATCAACTCCCTTTGGCCACGACCAATAGGAACCATGGAATCCACACACTTTAAACCAGTCTGAAGTGGCTCATGAACCGATTGTCTTTGAATAATACCAGGAGCTTTCACCTCCACAGTTGCATGAGTTACAGCCTCAATAGCCCCCTTACCATCCAGTGGCTCACCAGCAGCATCAATCACACGACCAAGCAAACCCTCTCCTACCGGTACCGAGTTGATGGTTTTTAAACGCCTAACTTGATCTCCTTCTTTCACGGCAGCTTTATCACCTAACACCGCCACACCCACATAATTCTCTTCAAGACTCAATACCACACCTCTTGTGTGACTCGCTGTGTGACTCGCTGTGTGACTCGCTGTGTTACCAGAGGTACTACCAAAGAATTCCACAAGCTCACCCACCATGACTCTTTCCAAGCCATAGATATGAGCCACTCCATCACCCACTACCAATACCGCTCCGGTTTCTTGTATATCCACATCATGCTGAAATGAACGAATCTTCTCTGCAATCACTTGCCTGACTTCATCCACCTGGATTTCTTTCATTGACTATCCTTCCCTCTCATCAACAACCACGGTTTATGCTCTTATGCTCATACCCATATATTCATCATCCATGCAGCCGCAAACCAAAAAGCCCATGGATTCATACAATACCCTCAATACTCTTGCTGTGCCGCTAAATAACTCTTTAAATGAGCTACATGATTTGCAAGAGATGCATCATAACGCAAATTCCCAACCCTCACTTCAAACCCAGCAATAAGTTCTGGATCAACACGCTCCACAAGCTCCAAGAAATCACCAAAGATAAGCTGAGCACCTTTCTTTACAGCCATAACAAACTCTTGAGGCTGAGGTTCTGCAAACACCACCACTCCTTTGAGTTCTTGAAGATGACTTCTTGCTAAATCTTGAAGTACCTTTGCTGCACCCAAAACAATGTCCATTCTTTGCTCAGCTAACATCACCTCTAAAGCGTTACATATCGCCTCAGAAAAATATCCTACAACTTCTGATAACACCACTTCTCTTAAAAAACGCTGCTTACGCTCAAGCGACTCCCAAGGAGAGCTCCAAAAAGCCTTCATCTCAGCTATTGACACCAAATCTGCCAAATACACAAAATCTCTCACGTCATCAGCAAAGCTCTCACTCGCACTCATAACATCAAACAAAGCATTGCCATAACAACGCGCCACCGTATCGCGACTTAAAACATCAGACATAACAAACTTAGCTCTCTTTTGGCTGTGATGGGGATGCACACTGCTGTAAAACACTCAGCTGTGCTGCTGTATAAGATTGTTTTTTCTTAGCGGTAAGAAACTTAGGGGCCTGATCAGCAATACACGCTTCCAACTGGCTAAGAAGCTCTTTTTGAAGCTTTTGACGAGCTCGCTCATACTCTGCATCAATCAAACGCTTAGATTCCTCAAGAATATGAGCTGCATGAAACTCTGCATCCTTGATCAACTGCTCTGCTCTGCTTTGATTATCTACTACCGCCTGCTCTTTGATGGCATGAAGTTTTTTAGCTAGCTCTCTTTCTTCAAACAACACTTCATTTAACATATTTTCTGCAGCCTTTTTTTCTGCCTGAGCCTCAAGCTTAGCTTGCAGAAACTCCTCTTTTTGCGCCTTAGCCATACCCCTAAACAACGAACGAAAGGCCAAAAAAAACAGTATCCCAAAAACCATAAAGTTGATCATGGGCACATAAAAACTATGAAAATCTATTCCACTCAATGCTTTTTACCTCTAACTCCACACCCAAAAACCATTTATCTCGAATCCGATAACACCTGCTGCCAAATATCGCCCGCAAGACTTTGGGCTAACCGAACACCGGCTGGCTTTTCTTGACTTAATAACTCTGCAACCTTGCTCGCATGAGATGCCACTTGATCATCTGCCTCTTGTTGCGACTTAGTTACAATCTGCTTTGCCTCTTCATAGGCTGCTTGGCGAGCCTCTTCACGCTGCTGTTGCATCACAGCAAGTGTTGCTTCTCTATCCTCTTTCATCTGCAGCCTGCGCTCTTCAATAGTGCTATAAATACCTGTGACATCATAAACCACATCCTGTGTCACAGATTCCCGACGCTTGCGCAAAGCCGCATAAGGCTCCATAATCAAGCGCTTCACAAGCATATAAGCTAGAGCGAAAACAAAAGCTTGCCCTAAAATCACCGGGACCTGAGGCGTTAAATTAATACCCGCCATAATGCCATCCTTCTCGTAAACAACCCCACACAACAACTACAACTCAAAATTCACACCCATACACCCAACAAGACGCTGAAGCTCCTCAGCCGAATAGTAATGCAATTCAATAATGCCCTTTTCACTACTGCCAGCAATCTTTACCTTAGTGGCCAAACTCTCGCGAAGATGATCTGCCATCCGTTGAATATTGGGATCCACAGCAGCACCAGAAACACCACGGCGCTTATAAGGAGCACGTTTTTGGTTTTTCTTGCCCCGACACATATCCTCTGTGTCACGCACGGTCATTTTGCGCTCTTTAACCAAATCAGCCACCTCCAGCTGCTGATCAGCTGTAGGCAGTGACAACAACGCTCGCGCATGCCCCGTTGAAATCACACCCGAAACAATGTCGTTATGCAAAGGAGCCGGTAAGTCCAACATGCGAATGGCATTAGCCACCGTAGAACGGTTTTTACCCACCAACTCTCCACACTCTGACTGAGAAAGAGCAAAGTTTTCCATCAGACTCTTATACGCCAAAGCTTCTTCAAAAATATTCAAATTGGAACGCTGAATATTTTCCACAAGAGCTAACCGCAAGCGATCACGATCACTAACACCTTTTTTAATCAGCACCGGTACCGTGCTCAGCCCCGCTTCCTTTGCAGCACGCAAACGGCGCTCACCTGCCACCACATAATAAACATTGCGCTGTTTCGTTACCACAATAGGCTGCAACACACCATCACGACGAATACTAGAAGCCAACTCCGAGAGCTCTTGGGCACTAAAATGTTTACGTGGCTGTTGGGGATTAGGTGCCACAAGACGAATATCCACCTCCTTAAGAGGCGATGACGGCAGACCACCCGCTGCAGAAACATCACGTTTACTAGCACCACGTATCGTACGACTCACATCTTCTTCTCCAAGCAAAGCTTCTATTCCTCGGCCCAGCCCTGACTTCCGATGCTTTTGTGATCCTTGCATCACACTCTCCTTTCGCTATGAGTAGAAGGGACCTGAGATGACACCACAGAAGAAGCAGCAGAAGACTCTCCTGTGGAGCCGTTAGAAGGACTCTCTGCAGAATCATGACGCACTATCAACAAACGAGCTAATTCCAAATAGCTCAAAGCTCCCTTGCTAGATACATCATAAAGAAGACAAGGTTTGCCATAAGAAGGAGCTTCCGAAAGCTTGACATTACGAGGCACCACCACAGGAAACACTTTATCTTGAAAAGCTTTGCGTACGTCACGCTCAACATCTTGGCATAACCGATTACGCTTATCAAACATAGTCAAGAGAATACCTTCAACATCCAGGCGAGGATTCAAACGCTTTTGAATCAAGGCGATGGTTTTCATCAACTGAGATAATCCCTCCAAAGCATAATATTCTGTTTGCAAGGGAATCAAGACACTATCCGCTGCTGTTAAAGCATTAACCGTTAAAAGACCAAGGGCAGGAGGACAATCGATGATGATATAAGCGTAATGCATTTTATATGACTCTAAAGCCTCTTGTAAGCGCACCTCCCTACCAATCACGGACACCAACTCCACCTCAGAACCAATAAGATCTTGAGAGGCTGGAGCCACATCAAGATATTCCAACTCACTGTGGACAATAACCTCAGAAAGGGGACATTCATCTACCAACACGTGATACATATCTTTATTAATGTCTGTTTCAAAAACACCTAAACCAGAACTAGCATTGGATTGAGGATCCAAATCCACCAACAACACACGCCGCTCTGATGCTGCTATGCTAGCTGCTAAATTCACAGCTGTAGTGGTTTTTCCCACACCGCCTTTTTGATTGGAAATAGCCAAAATATGTGCCATAGCTCTTTTTTAGCCTCTTCCCAAAAATGTGTGTAAGTGCCTGATATAACTGTCTTTTTTTGCTGTTTTTCGTTTCATATGAAACCGAAATATAAGCTCTTTTTGTACGTTTTTGATACCGCTTATTATAGGTATAGGCCCTAGAAATAAGAACCACAAGGCAAGCGCACAAAACCCACTTTCTTTACTGTCTTATACAACCTTAACTGCCGTTTCATCTGTGTTTTTATGGCTCATAGTTACTATTACTCATAATGACTCATATTCTTTTGCTCACATCATATTTCAGAATATGAGCCATACGGAAAGATTGCTTTTGAGCGCCTGCTTTTAAATTAACCTTGGAGAAGTAAAAACGCCACAATAAATGCCAAGATCGCTTGGAATTCCATAAAAGCCAGAGCCAAGATAAATGGTACAAACACAGCATCTTTTGAAGATGGATTACGTGTAACACCTTCAAATGTGGCAGCTGCTGCTTTTGCCTGTGCTGTAGCCGCTCCAAAAGCTCCCAATCCAATAGCTAAGCCTGCAGCCAAAGCAACAAGTCCCTGCTCCATGATTCACTCCCTCAATTAAATGAAATAAAACGATTAAAAAACCAAGAACACATAGATTTAGATAACAACTTGTTGTGAACTCTAACAAGACGTTTCTATGTTTGCAACATATTATCAATGATCCTCTGATACTGCCATGGAAAGATAAATTCCACTAAGTAATGAGAACACAAAAGCCTGTACGATGGAAACCAGCACACCAAAGAACAACAAAAGAGATGGTATAAACCATGTCACCATGCCAGTAAACACTCCCACCAGCATATGGTCTCCAAAGATATTACCCATCAATCTCAGACTCAAGGAAACTGGACGAAAGCTGTGAGAGATAATCTCTACCACAAAGATCAAAATAGGCAGCAATAAACCCAGCACTGGAATGTTCACTTTAGGACCACTAAAGTGCTTTATATACGGCCAAAATCCTTGAGCCCGTATGCCTGCAACATGATAAACCACAAACACCGAAAGCCCTATGCCGAGATTGGCTGAAAAATCCCCAGACCCAGGAGGCAAAAAAGGAATCAGCCCGGAAAGATTCATAACCAACACAAACAAAAACAAAGATGCTATTAAAGCTGTGCCATGGGGAGACGCTTTTGAAAAAAGATCTTTAGAAAGATCATAAATAAACTTGGCAATGGTTTCTGTAAGAGATTCTAAAGAAAACTTTTCTTTAGGCTCTAGCTGATCACTAGCAAGACACCTTCTAACATAAGAACGATACCTCAGCCCCATCACAGCAATCACAGCAAGCGCCAATAGAGCACTCATAAAAGGATAAACCTTCTCAGAAAGCCCTAACACATAAGCAATCTGTTGATAGATATTAAAAAACGTAGGTACCGCACTGTCTTCTCCACCAGAACCAGCTGCCCATGCCACACCTGTGAAGACAACACTGCCAACCAACCACCATACAGCTAACCGCACCAACACAAAACATCTCATATAATCACACACCTCAGTTAACAGAAAATGTTTACAAAATCATGGTCATGATATTACCAAAGCTCAAAGAACATTGTTTTATGGCTTAGCGGCGGGGTCTTCTTGTTTTGCAGGCTTCTGGGATATCACACAAGCTAAAACAAAAACACCATAACCCAAAAACACACCTATCAATAAGCTATATATATGAGTATTTTTATAGTCTGTTTTCCATAACACATAAAATCCCAGGCCTATAATCAGCCACTTAGCTATCATAAAGCCATAAGAAAGACGCTTCCATGGCCATTTAAACTGACTTAATAGCTCGTCCTCCCTTTGCCCCACAGCAGCAAACGATGCCACATGTCCCAATACAAAACATACCAGCACTGTAAACGACCACCCTGCTGCCACAGCTGCCACCAATGTGTCATGTTTTTGTCCCACCACACAATAAACAACAGTCCCAACAATCATGACTGCTAAAAACAAGATATGACGCAACAACCCAGCGACATGCAGCTGCTGCTGTTTAGAAAACAATCCATTCATTTTATACAACAACAACCAAAAGAGGCTTAAGTAAATTTACCCAATACAGCATCAAATCCTATCACAACCCATAGCCCGCTACACCATAAACTTGCCTTCAAAGAAAAAACCTACACACTGTCAGCTAACCTCCAAAGCATATGCTATCTGTAACCAGATGAGAAAGGATTTACTTGTCAGCTTGCACTTTACATCAGCACCTATTTACAGATTACGTTTACAGATTACGTTTACAGATTACGCAACCACCTGCTTGCAACACGATCTCCTTAGGTGGTTGTTAACCGTTACATAGTTCCTTCACGGCTTTTCTATACAACCCCCCCATACAACCGATAATAAACACTGTTTTTTATCCTATCCAGATTTCACACTACATCAATATGCATATTTTATATTCTTAGCTTATAACGACATAGGGAAGTTCTAGTACATGTTTACCATGAGACATGTACGTAACATCATCAAAGCCAAAAAATAAAACATGAAGACGTGTTTATGCATCATTACATGGACAGAAATATCTGAGCAGCTCTACACAAGCCTCCATAGGCACCATACAAGCTCAAAGATTAACAACGCTTACGAACCATCATCTAACTCCTCATGGAGAATCCCAACAATATTACGATCTTTCTTGTTAAAAACCATCGCTAAGAGGTGAATAGGTTGTTTGAACTGCTTATACTCATCAGCATAGTGACGATCTTTGATGTGTTGAATAGCATCTTTTAACGCTGTATCTGCC
>MPNI01000129.1 GCA_002238945.1 Proteobacteria bacterium bin106 | reverse complement strand
TTTTAATATAGAATCTGGCACACGCACACCATTCACATTGATGGTTCTTTTAGATCGGTAGACAACCCCATCTGAGACAACAAAAGGGGCAATATGTCTTAAGTCAAATGTATAACTAGCTACGTTCTTCCTATGTACAAGTGCACGACGCAGAGGGTCGTTGAGAATACTAAAGACTGCATTAAAAGGACCATACTCACTTAGTTTTGCTGAATTTATCTTTAACTTTTTTTGATCACCTCTTAAACCCCTGGCAGATCTCGGTTCACGCCCAAAAAGTGTATTGGCATAAGGTCCTGCTTCAAAGCGAACACCGGTAAGTTTAATATTTTTATTAATATCTCTTTCGCAGTTATTGTTATATACCCATTGCCCAGGAGTAGTGTGGTAACGCCAATCAGGCTGAGCATACAAAAAATTCGGAAATAACAAAAAAACAAAAGCTGCTGCAATATTTTTTTAATAGATCTACAAAAAAAAATAATATTCTGCATAATAATTTTATCCTTTTTAATCAGTGAAAACATTATAAAACTCATAGACATTATAAAATATATCTTTAATGTCTTACTTTATCAATGGCAAATAGTCAGACACAGTCTCAGATCACAAAGAATAACTAACTGAGGTTAACTAGAGAAGGTACTGGGAATGGTCTGGAAAATCGGCTAAGATAGTGTTCGTTTATCATGGAGGTCGATATGACAAGTAAGAATGGTTACAGTGAAGAGTTTAAACATGATGCTGTCAACTTAAGTGAGGTGTCGGTTTTCAAGTTACACCCCCATCCAAATTGGGTCATCAAAATTCACAACATCGGGACCAAATTTCTACAAAATTGAGATCGCAAAATCCACCACTTCACTTTTATGCCATCACTTCAACCCTTTCAAAGTTTCTCATCAAAAACAAAATTCTTGTATTTCAAATACAATGCCAAGTTAATAATTAGGCCTCTCAAAAGGCCTGTTCTAGTCTTCTAACGCCTAGCTGTTAACTCTCTCGATAAGATTCTCCTTTTAAAAGGATATGATGGAATGGTTAATGATTCGATCGATCACAGCTATCATAATATGCATAGTATTGGCAATCACTGGGTCTTCAAACAAGTCTTTCCAGCCGTTAGAGTCTACTTAAGAAGTAACCATTTGAATACCAGAAGACTGGCGACTTTCAAGCAAGTCTATCAAAAAAGTAGCTTCAGAGTGTGTGAACCTACTCACCTTTAACTAAAAAGGTGAACCTCCATCTATTATCAGAATCTTTAATGCCTTGTATCCAGGTTTTATCAACTTTCACTTTGCCATCACTTAATACATCACTAGGATTAGTTGGAAAATAATGAACTAAACAATATTCTTTAAATAACA
>MPNI01000128.1 GCA_002238945.1 Proteobacteria bacterium bin106 | reverse complement strand
ACGTATTATGATATTCCCAATAGGTTGTGCAGATTTTGAAGATATTAGAGAAGATCAATATTACTATGTAGATAAAACAGCTCTGATTAAAAAGCTGATTGATGAGGGATGTTGGTATTTTCTTTCTCGTCCTAGGCGTTTTGGCAAAAGCCTTCTCGTTAGCACACTTGAATGCTTATTTGAAGGGAAAAAGGAGTTATTTAAAGGACTGTACATCGAAGATAAATGGGATTGGTCCAAGAAATATCCTGTAGTAAGACTCAGCATGACTGGTGAGAATGACGATCCTGAAAGTATTTCAAGAAAAATTATTGAGCAAATTGAAGTTATTGCTGAAAGTGCAGATTTAGATGTATCTAAAGTCTTGAAGACATCTGCTTTGGGGTCATTAAATAGTCTTTTGTTTCGTTTGTATAAAAAAACCGGTAATAAGGCTGTGGTGCTAGTGGATGAGTACGACGCTCCTATAACGGATGTCTTAACGGATACAGAATTAGCCAAGAAAAATAGCAATTATCTTCGAAAACTTTACCGACAAATCAAAGATTCTGAAGAATATACTCACTTTGTCTTTGTCACAGGTATTACCATGTTTTCTAAAGATAGTGTTTTTACAGGCCTTAATAATCTTAAAGATATAAGTTTAGTTCCAAGATATGGCGCCATTTGTGGTTATACAGACCATGATATAGACACAGTATTTGCTGAAGAAATAAAAAAACTAGATCGAAACAAAATCAAACGCTGGTATAACGGGTATAGCTGGCTAGGCGAAGAAAAGGTTTACAATCCTTTTTGTATCTTAAACTTACTTTATGAACAAGACTTTAAAGATTGGTGGTTTAAAACAGCCACACCTAAATACATTTATGAATATCTTAATACAATAGGCGATCTCAGCATTGAAAAAATAGAAAAATTTTGGATAGACTCTAAAGATATTTCCACATTTGAAATTGATCATTTTATACCACAGGCTTTATTGTTTCAGTCTGGATATCTTACTATTGCAAAAGAAAAACGTGTGGGGAGGAAAATTAAATATCTTTTAAAATCACCAAACCTTAAAGTACGTGATGGTGTATATGACTGGTTGTTGAGGTTTTTAACTAACGAAGATGAGGAGAAGGAGAAAGAAGCCATAACACATGGTAAACAGATGCTGAATTTCATCGAAAAACATGACTTTGATGGACTTAAGACTAAAATGCAATCTTTTTTTTCTAGCATCCCTTATCAACTAAACAAAAGCGAAGACCATGAAAGTCATTACCATAAACTTATTTTTACCATATTTTACACTGCAAGCGTCGAATTTGATGCTGAACAGCCCACTAATTTTGGTGCAAGCGATATTAAACTTCTATATAAAGGTC
>MPNI01000127.1 GCA_002238945.1 Proteobacteria bacterium bin106 | reverse complement strand
TTGACTGGACAGGTGGCACAGGAGACAAACCTACAGCTAGAGGCTTTCTTGCCAGCACTGGACTTGTGTCAACTTTATCTTCAGGAACGAATGTAAAGGGAGATAAGGGAGACAAGGGAGACGCTGGTTCTGGTGGTGGTGGAGGTGGCAGTGGAGGCTTAACCCTCGACTCGTTCATCATGCTAGATACGTTGTATATGGTTGGGTATGGTTCTGATGATGATGAGGCTGTGGGACGTCTATACACCTTAAATGCAGCCACTGGTATTGCTACCAGTGTAGGATCTGCGACAGACTTTGGTGTGGGGGAAGATGTCCCTGCTGCCTTAGCTTACCACAATAACATCTTATACATGCTTGGTTATAGTAATGAGGTTTTATTCACCTTAGACACAACCACTGGTATTGCTACACGAGTAGGGTCTGCTGATAGTTTTGGTGTAGGTGAGACTGGTCCTTCAGGTTTAGCTTCACACAACGGTACTTTGTACATGGTTGGTGCTACTAATGCTGTTTTATATACCTTAGACACAACCACTGGCGTTGCTACACGAGTAGGGTCTGCGACACAATTTGGTGTAAGTGAGGAGTATCCTAGAGGATTAGCTTCACACAACGGCATCTTGTACATGGTTGGTGCTAGGAATGATGTTTTATACACCTTAAACACAACTACTGGTGTTGCTACACGTGTAGGATCTGCGACAGCTTTCGGTGTAAGAGAGACTACTCCTGAAGGCTTAGCTTCACACAACGGCATCTTGTACATGGTTGGTTCTACTAATGATGTTTTATACACCTTAAACACAACCACTGGTATTGCTACAACAGTAGGGTCTGCGACACAATTTGGTGTCAGTGAGGCTGAAGCTGAAGGCTTAGCATCCTTTCCAAGAAGATTAACAATACGACAGGCTTTAACAGAAAGTGCTCAAGGCTCACAAGGAGCTAAGGGTGACAAGGGAGATAAGGGAGATAAGGGAGACAAAGGAGACAAAGGGGATAAAGGAGACACAGGTGCTCAAGGACCTCCAGGAACAGGAGGTGGAGGATCAGGAACCGCAGGTCCTAAAGGAGATAAAGGAGATAAAGGAGATAAAGGAGACAAAGGAGACAAGGGGGATAAAGGAGATAAGGGAGATCCTGGGCAAGACGGCATGAATGGTGCTGATGGGGCTGACGGAGCAGATGGAAGAAATGGTTCCCCTGGTGCTGCAGGTGCTAAAGGTGACAAAGGAGATAAGGGAGATAAGGGAGATAAGGGTGACAAAGGTGATAGAGGTGATCCAGGAACTGATGGGTCAGACGCATCAGTTACAGCTAGAAACGTTATCGCCACTGTGTCAGGTACTGCTGGTAGTGGAAAGGTTCCTGTTTACACTAGCGCTAGTGCTTGGACTTGGGCTGACGCTCCTTCTGG
>MPNI01000126.1 GCA_002238945.1 Proteobacteria bacterium bin106 | reverse complement strand
GCAAAATGATTTTCAAGGTTTTGCTGATAAGCTTAAGACTACCTTAGCTGGCATACCTAATGAATGGCATAGAGACCGTTTAGCAGAAAAAGAATCGTGGTATGCCACCACGCTTTTTCTCCATTTCTCTATGCACGATCTCACGTTACACCCTGAAGAATCAACGGCTCGAGGGCGTAGTGACTTAGTGCTAGAACTGGCAAAACAAATTTTTATTTTTGAGTTTAAAATGGTAGCCAAGGCAAAAGATACGGATAAACTCCTCGATCAGGCGATGACACAAATACGGGAGAAGGAGTATGGTGAAAAATACCAAGGTCGTGGTCAGCCTATTCATTTGATTGCCCTTGTTTTTGGCAAGGAAGAGCGAGGTCTTCTTGATCACCGCCATGAGCTGATATGATTCATGTGGGATTTCACTTTATCTTTCTGTGTGTATTGTCTAGTTGTGATGTAATCTTTCATTATTTTGTCTCTTGAAGTAAGTAGCTTTGAGACCTTGTCGTATGCTATTCTATCAATGATCATGAGCGAAACCCGATACGAATAAGGTTAATGCCTTACTTGAGATGACCTAATTAAGGAGAATTCTGTGACAAAACGTCGTCTTCCTTTAGGAATACAAGACTTTGCGAAATTAAGAAAGAAACAATGTTATTACGTCGACAAAACTCAACTAATCTATAATCTTATCGACGAAGGAGAGTGTTACTTTCTTTCTCGTCCCCGTAGATTTGGTAAGAGTCTCCTCGTGAGCACACTCCAGTGTTTGTTTGAAGGAGAAAAAGAGTTATTCAAAGGCTTATATATTCACGATAAATGGGATTGGTCAACAAAATATCCTGTAGTACGACTCAGTTTCGGCGGTGATTGTGATACCCCCGAACTCATTAAAGGTACTATCAATAATCAACTTAAGAATATTGCTAAAGATGCTGGATTAGATTTCTCCGAGATACTGAATCCATCTCCAGCAGAAACATTACGAAATCTTATCAGTACATTTCGAAGAACAACAGGTCTGTCAGTAGTGGTACTCATAGATGAGTACGATAGACCGATTTTAAATGTACTGAATCAGCATGATATTGCCATAGCTAATAGAACTACTCTCCGAAATTTTTATGGTGTTCTCAAAGACTGTGACCAGGATCTACGCTTTATCTTTGTTACTGGAATCACCATGTTCTCTAAAACTAGTTTGTTTTCAGGACTCAATAATCTGACCAATATTAGTCTTGAACCAGAGTTTGCTACCATCTGCGGTTATACTGATCATGATTTAGATACGGTGTTTGCCGAAGAAATGAAAGAATTTGACCGAGAAAAAATCAAAAAATGGTATAACGGCTATAACTGGTTAGGTAAAGAAAACGTCTACAACCCTTATGGTGTTTTAACACTCTTTAGAAAGAAAAGAT
>MPNI01000125.1 GCA_002238945.1 Proteobacteria bacterium bin106 | reverse complement strand
GGACATTAACATATTTTTTCAAATGTCACTGGTGATGACCAGATTTGGCTCACTTTGGGCTTGATCTTATGGCAGATTTTGAAGCTGTTATGCAGGTTACGGCAATGACACATCACCAATATCCACATTCAAAGACATGCCATCAAAGGCCAGCTCACGGCCTGGTGGCAATTGAGAAGAGATGGTCACATAATCCACTTCATGAGATAAATGCGTCAAAAGGACCCGTCTTACTTCAAGGCGATCAAATAAAGCAAGAGTTTCAGGAATAGATGAGTGAGTAGGATGTGAACGCATATGAACATCACTAGCTATCACCGCAACAATATCTATATGCTGGATGAAATTCGAAAATCACGAATCTCTAATCACAACAATTGCCCTTTCTGCAGCTGCGCAAAGAGAGGTATTAAAGACCTAAAAATGAGACTTAACCAGAAATCCTAGACAGTAAATTTTTATTTCAATATTTAAAAATCACTGTATTATCAATATATTATGTTTAGTATTGCCACAAATCTTGCGAAACTTCAGTAATAAGGATACTGAAGACTCATATCTTCAGTATCCTTATTGTTTTACAAGTTATCCCAATTTACCGGGTTTTTTCCATAGAATCTAAAGCCACAATCTTCACAGATCACTCACACCATCATCGCCTTCAAGGTGAGCTGCAACCTTGTCCGACACGATGAACACTCTCACGACCATTTCTGCAAGACCATCATCCTTACTCTTAGAGTTAGCTACAACAGTTATATTTTCTGCTACAAAGCCTTCATCTAAAATATAAGCAAAACCCCGACACTCAAAATCGTCCAAAGGACAGGAGGGGTTGGGGAAGCAACCAGCCTCGAAGCCCGGCCTACAAACATACGCACCATGCTTCTCTATTTCTTCTAGTAATTCGCTTACAAATACTTCTTCATATTCTTTCTCTTCTACTTCTTTCGTTTCTGTATCTTCTTTTGTTTGTGTATTAAGCGCCATCGCAAACATACAATCCAGCCAAACAGCCATCTCAATCTCAGGATCTTCTATTCCAATTGAATGTTGATAGCACGCCATCGCTACGTTACTTACTAATAAAGGCATCATCATAGTTACCACTGTGATCCCTATACTCAAAAACTTCATAGTTACTCCTTGTTACAGTTATTGTTACATACTCACTTACTTACATTGCAAAACACTACATACTTTTGTTTCTTAATACCCTCCATATAAATTTATAGACCTTTCTTTAATACCATCATGGTTATTATGTCCTTGTTTAAACATCATTTCGCTTATCATTTACAACTGCAAACATCCCACATAACAAACATATAACTAAGAACAAAAAACCTTGAGTTTAAAATTCCAAAAACGTAAAATGACTTATTTTTTCTAAGTGTGGCAGAAAAAAAATCAAAAGCAAGGGACATTAACATATTTTTTCAAATGTCAC
>MPNI01000124.1 GCA_002238945.1 Proteobacteria bacterium bin106 | reverse complement strand
AGCGAATATGTTTAGAACAATTTTTAAATACTCGATAAAAATCTTTAAGATCATCACGATTTTTCTTGACTAAATCTGTGTCAGTCAAAACATCAAGAATAGGAGCATCATACTCATCCACAAGCACTACTACTTGTTGATCCGTTTTTTTATGTAAGTGTTTGACTAACCGTCTAAATCTTCCTTGAAGACTACTCCTACCTGCAGGATCCAAACCATGCTCTTCTTCATAATCTAACAATTGATCACTAATAGCATTGTCTAGACTGTCAGTGTATCTATTACGATCTGTAAAACTAAACCTCACCACAAGATGTTTTTTGGACCATTTCCACTTATCTTCAATATATAAACCTTTGAATAACTCCTTCTTTCCTTGAAATAAGCATTCAAGTGTGCTAACAAGAAGACTTTTGCCAAAGCGTCTAGGACGAGACAGGAAATAATGATCTCCTTCATCAATGAGCTTATAAATGAGAGCAGTTTTATCTACATAATAACTATTTGTCTCTCGAAGCCTTACAAAATCTTCACAACCTATTGGAAGTCTCATAATTTATACCTTCAATACTTTAATAATAAAATTTTAAAAAGTGTTTATTAGCAGCATTTGAAAAAGAACAGTCCAGACATCTCTAGAACTGAGAATATTGGTCTAGTAATCACGCTAGGGAGTATACACAATCATCGGTAGCAGTCATATCTATATTAGTCCTGTCATCATCCAACTCTTCATGGATAATCCCATCAATGTTACGTTTCTCTTTGTTAAACACCATCCCTACAAGATGGATGGGTTCTTTGCGATCTTTATGTGGGTCAGCATAGCGTTTATCTTTGATTTGCTGAATAGCGTTTTTTAAAGCCGTATCTACTTTCTGATCTGATCGTAACATCTTCAGCTCTATCACAAAGACTTGATTGTCGTAAAATAAGACAATGTCACTTGCATCTAGATTTGATGGTTCTTCAGAAGTATATACGATACCAAAAGAGGCAAACATTGAATGAAGGATGAGATGATAGTGGCTTTCCAAATCTGCGTTTTGATGTGATCGATAAGGCACATCTGCTAAAAAAGAGAAAAGCTTTTTTTTGAATTCAGAAAAATCATGTTGTGCTATACAAGCTAACATTTCTTCTCCTTTATTTCTTATATTTATAGCTACATTATCACCACCCATTATATAACTTAGCAATCCAAAATACATGCCTTTATATACTTCAAAGTTAGGGATTTTTAAGAAGTATTTTGTGGCGTCTTCTTTTTTTTCTTTTCTGTCAATTGTAAGATATCCTGACTGGAAGAATAAGGCTTGTGGTATAACACTTCCTATATTAAATTTAGTAAGTTCTCTGTGATCAACCCAACAATTCTCAATAGATTTGACACTAACATTAGGGCTTTGAGTAAGATATTCATAAAGGTATTGAGGTGTGCCTGTTTCAAACCACCAAT
>MPNI01000003.1 GCA_002238945.1 Proteobacteria bacterium bin106 | reverse complement strand
GTGTATGTTGATATAGTTCCAAATCATGGATCAGATAAAAAACGGTACTGATTTGTCTTTCGTTGAGATATAATGGCAAATAATGATAAAAACCACAAACAAACTATAGCTAACATCACCAAGCTTCCTGAGAAACACATCCTATAAATTGAGTGTCTTCTAAAAAATAAAAATGCTACTATCTTAACAGATAAACTTGGAGATATCATGAAAGTTATAAGAACCTTAAGTCACCGCGGCCATAAGCCAGCTGTGAAAAGCTTAATGGATAACCTCAAATATCTTGAAAAAAACCTGCGATCAGAAATCAAAACATCATTCTATTTGTCTAGCAATGATTGTCACGAGAGATATTAGTTGAGATTCACAAGGAAGGTTCTTTCATTCCTAGAACGGAACGTGATTTTACTCGTTTTGGCTTATGGCGTCAGTGGCAGCTTCCTGATCCTCAGGGTACAAAGAGTGGTTATGACAGTGGTTTTATTCCTATGGTGTGGCTTGATCAAAAGGCTGAAGAGGAATTGAAGGCTTATCAAAAAGCTAACAAAAGTTTTGGTGAAACCGTGATTATGAGTGAGGCTTATAAAAAATCACAGTAAATATCATAGATGTGGTTATACCATCCTCTATGCTATTCTCTATTACGGGGATGGTATAACCATTTTATAAGAAAGCCTTAAATCCAACGTTAAGATAAAGATCCACGGGTTTTTCGTGGAGTCGTCCTATTCCTACTCCGAGAAAAAATTCTACCCCTTTGTTTTCGAGATGAAGATCAATGGTTGAGGCGTAAGCTAGTAGAAATGGGTGGGTGTTGATTTTTTCGTTATCTTCAACGCTCCATATGCCTCCCCAGTCGCTGAAGATACTCCAATTGAGTTTTTTGGCATAGAAGATCCAAAACTGTGTATCGAGATCAGAGATGATCGGTGTGGTGAAATGGGCGGATGTGCGTAAGTAGGTATCTCCTTGGATATTGATTCGCCATAGATATTGTTCACCAAATATAGGTTGACGAAAACGATTACTGACTCCACTTGTTCCTGGGATAAAAATATGGATAGGTGTGTAGTATTCTTTGAGCAGTAAAGGTTTTTTCCCTCGGGTGCTGCCATATTCTGTCCCTAAGCTGAGCAATGATTGGCTAAAGAGCGCTTTATTGAGACGAATACTATAAAGTGTTTTAATATAATCGAAGTTTTCATTGAGAAATCCTGGTGCGTACTTCACTGTGCTGGCAAGTGATAAAGAGGTGCGCATGGGCAGATAGCGGGTTAAGCGTACAGTGGCATAGGGCAAATGTCTCAGTCCTTCTGTCATGTTCGGTGGCCCTGTTTGGGCATTGAGTTGAGAGAGACTGTATCCTAATGTATAGCTTACAGAAAATTTTCTACCAAGATCTATAGCTTGTGGATCGGATATGGATATGGTCCCGCCGATTTCGTCGTAGTATGCAAGACCAACCTGTCTTTTTTCACCTTTTGGGTTTTTATTGTAGCGGCCGTTATAGCTGAGTTGTTTGAAGACACGGGTGACAATCGGCAGGGCAAATCGTTCGTTGGTGTAGTCCACATAAACTTGTGGGTAGAGCGATTTAAATCCCATTAGGACAGTGGCATAGACGCGATGATTTTGGAGATCATCTACTAAAGGCCAGGTAATAATACCTGCTTGGAGAGCAGCACTTGTGGACAGATCATTGATTCCTAGCCATGGAAAAAACACCGGTGATGACCAACGAAAAGAGTAAGGTTGGATGCTTTTAGCGGTGATTTTAGGCTGTGCTGTGAGAGTGGTGGTATTGGTGAAGTTAGGTGTGTTGAGGAGGGCTTTATGTCTTTCTTTATGGGTAAGGGTTTTTTGAGAAAGTGCTTTGTAGCGAATGAAGTATTTCTTGATGTTTTGAGGAGATAAAATAGAGTTAGTTTGTTTGAGCACACGATTGGGATCGCTTTTTTGTCTTTGCTTTTGTAAGGTTTTTTCTGCTGCTTCTTTGTAGAATTTGGGTTTCCAGTGATGGGTACGTATCACCATTTCTTCGAGGGTTGGCATATTTTTGGATTGAAGAAAAGTTTTGATACTGATGGGTGTGTAGAGGCGTTTAGCTTCTAGTAAACGCATGCCTTCCAGTAATGGTGAAGAGTGTGGTTCGGGGATAGGGCAGGAGAGTTTGCTAAACAGTTCTGGATCGATTTTTTTGAAGGATGATCCTGAGTTTTCATGAAGTTGCAGGACGATCTTGCCACTGGCGAGTCCCCAAGCTCCCATCATCCAATCACTAAAGCGAATGACGCTAAGGCAGGGAGAAGTGGTATTGACTTGGGTGAGATAAGATGAGGTACGGTCTGTTGTCAGCACCCAGATATGAGGCTCTGCAAAGGCCACAGAGACTGGTTTGGCGAAGGGGTGCCATGGTTTGTTTTTAAGAGAGCCAGTCTTGCCATTCCAAATAAAGATGCGATAACGATCGCCAGCGATGGTGTTTTCTTCGATGCTCATCCATATCTCTTTTGTGGCAAGATATGAGTTTTTTGCATCCCAAGTGGTATGAAAACCTATGACTTTTCCTGTGAAGGGGCCTTTGCTGATGTTGTGGCATTTTGGGGTGATAAGTTGGTTTTTGGTGTAGTGTTTTTTGAGGGTTTTTTTGCGAACATAGCAAATAGAAAAGGTTTCTAGAGATTTTTCAAACCAGCCAAAGAAACGATCATTTTCAAAGAGGTCGTAGATACTTTTGCCATGATAGAGAACTCGCCAGGGAAGTTGTTGTCCTTGTTTGGATGATAGAAAAGAGATGGCAATGGAGGTGCGACGTGTGTGGGCAACTTTTTTGCGATGAAGCACCATGGCTTTGAGTTTATGAGAGTTGATATAGGTGGAATGGGTGGCTTTGGGGTGTAAGGGAAGGCCTGTGCTTTTTGTTGATGTGGCAAAGCCGCTATGTGGATCAAATGAGAAACGAGTGAGATAGCCTTCTTCACCTTGAGATTTTCGTATGGTGACAAGATGTTTGCCAAAAACCTGAAAGGACGGCTTATGAAAGTACTTCCATGTGACGCCGTTTGGATCGTTAGAGAGCATGGAGTAGGGGCTTGCAGCTTTCCAGTAAGCTTGAGCTTGTTGTTTGTATTGTGTATATAAGCCTTGGCCATTGGTTTTAAAAAAAGTTCTTAGACTTTGATTCATGGGCATAAAGCCACTGAGAGGTAGGAGCCATGGCATGGTTTCTTTGCGGAATGTGGTGAGTAAATCCGCAAGAGAATGAGAGGTTTTGAGTTTCATATCTCGCATCATCCATGAAAAAAAAGCTCCCACTGTGGCATAGCCTCGATTAGCCCAGGTGGGCTTAAGGTATAGGCTGTGTAGGCTATCATAGGATGGCCAATGTCCGCTGAGTGCTTGCCAGCGCTCCATGCCTGATTGAAAGTCTGATCCCACCGATACACTGAGTGCTTCGGCGAGTCCTTCAAGAAACCATGCAGGCATCCAGAGAAGGTAATAGATGGTTCCTGGAGGTGAGAGGATATTTTTATAGTGTTCATAGGTGAGGGCGTGTATGTATTCGTGCCAGGCGAGGTCGCGGATGTTTTGTTGGCTGGTTTGGAGTTCGATAGCATCGAAGATAAAGTTGGCAAAAGAGGCGTTATAGGTTACCGGTGAGGTGACAACGCGTAGGGGGCGATCATCATCTCTTTTGACGTTCAACCA
This sequence comes from Proteobacteria bacterium bin106, assembly GCA_002238945.1. GTDB lineage: Bacteria > Bdellovibrionota_B > Oligoflexia > Oligoflexales > Bin106 > Bin106. The sequence goes on along the minus strand of MPNI01000003.1, from coordinate 117,706 downwards.
TTTTTCTGCTACCGGCCTCACCCCTTCAAGGGATTTAGCCATTAAGAGTCCATCTTGGGGAACGCGCGCATCAAAATAGATACGAAAGTGCTCTGTGATGATCTCACTGTATTCAAGGTCGTCTTGTGTTGTACCAAAGTTAATGGGCAGGCCATATGCTTGATGAGAAGATATTGTCAGAAAACTTAAACAACATCCTATCAGCCATCCTTTAAGCCGCAGCATACGAGGCACTCCAAAATAATAGGTAGTAAGGATGTATAGAGTGGGGGATGCTTAACTTGGGGAATATGATGGTGGTTAAAGGCAAAAGAAGCATTTTAGCTGTGTTCAAAGCAGCTATTTTGAAAGCAGCTATGTCAAAATGAATCATAAATCAGCTGGAAGTGATGATAAGGTGTTGAGACATGAAAAAAAGATAGCTTTTTGAGTTTATCATATCCCTGCTGATAGGTTTAAAATAGCCTAGCTATGATTGGTAAAAATCCTGCACTTGCTTGTTTAACACAATGTGTTTGATACGTTGGTAATCTGAGTAGGCTTAGCAGAAATATGATGGGATGTGTTGAGGTAGTGGGTGTCGTGTTTGGGGTTTTTGTACCGATGATATATGTTGATGCAGCCCTTTGTGTTTGCAAATTGAGTTGTAAAGTATGGAGGTGTAAGCGGAAACCATAAGCGCTTTCTCGTCCTGCCTAACTGGATAACACTGGATAACATGGTGCTGTGCTAGACTGAATCATATATGCGTGTATATGTAGATAAACTTTTATAGACATACGAAGAGAGAAGACTTTATGATGACTTTATGATGACTTTATATAGTAGCTATACGAAATAGTAGCTATAATACGAACTCTTTATGGGTAAAGCTTGTTAATCGAAGGCTGCGGGTAATTGAGAATAAAAAGCTAGAATGCAAAGCGAGCTAGAATGAAAAACGAGCTAGAATGCAAAGCGGAGAGTGTAGTGTGATCTATTCTTCATCTGGTCCTCCATCAAGTGTGGATTATTTTTCTCAAGATTTACTGGTTCATGCAGATCAAGCGTTTCAGTTTGCTTATGGACTTACCTTTAATCGTGAGTATAGTTCGGAGTGTGTGTATTCTACGTATAAATCTTTTGCTGAAGACCTTCCTGTGCCACGAGGAGATGATGGTCAGGGATTAGTGACAGTATTTCAAAAGATGTGGAGTTTGATCAGTAGGCAGGAAGGAGCTTTTGAATTAATGAGTGCTGCTGATGATGTGTCTGCAAGCCAAGATTCCAGTGCTTCAGAGCATTCAGAGCAAGAGAATGCAACAGCAGAGGGTGGTGATAGTACCACATCTTCTGGTGATGTTTTGGATACTGTAACTGAGCAAAAAGAAGGTTTATTGTTTAGTCTGGTGTTATCTTCTTTGAGCCTTAAAGAGCGTGCTGTTTTGATTTTATGTGATCATTTTGGATTATCGAAAGCAGAATGTGGTTGGGTTATTGGTGACAAAAAAGAAGAGAACATTTTAAAGCTGTTAGCTCATGGTCGTTTGCAGTTGATGGCGCAATCTTTTTAACGCTGGTTTTGTAAGTGAGTGTTATGTAGGTTTGTTGTCTTAGATGTATGGTTTTAGATGAAGAAAAGGATTAGGCTTAGAACGTTAGATGGAGAGGAGTATTACGGTTGATGTCTGGTCTTGATGAGGATGTACTGTTTTATGCTAACTTGGAGGGATTTCTTAATCAAGATTATGATCCATCCTTGGCTGACACCTGTACGGGATATTTTAAAGAGCCGGATTTTTCTAAGTATGTTTCTCATTTTCGAGAATCAAGGGGCCGTCTTCAGAGTGTTCTTGGGGGTCTTTATCTTCATGAAAGTGAATGGGGGAAAATGCGTGCTTTAGCACAGAAAATGGACTCCATAGAAAACCAGGATCAGCAAGTAGAAAATGAAATGAGTTTGCATGAGCGTGACAGCTTACGTCGTCGTCGCATACGTCAAGGTGTGATTTATGGTACGATTCTTTTTTTATGTGTGGTGATAGGTGGTTTGTTTTTACCTGAAAAAAAAGTCAACTTTGATCCCACCAGTGTTTTAACTTATGAAACAGAAATGATTGAAGCACGTCCTAATGAGAGGCTTGATCTTTTAACTACAGCTCGTTCGGATGTCAAAGAGTATTTTTTGAATCATCCCAAGCTTTCATGGGATGTGGATTTTTTGGCTATGCCGGAAAGCCATTGGTCTTTACAGGGTGCTTCAGCCTTAGATTATGATGCAGTTGTGATTTCTTTAGTGGTTTATAGTCGATTATTGGGTGGTAAAGATATTGTAGAACGAGAACAAGAGGTGGTTTCAAAAGATGGTCTTGAAACCCGTATTGAAGTGGTCCGTGAATATGTGAATAGAAAAGATGTGTTGGCTCATTATAGTTTTGAGTCAGATAACAATTATTTGCCTTCATCTGAGCCTGAAAAATACAAAAGTATTGAGTATTTTCCTTTTGAAACAGATACTTACAATATCGTATTGTGGCGTAAGCACAATCGTTATAATTTGATTTTTGGCAGAATCAAACCCTTAGAAATGGTTAAGTACATACCATAGTGTTTAAAAAGTCCTTCTCATAGAGAAGTCCCTAGTTCATATGTTTATGTAACACATGCACAAAGATGAGAGCTTATGGAGACTCGTTTGTTGACATGAGCTCATTGCGCCTCGCTATCATCATGGTGTATTTATGATCATTTTTGTTTAAGATTGGCTTAAGTTTTAAAGCTTGAAAGAACTGTGTGGTTAGCCGTACTGTGAGTTCATCTTAAGAGAGCTAAAAGAGTTGGTAAGGGAAAGAAATGAAGAAACATAAAAAAGGAGTGTTGTGATGAGTGAAACGTTATCAGCCAAATACACAGTGGAACTGTCTGAAGAGGATAGACGTAAACAGAAGCGTGGTTGGTATACCATGGTATTTTTTATGTTGTTTTTTCCAGCGTTATTTTTTCTATGTGTGTACTTTCCCATATGGGTAGGATGGATATCACGTTTTCCTTAGGCATTTATGGTAATGGCCAATCAATAGGATCTTTGTGATGTTTTGTAAGAAACTCGTTGGCTTGGCTAAAAGGCTTTGAGCCAAAAAATCCTCGGTAGGCTGATAAAGGTGAGGGATGAGGGGATTGGATGATGTGGTGTCCTTGTTTGTGAATATAAGGTTGGATTATGCCGAGGATGGTTTGTGCTTGCAAGCCCCATAAAATAAACACCAAGTGTGTGAGCTCTTTTGCAAGAGTTTTGAGAAGATGTGCGGTGATATCTTCCCAGCCGATGTTTGAGTGGCTGAGAGGTTTTTTTTCTACAACCGTAAGAATACGGTTTATCAGTAGTACTCCTTGTTTGGCCCATGGAATCAAACAGTGTGAAGAGTGGGGTGGTAAGTTGAGGTCAGCTGTGAGTTCTTTGAGAATATGGCGCAGTGAAGGGGGAGCTGGTTGGGTGTTTTTTACAGAAAAAGCTAAGCCATGAGCTTGATGGGGTTGATGGTAGGGGTCTTGTCCGACGATGATCACTTGGGTGTCTTGAACAGATCGGTATGTGAGTGCCGATAAGATGTTTTCTGGCTCAGGCCATAAGGTAAGATGTTTGCTGGTATCGTGCTGAATTCTTGCTGCAATACTTTGCCAAGCAGGCTTCAGTGTTGACACACTGAGGATCTGTTGAAAGGAAGGATGGACATCTTTTTGTAATAAGATGAGATCATCATAATTCATGTTGTAAGTGAGTTCTTGTGGTTGGTTATGTTGGTTATGTGTAGTTGTTGTGGATGTGAGTGGGTGATTATCCTATTTCAGTCATGCGTTTTAAAGCTTTAAAGGCCTGTTTTTGTATCGTGGGATCGAGATCTATGTTTTCTGTGAAGGTTTCTAGGCAATGTAGCACCATAGGTAAAGTGATGGTTGCCATATGGGGACAACGATAAGAGCACATTCTTAGCAGTTCTTTTTGTGGGTTTTGGGCAATGATATTATCAGCCATAGCACATTCGGTAAGAAGAAGATAACGGGAGGCTTTGGTGTTTTGGACAAAGTCGATCATAGATGATGTGGAACCAGAGAAATCTGCTGCCTCACATACGTCTAAAGAACATTCTGGGTGAGCTAATATGGCAACAGAGTCGCCATATTGAGCTTTGATCTGGTTAATATCATCCACTTCGAATTTCTCATGAACCTCACAGGTGCCATTCCAGGTGATCATGGTGTTATCAGAAGATGATGAGCCTGTGATGGTAGTGGTTTTGACAGATGAGGAGTGAGCCTCTTTTTGGGCAACAATAAGCTGTTTGCCAGTTTGTTGTGCCACATTGGCTGCAAGGTAGCGATCAGGTACAAAAATCACCATATCGCTACTTAGTGCGTTAACCACAGCAACAGCATTAGAGCTGGTACAACATATATCTGATTCAGCTTTAACATCAGCGTAGGTGTTGACATAACTGACCACTGGAACACCTGGATAGAGTTGTCTTAAGTGGCGAATATCCTCACCTGTCATGGAAGCAGCCAGTGAGCAACCAGCTTTGTGGTTGGGAAGGAGAATGGTTTTGTGTGGTGAAAGGATTTTCGCTGTCTCAGCCATAAAACGCACTCCACATACCATAATGGTGGTATGTGATGAACTCGCACCTTGCCTTGCCAGTTTCAAAGAATCCCCACAGATATCTGCCACGGCATGATACAGGGCAGGTTCCATGTAGTTATGTCCGAGAATCAAGACATTTTTTTCCTTTTTCATCTTATGAATAGCCATCACCATTTCTGATTTGAGAGCAATTTCTGCCTCAGGCATCAACGACTTGAGTCGGCTATGCATATACTCGTAAGTGCTTTGAAAGGATGAAAAATCCTTTGCTATGGTTTGTGATGACACCAGTGCCACAAAAAATACCTTTCATTTCAAGTAAAGTGTATGGAATCCATGTATGGGATAAGATATGCAGAGTTTGATATTCTGATATATCCGGTTTTTTTATAGTTTTTTATATAGCTCTTTATACAGCTCTTATACAGCTCTTTATACAGCTACTACATCTATGTTACGTCCTAAGCCGTCACTGATGGCATATTTCATGGCCTGAAGAGTGCCTTCAAAAGCACTGGGACAGCCTCCACATGCTCCTAGGTAGCGTACGCTGATGATATCACCACTTACCTCAAGCACTTCCACATCTCCGCCATCCATCTGTAAGCTAGGGCGAATAGTGGCATCAAGAATATCTTCAATTTCGATGATCTCTTCGCTAAGTTGCTCGCGGCTAAGGGTTGGGGCATCAAGACGTTCCACAAAATGAGGATCGTGGTGAGGGAAAGTCTCTTCGATAATCTCTTTAACTTGCTGGTCCATGGCTTGTTGGTCCAGCTCTTTTTTTTGGGTTAAAGTGATCACGTTTTCAAAAAAATGCACCTGAGCAATGTCTTCGATTAATAACAACGCATGAGCCATAGGCACATGTTGGCAATGGGCAGGATCTTGGTAAGATACTTTTCCCTCAGCTTTGATATCTTGGCTGAGAATGTATTTACGTGCCCGAGGATTAGGGGTGTCTTGCATGCGGATATCAACAAAGCTCATGGGTGTGGGTTCACTATATGATCATAGGGATGGTTGACAGTGGGTTTAAAGTTGCTGTGTAGAGGCTCTCTCTTCAATAAAGGTAAGTTTCTTTTTGGAATAAGAAAGATCACATACTTTTGGCCAACGTTTTAATATGGCATAAAAAAAGCCGCTCGTAAGGAGTCGTTTAGCTGTTTTTTCTTTGATACCTCGACTTTTGAGATACCATAGATTATCAGCACGAAGATTGGAAATAGTTGCACCATGTACAGCTTTCACATCGTCATAATGACTGATTAACTCAGGTTTTGTATCCACACGTGCTGTATGATCTAGCAACAAATTATGATTGAGGAGGTGAGCATCAGCTTCTTCGCCTGATTGTTTGATATGCATTTTACCATCAAATATGGAATGACCAAAGCCATAGGTGATGCCTTTGTAATTCTGTTTACTCACCGTTTTCTTTCCCACATGAAGAGCGTGAATGTGGTGATCCAGATGGTGAGCATTGATATAGACTCCATCAAGATGAGTCTCACTGGCCTCTCCTTTGAGTAAAACAGCTAAATCATGACGTGATAGCTGAGAGTCGGAATGAAAGCTCAGGTGCTTATAGCAGCTGGATGATTCTTGTAGAACATGGCTTGAACGTATAAAGCGACAGGATGGAGATAGCTCCACAGTACTGGAATGTATGATGGAGCTGTGTGGTTGTAAAGATATATCCATAACCATATTGGAAAAACCAGCATAAGGAGATTTCACACTGTTATGGTGTTCATGGAGACGAAGACTGCTTGTGGCTTTGCTGATGATAAGGATATAAGGAGAAGCTATTTCGCTTTCAGAAGTGTAGTGATAATCAAAATAAAGCTGTAGTGGCTGGGGAAGGTCGCGGTGAATGGTGATAACATAGGCATGGTTTAACAAGGAATGACATAGGGTATAAAACGGAGAAGGTGAGAGATATGCACTCACGTGTTTGAAAAAATCCTTATAAAGATCAGGTTGCCTTTCTAAGGCTTGTGCCATGGTTTCACAGCTTATGGAGTCGCTCATGTACTCAGAGTGGTTATAATGTTCTGTGTTATCAGTGGGCTGAAGCTTTCCATTATAAAAATAAAAGGTCCATGCTTTATCCCATAAAGACTCTGGTTTACGATCCAAAGATGTGGTGTTATCTAAGCTGATTTTATTGAGAGAGTGAGCAACAGAGTAGGTATGCTGTTGTAGAAAGCGAGTTGCTGGGTAGGTGAATACCCAGGCTTCATCTTTTTTAGAAGGCCAGTGAGTATCTTTTAGCTTAAGCATGGCTTGTTTGCGATGCTGGATAAGAGCATGGTTGTTAGTAGAGCTGTTTGTAGAGCTAGTTTTAGGGCTAGTAGAGCTTTTGGCATGATCTTTGTTAAGATCTTGCCAAGCTTTGCTGAAATTGTGCTGAAAAGTTAGGTTGGGCATAATACGCAGAAGTGATGTGTGAAATGATGAAAAATACAATGGTTAACTATAATGGGCTAGCACAACGTGCTAAAATAATGTGCTAAAATAATGTGCTAAAATAATGTGCTAAAATAATGTGCTAAAACAATGTGCTAAAATAACGTGCCAAAACAACAGGCTAAAACAATAGCTCATACAGTAACTAATACGTTAACTAATACGTTAACTAATACGTTAACTAGGGCACTCATATGCAAAGAAGGGCCTAAGCTTTGGAGGATGATAGCACATGTTCATAGCCTTTATCTTCGATGCTTCTTGCTAAAGACTCATCCCCTGAGAGAACAATCCTTCCGTTATGGATAACATGTATCACATCAGGTTTGAGCAGTTCAAGAAAGCGGTTGTAATGAGTGATCAGAATCATAGCTTTGTCGCTGCTATGTTGATGTTTGAGGTAATGAGCTACCGTTTTGAGAGCATCGATATCAAGCCCTGAATCGATTTCATCTAAAATAGCCAGTTTAGGAGACAGTACGGCAAGTTGTAATATTTCATTGCGTTTTTTTTCACCACCAGAAAAATCCACGTTGAGTTCACGTTTGAGAAAATCCTCTTTCATATCCAATGCTGCTATTTTCTCTTTGAGCAATTCATCAAAAGCTATCTCATCAAGCTCTTCAATACCTTGTCCTGTACAGGTGGCATTGAAGCTAGCACGGAGAAATTCACGGTTATTGACACCCACAATTTCTGGTGGATATTGGAAGCTAAGAAAAATACCTTGATGAGCTCGCTCTTCAGGAGCTAGTTTGAGTAAAGATTTTTTTTTGAAATTGACCATAAATTCCATCTCACCTTTGCTCACAAAAAAGGTTGGGTCGCCAGCAATAACTTTGCCTAAAGTACTTTTTCCTGAACCGTTAGGGCCCATGATGGCATGAATTTCTCCTGGTTTAACCGTTAGATCAATACCACGCAGAATAGGGTGAGATTCCACATCAACATGAAGATTTGAGACGGTGAGCATGAGTGATCCCAAGCAAAGATTTTATGATGAAGCTGGATGTTTTTTTAAAAAGCTCGAGTTAGGTTTATTAGCTTGTTTGTAAGATAAAATAAAGCACAGAAAAGAGTCAATGTATCATGAAAACTCTTTTATGAGTATAAGTATGAGTATGAGTATGAGTATTAGCCAATGCTATTTTCGAGTTTCATTTCAAGAAGTTTGACAGCCTCTACAGCGAATTCTGCAGGTAAGGTGTTGAAGACTTCTTTGCAGAAGCCGTTGATCATCAAACTCACAGATTGTTCATGGGAAAGACCTCGAGATGTGAGAAAAAACATCTGTTCAGCGTTCATTTTCGATACCGATGCTTCATGTTCAATAACCGAATCAGGATGGCGTGAATTGATATATGGAAAGGTATTGGCAGAGCTGTTATGTCCCACAAGCATGGAATCACAGCAGGTGTAGTTTTTGGAACCTGTAGCTTTTTGTCCCATACTCACCACTCCACGATAAGAATTCACCGATTCATCACAAGAAATACCCTTAGAAAGAATTTTTGAAGAAGTGTTTTTGCCTAAATGGATCATTTTGGTACCGGTATCAGCTTGCATTTTGTCATGAGTGAGGGCAACGCTATAAAATTCTCCAGTGGAGTGATCACCACGGAGAATAACACTGGGATATTTCCAGGTTATGGCAGATCCTGCCTCCACCTGTGTCCAAGAGATTTTTGCAGATTTTCCCTTACATAATCCTCTTTTTGTCACAAAATTGTATATGCCACCACGGCCTTGCTCATCACCTCCATACCAGTTTTGAACTGTGGAGTATTTGATGGTGGCATGATCATGGGCAATTAACTCCACCACAGCAGCATGGAGCTGATTATTATCACGCATCGGTGCTGTACAGCCTTCAAGATAGCTGACATAAGAGCCAGGTTCAGCAATGATCAATGTTCTTTCAAATTGTCCGGTATCACGTGTGTTGATACGAAAATACGTGGAAAGATCCATAGGACAATGCACCCCTTTGGGGATATACACAAAAGAGCCATCCGAAAAGACCGCTGCATTGAGAGCGCTATAGAAATTGTCTTTGTAAGGTACCACAGTGCCAAGATATTGCTCGATGATCTCAGGATACTTGCTTGCAGCCTCAGAAAATGAACAAAATATCACACCATGTTTTGCAAGCTCTTCTTGGTGAGATGTACCTAAGGAAACACTATCAAAGACGGCATCCACTGCCACTCCAGATAGGCGTTTTTGCTCAGATAGAGGAATACCTAGACGCTCAAAGGTTTCAAGGATCTTGGGATCCACTTCATCTAAAGATGCAGGTTTGTCTTTATCAGACTGAGCAGATGCATAATAGATGATATCGTCAAAATCAATGGTTGGATAACGAAGTAGAGCCCAAGAAGGCTCTTTCATGGTAAGCCAGTGTCTGTAAGCTTTCAGGCGATAAGACAAAAGAAAAGGTGGTTCTTTTTTGATGTAAGATATCTTTTCAATCACCTCTTCACTTAAACCTTTAGGAAAGGTCATGGTTTCCACATCAGTGGTAAACCCAAAAGCGTATTCGCGTTTAAGGTTATCTTTAACAGAAGGCGCTTTAACAGAAGGTGTGTTCACAGGTGTTTCCAAATCAGTTCTTTATGTATGTTACGTACGTACGTATGTTGGTTTGCAGTTTATGAGGTTTCCCAATTTCAGAAGTTATCAAGACGCTAAGATTGACAATGATTTATCATAGCGTTCTTGTCTAGCTATTTGTTTAGCTATGTGTCTAGCTATTTAAGTGCGTGGCAGGCTGTTGTTTAAGTTGTTGTTCATGTGGATGTGTTCTGTGTGAGTGGTAGTTATATTCTTGATTCTTGATTAGATGGGGTTAAAAATATTTGGAAAGGTGAGGGCAGGCAAAAACTGTTCGTCATTAGGTATGGTTTTGTTGAAAAGGTGCTTGAAGATATCTTTCTTGGGTAGCGGCTTCGATTATACATCTTTAGCAAGAGTTCACAATATGATTGTGAGAGTTATACTCGTTAGAGTTAGGTGATCTTGGCGTTATTTTTTGTGTTTTATCTTAAAGAGACATGGATTATGCTCAACGCGAGTGAGCCAAAGTTTATGATGCATGATGGTGTATCTAGGAATGGTTAAGGTTGTTGGTTGTTTTTTGAGGATGAAGTGGTGAGTTATAACAAAGCGTTAAAGGGCGTGGATATTATTGGGGTGCCATCAGATCTTGGTGCATCGATTGTGGGATCTAATGAAGGGCCGTTTGCTATTCGCAATTGTGGTTTGTTTTCTTCTTTGAAATATCTCGCCAAAGATGTGGCTGATCGCGGCAATATTGCTGTTTCTTTAAGAGAAGAGATTTATGCTGAGATGGAAAGGCATCATCCTCAGATTTTCGTGCATGGTGATCGGATGTTTTCAACGCATTCTCCTGGTTTTGAAGTGGTTAAAACCTATTTGGATAAGATGTTTGCAGCTTTAGCAAGAGAAGTGGTTGCATGTTTACAATCTCAGCGTCTTCCTTTGATTCTCGGTGGGGATCACTCACTATCTATGGGCTCATTACGCGGTGTTTATGAGGTGATACAACAACGCTCACAAAGACTTGGGGTGATGTGGTTTGATGCTCATCTTGATGGTCATGATTCTCAAAGTTCTATTAGTGGCAATCTTCACGGTATGCCTTTGGGTGCTTTACTGTATGGTGATCCGTTACTTGGTATAAAACCGTTGTGTGATCCTCAAGATGTGGTGATTATTGGTGCTCGTAGCGTTGATAGAGGAGAAAGAGAGCGCATGGAAGATCTTGGTGTGCATATCTATGGTCTTGATGCATTGTCTTCATCTGGTGGTTTGGATGCGGTTATAGCAACCTTAAAAAAGGATTTTTTTACCAAAGTGGATGCTGTTCATGTTTCTTTTGATTTGGATGTATGTGATCCTCAGTTAGCTCCAGGAGTATCCACTCCTGAGCTTGCCGGGCTATTTGAGCGAGACATCTATCGATTGATGAGAATGGTAGCTTTATCTGAAAAGTTAATCTCTTTTGAAATGGTGGAGCTGAATCCGCGTTTTGATAAAGATCGACAAACCGCTAAATGGGCTTGTGAGGTGATTCTTTGGGCATTGGGTAGCGGAGTTTAGGGTTTCTCAGGGGGGGTTTCTCAGGGGATTCCGCAGGGGGTTTGCAGGCTCATATGTGCTGGCACCTCTTAGTTGGATGATGAGTTGGATGATGAGTTGGATGAAAACCAAGATCAACATCATGAACCCCGCCCTATTATCACGTAAATAGTGGCAAAAAATCGAAAAAAGATAAAACTTAGATACACAACTCAGATACACAAAGAGAGTAGGGCATCCATGAGTGGTGGTTTTGTGCTGGAAGGATCTGATGGTGCAGCTCGTTGTGGTGTGTTGCAGCTCAAGCATGGTCAGGTGCAAACGCCTGTGTTTATGCCTGTGGGTACTCAAGCATGCATCAAAACCTTGGATGGCTATGATCTTGAGCGTTTAGATGCTGCTATTGTTTTGGCTAATAGTTATCATCTCAGTTTGCATAATGCTCCAGAATTGATTGCTAAAGCTGGTGGTTTGCATCGTTTTATGTCGTGGTCTCGGCCTATCCTTACCGATAGTGGTGGATTTCAGGTCTTTTCTTTAAATGCTTTAGCACGCCTTTCAGAAAAAGGGGTGATGTTTCGTTCTCACATCAATGGTGACAAACTGTTTTTTTCGCCAGAATCGGTGGTTGAGCTTCAAGAGCTTTTTGGCAGTGATATTCATATGATGTTTGATGAGTGTGCTCCAGCGGGTGTGAGTTACGGCGAAGCTAAGCAGGCTATGCAACGATCATTGCGTTGGGCGAAGCGTTGTCGGGTGGCTAGAAAACGTGATGATTTGGCTCAATTTTCCATTGTTCAGGGTGGGGTATGGCCGGATCTTCGCAAGCAGAGTATAGAAGAGTTGATATCTTTGGATAGCGAAGGTATGGCTATTGGTGGGTTATCGGTGGGAGAGAATCGTTCCATCACTCGTGACATCACAGCTCTGTGTTGTGAGCATCTTCCGATCCATAAACCACGTTATTTAATGGGGGTTGGTACACCGCTGGATATTATGGATAGCATCTCTTATGGGGTGGATATGTTTGATTGTGTTATGCCCACCCGTAACGGACGCAATGGTTTGGCTTTTAGTTGGCAAGGAAAAGTTAATATACGGAATGCTCGTTATAAATTTGATGAGGCTCCTCTCGATAAAGATTGCTCATGTGCAGTCTGTAAACGTTATTCTAAAGCTTATATCCGCTATCTTTTTACAGCTAAAGAGATCACAGCATCACGTCTGCTTTCTTACCATAATCTGCATTTTTATCTATCACTTGCCCGTAAAGCACGAGAAGCCATTCAAGCAGGAGAGTTTGCTAAGCTTCATCAACGTATCAAAGATGTTTATGTAGATAGCTCATACAGCGTAGATAGCGCAGATAGTGAGTGATAGGTAAGTGGATGGTGGGGATAAGAAGACTCGAACTTCTGACCCCCTGCTTGTAAGGCAGGTGCTCTAACCAACTGAGCTATATCCCCCAGAGAAAGTGATTATACATCATTATCTTCAAGACTCAATGTTTTGGCTTGAAAATATATGCACAGTTGTTGAAAATCAGTTGTTGAAAATCATCTGGATAGTGAGCTTGATGGCAAAGGATATCAGGGGTATTTATGTATATTGATGTATATTGATGTATATTGATGTATATTTATGTATCTTTTTTTTCTCCAATGATTTGGCTGAGGATGGTTTTTTCGTGATCATCAGAACTGTTTACGGTTTGATCTTGCCAAAGAGAGCTTGTCAGTTCTTCGCTAGGATGTTTGATCACTTCTGAGAGTTTTTTATCCAGTGATACAGTTGTCACCTGTAGCTTTTGAGTGGGCTGGTTAGAGATGGACAGAGATTCTTGGGGGTTGTGACTTCTAGGTATTTTGGATCTGACTTCTGAGGGGGTTGTGTTTTCTGAATAATCAAAAGAGCGGATAAGACGGCTCAGTTTCTTTTTAAAGGATTTTTTATGGAATATGAAGAAGAGGCATAAACTGAGTAACATCAATACAAAGAAAGCTGCAAGCATGAACATGGCATTGTTACGATTGGACCAAATGGATCTTTGTGGCAGTTGGATATGGCTGACAATATTCCAAAAGACATCAAAACTCTCTGAGGAGTTATCAGCAACGCGACTTTTGATATCGGTGTAGATAAAGAGGAAATAGTAGCCATTACGGGGGATAGCTAAGTGAATATGGCTCATCTTGCTATCACCTAGTAGGAATGAAGAAAACAGTAGCAATGCATCTTCTGATTTTTCTGGCCCAACTTTAATGAACTCAGCGCCATCGGTTTTGTATTGCTTAATGCCTCGATGTCCTCCGACAAATTTCATTTTAAGATATTTTTGCAAATGTTCCCTGCCGTTGCTATCGGCATGGATATTCTCTGGTATCACACGGATTTCAAGATTTCGAGGATAGTCGAGATCTTTTGATAGATCGATGGCCATCAGTGATCCTTGTTTGAGGCGATCATCATCTTGAAAGCTTTCATCGATTTTCCAGCTAGCAGGGATTTTAACAGCAAGTTCATAGATCTGATGTTCTTTATAAGGCTCACTTAAAGTGAGGTTATGGGCATCATAGGGACGTGTTTGTTGGCCGTAGCTGGCTGTGATATAGAGCAGAGCTAAGATAATGGCAGCACTGATAAAAATGGGTGTTTTATTTTGCACTAGCAAGGTATTTCCACATGTCTTGGAGTGATGAAGGCATCAAGCGTTTGCGAAAATGCTGTTCTTTGATTTCTTGGAAAATTTCCCAGTGAGCTGCATTGCTGAGCTCAAAGCTGAGTTCACCGCCAAAACGACGATGAAGATCGCTGTTTTTTTTGGAACCACTTTCAATGATTTCCATTTGAATGTTTGTGCCATGATCAGCGAATGTATACATCTCTTTGAGCAGGGTGTTTTTTCTGACTTGGCTCAGTGATCTGTAATAGCCTTTGACTTCATAGATGGCAATAATATGGGTATCTGTCCAGCTCTTACGTGTCATATAAACCCAATCACCCACTTGGAGCTGATGATTCATGGTGATCATCAATTCTTTATGCTCGTTCTTACTTAGAAAAAAGGTATGGTTGGGATAGCAGAGCCATGCTTTTTTCTCACGCTGCTGAGGTGTTTCAAACGCCCATGGCTGGTTTTGATATACCTGAGAGAGGCTTTTAAGCTTGCGGGTGGTGATTTCAGGGATGGGCTGATCTTTAGCACAAAGAAGCATGTGGATTTGATAGGCTTTATCGAGAAAAGACACAAACAGTTCGTGTTCATCTTGTTCATGTGCTGCTTGAGCTACATCTAAGGCAAAATAAAATTCTTTATTGAGTTGTTGCTCGCTGCTAGCTGTGTTCATGAGCATGGTTTTATAGAGAGCGCAGATATGAGGATTGCTGGGGTATGCTTTCATGAGAGACCTTGCTTCTCGTAGGGCTGGCAAGTTGTTATGGAGATCTGTAAGGGTTTGCCACATCAGCTGCAGAGGGCTCTTTGGAAAGAGTTTTTGGCTGTAAGTGATGAGTTGTTGGCTTTCATGAAAGCGATCATGATGATAAAGAGCACAGATCAGTGTGCATAAGAGACAATAATCAAAATAGGCCACATGCTTGTTGTGTTGTTTGTTGTGTTGTTTGTCAGCTGTGAGAGGTGTGATGTTGAGTACATGTAGCTCCATATCATAGCCACAAGGAGCTAAGTGACAGTTGCCGTTGAGTTGGTAGGTGGTGTCTTCGTTATGAGGTGTTTCCGTTGCTGTTACGTTGTGGTAGTGGCTGGCGAGTTTACTTAATGCTTTGGCTTCAGGCTTGTTTTCATAAGCTTCTAGGTGATCAGCTAACAGTCCCAGTGAAGCAGAGGTGGAGTCTGTAGCGGATGTGTTTTCTAGAAAAAGAATTTCTATCCATAGACGATAAAGAGGCCACCGTGCTGCCATAATCTCTGTGTTTTGGATGTTTTCACTGATGAGATCGAGACAGGTGGTGTAATCTGCAGAGAAGTAATATTGCAAAATATTGTGATAATTCTGCCACCATGTTTCATCAACAAAATGAGGTGTGAAGTCAAGGCTTTCTAGCAGGGAAGCGATACAGGATTCTTCGCTCACTGTTGTTTGTAAGTTGCTGGGTAGTCTTTCTGTTGCGGTAGGCTTCACCTTTGTGGCAGGTTGTGTTGCGATGTGTTTCACGTCTCTCCTTTTTGATCAACTTGATAAAATGAAGCCTTGCCTACTTTTATTGTGTGGGCGTGCTCTTAAACGGAAAAACTTCATGCATACTTGAATATCCTGACAGTGAAAAAAAGACCACTTTCAGAAGATGTCCCTAAACATTGGCTAGATTTTATGAGATATTTCAAATAGAAATGTTCTTACATCCCTAAAAGAGATCTGACTCTAAGCTCAATGTGGGCATTTGATAGATATTTTATGAATAGGGAGTGCTGGATAGTAGAGCGTAGATGATGGTTGCTAAGGTGTTATAGAAAAGAGAGATAACACCTGGAGTGAAAGGGTGGGTATGTTCTAGCCTATGGGATGAGTAGGATGAGTAGGATGAGTAGATAACTTCATGATCAGAGGGTGTGTTTGATGTGCTAAAGTGGTTGGAAAGTGATACATATGGTGATGTCATGGTGATCCTTGTCCTGTGGTAAAGATCAAGCCTTATTTAACGAATGCTTTTTAGCGTACAAAATATGTAAACACAGCAAAAAGAAAGTAGAGAGGGATATATGAACGGATATATGAACGAAGGTGTAACAAAAGAGAATGAAGGTGTGAGAGAAGAAAGTAACCCGTTACTTGCTAAAGGGGAGGTATTTTTTCCTTATAAAGATCTTCGTGTAGATCATTGTAAGGAAGTGTTAACTGGTCTAAAAGAGCGTGTGGATGCATTTTATGGTGATCTTGAACGTGATAAGAGTGTTCCTAGTTGGGACAATACTTTTGCTAAAATGTCAGCACTTTATCATGAGCTTAGTAAAATTTTAGATCCTATTTGGCATTTATATGGTGTCAATTATCAAGAAAGTTACAGTGAGGTGATGGAGAAATTGCGAGAGTTTTCTGTGTATAGGATGTTCCGTTTCTTGCATTCACAACGTCTATATAAAAAATTTATTCAACTTAAAGATTCTGAGCTAGGAGCGAGCTTAAATGTGGCTCAAAAGCGTATCTTAACGAATACGTTAAAAGCTATGGAAGATGAGGGAGTGCAGTTGGGTGAAGAGGATAAAAAATCTTTAAATCAGCTGGTTCGTAATATGTCACAGAGAAGTATGAAGTTTGGTGATAACACAAGAAATTCTTTAAAAGAGTATGGTTTTGAGATCACAGATATAAGCGAATTATCGGGTGTGCCAGAGGTGGGATTAGAATTATTTAGTGAGGCTTATAAGCAAAAAACCTCTAAGGATTCCACAGCTAAAGAAGGCCCCTGGTTTGTGGGAGTGGATCGCAATGCTTGTGATCAAATATTGACCTATTGTGATCATCGCGAGCTTCGCAAGAAGGTGTATGTGGATTCTATGAGGCGTGTTTGTGAAGGCCCATTTGATAACACAGAAAATGTAGAAGCTATTCTTGATTTGCGTTGGAAGAAAGCACAGATGCTTGGTTTTTCTCATTATGCAGATATGTCTCTTAACTATAAGATGGCTGATTCTGTGGAAGCAGTCAAGAATTTGCAGTCTGCTGTGGTTACTTCTTGTCGGGATCTGTATGCTCGTGAACTTGAAGAGCAGCAGCAGTTTTTTAGAGACATATATGGACAAGATGCGTCTTATGAGGATTGGGATAAGGCTTATGTTAGAGAAAAAATGAAGAAGTCTCGTCATGATTTTGATGAATCTGAAGTGCGTCAGTATTTTCCTTTAAATCAGGTTCTAGAAGGGTTATTTTCTGTCATAAAGGATGTGTTTGAGGTGGAATTTGAAGATATCACTTTGCAAACAGATCCTCGTTATCTATGGGATGATCATGTGAGTGTGTATAAGGTTTGTGATGAGAATAAGACAGGTGATGATCAGGTGATGGGTTATCTCTTTTTTGATCCTTACGCACGTCCTGGCTTAAAAGGTGGTGGTGCTTGGATGCATGGTGCAACGAATCGTTATCGCAGTGTGGATGGCACGCTGCATAAGCCGGTGGCTTATGTGGTTTGTAATTTTATGCCCCCCAGTTCCACAACTCCATCGCTGTTGAATTTTCGCCAAGTTGAAACGCTTTTTCATGAATTCGGTCATATGCTGCAGCAGATCCTTACAGAAGTGGATGATCCGAAGGTTTCTGGTACAACAGGTATTGAGCGGGATGCTGTGGAGGTTCCTAGTCAGTTTATGGAATACTGGTATATGAAAAAAGATATCTTTATGAGCATGGCTAAACATTACCAAACTGGTGAGGTGATCAGCGAAGAGCTGTATGAAAAAGTGGTTGGTGCTCATCATTTTGGCAGTGGTGGTCAGTACATGAGACAAGCTTATTTTGGTATGTTGGACATGACTTTTCATTGTGAAGATCCTAAGGAGCTTGATCTTGTGGCTTGTTCTGACAGATTGCTTTCTGAAACCTTAGGTAAGCCTACGAATGCTTATGCCAGCAAGTTTTTTCTTTCGTTTTCTCACATCTTTAGTGGTGGCTATGCTGCTGGTTATTACGGCTATCTTTGGTCTCGCGTGATGTCAGCGGATGCTTTTGCTTATTTTGATAAAGCCATAACAGAGGCTGCAGCTGATGGCAAAGATGGCAGTCAAAAAGTGAAAGCTTTAGGAAAGTCTTTTCGCAAAACCATTTTAGCTTTAGGTGGTAGTGAGCATCCTTCTGATGTTTATGCCAAATTCAGTGGCAGTTCATCATTTCCTTCAATTGATGCCTTTTTAAAGTACGATGTGGGTATCACGTGAAGAGATGAGAGGATGAAATGAGCTATTATACAGCCACTGGCAGTCTTAGGCTGATGAATTCGCAGTTGTTGTCATCTTTGCAGGCTGATATGCCTTTGTATCCCGATCATAATATGGCTATTGAGCCATATTATGTGTCTTACATATTAAGTATGGGATCTGTAACACTGCCTTTGCTGGATTTTATAGGTTCTTCGGTGTCAATAGAGTTTTTGGGTAGCATTGAGTGTGTAGCTTGTCAGAGGCGTATCAAAAAAACCTTTGGTAGTGGTTATTGTTTTGTATGTTTTCGCAAACTTGCACAAGCTGATATGTGTATGGTTAAGCCAGAGACATGTCATTATGTTGCTGGGAGCTGTCGCAATTCGCGTTGGGGAGAGAGCCATTGTATGATCTCTCATTCGGTGTATTTGGCAGTATCTTCTGGCCTAAAAGTGGGTATCACTCGTAGTCGAAGAAAGTACAAGAGATGGGTGGATCAGGGTGCTGTGCAGGCTTTGGAGTTGGGGCGTTTGAGTCAGCGTTTGCATGCTGGTCGTTTAGAGGTGGTGTTAAAAAAGCGTTTTAATGATCGCACGCGTCCTTTATCCATGTTAAAAGCTTCTGCTGTTATGCCTTGGATGGATTTGCATGGACTGCGTGAGAGTGTGAGTGCTGAATTGGATGATCCTGATTTTATGGTATCTCATGAAGATGCTGTAGGTTTGGTTTATCCGTTTAAGGTTCACAAAGAACATGAAAAACTTTCTTTTATCTCTTTAGCTAAAAACCCTTGTATTGAGGGCATATTTCATGGCATTAAGGGCCAGTATTGGATTATAGGATCTCATGCTTTTTCTTTGCGAAAGCATATGGGATATGGTGTCAAGATATCTTTTCAATCCTAGCTAAACCCACTAGCTAAACCACTAGCATAGATAATATCCCCCTCTGTGAGTTTAGCGTGTTAAGCGGAGCGATTGTGTTTGTTTTTGGGTCGGAAGTGAGAGCGAATGTGCTCTTTGGCTTCATGGGGGATCTTGGAGTTATTTAAAATCTGATCCATGGAGTTTTCTAAGGATTGGGCATAAGACATCACTGTGGGATCAAATTCTTCATTGAAAGAATCGAATGTCTTGAGATCGTGGGTATGATGGGGGGGTGGATTGTGCTGATGGCTTGCTGGATGTTGAGTGCTGGTTG
Source organism: Proteobacteria bacterium bin106 (assembly GCA_002238945.1). Lineage (GTDB taxonomy): Bacteria > Bdellovibrionota_B > Oligoflexia > Oligoflexales > Bin106 > Bin106. The sequence goes on along the minus strand of MPNI01000003.1, from coordinate 98,441 downwards.
CTTGTTCCCAGGTTTGAAAAATATTGTGCTTGGTGTTGAGTAATCGATGTTTTAAGGGTTTATCGAGTGTGACTAGAGGGATAGCTAGAGCTGTTTTAGCTTTATAGAAATGATCTAGTAGTGATGGTAAGAGGTTTTTGGCTAGTTTATCAGACTTTTCAGCTGCAGTGAGTAGCTGAGCGATAATATGTAAAGCTAGGTAGTAGTGTTGTGATGATAGGAGTGCTACGAGGATATCACATGAGGTATCTTTTGGGTCATGTAAGGGGGTGTGCGTAGGGCTTGGGTCAGGAATCGGTTGCCTTTGAGGTGTATGTACAGGTGCGGGCTGTGGTGGGGGCGGTTTGTGAGGAGCTATGCTTGTGGCAACGGAGGGTGGGGTTGTGAGTTGAGCGTAGGCTGTCTTCCACCATTCTTTGGAGTGATAGAGGGCAAAAGAATTTTGTAAAATGGTGTTGAGAGCTTCTTTATTGTCATCTTTAAGTGCTTTAAAAACCAGTGAGCAATAATCAGCTTCACTTTGATGTGATGGTGTTTTTTGGCCATCATATTCAGAATCATGAGATTCTGTAAAAGATAGATGTTGAGTTAAGGGAGTTGGAAGATCACCACTTGAAGTAGAATCTGTGGCCTTAAATAAGGGTTGTTCTTGGTGTCCGGTGTTTTGAGGTAGATGATCTTTGTCATGATCATCTACAGAAGGGGTGAAGGGGGCATTTAAGTGAGTGCCTGTTACGTTACTGCTTTGATGAGCGTTATGGGCTTGATGGGAAGCATCTTCTTGAAAAAAGGACTTTGAGAATTCAGCAAATTCGGGGTCTTTGTTCATTTGCTGAGAGGAGTGTGATACAGAGTGAGTATCTTTGGGACGGTGGAAGCCAGAGTGTGTATGATGTCCTTCTGGTGGAGCGTTGAGTATACGTTTTTTTGCTGGTCGTTGAGAATATAATGCTTGTCCAGATGTTGCCATAGAGGTTTTATCGGGATTGTGACTCTCTTCAGCTATGTGTTGAAATGATGTTGTGGGTGTGAAGGCTGTGGAGCGGTGAGTAGATTTGGAGAGATTTTTGATACTGGATCCTTGCAGTACCTGAGCTGTGAGTTGGTTTGTGCGTGATAGATTGCTTTTTTCGGGTTGTGATTGTTTAGAGGGTTTTTTATAGCTATTTTGCCACGATGGTGATGAGGCAATTTTATGAATGATTTCGCTAGCCGTTTTGTTTTTGCGGTCGAGTTCTTTAACTAAGACAGCAAACTGCATGGCTTCTTTAGGGGCAATTTTGAGATAGATTAAGGCGAGTTTGAGATAGATTTTGATTCTTTGTTTTTCAGGCTCAATACTCACCCTTGAGACAATCTCATTTTTAAGAGCGGTGTTTGATGGATTCTTTTTGAGTATGTTTAAGGGGGTTTTGAATGACAATGTTCTCTCTTTGTAAGGTTATGGATACAAGCCCAATATGAGAGGAAAGTAGGAAAGTATAAAGAGAGAAGAAGGGTTACGTATTAGCGCCAACTGTTTGTGGCAGGTATTCTTTCAATAAGGGTTTCAGATAATGCAGAAACAGGAACGTAGTGCCCGAGTCCTATGGTTGCAAAATCCCCAGATATCTCAGCACGAACCGTATCACCAGTTGCCAGATAAAATAGGGTGTTTCCAGTGCCATCCATATTATCCATGACACCGATATCGGATGTTACAAAATAGACTTGTCCACTTACGGGTGTTGCTGCTGTGGCATCATAACTTTCACCATAGCTTTCATCTCCACCACTTGCATCCATGTCGGAGTAAGTGTTGTTATTTTCAAGGTTTTCTGCCATATCATTACCGCTATTTTCGTAGAGGGTATTGTTTTCAAAACCTTGATCATAGGATTCACTAAAATTGTTATCGGTGTCAGCTAGCATATTACCATCTTCACCTTCAAGCTCACTGAATTCATCGTTACTTTCTTCACCGCTTTGGCAAGCCACAATCACGACACTGAGGGTACTCATAAAGAGCCATGTTACAAGCTTATGAAAAAGTTGGTGTTGCATATGTTCTGTTCTCCTTGTTGGCCTTACTCACTAGATATCCACTACACCTGTCTGTCTATCGGATATGTTTCTTCCTTATGTGATGGGTCTCGGAGAAAATGATGAATTCTTTAGTGATGGGTAGCAGGCAAGTTAAGGATGTTACATATGCATGATGTATGTGCATGATGTATGTGCATGATGTATGATTGAAAGCTGTAGGAGCCGACGAGTCTTTGAGTGGAGATGGTTATTGTGAGTTAAAGCGTGTTTTTTAGGCTTTAGGTGTGTTGTTGAATGATGGCAACAGGATGGCTTTGTAAAGAGTAGGTGATGGTGTATGTGTTATGATGGTTAGAGTGTATAATTGTTTTTGTGTGGATCTTGTGACAAACTTTTATATTCAGAATATACTTAGAGAATATACTTAGAAAGAACCGTGTAGAAGAAAAGACTGTGAGAAAACTGTGAGAAATAAACCGTGTAAAACAAGCTGATTGATCGGTGATGTTTGATCGAGCTTGATAAAGATAATTGATGCCAATGAAACAGGAGGTTTCCATGAGTTTTGCCCATTCTCCCTTGCCTTATGATATGACAGCACTTGAGCCGCATATTTCCAAAGAAACCCTTGAGTATCATTGGGGAAAGCATCATAAAGCTTATGTGGACAAACTGAATGCAGCTTTGGAAAACAATGCAAAGCTCAGTGGTGCTTCTTTAGAAGAAGTGATCAAATCTTCTGAAGGTGGTGTTTACAATAATGCTGCACAGGTGTGGAATCACGCGTTTTATTGGCAGTGTTTGAGTGGAAATGGGGGAGGTCAGCCTAGTGAGGGCCATTTCTTGACAGCTTTACATGATGGCTTTGGTTCCTTTGAAGCTTTTAAAGAAACATTCAGTCAAAAAAGTGCGACTTTATTTGGCTCAGGCTGGACTTTTTTGGTTAAAAACACACAAAGTGGTGCTTTAGAAATCTTAAGTGAGGGCAATGCTGGGTGTCCTTTGGTTCATGATCATTTTGTTCCACTTCTTACCTGTGATGTTTGGGAGCATGCTTATTATGTGGATTATCGTAATGCACGACCTAAGTATATAGAAGCGTTTTGGAAGCTTGTGAATTGGTCTTTTGTGGAAAGCAATTACGCAGCAGCTTAAGATGTTTTTTTGCTATTTTTGGGTCTTTTATGCGTTTACTCACAGGTATTAAACCCACTGGTATGCCTCATTTGGGAAACTATGTGGGTGCGATTCGTCCGGCTTTATCGCTTTTAAGAGAAAGTCATGGAGCTCACGGATTATTCTTTATAGCTGATTATCATGCTCTCATTGATCAACCGGATAGTCAAACGCTTAGGAAGAATATTCTGGAAGTGGCAGCGGCATGGCTTTCTTTTAGTGAGCTTTGGCAGGAACCTGCGCTGAGCGATCCACACGATAAGGCCACGAGTGCACCAGCCAAAAGTGCACCAGCCAAAAAAGCAACTCTGTATTTGCAATCAGACATTCCTGAGATTTTTGAGTTACAGTGGATATTTTCTTGTTTTACACCTAAGGGTGTTATGAATCGCGGCCATGCTTATAAGGCTCGTCTTCAGGACAATGTCACATTGGGTAAGGAGGGGGATGCGGGAGTGAATATGGGGTTGTATTCGTATCCTGTTTTGATGGCAGCTGACATTCTTATTGCTCATACTGATGTGGTCCCTGTGGGAATTGATCAGAAACAGCATGTGGAGATTGCCTGTGATTTGGCTCAGCGTTTGATTCACAATTATGGCAATATTCTGATTGTTCCAGAGGTTTATATTCACAAAGAGATGGGTTACTTGAAGGGATTAGATGGTCGTAAGATGAGCAAATCTTATGGCAATCATTTACCTTTATTTTGTGATGAAAAGACTTTACGTAAATGGGTGATGAAGATTCCAACAGATTCATCTCCTCCCACTGCAGCCAAAAAGTGTGAAGGCACTATTATGGAGTGGTATGAGCTTTTTGCCTCACCTGACGATGTTGTTGCATTAAAGAAGCGTTATCTTGAGGGGATTGGTTGGGGAGAGGCAAAAGAGCATTTATTTGAGGCTTTGCGCTTATATTTTCACAAACCTCGCCAAAAGTATGCTCAGTGGATGAATGATCCTGCACGTTTACGTCAATGTTTGGATGAGGGAGCTGAGGTGGTACGTCCTATAGCACAGGCAACTTTAGCGCATGTGAAAAAGGCTCTTGGTTTGAGTTCTCATCCATAAAATGTGTATTCTTCAGTGGATAGCTAAGCTTACAGAATATCACTTGCAAAATATTAAGAATTTCAAGCTATATGCTCAAGCATCTTTTTACACGCACTGTTTAAAAATGGGGCTTTTTTTAGGTGTGTTATTGTTTATCTTTGTTTTTCTTGGTGTGATGTGTCACTCCTGACTTTGACATTTCAAAGTTAAAAAAGAACGTAACGCACTAAAATAACAGGCCTTTTTTTGTGTACTACTCTTAAAAGCACACACTACAAGTCGATTATTCTTGAGAAATACAGTTATATTTTATAAGGCCTCTTTGGGTAGCTCCCTTGCTATGCCATAGGAAGTGAAAGACTTTTTCCTTCCATCTCGAACACTGTATGTTTCATCTCCTTTCTCCTCTTTACCATGATGCTTCCTTTCTCCTTAGGCCATCTTTGCTCTTTTGAGCAAAGATGGCTTTTTTATGTGTTATCTCACTCAACTTCACAGTCATCCTCATATAACCATCTGCTCTTTATGATCCATCCATAAGAAATCATCTCTCATCTATTGATATAAATGACTAAATGAAATGTCCTTATGGATTTTTGAAATTTTTATATACAATCATGCTTTCTCGATAAACGGCGCATATGACATTTTTCACCCAACAAATAAGGAATGCTTATCATGAAAAACACTCCCCATTCACAACCATCACAGCAACGCGGCAGTTATACAGCGTGATCGTTGATCACTTTATTTATTTACTTATATAAGGATGGTATCTATATGTCTTCAAAAACCATGACCAAAGAAGAAGTTCAGCAAATTGCGCGTAATATTAAAGCATTTCAAGACAAAGCTGCTCCTTATGATCTCTATAGCGATCACATCATAAAGCATTTACTCTTGTCTCCATGGTTTATTGAAGCACTGATTAGGCGAGTATTGCTGCTTTCGCCAAAGTGTCGGATTCAGTGTATCCAAATGCGTAATGAGATGAACGAAACGCTCACCCATAGTTTTGATAAGGGGGTATTAAAGGCACCGGTTCTTGATAGCAAATTATCTGTGAAGTACAAGGAACCTGGTAAGAAAGAGCGTAGTATCATGGTGAATGTTGAAGTACAAAAACGGTTGGAAGTAAAGTTGATGAATCGTCTGGATTATTATGCGGCTACATTGATACAAGATCAGGTAGAAAGAAGTGAGGATTATGTATCGCCCTGTAATGTGTATACGATCACTTTAACATGTCAGGATCTGGTTTGGTTTAAAGATAAGCTAGAACAGTATCTTCACTTTATCTACGAGGATGAATCATTAGAAAGGACACACACAAAGAGGGGTAATATTCAACATGTATTTCTTGAGGTTAATAAGTTTAACAGGAACACCGATGATGTGAATAGAGATGGTTGTCTTTTTGAAGCTTTTATGTATATTGCTAAGAGGTGGTCGGTATTAACCGAAGACATGCTCATAGAGATTATATTAACAGGAGGACATATGGCAGAAGCAGCTTTTCAATTGAGTCAACTCAATACCACTCTCACAGATATGGATATGTGGTTGGCTATTGATAGACAGAAAAAACAAGAGGAACTAGCTTTAGAAGAAGCTAAGCAAGAGGGTAAGCAAGAGGAAAAAGCAGCCGTGGCTAGACGCATGCTTTCCAATGGGAGTGATGTAGAAGCCATTTCGATTGCGACAGGCCTCACACCAGAAGAAATTACGAAGCTTGCTGATAGCGCCACTCAGTGACATGAGCGAAAGTCTTTGTGACTTTAAGGACACACTCTTCCATCAATTCTCTAGCAAGAAGTATTGATGTTAGGGTTTTGTGTATTCTGATGTTTTTAGGCTGTTGATGAGAAATACGGGTATGAAAGTTTTTATCATCGGTGATGGGAGTCATGCACAGCCATGGTTACTGCCTTTCCCAGAAAACAGCTAGCTCTTCCTGTTTAAACAGCATCCATCTTAGGCATGTTTTTTCTTAGCTAGACCCAGTGGTTAATTGACAAAATCTTGGGCATGAAATACTCAAAAAGACCTTACAAAATATGACTGTTTTTACTTAAAAAAATAGTCAACTTGTAGTGTGTGCTTTTAAGAGTAGTTCGCAAAAAAAAGTCTGTTATTTTAACATGTTACGTTTTGTTCTGAGTTTGAAATGTCAAAATCAGGAGCTCATGGCTCATGTAATAGCTGCTTGGCTGCTTGGGGGGGGCTTAAGGCAGAGTAAGTATGTCCACGGTTTTATCGGAACGAATGCCAATGGTGTGTTCAAATTGGGCAGAGAGTTTGCCATCGATGGTGACAGCGGTCCAGCCATCGTTAAGGATCTTTGTATGTAAGCTACCTTCATTGATCATTGGCTCAATGGTAAAACACATGCCTTTACTTAAAGGTATGGGGGGTTGTAATTTTGCCACTGTGGAGCAATGTTGAATATTAGGGTCTTCGTGAAAAGTCCTTCCGATTCCATGACCCACAAAATCTCTTACAACGCTAAAGCCTTGTTTATGAGCGTGTTTTGTGATGGTTTTAGCGATATCCAATATCGTACAACCGTGATGTATTTTGGAAATGGCCAGATCTAGGCATTCTTTGGCACAGCGTACCAGATTTTTAGCTGTTTGAGAGACCTGAGAGTCGTCACCAACAAAAAACGTGCGTGATGTATCACCGTGAAAGCCATTAACAATGGGGGTAACATCGACGTTGATGATATCGCCTTCTTTGAGAATATGATCTTTGCTAGGAATGCCATGACACACCACATGATTGACGGATGTACAACAAGCTTCAGGAAATCCCATGTAGCCTAGAGGTGCGCTGGTGGCTTTTTTTGAGAGTGTGTAATCGTGGATAATATCACTGATCTCTTTGGTGGAAATACCCACTTGGATGGTGCTAGCAGCAAGATCCAAGAGTTCATAAGCCAGAGCTCCAGCACGTTTCATATCATCTATTTCTTGGTCTGTTTTGTAGTTGATGATCACAGATAATCTTGCTTATGTTTTTTGGTGGAAATATGAGGGTAAAGGATGGGTTTTTGTCAGCATCATGCAGGTGAGCTGTTGTGAGCTTTTGTTTAGTGTTTGGGGAATAGTGGAGCATTGGGACAACAGGTTTGGTTCTGATAGTTGCAACAAGAGCAAGGGTTTTGAGGGATAGTGCAGGATTCTATGGAAGATACAGGTATGTTACCGCTTGTGTTGTTAGTGGTATCAGCTGTTGTGTGAGTGTCGTTAATGGGGATGTTTGCTGGAACAACGGCTGCCGTGTCCGTTAAAGCAGGCTTATCTGAGAGCTCAGAGAATTCTTTGATTTGATCGGCATAGTAAGGCACATCTGCTAGTGAAATAAATGCAAAATTCTTTTCTTTTAAAGCAGGATAGAGGAATTTGGCAAACATGATGATAGATGAGGCATGGTTATCATGTAGCAACAGAATACCTTTGCGTTTTTCAGGAGGGAGAGCCATGATTTCAGCAACATAAAGTTCTGCACAGGCTTTTTCCACAGCGTGTTGTTCTTTGCTTTTTAAGGCATCAGTGAGGATTTTAGGGTAGGTTGCGATCATTTCTTCACGTTTCTTTCCCACAGAGCTTCTCCAAGTGCTTCTGACTTGCCAACATTGGTAATCAGCAACGATGTGTTTATCTAAGGGGCCTCCTCCAAAGGTCCAGCCAACAGGGCCTAGAAACGTTTTTTGGAAGGGTTCGGTGAGAAGGATTTTAGAGTCTTGTTCTTCCCAAAAACCACCAGGAGGTCGGTAGAAGGTGGGATAGTTTTCCACACTTTGAGTGGCATTTTGGTTGGTGTCTCCATCTTCTCCAAAGTTGTGAATAAGGCGTTGTTTAACGAGGCAGTGAGTTGCTTTGACTTCTTCTGCAACAAAGCGTGAGAAGGCGTCGATGTTTGTGGTTTTTTGGGGCTTTATCGTCGCTGGTTGCCACTGGTCGTCTTTATATTCCAGTTCTCCATTGCATTTTTTGGGATCAATGGCACTGGATAAATGAGACCATGTGTGGTTTCCCACAAGAATGTGCCCTGATTGTAAAGCTCGATCGATAACGCAACGTTCTTCGCGGTCTGAGGGTTTGCGGAAGTTGATGCCTATGACAAAAAGTGTTGCAGGAATGGAGTGATGCACTAAAAATTCAACTAAGTCTGAACTATCAGGTAGGCGGTCGTTAGGCAGGATAAAGGGAGTGATGGGTTGAGGTTTTTTTGATTCTTCAGCTGGATCGTTTTCTTCTGTAGGATAGGGTGGTGAGGAGGTTTTGGTGGGTTGGCTGGATGTTTCATCGGTAGTGGTTTTATGGGTTGTATCTGTCATGCGTTTGCGGGATTCCATTTCATCAACGGTCATGTCTCTGAGAGGGGTAGAATGTTCTGGCAAAGCTTGTAAAGCTTTTATTTTAGGAGATCCTGTGTCATCGCATGCCCCTGAACGTCCTGTGACCACTGGCCCATCATCGAAGGTAACAACCAGTTGGTTGGGCTTCATGGTTTTGACAGCATTGAGGGTATTTATTCCTATTTGTTCAGCTGATAAGCTGGTAAGAACGCTTTGAGCGGGAGTATTTTTGTGTTTTTTACAGCCACTTATGGCAACAAGGCAAAAAATCAAGCTATAACAAACCACAGCGTTATGGATACTTATGTTCATACATCTTGAAAGCATGTTGGGTGGCTTGTTATGTCGAGGTATGGCAAAGTTCATGTTGAAAAGTGTCTTTCTTGGAATGTTTTTAATGTGTTTTTTATGTGCGCAACAAATAGCTACATATGGGTCATAGGTAGCTCATGATGGATGCAGCTCATGATGGAAAAATAGACGTATTTTTAAACAGCATAGCTGTATCTGCCAGTGTGACAAACTCTCAGCTGTATATTTATCATAGCGGAAGTTTTAGCGGAAGTGTGAGTTAGAATAGAACATATGGAGTTCGCAGCAGAGTGACATTTTAAGCAAGCGAGATACACATCCTAAGTAGATAGGTTGAAAAGTCCTGTATAATCATATAGCTAAGATAATCCATGCGGTGTTGTGTTCTATTTGCTAGTTGTTAGGTAGGGAGTTAGGTAGGGAGCTAGGTAGAGTGAGCCATGCGTTTTAGAAGAATATCTATAAATATCTATAGATAAAGAATGCATAGCGGTTCCATAAAATACATAGAACATGAAAACAGAGTATGGCATTTTTGTTAAAAGATTTACACTTTACCCAAGCAAGCTTGTGGGCTAGACTTGTGGCCTAAACTTGTGTTCTAAACGAGGAACCGAGAGCTTAGAGGACAGTGAGTCTATCTTGGGGACCTCGTTAGGTGTTTATGCCGATGCATTATGGCGATATAACAGCGTATAATATGCTACAACAATAAGAATAAGAATGCGAAAAGAATGCGAAAAGAATGCGAATAAGAGTACGATAAATAGCCATGCTGGTTATAAAATGACAAACAATGACACAACATGTCATGACCCATTAAGCCACTTTAGCTCAGTCGGTAGAGCAGAGGACTGAAAATCCTTGTGTCCCCAGTTCGATTCTGGGAGGTGGCACCACTTTTTGTATGAAAAAAGTATGAAAAAAAGATAATAAAAGGAAAGATATAAACATGGAAACTTTTGTCACGGTTGTGCATGTGTTTACAGCGTTACTGATTATTGCTGTTGTTCTTCTTCAAGGAGGAAATCAGGGGGGTATGGGGGCTGCTTTTGGTGGAGGAAATAGTACTTCTACTTTTGGAGCAAGTGGCTCTACTTCTTTTTTAGCAAAATTCACCTATTTTATTGCTGCTGTATTTATGGTGACTTCGATTATGTTGACGATTTTTCAAGGATCTGGTTATGATATTGGTATCACTGATGAGCTTGAAAAATCAGCTACACAAGATTCCACAAAAGACAAAGAGAGTGAAAACACTCCTTCTACTCAGCCTGCTCAGCAACAACCGTCTGAGGCTAATGCTCCGGTTACAACTCCTCCTACAACGTTACGTTCTTCATCTCAGCCAGAAAATACAACAGAAGAAACACCCAATCCTTCATCTTCACCGTGAGTATGGTGTTAGCTTCAAAAAGAAGGTAGCAAGGCTACAGTACACGTACAAATAAAGTGAGTGCTGCTATGTGAGTATTCCATGTGAATAAAAGTGAGTGCGCGAAGGTGGTGGAATTGGTAGACACGCTAGGTTGAGGGCCTAGTGCTCGTTTTAGAGCGTGAGGGTTCAAGTCCCTCTCTTCGCACCATGGATGTTTGGCAAGGCGTGTTTGATAGCGTGTTTGGATAGTTACTATCAAAACTCAGAGGAGTGTGTGGATCCTTTGAGAGTTGTTCAAATATCCATGACATATCCTCTGGTAGAGGGCTTTCAAGATGAATGGTCTTAGGGTGATTTTGATGAGGCATTTTGAAGGCGATGGTGAGTTTGGCTGCATGAAGACAGAGTCGTGGAGCCATGATGTGGCTCAGGACTTTTTGAGAGTAGCCTTCTTTGAGAAAATGTAGAAAAATACTTTCATCAGCAAAATAACGGGTATCGCCAACTAGGGGGAAACCGGCATAGGCTGCATGTATGCGAATTTGATGGGTGCGTCCATGGACGGGAGTAATTTTAAGTAGGCAGTGTTTGGAAGCTTGTTTGAGGACTTGAAAGTGTGTGATGGCTGGTTTGCCTCCTTGTTTCTGAACCCAGCGTTTTGTGCGCCATGTGGTTTGGTTGCTATAGCCGAGAGGTGCTGTTACGCACCAGGATTTTTGTAAAGGTTTTCCACAAGCGATGGCATAATACGTTTTTTGGGTACTATGGGAGCGAAAAGCTTGGCTGAGTTGAGCACGTACTTCAGAGGTATTGCCACACAGGATAATGCCTGAGGTGTCTTTATCGAGGCGATGTACGGCTCGCCATTCTGTTCCCCATCTTTGAGTTATGATTTCACTAAAGGTATGTTTGCGGTAGCGCCCTCCTTCATGCATAGGTAAGTGTGGTGGTTTATAGAAAGCTCTGAGGTGGTGATGATGATAGAAGCAGGTGATTGTATCATTAACGGGTGGTTCTGATGATCGAGGATAATGATGACAGACCTGTTGTCCTTCTTTAAGTCTATATGAGGGACGTATGGGATGATCATTAACGAGAATTTTTTTCAAAAAACAGCGCTTTTGCCAGCTTGATCGAGATAAAAAAGGAAAGCATCGCGCTAAATAAACATCTACTCTTTTGCCATTCCAGTATGATGATATCCGTCCTTGAATGCCCTTTTTATCAGCGAGAGGACGTAAGTCTTCGCTGGAAAATGGGTTGGATGGGTTGAAAGCGGAGTGTTGCATGGGTTGGTTTTTGAGTGACATAGCTTAAGTAAAGTAGCTCAAGTAAAGTAGTGAGGGAGAAAAAGTGGGTAAGCTTCGAAAAAAAACACCCATTTCTGCACAGTGGATGAAACGTTGTTTGATACTGATGAGTGTGGCCGTTATGGGATTAGTGGTTTATATGCTTGTTCAATTTCGTGAGGAGCCACATCTTTTAATCAAAGGACGTATTGTTATACCTCCATCATTAGTGGATGTGGCTGCGGGTCATGTTCGGTTATTTTATATAATTTATTCCACCACTTCTGCTATGCCTTTAGCGGTTATGGTTGAACCTATACGTATGAGAGTGGATACCAAACAACGTCTTCATGGTTATCAACGTTCTTTTGCTGTGACCTTGTCTCAATTGCAATTTATGCAAGCAAACGGTAGAAAGCAGCTCCTTGCTGCAATGCCTTCACAAAATATATCTTCTAAGAGTGATGGAGACCGTGTTCATGATAAGGATCATCAAGACTGGTTGATCAAGATCCGTCTTGATCGTGATGGCAGAGGTGGGGCTGATGAGAGAGGGGATATTATCAGCAAGAAAATGTCTTTTGAGATGGGAAAAGCTATGGATGTTGTCTTGCAGCATCGTGTTACAGGCAAGTAAGCTCATAAGCTCAGTAGAGCGTTATGGAATGTGTGTTTGCTTGTGTTTTTGTGGATGTGTCTGTGAATTTTTATAGGCAAGGTAGTCGTTGCGTTGTTTGAGAGTTTCCACAAGAAGTGGTTCTCCTTCGTTGCGAATGCTTTCGGCTAGTTTTGAGAAATCTGGGTACTTTGTAATGTAGAGAGCTATGAGTGCGTTACGTCTCAGTCCTGTGCGTTTTGGACGGGTCATGGGGGTTGCTGCAAAGAGTTGGATGTAGGTGTTTTCATCCATCATAGCAACCTTTGGCAGTGGTGGTAGGGTAGGTATTTTGTATTGGATTATGGAGACCTGTTGAGCGTAGCGGTTATGGGGACAAACGCGTTGGCAGATATCACAGCCAAAATAGTATTTTGCGAGGTGATCCCAAAATGTTACGGGTATCAATCCTCGATGCTCGATGGTGTAGTAGGCTAGGCAACGTCTGGCATCAAGAACATAGTCAACAGATAGTGCTGCCGTTGGGCAATGGACCTGACATCTTCTACACGTACCACAGCCCCATTGTTTATCTTTATCTTTAGTTTGCGTTTTCTGAGCTGTGTTGTGTCTTTGCAGTGGTTTTTCTTTTGGTGGTGTTGTTGTGGGTTTGAGTGGAAGATCGGTATAGATTTCAAATAAGAAGAGATAGCTACCATAACCTGGTAGAATAAACAGTGAGTTTTTGCCACGAAATCCTGCTTGAGTTTGGGTTGCAAGGCTTTTTTCTAAAATAGGAGCTGTATCTACCACACAGCGATGTTGATGATCTGTTACGTTAAGATGGCGAGCTAATTCTTCGATAATCTCTTTAGCTACCTTTTTTAGAACTTTATGATAATCCTTTAGTCTTGCGTAGGCTGCTATTTGGGGTTCCTTGTTTCTGGGGTGTGTTGGGTTTCTGGGATGTGCTGGATAGGTTGCAGCACATACAATGAGATGTGGCATGTCTTTTTCTATTTGCCAGGGATGTTTTCGAAAATGGCCATAGCGGCTCAGATAATGCATTTGGGCATGCTTGCCTTCAGTGAGCCAGTTTTGAAAGTAGCCATATTCAGGGTCTGGTTTGCCACCAGCGAGTATGCCTAAACATATCACTCCTTTTGTTTGGCACAGTTTTTTCAGATAATCCATGATGATGTGGCTACTAGCTCATAAGTGAGTATTGTTGTAGTTCTGTTTGGATATGTTCAAAAGAAGCGCTCTGTTTCCACCATAGGATCTGATTGAGTCGTGCTTGTTCAATAAGCATATCTAATCCTGAGGCAAAAGGAATCTGCGCAATGGAGGAATAATGTTTAAAAGCTGAAGGGGCTGCATATGTCATATCATGACAGCCACGAATACGCGAAGTGTATTGGGGGATATGTTCGGCAAAGTTAGCCATATCGTTTTTTTGATGTGGCAAAGGAGTGCATTGGACAATGAGAATATCTTGGTGTTGAGCGAGGAGATATTTGAAGTGATGAGGTGTGAAGGGATAAAAAAGCATGTGGATATTATGATGGATGTTATGATTGTGACGTTTTTTGAGATGATGGCTGTGTGGTTGTTTGATCCTTCGCCATAGCACGTGAAAGTACAGGTTTTTTTTAGGGTTGATAAGCTGTGTTGTTATATCTAAGTTTTCTAAGATAGCCTGATAAAGGGCATGCATGGCTCCTCCATAGCCAAAGAAGATGATGTGCTCGATATCTTGAAGGGATATGTTTGCACGGCTAAGAGCTGCAAGGCTGCCCTTTCCGTCGGTATTTGCAAAGTGCCAATGGGTGTGGTCTTTTGTCCAAGCTATATTATAAGGTTTTTGTGTTCTTTGTTGTTTGGGTTTTTTTTGGTTTGTATAACCAAAAGCTTGGGCAATGCTTTGTTTGAAAGGGGTAGTGATATTGAAGCTTGTGATATGTTCTGTTTTCAGATAGGAACGAAGCTGGTTTATGGGTGGTATATCTTTGTTTTGCAAATCTATGACAGAATATTGAAAGTCTTTTATCCCACAGTGCTGAGCACTTATGGTATGGATGGGCTCTGAAAGAGAGTAGCCAATGTTTTTTCCTATAAGTGCTAATTTATGATGAATCATATGGAATGTGCTTTACTGCAGCCAGACATAGAGTGAAGATGTTTTTGCCATGCTCTTGTTATCTTGAAGTTGCTGTGAAGGGGTGTATGGTTGTGGTTAAGTGATTGTCTGAGAAGTGAATGAGTGTGTATATGGTGTCTATGATGATTTATATGGATATCATGGATATATATTTTTGAAATGAAGAGTTTTTTGTGACCTATAACGATTGGTTTGATTTTTCGTGTCATTGCAAAGAAGCACGTGATGGCACAGTTGTGGTGATAGGAAATTTTGATGGTTGTCATATGGGTCATCAGCATCTTATAAAACGTGCTGGTGATTATGCTCAGAGTCATCATTTGCCGCTTCTTGCTTTAACCTTTCAGCCTCATCCTCGGGTATTTTTTGGTAAATCCAAGCCCGGTTCTTTTGTCTTCACTGTGCCATCTCAAAAAGATCGTGCCCTTAAAGAATTAGGGGTGGCTATGCATCTTAGTCAGCAGTTTACAGCTGATTTTGCTGGTTTATCCGCAGGTGAGTTCATTAAGACAGTTTTAGTTAAGGCTCTTTATGCTAAAGCGGTGTTTGTTGGAGAAAACTTCTGTTTTGGCAAAGATCGAGGTGGTAGTGCCACTGATTTGAAAGCATCTCTTGAGAGCTGTGGGGTATTTTGTGAGATGGTGTCTTCGGTGATGTTTTCTGATGCTTGGCGTGTTTCATCATCCATGGTGCGTCGTTTGATGGCTGCTGGGGATATGAGCGAGTTGAAAGAAGCTCTGTGCAGGCCTTTGCTTTATGAAGGCACGTGTGTGAAGGGGCAGGGTTTGGGTAAGCAGCTTGGTTATGCCACTATGAATCTGGCTATAAGTGCGGATTATCCCCTAAAAGATGGTGTTTATACAGCTTTTGTGAGCTTTGATGAAAAACGTCAGATCTTTGCATATAAAAAAGCATCTTTGGGATGGCCTGCTGTGGTAAACAAGGGTTTGCGTCCTACATTGATGCCTTCGCTTGGTGGTAAAAAAGGTGTTAAGAATGGGGCTAGATGGTTAGAGGCTCATATTTTAGACTTTCCTTCAGTGAGTGATGCTAGAAATATTGGTGGTGTTGGCCATAATGTTGGTGTTTATTTTATGGACTTTTTAAGACCAGAACAGTGTTTTTCAGATGTGGATGCTTTGGCCCATCAGTTATCACAAGATGTGGAACGTGCTCGGTTATTGCATCAGAGTTATGATGAAGAAGTATTAAAAAATAAGCTGCCTTAGACCATAAGATATGTCATGCTTAAGACCAACTTGCGGTATTTTTTGATGCAGCATGCCTGTTTAGACAGGCATGTGAAGCTGTAAGAGCTGTGTTGTAAGAGCTGTGCTGTGTGCTGCAAGTAGAGCTGTGTTGTAAGTAAGGTTGTGTGCTGTTATTAAGAGTAGCTATTAGAGTTGCTATTAAGAGTAACAGCTTTTTTCAAACGTTTTTTATCTTTTATGGGACTCTGGTATGGCACAGAGTGCTGCAGTCACAAACAATTACCGTTCTTTTAAAACGCAGTGGGGCCAGTGGGCTGCTACAATGGCGGCTATGGATAGTGATAGTGTTAGCGAGCCTTTTATAGGCTTGCTATGGGGAAATAGTGATTTCTTATTGATGCGTTCATGGGATAGAACCAAAGCGCTTTGGTCTCAAAAGGCTAGTTATAGAGCTAGTTATAGGGCTAGTCACAGAGCGAGGCTGTGGGATGGTTCTTCTGTGAGTTCTAAAGATTTGGCCATGATGTTTCGTAGCGCTAATCTGTTTGGCCAGACAGAATTTCACATGATTGCTGATATGCAAGATATGTCTTTGGCTATGTGGAAAGAGGCTTTAAAAGCTCATAAAGATCATTCCTTTAAACATCATATGGTCTTTTCTTGGCGTAGCAAAGAAGCTCGTCTGCCTAAGGCATTTTGGGAAACTTTGCCAGATAATAGGCACGTTGTAGGAGCGTGTGCGTTAAAATCTTATGAGTATGTGGATTTTGTGCGTGATCTATGTGGTGTTTACGGTGTGAGTGTGACACCGCAGGGTGCTGCTCTTGTCATAGAGCATATTGGTGAAAGACCTTTTTACGTTGAGCAGATGTTAAAGAAGTGGAAGCTGCTTGGTAAACAAGGAAACATAAGCCAAAAAGAGTTGTTAGAGCATATGGATGCCTTACCAGAGCAGATAGCTTTTAAAATCATCCACTATATTCTTAAGGGACAAAAAGAGCTAGCTTATCTAGCTTTAAGAGATGTTTTGGTGGCTGAAAACATACCTCCTGTGGTGATATTAGGGGCTCTTTATTACCATCTTAAGCAATTGATAGCACTCCTTTCAGCGAAAGCTGCTCATTCACATAAACCACATAAACAACAGTCAGTACCAGTTATCCCTAAAGTGCCTTACTATGTGCAAAAACGTTACGCCTCTTACCTAAAGAACATGAATGAAGAGAAGCTATTGAGTGCTTTAGAACTTGCAGCAAAGGTGGATGTGTATTTAAAAACCAAAAGCACCTTGATGTCTCCTGAGATTCTTTTGACATCATTGCTCACAGCTTTGTAAAAAAGTAAGATGTATGGCAGTAAATTCACGGCCTATAAGTGAGATAGCAGAGAAAAAACTACAAAAGAAAACATACAAAAGAAAAGATAAAACCATTAAAAAAGCACAAAAGATAACACATACAACATAAAGACATAGATCAAGATCATCTACGGAGTGTGTATCTTGTTTCGTCATTTGCCCACATGTAGTGCCATGGTTATTGGTAGACATAGACAGCAGCGAGGTTATTGGTGTGTGTGTGGCATGTGTGTGATGTTGCTTGCTGGCTGTCGGTTTTTGGGTTGGTCTTCATCAAAGTCGGTGGATAAGGCTTCTTTGCAACATCAAGCGTCTGACAAAGCCTCCCCTGGGTCTTATCCTAGTAAGGTGGAGAGTCGGTCTTTTGAGCCGCTGGCTGTGGTGGCTGCCAATCATCAATTGTCATCAGCACACAGTCAAGCTTTAAGTGAAGATGGTGGTGTGGTGGATGGAGTGTTTTTGAAGGCATCAAACAGGTTTATGATGCTTACGAAAAATTATGTATGGTCTTATGATTTTGTAGCTAAACGACTCCATAAATATACGGTTACAGCGCGTGCGCGTGGTCAGGTGCTGGGAGAAAAACTCACTCCTTTCATGGATCATGGTGTGTTGGTGGCTTTAAAGGAAAATCCCACAGAGCTGGCTCACAGTCATCAGGGGGGAGTCTTGATTGTATCGCTTGTGCCTAAAATTCGTCTGAGGCGGCTTAAGATGGGGCAAAAAAAGATCCATGCTGCAGCTATGATGGGTGAAGAAGGCGTGTTGGTGGTGGGTGGCGATGTGATGTTTCTAGGTGAGGGTTTGCGTCCTCGACGTATTGTGAAGATGCCATCCCTTGATCCATTACGTGCTTCATCTTCATCTTTTGGAGACGATTCTGGTTTGAAAGCAAGGTTTGCTGTGTCAGGTGGTGCTGTTTGGTTATATACGGCTCAACAGGTGTTTTTTTGGAAGCCTTTTAAGGGGCAAAGGAGTTGGCAGAAAGTTGTGGATAAGGTGAGGATGATTCAACGAGTGAGTTTTGTTGAGGATCGATTGTTGATTCAAACACCTTATTCGGTGGTGGTGATGTTTTTAAGTGGTGATATTGAACACACCATTCCTGTGCTTTCTCGTCGTAAGCTATTGGATATGTATATAGATGAGCGAGGGCATCTATATGTGTTTGATGATTATCAACTCGAATACTATGATGTGAGGAGTCAAAGGCGTCATTATTCTAAACTGCCTTTTGATCATGATGATGGTATGCAGTTGAGAATACGTTATCCGTATTTGGCAGCTATCCATAGCGGTGAGGTGATGTTTTATAAGATTGATCGATTGCAATCAGTATATGCTGAAGAGGAGTCTCTATTAGAGGAGCAAACCTTTTAGAGTTTTTTGGGCTTTTTGAAAAGCAGAGTGTAGATAGCAGAGATGGTTGTGATTTAAGAAAGGATGCAAAGATAATCTAAGCCGTGATGTTCCTGATGGAACGGTGGGAGGACGGATAGCTGTGGTATAGATGCCATGGTTTTTAAGATATAAACTGAGTTCTATGGCAGCATGGTTGCTTGGTAGGATGATAGAAAGAATGGGCGAGCCATCTCCTTTTGTGTGATAGCCAAGAGTGGATAGTTGATGGCAGAGTGAGAGGGAAATATCTGTCAGGCGTTTGCGCAGAGGCTGTAAATGTTTGAGCATATACAGGCGGCAAAGTAAGGAAGCTGCAACCATAGGTGAAGGTGCGGTGGTGTAAATAAAACCACCTGCAAAGTTGATGGCATAGTCAATGAGATAGTTGGGCCCGCTAAGAAAAGCCCCATTGAGTCCTAAAGCTTTGCCACAAGGATACATCCCGATGATGTGATCTGTGATCGGGTGGGTTAGGGATGATGATATCAGGCCTTTCCCTTCTTTTCCCCATATTCCTAAGCTATGAGCTTCATCTACAATAAGAATCCGGTTTGGTTCGCAGGTAAGCTGTTTTAAATCTTCTATCTTAGGGCTGTCCCCATCCATGGAGTAGAGTGCTTCTAAAAAGATGGCTTGGCATGGACTGGGATGTTGATGTAAAAGCGTGTTGAGATCTTGGAAGTTAAGATGTTTAAAGATATGTTTGTGGGAATGTGGGATTTTGGCTAGACGCATGCCTGTGATGGTGCAGGCATGGTTGAGTTCATCAGAGAAAAACCTGATGTCTTGGGGTTTGTGTTCTAAGGATTGGATCAGTGGTGCAAGGCTATGTCCTAGGATAGTACCTGAACTAAAATAGAGAGCTGTTTCATAGCCAAAGAGTTGGGCAAAGGTTTTTTCTAGAGCGCTGATAACTGTGTGATTACCACCAATCAATCGAGATGAAAGCCCTCCTAGTGGAAGGAGGTGAGCGAGTTGAGCATGGAGTGGGGCAAAGCATTTGCTGCGTTCTAGGCCAAGATAGTCGTTGGTATTGAAGTTAAGAGGTTCATCTATTTCTTGCGTGTTTAACAGTGATGGATAGTAGTCTTGGGCTTGGTTAAAGGCCCATTCTTGCCACCATGAGACGCTCTTTGTTTGAGAGGTAGTAGATGCGCTGTCTGATGCATAAGCTGATGTATGAGCTGATGTATAAGCGAGGGGCAATGTTCTGAGGGTATGGTGTTTTTTTCTCAAAGAGAGTTTTTTGAGAGCACGCTTTTTTAGATAATCCATGGTTGCACTCACGGGTTTGCAGCTTGCCGGATAGAGGATGGCTTTGTGGTGGGGCGTAATCCCAGATCAGCTAGTAGGGCAAAATCACTGGCAGGGGCGTTGTTTGGTGTGGTGAGAAGTTTGTCGCCGATAAACAAGGAATTAGCACCGGCGAGAATGCACAGGCTTTGGGCTTCTTTGGACAGGTCGGTGCGTCCTGCAGAGAGTCGGATCACACTGGTGGGTAAGACAATGCGTGTGGTTGCGATCATACGCACCATATCTAAGGGTTCAAAGGAGTCATCTTTTTGCAAGGGAACTCCAGGAACTTTAACAAAACGGTTGATGGGAACACTTTCTGGGTGTGGTTGTAATTTGGCGAGTTCTTCAAGAAGTCCCCATCGATCTTCTAGGGTTTCTCCCATGCCGATAATGCCTCCGCAGCATACTTTCATGCCAGCTTTGCGCACATGTTTAAGGGTTTGTAGGCGGTCATTATAGCTGCGGGTGGTGATGATGGTCTTGTAAAATTCAGGGCTACTATCGAGGTTGTGGTTGTAATAATCCACACCGGCGTTTTTGAGATCGCTAGCTTGTTGTTCATCGAGCATGCCTAGTGTCATGCATACTTCTAGTCCTAACTCTTTAACTTTACGTGCACATTCAAGAAGGCTTTCATAGGCTTTACCTTGTTTTGGTGGCGATGACCACGCTGCTCCCATACAGAAACGTTCAGCTCCAGCTGCTAAGGCTTTTTTGGCTTGTTGAGTGATGTTTTCACTGTCCCATAAGCGCTCAGGAGTGATAGGTGTTTTGTAATGGGCACTTTGTGGGCAATATTTGCAGTCTTCGCGACAGCCGCCTGTTTTGATGGATTGAAGGCGTGAGAGTTGCATGGTGTTATGATCATGATGTTTTCGATGTACCGTTGCTGCTCGGTACATCAGCTCAGGCAGGGGTAAATGGTAGAGCTTGGCAATGTCTCGCTTTTGTATAGGTTTTTGCATAGAAAAATAGGCTTATGTGAGGTGATGGGTGGCAGTGGTTAGTCTTTATGTAATGTAGCTTACATAAATGTATTTTTCTGTGTATTTTTCTCTTTTTGGCAGGTTTGGTGGAAGCATCATGATGTCTTTTGAAGTTAGGAAGTGAGGGCTTATGGCATCCCAGGTGTTTGTGTTGGATGTGGCTTCTATTTCTTCTTGTGGTGATAGCGTGAAGCAGGCCTATGATTATATGTTAGATCCTAGCAAAAGCCCAAATCAACTCCCAGAAAAGTCTAAGGCAGTGTATGGTTTATCTGCGGCTATATATAAGAAAATGTGGCAATTATCTGTTGATGTGAGTTTATCTGGCAGCGATCCCACAGCTCGTCTTTTGCGTTTGGTTTCTGAGCAACTGTCATTGCATGACATGAGCACAGAAGCTAAGCAGCGTTGTGGAGTGGTTGTGGGATCTTCACGAGGAGCTACAGATTTATTGGAAGATGCCATGGCTATGTTCTATGGTGGTTCTTTATCAGCGTCTTTGTTATCTTCTCGCACGAGTCCTTATACCACAGCTTCGTTTTTATCCTCTATGCTTGCTCAGCATTATGGGTTATGTGGTGGACATTATTATGTGTCATCAGCGTGTTCGTCGTCATTGCATGCACTTGGCATGGCCTATCTTATGGTTAAAGAAGGTATGCTCAGTCATTGTTTGGCTGGTGGTGTGGAGTGGGCTAGTACGCCTTTTTGTGAAGCCATCCTTAAAAAAGCGGGTGTGCTAGCTCGTAGCGATGGCCGTTTTCCTGTGTTGAAATCCTTTGGCTCACAAAGAAACGGAACTGTGTTAGGGGAAGGAGGAGGATTAGCTTTGCTTAGCTCAAGTTCTTTAAAAACTCATGAAGAAAAAAAAGAAGAAAACGAGAGAGATAAAAAGAGAGATAAAAATAGTGCGGTTATGGAAATATGTGGTTTTGGCATGGCCTCAGAGAGTTTCGGCATGGTGGGATTGAGTGAAGATGGTGAGGCGTTGCGGCTTGCTTTTCAACGCGCTACTGCGCAAAGCTGTCTTAGTGTGGAAGATATAGACATGGTGGTTGTGCATGGTTCTGGCACGTCTCGAGGTGATGGTGCAGAAATACAAGCCTTGATGAAGATATTTAGAAAAGTCACTTGTAAACCTCATTTGTTGATTACAAAATGGGCCACAGGACATACACTTGGCGCTTCTGGTATTTTGGCATTATCCCTTGCGTTCCAGGAATGCAAGGATAAGAGAGCTCCTTGGCCTCTTTACCCAGTGGATTCTTATATTGCTGATTGGCGGAGAATACCTGTAACACATAATAGAGAAAATAAGTGGTGTTCTGTGCTAGGCAAAAAGAAAAGCTACAACAATTCCCATACGTGCCGTTATGGATGTGTATTAGGAATGGGATTTGGTGGATCTGCTGCGGTGTTGGTTTTTAGAAACTTGCTTGCAGGTCTGGATGATGGAGACTGACTGTGGCTGATGAAGGAACGCATGAATGGTGTATAATGACTGAGTATTCCTATGTGACAGACGGTGCCAGTTCGTGTTCATGAAAATGACAGTTAAAGTGACCAAGAATAGAGTCGACAAGGCGACGCGCTAGCGGAGAAGAGAAGCAGAGAAGAGAAGCAGAGAAGAGAAGCAGAGAAGAGAAGCAACAAAAGCGAAAAACGTAAACAACAAAGAACAATCAGCTACTTGAACAACACCTGAACCATAAAACAAAAAGAAACATAGGTATTTTTGAGGGTGTTTACACTTTTTAGAGCGATAAGGTTGTTATTTAGAGTGTTGATATTTTCAAGAAGGATAAGGTGGTTTAGAGTGTTACGTGAAGTAGCAAGGGCTTTTGGAAGAAGGAAGTGAGTAAGCAGTGAACAGACTGCAAAAAGTACAAAGCAAAACATTGTGTATTATGATGTATAAAATGTGGTTGTTTTTCTTTTGCGGTGATGGTACTTTCTCTGGCAACGTTTGAAATGTGGAAAGATGAGACAATGTCGGTAGCACGTAGCGCGTGACATATACAAAATAAAAGCGAAGAAGGTTATGAATAGAACAAAGAATAGAAAAGAATAGAAAAAAGTGTCTCAAAAAAATAGTAGCTAGGAAAGAGGAACTATATATGTGTGTGAAGCAGTAGACACTAGCTTGATGACTAGCTTGATGATGACTAGTTTGATGATGATAAGCAGCGATGTAACCTAGGTTACCTAGAGAATATCCTGAGTGAGTAAGAAGAAGTCGTGTATCATAGAAGATCTATTTACTGTGTGAGCGTGGGTGTTTGAGAGACTAGCGAATAAGACTAGCGAATAAGACTAGCGAATAAGACTAGCTAAAAAAGAAAAGATGAGTTAAAGGATTAGCCAAAAAAGAGTAGTTAGGTAGGTTCTGAGGTATAGGATTGGGTTGTGTAAATGTGGTGCTATGGGTAATGTTAATGTAGTGCTATGCTAGTGGCAGTTTTCAGTGGCGTTTGCTGGTCTTGGTGTGCTTTGATAACGACGTTGGGTAATTGGGTAATTAGGTAATTGGATAATTAAGTAAGTCAGTGAAAAGCGAAAAAGAGAGCTATAAGGATTAAAGGATTAAAGGATTAAAGGATTAAAGGATTAACTAGTTAGAGGATTGATTCATTGACTAACTAATAGTGTATGTTTAAGGGGTTTAGGATTTTTAAATAAGGCTTTAAATATAAACTTTTATTATAGCCAAGCTTAGTTTTAGATTAGTGTATGAGTTTAGATTTAGTGTATTAGTGTATTAGTGTATTAGTTTAGTTTTAATGAGTGTGTGTTATCTTGTTTGTTACGTATTTTGTGTGTTCTTGGGAAGATGTGTGTTTTTAGGAAAATTAGGCGAAAAATTTCAATTTGTGTGAGTGTGGTTCATTTACTTGTGAGGAGAAATTATGAAATTTGTGTTGAAAATGTTTGATAAAACTTTGCTACATGCAATGTTTGCATCATTCTTTTTGGTCTTAGCTAGCTGCGGTGGTGGAGAGTCGGCTTCAAACAATACTGATACGGGTGAACCTGTAGAAGATGGTGGTGAGGAGAAGGCTGATAAAGCCAAAGAAGATAAAGACTCTGGAGTTGATTCTGATGAGAAGTCTGCTGCTGAGTCGTTTCTCGAAGAAATGAAGTCTATTGTTGGTGTGTGTTATCAGAAGGAAGCGGTCAAGTCTCTTTCTGTGTATCACAGTTTGTTTAATCCAAAGAATTTTGAAAATGATGCTGTTAAAGTTGTCTTTGATAAGAAATCCGCTAAAGTTGAAGTCACATTTTCTGAGCATGAAGATGAAGGCGGTTATGAGTTAGCTGAGGACGGTAGTTATTTTAAAAAACTAACAGATACTGATGGTCAAGTTGGTTATTTTCAATCTGCTAAGTTCCAAACTAAGGCAAAAGTTGCATTAAAGAAGTATGACGAAGTATTTGCTGATTCTAATGTTGGCTTTAAAAAGTCGGATGATGCATCTGCTGATGGCATGACTGAGGCTGAAAGTGATTCAGAAGAGTCAGAATTTACAGCTAAGGCTGAAGAGGATGCTAAAGTGGCTGCCCAAGAAGCTGTCGTTTATTACGAGTTTGTGAAAGCTTATTTTGGTGGCAAAGCAGCTTTTAAGGTCTCAGTAAATGACACAGTTGTGTATGCTACTTATGGCAATAAAAACTATACCTTCGAATTTAAAAAGTTTAAGGCTCTTAAAGGCGGTAAAGCCAAAGATGCTTCGAAGCCTGAGACAGAAGTAGCGGGTGCTTCTGGTGAGGAAGAAGTCGCTGATGCTGATGGTGCTGAAGCTAAAGACGAAGCTGAAGCTAAAGATGAAGAAGTTGCTGATGCTGCTCAAGAAACTCAGGACGAAGTTGAGGAAAAAGCCGCTGATGGTGCTGAAGCTAAAGCTGACGAAACAGTTGTTGAAGATAAAAATGAAGGTGAGAAAGAAGCTGCAAGTGACCAAGAGGTTGCTGAAGGTGAAGGAAGCGAAGATAAAACATCTGAAACATCAGAAGAAGGTACTGCAACAGAGGTAGTTAAGAATTCTGGTAGCGAAGAAGTTGCTGATGAAGAAAAATCAGAGAAAGATGCAAAAGATAAGAAAGCGAAAAGCAAAAAAGCAGAAGAATACAAAAATTATTTCTCAGTTGAAGTTCATGTTCAGTACAGTGTTGATGAGAAGACATTTAAGAGTAATGCTGTGGTAGCTAAACACGCGAAAGCTTGTGCTGACGCTGAAGCTAAAGAAGCAAAAGAAAAAGCAGAGGCAGCAGAGTCTGGTGAGGAAGCAGCTAGTACTGAAGACGAAGAAAAAGCAGAAGAAAATACTGAAAGTACTGACGAAGAAAAAGAAGATATGTCTTCTTCTGAGGAAGGTGCTTCTTCTGATGACACCTCTTCAGAATCTTCTGACGAATCAGGTGACGGAGAAGCTGGTACTGACGAAGTAAGCGACGAATCTTCTTCTGAAGGTGAAGGTTCATCATCTGAGGGTACTACTTCTGAGGAAGATGCTTCTTCTGATGACACCTCTTCAGAATCTTCTGATGAATCAGGTGACGGAGAAGCTGGCACTGACGAAGCAAGTGACGCATCTTCTTCTGAGAGTGGAGACTCATCATCTGAGGAGGGTACTACTTCTGGGAGTGAAGATTCATCATCGGATGATAGCTCTTTAGAGACTACAGATGATTCAGAGCCTGCTATGATGACTGAAGATGGCGGTTCTGAAGACGGCGAAGGCTCATCTTCTGAAGAATAAGAGTGACACTGTGTTTGTTTTAAAGACCATTGAAAACACCTGCGGTTTGCTCCGTGGGTGTTTTTTTTGTTCCTTATTCCTTGCTTCTTGTATATGGGGCGGTGGTTTGAGTGAGGGATGATGTTGTTTTTTGTTGTGTAGGATTTAGAATTTAGGGGTGTTTGAGAGTTTTTGTTGAAATGATGGAAATGTATAGATAGGGATAATTTGAGGAAATCGTATGCCTAAAGTTCATATAACCACTGATGATATGACAATCGATGTGGAAAAAAATTATAAATTGATTCAAATGTGTGATGAATATGACACATCTATCCTTTTTGGTTGCCGTGATGGTGCTTGTGGTGCATGTATGGTGAAAGTAGTGGATGGTGCGGATAATTTATCGAAAATGGAAGAAGAAGAGAAAGACTTTCTTGAGACCATGAATGCCAGAGATGATGAGCGTCTTGCTTGTCAGTGTTCTGTGCATGGAGATGTGACTTTGGAAGTTTCTGATTGAGATGTGATTCTTTCCTTTCCTTGCCATTATTCCTTTGATGGTGCTTGTTAAGGGGTTTTTATCGGGATGATCTGTGAAAACAACAGGTGTTGAGCAGCCTAAGAATCTATTAACTATTCAGCGGCGTTGTTCCGTGATTATGCAACGTTTTGCTCAAAAGAATCCATCACCACGCTGTGAGTTGTTTTTTCGAACGCCTTTTCAGTTGCTGGTATCTGTGGTGTTATCTGCTCAAACCACAGACAAGGCGGTGAATCGTTGTATGCAAACGTTGTATGAGCAGGGGTTGTGTATTGACGATGTGCTTGCTATGGGTGTGGAGGGTTTTTTGGAGCATATTCGCTCCATTGGTTTGGCTCCCAGTAAAGCTCGTTATGTGGTGGGGTTATCCAAACAGCTTAAGGAGCGTCATCATTCTGAGATTCCACAGAGTTATGAGGATTTGATTCAGTTACCGGGAGTAGGGCGTAAGACAGCTCTTGTGGTATTAGCGGAGTTATTTCAGCATCCAACTCTTGCTGTAGATACCCATGTTTTTCGTGTGGGTAAGCGTCTGGGTTTGCATTGTGCTGATCATGTTCTTGCTGCTGAAAAACAGCTTTTGGCTTGTATTTCTAAAAGTTATTTGCCTCAAGCTCATCACTGGTTCATTCTTCATGGCCGTTATATTTGTAGTGCCCGTTCTCCTAAATGTGGTGAGTGTTTTTTAGCTGATGTATGTCCATCGGTTTTAGAGTGATGTTTCGGTTTTTTGCTGAGAAGATGGCATCATAAGAGGGAAGTTGATGGGGGTGTTGAGTGAGATGCTGGTTTTTTCTAGAAGAGTTTCTTTAAGTTGTTTGATGGGCAGTCCAGCGATGGTGTGAGCATCTGAACTGACATAAGAAAACAACTCTTTTCCAGCTCCTTCAATGCGGTAACATCCTACACTGCCTTGCCATTCTCCTGTAGACAGATACTGATCGATATCTTCACAGCTCATGGCTTTCATGGTGAGTGTGGTGGTGGTGGTGAACTGGGTGATATGCTCAGTTGTGTTTTTGTGGGTAAACCCAAGAGCCACTGCCGAGTAAAGCTGATGTGAGTTGCCTTGTAGCGACTCGAGCCGTTTTTTGGCTTCTTTGCTATCTTGAGCTTTATCAAAAATGTGCTCATCAAACATCAAGGTTTGATCAGCGGCAATGATCAAGGCAGATGTTTGGTAATGTTTGAGGGCAAAGTCGAGTTTAGCGTGAGCGCGCATAGCAGCTTGTTTTTTTCCTGATGGATCTGTGTAAAGGCTTTCATCTACGGCTGTGGGAAAGGTGTGAAAAGGGATAAGGCATTCTTTGAGGATATGTTGTCGTGCTGGTGAAGCTGATGCCAGCACAATATGATCGAGAGGATAAAGCATGGATAAACTCGCCTATAGGGGTGTTGTATAAAAACTCAAACAAAGTGGGTTAAGCTAGCAAAAGGAATACGTTTCATTTGAGTCAATATAGCAGGTAAGAAGCAAAACAGCAGTTTATATAGAGAATAGAGAGCGAGAATAGAGAGCGAGAATAGAGAGCGCAAAATGTGCTAGGAGAAAATATATGTCAAAAAGGATAGTGAGTTAAGTTATGGCAGCTTCAAGAATAGGACATGATTATTTAGCTTTAGCGGATTGTCAAGAGAGTGTGGTTTGGCATGCTTTGCAGCGGGGTTTGGATGCGTCGTGTTTTGTCTCTTGGCAGTGGCAGATCAATCATCAAATCCGTACGGTTCAGCAAGCACAAGAGTATGTGGATTTGCGTTGTGATGAGGTGGAAGGATTTGAAAAAAACCAAGATGTCTTTGAGGTAGGTATTACCCCTTATTATGGGTTGCTTGCAGGAATAGCTAATGATGATGCTATAAGAGTGCAGGCTTTTCCTAGTTCCTTGGAATGGAGTGATCCTCATGGTTTAGATGATCCTTTGGTGGAAAAGCATCAATCTCCGGTACCAGAGGTGGTGCATATTTATCCAGATCGTGTAGCTTTTTGTGTTGCTCAACTCTGTCCGGTGTATTGTCGTTATTGTTTTCGAAAGAGGCGTGATAATGAGGTGGGATTGCATTTTCGCAAAGATATTTTGGATCGTGGCATAGCTTATATTGCTTCTCAAAAAAGTATTCGTGATGTGTTGATTACGGGAGGTGATCCGTTTTTAGCTTCAGATACTGCTCTTGAGGGGCTGTTAAAGCGGTTGCGTGCTATTAAGCATGTGGAGATTATTCGTTTTGGTACTCGCACTCCTGTTACGTTACCTTATCGCATCACTCCTCAGCTGACGGGGATGTTGGCTAGTTATCATCCTATATGGTTGAATACGCATTTTAATTGTGCTGCCGAACTGACAGTGGATGCTAGGCAGTCTTTGAACTTGTTGACAGCAGCTGGAATTCCTGTGGGTAATCAGAGTGTTTTGCTAAGAGGGGTTAATGATAGTACAGAAAAGATGAAAGAGTTATGCCTGGCTTTAATACGTTCTAGAGTGCGGCCGTATTATGTGTTTCATGCTCACTTGGTAAAGGGCACACAACATCTTCGTGTATCGGTGAGTGAGGGGATAGCTATCATGAAAGCTTTGCGCTCTACGATTTCTGGTTTTGCCACGCCGTTATATATCCTTGATACACCATCAGGGAAAATTCCTTTGATGGATAATCCCATACTGGGCATTGATGGCAATGATGTTTTAGTTGAAGATCGTCATGGTGAGGTGTGGCGCGAAAAAGATGCTTGGCGTCCGTTGCCAGCTTAAAGCGTTCATTTGGGCTGTTGTTTTGTGGCAAAGATACGATACAACTACAATAGTGATGAAAAGGTAGAATGGAGCGGATGACGGGATTCGAACCCGTGACCTTCTGCATGGCAAGCAGACACTCTAGCCAGCTGAGCTACACCCGCAAATAAGTATTCTATGATCGTATTTTAGACCGTAATGTGGAAACTGAAAAATATATGTACAGAGATATGTATACTATATTTACAAAGATGAATGAATAGAGATTTTTTTCTGCCCGGTTTAAATAAGTGGATCCAAAAGACTGTAATGGATGCTAGCTTATGACCCTGCTCGCTCATTACAAAAATATCTGGTACGTATAATGTGTGTGATGCTATCAAAAGAGTTGTGATGGGTCAAGGGTGGGATGTGTTAGGTGTTGAGAGATTTTGCAAAATGTGAGTAGGTAAAGTGTGTGGAGAAAAGTAAGTTAGAGGGATAAGAGAGGTTAGAGGGATAAGATAAGGTTAGAGAATAAGAAGAATGAGAAAACAGAGTCAAAAATAGGGGTACTTAGGGGCAGTCTCTGAAGGGTTAAAGGAATAGTTCATGTCTATGATAAATGCAAATGCGAGTGAGGGGTTATCTTCGGTTACAGATGATTCTGTGAACTTTGATAAGCCTTTGACTGTGGAGTCATTGAGGAGTTATCTCAAAGACAATGTTTTTTCGGTTACCTCTGGGCCTGAACATATTGGTGTGGAGTTAGAAGCTTTCTTGTTGAGATCTGGTAAGTCAGCAGATGATGGGCAAGATTGCGAGGGGGGTAAACTGCAGGGTATTCTTGCAGAGGACCGTAGTCAGACAGCGGGTTTGTTATTGGATTATGCTCAACAGAATAATTGGGATGTCTTAAGTGAGGAGCTGCCTGATGGTGGTTATGTGATCACAGGATTTCAATTACCTGGTAGAGGAAATGTTTCTTTTGAGCCGGCCAAGCAAGTGGAATACTCTTGTGCGCCACAACGCACCATTCATGATCTTGTGAGTGATGTCAGAGATGTGCAAGAGCTTGTGAAAGCTGAGATATCTAGAGAGCAGAGTGATTTAAAGATGTTTTCTTTAGGCTCTTATCCTCTTGCTGTTGAGGGATATAGTGGTTCTGATATCACAGAAACGTTGCATGTTCCTAAGGCTCGTTATCGAGCCTTACTCACATATATGATGAGTATCAATAGTGATTGGGGAGAGCGATTGATGAAACATACATGTGCTACACAGGTATGTTTGGATGCAGGAAAAAGTGAAGAGGATGTGGCATCGCGTTATGCCACCGGTTATCTTCTTGCTCCACTAAGCTATGGCATATTTGCTCATTCTCCTTTTGTTCAAGGGCAGCTTTCCAAATGGATCAATTCTCGTATCAAGATGGTGGAATCTTTTGAGGCATCACGTATGGGCCTTGACACTCGATTGATTAAACGGATGAGTTCTGAAGATGATGTGCATCAACTTTCGCATTATTTGAATTATTATGAAGAGTTGGTTATGGGCAGTGGAATTATTCCTATTCCAGGAGCTTATTCCATAGAAAATATGCCTAAATGCAGCTTTGGTGAGTGGTTTGAAAAAGGCATTGATGGCTCTTATCCTAAGTTAGCAGATCTTGTGGTGCAGCTGTCTTTGGTGTTTCCTGAAGTGAGGGTTAAGAAGGGTTTTTATGAGTTAAGAAGTGCTGATGCTCAAGCTCCTACCTGGCAATTTGTGCCGTTAATGTATTACTTAGGTTTGATGCTTAATGAAGATATTCGCAAGAAAGTGAGATCCATATTATTAAAAGATGATATGTATTACACCTATCTTTGGCAACAGAGTCGGTATGGTTTTGTGGATAAAGAATTTTCTAAGGTAGCAGTAACCATGATGGAGTTAGCTATTGAGGGCTTATCACAACTACCGCAATTGCAGCGAGGATTGTTTAGTGGATCGGCACTTGAGAATGTTGAGGTGAAGAGATTAGAGGTTTATGCCGAGCACTTTACGTTCTCTGGACGAACTCCCAGTGATGACTTAAAGGATAAGGTGATGAGTCGTGGTGATGGTGAATTTAGTGAAAAAGTGTGGCATGAAGTGACAGCTGATTGGCAAAATCTTATTTAGCGGGATGTGTGTGACGAACAAAGCTTAAACAGAAAAAGGCAGCTCATAATGACAAAGAATAATGTATCTACTCAAGATAATCAGGATATTTCCTCACTTGATGAGGCTCCCTTAGAGAATGCTGATTTAGGAAAGGTCTCACAGCTAGCTAGTGGTGATAATATGAGTGATATGAGTAGCAATGTGAGTAGCAATGTGAGTAGCAATGTGAGTAGCGATGTGAATAGCAATGTGAATAACCCCTCTGGTGATAACGTGGTTGAGATGAGGTCTTTTGCTGAAGAAAAGCATCGCGTTATGGATGAGCTTATGGATGAGGACATCATTGAAGAAGATGTTATCAAAATGGTGGATTCGAAACGTACCAAAACCAATGAAGAGCTTGAGGAGTATATTGCTGATATTGCTGAGACAGTCAAAATAGGGCTAGAGCAGAGTATTTCTATATTGACACCGTGGTTTTTTAAAAACATGCCAGGTATCTATTACCAAACCACTCCTCGTGCTGAGAAGATTCGTCATCTTTCAGCGGTGATAACAGGGCATATCTTTGAAACCAAGCAAACAGTGGAGTTATGGGATAAAAACAAATCCAAAGTGACTTATATTGGCCCAGGGGGCCAATCAGAGATTTTATCTGCTATGGCTGGTAAGATATCGCGGCTTAATTTGAAGATGGGTTATATCTATTTTTCTAAAGATAAGCTGTTATTTCTTTCAACGTTTTATACGTCAAAAGCGATTCCTTTGGATTTATCAAATCGTCATATTTCTTTAAAACTTTCTTTGACTCGTAAAACGTTACATGATGCTTTTCCAGATGATGGCAAAAGCATTGAGCACTTTTTAGCCCATTTAGACAATGATTTTGTGACATGTTCTACAGAGTTACGTATTCGCTTAACCTATAACATGGTTAGGCATATGGAGCATAAAGAGGGAGCACATACCTTTTTTGACCCACGTGAGACAGCACCTAAGAGAGGGCGTCTGACCTTAGGTATTAAAGATGTGGCCATTGCTGATATCTATCAGGCTGTGCTTGCATTGATTCAGCGTGACTTTAAAATTCTGCGTAATTTCAATGTGTCTTTGAGCAAGGGCTATGATCAGAGCATTGTGGTGATGCATTTTGAGATTCAGCATCGAGAGAGCAAAACCATTGAGCGTAAGGGGCGTGAAATGGTGCGTTTGAGTAAGGCTTTACGTACCTTAGGCTGGGTGGATAGTGATGATTACACCAGGTTTATGCAGGAGCCTTTTTCTCTTTCGATTAATGCAGCAAACTTGCTTCGAGCTATGGCGATTTGGACCCATGTTCAGTTGAGTAAAGAGAATGCTTATTATTACTCTGAGTATAAAATCTTTCATACTCTTGTGTCATATCAAGATATCACGCAAGGTTTGATTCAATTGTTTCGTATGCGTTTTGATCGGCACTTTGCTGATAGAGATCAGTTAGATGATCTTTATCAGCAAAAGCGTAAAGACGTAGAGGGTAAGATACAACTTCTTATGGACCATGTTTGTCAGGAGATTTTTAGAGCTTGTGTGTCTTTCCTTCATTACACTTTAAAGACTAACTATTTTCTTCCCACAAAGACAGGACTTGCTTTCCGGTTGGATCCTCAGATATTGAAATCCGCGTATTATCCTCATTTGCCGTTTGGGATCTTTTTTATTATCGGCAGAGATTATCGGTGTTTTCAGGTGCGTTGGAAGGATATTTCTCGTGGCGGCATGCGTTTGATTATGCCTCAGAGCACTTCGGGTTATTGTCATGCACTTTCTACGTTATTTGATGAGGTGTTTGATCTTTCTTATGCCCAACAGATGAAGAATAAAGATATTCCTGAGGGAGGATCTAAGGCTGCTGTGTTGGTGAAGCCTGGTGGCAGTAAGCATCGTGCGGTACGTGGTGCGGTGAATGCTTTACTTGATTTGTTGGTGGATAGTGATGAATCTTTTGAAGAAAAATCCAGTGAATTGATCAAATACTATACTCAAGATGAGATTATTTATCTGGGCCCTGATGAGAACATGACCAATGACTTAATTGAATGGATCAGTCATCAAGCGGCGAGGCGTGGTTATCCATATGCTCGGGCGTTTATGTCATCTAAACCTGGTGATGGTATCAATCACAAAGAGTATGGTGTGACCTCTGAGGGGGTGAATGTCTTTTTAGAGTATGTTCTGCGTTATTTAGGAGTGGATGCTCGTGAGCAGTCTTTCAGTGTGAAACTCACCGGTGGTCCTAGTGGTGATGTGGCGGGCAATGCTCTTAAGATTCTGCATCGTGAGTATGGCAATAAGGCTCGTGTGGTGGTGATTGCAGATGGATCTGGTGCGGCTTATGATCCTGAGGGCCTGGATTGGCCGGAGTTGCTTAGGCTCTGTGAGGAGAGCTTAGAGATTGTTCATTTTGCCAAAGAGCGATTATCTTCTCATGATGATGCTTTTGTGATCGATTCTACTTCGCTTGCGAATATTCGCAAAAGAGATAACTGTTACATGAGTGTCTATGCGGATGTTTTTATTCCTGCTGGTGGCAGACCTTATACGGTTACAGAAAGAAACTGGCAAACGTTTATTGCTAGTGATGGCACCCCTTCATGTAAAGCTGTGGTGGAAGGAGCTAATATTTTCTTTACAGCTGATGCACGTAAAAACTTGCAAGATGCTGGGATACTGATGATTAAGGACTCTTCAGCTAATAAAGCGGGAGTGATCTGTTCGTCTTTTGAAGCTATTGGTTCATTGATTTTTACGGCTGAAGAGTTCCGTTCATTACGGGATCAGTATATTGCTGAAGTTATTGGCAAATTGAGAGAGAAAGCATCTGAGGAGGCTCAGTTGCTTTTTGTGGAATATGAAAAGCATAGCGGTAAGGTTCCGCTTTCGGTGCTGTCTTTAAAGATCTCTGAGGCTATCAATTCCATCAAAGATATGTTACTCGAAGAGATCAATGCTCATAGTGATTCTTATCTCAACGATGTAGCTATTCAAGATATGCTTAAGCAGTACATGCCAGAGGTGGTGGTTAAAAAGTTTCCTGATCGCATCCAAAAGCTTCCCACATCTCACCAAACAGCTATTATTGCCACCTTTATTGCTTCTCGTGTGGTGTATCGTGAGGGTATCAATTGGTTAAACACCATTCCTGAATCTGACAGGATGTTAGCTTGTTTGAGTTATTTGAAAAATGAAAAACAAAAAAGCAGTCTTATTGATGCTGTTAAGCAGAGTGATCTTAAGGACAAAGAGCAGATTGTGGGTATATTAAATAATTATGCTGCTCGCCAGTTGACGTTGTTTGAATTGCAAGAATCGAGGGATCAGTGGAAAAAGAATGGAGAAAGTGGTGCTAGCCATCCTGATAGTAACGGCTTACGCTCTTTTGGGTCATCTGCTGCCAAAAAGTCAACATAGCGCATCATAGCCTGTATAAGCTATTTATATAAGCTAGCCGTCATCTAAAACCTCACACTCAGAAGCTGGAGTCTTAGCTAGCCATATCTAGATCGAGATCTAGGGAGCTAGAGATGTTATCTCTAGGTTTTCGAGGTTTAGGGATCTTTTTGGCGCCAAGATTGAAGACTTGTGAGTAAATGCTGCATTCTTTTAAAGCAAAGTTGGGTTGTTTTTCTCTACTGGAAAAACACAATAAAGGCATGGTATCAAGGTATTTACGTCTTTGTTTCGCAGAGCGTAAATGAATAAGTCTTTTAAGAGTTTTTTTATAAAACATGCTTATATCTCCTGAGGAGATGATATTTTCTAAAAACTGTTTAGAAAAGTCATAGTTTTCAAAGGAGCAAAGAGATAGATAGATTTCTTTGCTTAACTTTGGTTGGTCGAGTTTGGAGATTTTTTTAAGGAGCATGGCTAGATGCATAAGATAAGTATGGATAATGGTGCGTTCTTTTTGTTTGCCCAAAAGGCCTGCTTGTTTTTGAATGTTGTTTGTGAAAAATTTTAAAAAGCAAGAAAATTTCACAGGATGTTTAAGCATGTTATGACGAAAAATATCTTGAACAATGTTTTGGATGGTGATGGTGCATAGAAAGACATAGGGAAGGTTTTCTACAAGATAATGGCAGGCATAGTTTTCGGTTTTTTTAGAAAATAAATAGCCAAACAATTGGTTAAGCATGGTTGTTCCAAAGCGATCCATAAGTTTTTGAAAATTGTTTTCATGTTTATGGACAACATCGAGCAGAATGAAGTAATTTACAAGACATATACGGGTGCGAAAACTATTGACATTGCTCATACTCATCATAATGGATGAGATAGTGGAGATAATGTTTTTGTGCTTTGTAAACATTTCAGGGTATTTTTCAGCCAAGATCTTGGTTTGAAGTCCCATTTGAGCCATGAGAAATACGATCAATTCGATAATCTTTTCAGACTTGTGTTGATCGATGATTTCCATGTTAAGACAGAGATGAGTGAAAGCGAGGATAACATCTTCGCGTCTTGGGTGTTCAAAGATTCTTTCTAAAAAAGACACCACCAATGCTTCTGTGCGGCAATAATGTAGCCATAGTAAGCATGATTCAAGGAGTATTTCGGCTGCATCGCGATCTTCGTATCTTTCAGCGAATCGTTCAGCAAAATGTAAAACAAGACGTTGTTGATCGTGTTCATCAAAAGTGTTATTGACTACGGTGATGTCGGAGCTTGTTAGTAGTAATCCTACATCCACAAGAGTGAAAGCATCATCTATGC
Organism: Proteobacteria bacterium bin106; assembly: GCA_002238945.1. GTDB lineage: Bacteria > Bdellovibrionota_B > Oligoflexia > Oligoflexales > Bin106 > Bin106. The sequence goes on along the minus strand of MPNI01000003.1, from coordinate 62,951 downwards.
AGGTTATGGCTTGCCATCTGTCTGTCATCTTGTTTTTTATGTCCTCGGTATAGCTTTCCAGCCAAAAAAAAGACTTGCAGATATGCTTGACTCTTTTTGGGCACTGATGCGGTTTTGGGGGTTAGTTGGCAGCCTTATAAGAGTTTGTAAGTTCGCGAATACGTTGAGAAATTTCTGGTTTAATGGATGTAAAGAACAAGCCATAACCAGATGGTTCTGTGGGACCGCTCGCTCTTCTCACAACTTGGGCCTCAGCATTAAAAGGGGTGCTAATGGCTTTAACGCGGCAAGTGAGTTTGAGCGTTTCGCCAATATGAAATATAGGTTTTTCGGTTTTAACAAAGATGCCTTCAGCGGAGATATTCGCACTTTGAGCAAAGACCAGATCATCGTTGTTATGGACAATCACTTGTCCATAAACAGAAACACGTTTTGAGCGCTTTTGCCGCTCTGGTTCGAGTCGTGTTGAGGTGTTTTTGGCAGAAAAATCCAAGCGTGTTACGGGACTGGCCGCCACTTTTGTCTTGTCGCTATCAATTGGTGTTCCTGGATTTGGTGTCGCATTAGGCGGAGGAGGCGGTTGCTGGAATTCATTCTTACAACTACTGTAGGGTTTCCAATCGGTCCAACCAGATTGAAATATCAGGGTGTTGTCTTGAATGGATCCAGCTTTGATTTTGTCGTGGATGGTGCTTAAAGAAAGAGGGCCTTCTCTTTGTTGGGTGGCATGGCTATAGACATACCAAACACTTTGTGTCATAACGGTGCATCTCCTTGCTGTTGCTTGGTTAAAATAGATCTGAGAGTGCGCCAATACGAATGATAAAAATAGATAGAGGAAGTGGGCAATAATCTCATTGATGGAAGCCTTTACTCATAGCTCGTTCATTGTTAGAATGGGAAATAAGTACGTTAAGAGCTAACCAGGTTGTCGGTAACCGTTATCGATGCTTTAGAGATAATTTTATGTATTGCTCGCAATAAAACTCGCAATAAAACTCGCTGTAAAACTCGCAATAAAATAAGCACCAAAAAGCAGCCATAAGAACGAGCATCACAGACATAAGGAATGTGTATATTGCAAATACTTTTTAGTCGTGTGTTTTTACTTAAAAAACAAGCTGTGTTTGCGCCAGTACTTGCGGCATTAAGAACAACGTTTTTAATCTTATGTCTGGTATTTCCTCAGTTGTTATGGGGTGTTGGGGTAGCGTTAGCTAATGATGGTGTTTCAGAGACCTCTACATCTGGCTCAGTTCTTTCTCAATCAAAATCATCCTCAGGCGCCGTGTTGGATAGTGAATTGGATAGTGAATTGGATAGTGAATTGGATAGTGAGTTGGATAGTGAGCCGGTAGCAAGCTCAGGAAATCTTGCTGTTTCAGGTGATTCTGCTGTGAATAAGCCTGCAAAGCAGTCCCAGGCAGAGTCAGACCAGGCAGCGCAAGCTCAGGAAACAGTGAACTATATGCGTTTTTCCATAGCTAAGGCGGCCAGTAAAGATGATTGGACCTTTTTTCGCGGTTCTTCTTTTGCATGGAAGCAGGGATTGTGGAAATATCATCAGGATCTTGGTCATTCTTTAGCTTCATGGCATTGGGTTTGGCGTGTGGGTTGGATTCAAGCTTGTAATAACGCCAAACATCTTTGGGAAGGCATGTGTCAAGACATATTCATTGCTGGAGAAAAGGATAAGGCCTTAGTGGTGAGATCTCAGGTGGTGAAGGCGTATCAGAATCTGTTTCGTGGCTCAAGGAGTCAAGATATAGTTAAAAGACTTGAAACCATGTTCGCCAATCCAGCCAATTTTCGTCGTGGTAAGCCTCTCTTTATTGCCAAACAGATTGTCTACGCGGTCAATCAGATTGGTGGTAACTATGGCATGCAAGCTGCAGCGCGCATGTCGGAATCTCATCCTCAAGTGGAAAACTACTACAAAAAAGTGGTAAGATCGTTCTGATTGTCTTGCTTATGTGCCCATATCTTTAGGCAGTGATCGTGCTTGGTTTTACTATGATCTATTAGTCTTGAGCTCTAGCCCAGTAAGCAAGCCCAGTACGCTAGCCCAGTAAGCAAGCTAATAAGAGACCAGCATGAACATGAAACAGACGTAAATCTCAACGTAAACCTAGATGTAAATTTTCAGTCAAACAGATAACACAAAGAGAAAAGAAAAAAGGTCCCTTAGCTCAGCTGGATAGAGCAACTGACTTCTAATCAGTAGGTCGGAGGTTCGAATCCTCCAGGGATCGCCATCTACTTATGTGTTTTTCTGTGTTTTTCAGTTGTTATGGGTGAATGTGGTGATGGTTCCACAGAATAAACATACTCAAGCCTCTTTAGATGCTGATGCAGTATCTGATCCTGTTAAGCCATCACAACGTGTTGGCCGACGTTGTGTGGTGATGAAATTTGGTGGTACATCTGTGGTGTCTTTAAAGCACTGGCAGACCATGGCTCAACTTCTTCAAACTTACCGTAAGCAGGGTTATTTTTGTGTGGTTGTGTGTTCGGCCATGGCTTCTGTATCCAATGAAATAGAAGCTATGATTGCTGATGCATTAGAGGGTAAAGAGTTTGTCAAGGCTGCTCTTGATCGTATTAAGAAGCGTCATTGGGTTTTACTAAAAGAGCTGTCTTTGAGTGAAGATGTGCTTGCTGCAGATTTTGTGGAATTTGCGAGTTTGTTAGCTGGGCTTTCTTTAACCCGTGATGATTCTCCTTCTTTGCGAGCTCGTCTTATGGCCAAAGGCGAGTTCCTTTTGACTCGTGTAGGCCATGCATATCTTCAGGCCAGTGGTTTGAATGTGGACTTTGTTGATGTGCGTGATTGGTTAGTGGCTCGCATGCCTGTAAATACTACGGGTTATGATCAACAGCATATTCTTTCTGCTGCTTGTGATTATGAGTATTCTCCTGATTTGGTGGAAGCATGTGAAAAGAGTGATTATGATGCTGTGATCACTCAGGGTTTTGTGGCGAAGGATCATCGAGATCGAACTGTGTTATTGGGCAGAGGAGGTTCGGATACATCAGCGGCGTATTTGGCCGCTAAACTCGCTGCTGAGCGTTTAGAAATTTGGACAGATGTTCCTGGTATTTTTACAGCTAATCCGAGTGTCATTCCTTCTTCACGTTTATTGCTAAAGCTGGGTTATGATGAGGCTCAAGAATTGGCTAGTAGTGGAGCTTCGGTGTTGCATCCGCGTTGTATTGAGCCTTTGCGTTCTGCATCTATTCCTTTAGAAATTCGTTGGACTGAGCAACCTAACCAACAGCAGCGTACTTCTGTGGGTAAGGTGGGGAGTTCGTTTCCATGTGTGAAAGGTGTGTGTATAAAAAAAGATGTTTATGTTCTTTCCATGGAAAGCTTGGGTATGTGGCAGGAGACAGGTTTTTTAGCTGATTTGTTTGCCGTGTTTAAGCGTTTTCATATGTCAGTAAATACGGTTTCTACTTCGGAATCCAATGTGACGGTGACTTTGGATTCAGAAAGTCAGGTTTTAGAGAAGCCTCAATTGGTGGAGTTGGTGGAGGCTCTTGGTCAGGTATGTAAGCCAAAGATTTATTCTGGCTGTGTCTCTATCAGTCTTGTGGGTAAGCACATTCGTTCCATTCTGCACAGAATTGCACCGGTCTTTATTGCTTTTGAGGATAAAAAAGTTTTTGTGGTGTCTCAGGCAGCTAATGATTTGAATATGTCTTTTACCATTGAGGCAAAAGAAGCTTCTAAGCTTCTGCGTTATCTCCATGATCTGTTATTTTCTCATAGTGAGCTATCAGATATTTTTGGTAGTTATTGGCATGATTTAGTGGGAGTGGGATCAGCACAGCCACTGGCAGAAAAGTTTTCTCGCAATGAAGCTGTTGTTGAAAGCCCTTCTTCTTGGTGGTTAGCTCAGGTGCAAACTTTACAGAATATTCAGCAATTATCTTCTCAAGCATCTGCTGTAGCGAGTGGTGTTGATGCTGCCATGGAAAGCGAAAAGAAAAAAACAGAGCAAAAAACAGGAGAAAAAAAGCTTTCGGCTAGTTATACAACTAGTCATACAGCTAGTCATACAACTAGCCATATTCCATACACAGAATCTTCTTCTACTTATGTATATCATGTGCCAACTGTGGCTAAGAAACTCGCTGATTTGCAAGGAGTTTCTGGGGTGGATAGGATATTTTATGCTTTAAAGGCGAATTATCACAGTGGGGTGATTAGCTATCTGTATGAAAATAATGTGGGATTTGATTGTGTGTCTGTTGGTGAGCTGGATTATTTGCGTTCTCAGTTGCCGCAGTGGGATGGTACAAAGATCATTTTTACGCCAAATTTTCCTGAGGTTTCAGAGTATGCCTATGCTTATGATCTTGGGGTGAGAGTGACATTGGATAGTATGTATCCTCTTGAGGCTTACCCGCAGATTTTTCGTGGTCGCCAGGTGATGTTACGTTTTGATCCTGGTGTGGGTAAGGGGCATCATGATCATGTGAAAACGGCAGGTAATCGTTCTAAATTTGGTATCAGCACTCATGATTGGCAAAAGTGTGTGGATATATGTGAAAGAAACGACATTACGATTTTTGGACTTCATGCTCATCTAGGTAGTGGTATAACTTCTGCTGAAAGCTGGGGGCAAAGTGCTTCTTATTTAGCTAGTTTAGCTGCTGATCTTAAAGGAGATATCCGTGTTCTTGATGTGGGAGGTGGTTTTGCCGTGCCAGCGAAGCCTTCGGATAGTTCTTTATCCATGACTATGTTGAGTGAAGTGTTGGCATCATTTAAAGAGGCTCATCCGCAGTTTGAGCTTTGGATAGAGCCTGGTCGTTATCTTGTGGCTGAAGCGGGGGTTTTGTTGAGTACGGTTACTCAGGTCAAGTACAAGGGCGCAAAGACTTTTGTGGGAGTCAATGCAGGCATGCACGTACTTCTCAGACCTTCGTTATATGGTGCTTATCATCAGGTGGTGAATCTATCTAAACTTGACCAACCTTTATCCATGACTGCTGATGTTGTGGGCCCCATTTGTGAGTCTGGTGATGTGATAGGATATGATCGTTTCCTTCCTCATACGGAGCCTGGTGATATCTTGTTAGTGGCTTGTTCAGGAGCATATGGGAGTGTGATGGGTATGAATTACAATTTGCGTGCTGGGGCAAAAGAGGTGCTCATATCAGAGCATGGAAAGGTCGTTAGAGATGATGATGTCAGATAAGTTACTGGTTACTATATCTGAGTTGGTGTTTGGTAGGTGATGGTGATCTATTAAAAGTCATTGCAAAATCTCAGTAAATCTTTAAACTCCTAGGTAACGTCGTTGAGGTGTTGAGTAGCTGGGTTGATAATAGCTGAGTTGATAATAGAGAACACATTAGGATGGATGTGGATGGTGTAGACACTATATAGATCAAGAATAGATGAAATAGACACAGAAGAAGAGAAGATGAGCCACAGAAGATGAGCCAGAGGCTACTTATCGTTACTCACCAGAAACTTACTTTACTTACTTAACTTACTACTTACTAAAGGTTACCCAAATTGAGATAATTTAGAAAAAATATATATCAAGAGATAGAGATCGTTAAGCAGATAAATAGATAATATGAGATAGATAAAATGGATAAATAAGATGAAATAGATAAAATGAAAAATAATGAGAGTTGAATCTAGATAATATAGATAATAATAATCTAGATAAATAATAAATAAAATAAATAAGAAGTGTAAGGTGTTGTGTGCTTTATTTTGTTGTTTGTGTATGAATGTTTTCATACACGGTTGAGCACGTTGTGTATGGTACTTATTGAGGATCTTTGAACATGGCTAGTCGTTTGTTTGTGGGTAACATTGCTTATCAAACTCAAGAGAGTGAGTTAGAAACAGAATTTTCTAATTATGGTGTTGTCAAATCGGTAAAAATCATTACCGATCGTGAGAGTGGACGTAGTAAAGGTTTTGGTTTTGTAGAAATGGAATCAGATACGGATGCCAAATCTGCTATTGAGAATCTAGATGGTAAAACGGTAGGTGGACGTCCCATCCGTGTCAGTGAAGCTCATGAGCGTAAATACTGATTTTGGATGATAATGTGAGGGGACGTATTTTTATATGCTTTAGTCTTTCATATTTTATGAGAGATCTCCTTACCAGTTAAGTTAAGGCAGCAAGTTGTAAGACTTGCTGCCTTACTTTTAGCTTTTTTGTATGTTTTCCATTTTCGTTGCAAAGTATGTGTAGACAAAGCGTAAACAACAACAAACTGTACAAAAAATATATAACAGATAACAGATAACCATAGACAAAACATACAGCCAAGCGGGCAACGTAAGGCTCAGGTTTAAGCTTCAAGTTAAAGAAGGGTACTGTGGAGGATACAACTATCTCTTCTGATTTTTTTGCCATATTTCAAGTGCCTGGCGGTGACATTGTAATGTGGTGTGTTATTTTGTCCATCCTTTTGTGTGTATGTGTGGTGTGTTATCTCGTCTTTAGTGCTCCATTGAGTGGACTTTTTTTTAAAGAGCATTTATTTCTTGGTTTTATGGATCTTTCTCCATTGAGCAAAGATGACCCTGCCAAAAAAGCAAACCAAGATTCTCAAGACCCCTCTGTTGATCTAGTTGATTTAAATGAAATATCAGCTGTAGCTGAAAGCACTGATGCAGACAGCACAAAAAGCACTGCAAAAAGCACTGAGAACCATGTGGCTAGTGGCGATGATGCTGCTCGTGAGGAGAACATAAACGAAGACACGAATGAGAACATACACAGGAACACAAGCAAAATGGCTGTTAGTGAGCAAGATATTGGTGATGACACCGATGCTGAAAAGCCAGAACGTGTTTCTGAAGCGGGGAATGATTTTTAAATCATCTTTTGTGAAGATGTTTTTTAGTCAGAAGGGTTTATTTAGGTAGATAGGAGTTGTGCTTCAAGGGTTGTTTTGCTTGCTTTTATGATATTTACAGGCAAGATCTTGCCGGTAAGAGGCTGTTTGGGTGAGACAACTTTGACAAGTCGGAAATGCTCTGTTCTGCCATAATAGGCGTGTTTTTCTTTGGATGATGGGTAGAGGAATAAGACTTCTCTGGTTTGTCCTATCTCTTTTTCATTCAGTTTGCAGGTAATGCTATCTTGGAGTTGTTGTAGCGCTAAGAGACGTTTTGCTTTGATATCTTCATCTACTTGATGGGCAAATCGTTTGGCAGGAGTATGGTTGCGAGGAGAGTAACGAAAGGCGTAAATAAAGCTGTATTGTACCTCTTGAACCATGGCATAGGTGGCATCAAAGTCGTCATCGCTTTCTCCGGGGAAGCCTACAATAATATCTGTGGATATGGCCATATCTTTGATGCTTTCTCGTAGCCATGAAATTTTTTCCATATATTCGCTGGGAGTTACTTTGCGTTTCATCGCTTGTAGAATATGTGCTGATCCTGATTGTACCGGTAAGTGATAGTACTTGCCGAGTCGTTGGTGATGCCGGAATAATTGACTTAGAGGATACGTGAAATCATGGGGATTGGAGGTGGTGAAACGCAACCGAAAATGATGGTCTATTTTGAGAAGAGATGTGAGTAAGTCATAAAAAGGACCATTTTTTGATGCTTGGATGATGCCTTCTCTAAGGAGATCAGCTCCATACGAGTTTACATTTTGTCCTAGCAAAAAGATTTCTTGAGCACCTCTGGCAAGCATGCTTTGGACCTTTTTATGCACATCTTCTTGTTTTACCGATATCTCATGTCCCCGTGTGTGTGGCACAACACAGAACGTGCAATAATTATCACAACCACTTTGAATCGTCACAAAACGAGATACAGGATTTTTGCCAGGATGCAAGTGTAGTTTGGTTTGTGGTTCTTGCGTTTCTTGTGTGTCAGTTGTGGGTGTTGTCTTTTTTGGAAAGCCTATGGCAAGTTGAGGTGTTTTGTAGCGTTCGTGATCTTTAAGTAATGTTTTGAGGTCGTGGATGCGTCCTGGGCCGACAATAATATCGATCATGGGCAATGAACGTAACATCTTTTTGCCTTCAGCTTGTGCCACACATCCAGCCACAACAATGCGTAGTTTGTGATGCTTTTCTTTAAGAAGACGTAGTTTGCCCAAGCGACTTACGACTTTGTGATAAGCTTTTTCGCGAATATGACAGGTGTTTAAAATCACCAGATCACTCTTTTCAGCAGATGTACTGAGAGTGTATTCATCGCACAGTGCAGCGAGCATGTCTTCTGAGTCTGCCACATTCATTTGACAGCCATAAGTTTCAATACTCACCGTTTTTTGTGGTGCCATAGTATGTTTGGGGTCTTGTAAGGAAACTGTCATAATATATGTGTTTAGCGTTTTTTACGATTGAGCTTTGAGCTTTTACGTTTAGCCTTCTTTAAAGCTTTGAGCTTTGCTTGTTGCAAAGCTAGGGTGATGTTTTTGTTTTTTGCTTTCTTAGAGCCTGCATGTTTTGCATTATTTTCTGAGGATGCGTTTTTGGATTGTGTCTGTTTATCGTCGCTGAGTACACCTTCTACATCTTTTTTTGTTCCTGCTCCCTCTGTTTTTCCAGGTAGTTCTAGGTGAGCTAGCTGATTGAAATCCTCTCCTAGTGGCGGTTTTTGAGGGTAAAATTGAGACATCATCTGTTTAGCAAATGCCATTTGAGCCGCATTGGATTGTTGTTGTGCAGAAAACATGGCCATCATTCTCTCAAGATTATAAACCACTTCTATTTTTTGTCCTGATCCACTAGCAATACGTTTAGCACGTGATGGATTAAGAGGCACGTGACGTGATCGTTCATTTGCGGTCATGGATTGGATAATGGCATGGATGCTATGGATTTTTTCCATATCTCCTTGGGCAATCATATTGGCAATACGAGAGGGCAGCTTTGAGATAAGCGCTCTTAGTGATCCTAGCTTGCGCATAATTTGGATCTGTTTGGCAAGATGGTTGAAGTTCATCTTGCCAGCAAGAGCTTCTTTAAGACCTTCATCAGAGGTGAGTTCATCATTAGCTGCATTGTGCTCTTCAATGATACCGAGCATATCACCCATGCCAAGAATTCTTGAACTAATACCCTCTGGACGAAAAGATTCCAAAGCATCGCTGCTTTCACCAACACCGAGAAAGGCAATGGGTTTTCCTGTGATATAGGTGATAGAAAGAGCAGCGCCTGCTCGAGCATCACCATCTGTTTTGGTTAAAATAAAAGCATCAACATTCACAGCGTTATCAAAGCTTTTAGCTGTTTTTACGGCATCTTGTCCCATCATGGCATCCACCACAAGCAAAGTGTGTTGCGGTTTGATGAAATCCTTGATCTCTTTAACCTCCTGCATCAGCTCTTCATCGAGGGTGAGACGGCCAGCGGTATCAAGGATCATCACTTCATGTTTGTTTTCAAAAGCATGAGTTTGTGCTGCTTTGCATATTTCTAAAGGGTTGGTATTTTCTTTGTGAAATACCTCAATACCGAGTTCTTGACCAAGAACTTTGAGCTGTTCTACAGCAGCAGGACGGTATATGTCACATGCCACAAGTAAAGGTTTTTTCTTGGTTTTGCTAAGCAGCTTAGCTAGCTTAGCAGCAGTAGTGGTCTTACCAACCCCCTGCAGTCCTATCATCATGATGCTGTTATAGGTTTGAGGTAGGTTGAGCTGATATTTTTCCTTGCCAAGGAGCTCTACGAGTGCGTCATAACATACGCCGTAAAAGTATTGGCTTAAGGTAAGTTTGGTTTTACGTTTGGCATTATGAGATCTGAGATTGATATTTGAATGCAGAGTTTTTGTTTCAACAGCAGCAAGAAAATGCTGCGTTACACTGTACTCCACATCTGCTTCGAGTAAACTTTTACGAATACTTTCTAAAGCTTGCTTAATATTTGTTTCAGAAATCTTTGTGCGACCACGCAACGTATCACGTGCCGCCTCAAAACCAGAGGCTACTTTATCGAACATGAAAAAACTCGAAATGTATGTATATCAATAAACCTAAGATCAGGGCTGCTTTTGGTATCTCATATAAATATATATAACCTTATGCGTTAGATTGGCTAGTTGTGTATTTTGTGTGTTTTGTATTTGTTTACATATTATATATGTGAATGTGTAGATATATGGAAGGTAGCTGTGGATGGGTTGTGTGAGGCTATTGTTTGAGCTATTGTTTGAGCTATTGTTTGAGCTATTGTTTGAGCTTGATTTTCTTTCTATCCAGCTTACTACCTGATTAAAAAAACGTAGCCCTAAGATTAACATATGCTTCCTCTTAAAGAAACGTCAAATGGTGATGTGTGCACTTAGCGTTATTGTAAGCTATCCTACCTACCGTTGTGGATAGATGTTCTTTCTACTCCTATGTTTTCTTTTTATAACAGAGTTATGTTTTTATAACAGAGTTATGTTTTTATAACAGAGTTATGTGTTTTGATTGTCATTTTGGGTTACTTTTTGGGGCATACTTAGAGTGGAAGGACATGCTGATAACACCATGATGATGGTGGCTTGAGATGTGGAAGAGCTTTTCTGGTTGGTTGCTTGTGGAGTGTTATGAACAAAACCTTCTATTTGCCTGACTAAATAGTTAGTGTTTTCAAAAGGATCTAGGAGAGTTTTTGAAAACGCTGTGGCCTGTTGATCGAGTTGATCAATAAGTATGATAGGAGGTGATTTGGCCATGAGATGCTTAAGGAATGTGGGGTCTTGGTTGTGGATGTATCCATCGATAACCACAAGGTCTGGTGCCATATCTTGTGAGGTATCGAGCATGGATTTTTCCATATTTTGGCTTATCATCTCACTTTGAAAGTCATGCAATGTGGTCCTGCTACCGGCTAAGAATGTGTGCAGGCCAAAGCCAGCACTGGCTAAAGCAAAGGGTAACAAGGAGAGGCGTTCTAGGTTTTTTTTGAGAAAACAACAGACCTCAAAGCGTTTATTATGTTTTTGATAATCTCCTTGGCCGCTTAATTCCACCACTCGCTCAATGATTTTTAAGCTTAAGTGTGGTTGAGCAGGAAAGGGCCAACTGGTAAAATCTCGTTGCCACTCCATGCCAAGAACATAGTCATAGAGTCTTCCGTTACCATGAAGAAGCTCAGGAGGTTGATTGTCTACAGATGTATAAATTCCTGCCATCTTCAGTGAAGGTAAAACATCTCTGATAGTGATAGCTAGAGCACGCATCTTTGTGGTGAAAGTTCTATTGGAGATGGTTTTTTCAGATTCAGAGGTGTTAAGATGGGTGTTTTGAAAGTAGATCAATACATCTTTTTGAGAATAGGACAACATAAGTTGTAGGGTGGTGTTTATATGTGTGATTTCGCGTTCTTGAGCCCATATACTCAAGGCGTTATGAATCCCTCTGAGAGCGTAATGAAGGGGCAAAGGCATGGCTAAAGGTTTACAGAGCAGAGCCAGCAAAGATCCTTGGTCTAGTGGTTGAAAGGTGCCGTTAATGGAGTAGTGTAGCTGGTCGGTTATAGGATCGTGGCATGCTTGGATGTCAAAATGTATGCTATGACAGTGGAGTTCTTCATCAGACTTGCATGCTTGAAAGCCAAGATTGTAGGCTTTTTGAGCAAGAGGATGTTTGAGGATCTCACCACAGAAATGTGTAAGTAACTGTGGATTATGCACAGGGGCAGGGATGTCTTTTGCAGGTGGTAGAACGTTCATGTATCGCCAACACGTTGGTGAAAGTCTAGTGGTGTGTTTTGTATCACCTTTTGTGACCTTGGTGAATCGACACACGTTTAGCTGCGATAATGATATGTTCGGTGTAACCTCCTTGGGAGGATTTTTGTGCCTCTAAGGACCAATAAAGAGGCCTTGAAGATAACAGATGGATGCTTTTGTTTTCTTGATTTGTGCTAGCTTGATTTGTGCTAGCTGTTAGGTTGTAAGGAGTATAGGAAGTGTGGACTTCTTTCCAAGTAAGGGTAATGTTTTTGGGATGAGGATGATGATGAGCTTGCTTTTGCATCCAGGCATATAAGGAGCGATCAGTGACAAATGATCGTTGCAGCTTAAATGTAAAGTGTGCTGCAGTAGATGAGCCGCTCATGAGTTGGTTAGCAGAAGGCTTAGTGGTTTTTTTATAGTTAGTATTATAGTTAGCATTATAGTCAGAATTATAGTTAGAAGGATCATAGGGGCTGTAAGAGGTTATTTTTCCTAGCTTTTCGAGTGGGTTAGAAAAAGGAAGTGAAGATGAGCTAGAGTGGACGTAGAAATGGTTAGCAGCCTTGTTAAAGCCATTAGATATATCTTGGTTATCGAGTAAAACCTTATCAAATGCCCCAAAATCTATGCCGTCTATGGTAATATGCACTTTGATATCCGTGCGAGGCAAAGCAGCTTGTGAATAATGCAAATACCCACCAAGCACAAACAGCAACGCTGTAGATGTGAGGATAGTTGTTTTGTTATGTGCTGCTTTAGAAAAGATTTTCATAAAAAAAGAACAGAATTTTTGAGATCATGTATAAAAGCTTCGTGTCGTGTGCCTAAACCTTCGATCGTTTCGCAAACCTGACTGTACCTGCAGTGAGATGTATAACTGTATAAATAAGAGCATATATGGTCAGTGTATCTAGATCAAAGCTTATTTAGCTTGTTTAGTTTAGCTTATATTATATATCATATATTTTTTAGGTATATTTCTATGTATAGCATACTTATATAATCATATACAGCCACATATAGCCATATAACACTCATATATGTTGAGTTTTAGGGATGTTTTTACAGTTACAGGTATTTTTAAGTGGTAGAAGCTTGTTTTCAGGTTCAAGTTCAAGTTATTTTTAGAGTATTTACTTTAAAAATGACATAAAAAGCTATGTTAAGGCTATCTCAGGAGCTGTGTTAGGCACACGTCTAAGACGTAAAGCTTTGGTATGTTTGGTGTTTTAGACGTTGTTTACAAGATGTTTTGTAAGAGTAGGTACCAGCGGGTTATCAGTAGCACCAGCAGCATCATGTCAGTATCACAAGCCGTATTTATGCCCATTTTAGCAGGTGTTTTTTGGTTTGCCAAGACCGCTGGGGCCAAGAGAGCTAAAAAGAGCTAAATAGGAGTTAGCTGGCTTTTTGGTTTTGTGGTTGTTGTGGCTTTTGTTGTTTATTATGGATCACAGTGGATTTTTGGATGTCAGAGATGAGACGATAGAGATATGTTTGATAGATTCTTAGTGTCATGACGCCGTGAGCTGAGGCAAACTGCATTAATTGCTTTTGATTGATATAAAACACTTCACTTGGTGTTTGAGCAATAACATCCAGATATAAAGGGTGGCTTGAGAACAATGTTATTTCACCAATAGTGTCCGATTTTTGGAATGTGAGACGTTTGTTTGGTGTGCAGAGTGTACCACTAAGGATAATGTAGCATCCTTTGAGAGAACGTTCTCTGGATAGCAGAATGTCTTGTGGTTCTAGTGCGTGATAGTAGCCAAATTGCCAAAAGGCTTCACATTCAGAAGGCATAAAATCTTGCAACATAGCTGCACAATAAAACGATTTTGGCGGCTTTTTATGGCTGCATCTTTCATAAGCTGATGATGCTGTCACTTGAGAAACAGAAGAATCTTGCTTAGGTGTCTGCTTCTGAGGAGGTGGTTGAGTTTGTGGACTGCTCATGGCTTGAGTAGCTTCTTCTTTTTCTTCCTCCTCCTCTTCTTCTTGTTGATGTTGTGTAGCTGGTTTCTTTACGGTTCCTAAGAAAGCTGCGGCAGCGGTATAGGATTCTTCAAAGTCATTTATGAGAGCGTTACTTTCTTTAGATTTATGAGCAACGCCTTCTTGTTCTGGTGATGATTGAGAAGAGAGGGCCTTTTCTTGTTGGGTTTTGACGAGTTTGGCTTTTTCCCAATTGCCGATTTTGCAATACAAAGATAAGGCTCTTGCAAATTTTTTTGCTAACCTGAAGGCTTCTGCAGCTTGTTCCCATTGTTGGAGTTTTTCATAAATAATACCGGCATTTTCATGGTGGCCTAAGTTGTAGAATATTTTGGCTAGAGTAGCGGATGTGGGATGTCGAAAATTGAGCTTTTTGAGGACAAGACGTATGTCATTATCACTGGCATCTTTGATGATGAGTGGTAGCATCTGGTTATCATTTTTAAGAGTGAAGTGATGGATAAGATCTACCATCTGGGCAGAATTTTGTAGCATTATCTTGGCAAGGCTTGTATGACGTCTTGTTTTGATCCAAGCAGCTACATGCTCTCGATCTTCGTTGCTGATACGATTGAGCTCTTTTGTCTTGTATACGATCCATTTTTGGTAACATGAGATGGCTCGGTCAAATTCTTTGGCGTTTCCAAATGCGCGTCCAGCAAGAAAATAGTCTTTTGCTAGAAGGTAGGAGGATCCTGCAGCTAAGAAACGTCCATCTTTGACAAAATAATCGCCAGCTTCAGCATGACAACCGCCTCTTTTTGCAGCTTGTGCTGCTTTTAAAAATGACTTCGCGCCAGCGTAAATTTCACTGGCTTCTTTAAAGCGTTTGTTGCGTTCAAAGAGAAGAGCTGCACGATCAGTGGCATTGATAGTCGTGAGGATATGGGCTGCTTCTTGAATATGCCCTGCGTTTTCAAGAACGTCGATGGCCTGCCGGTACATTTGGGCTTGAAGATAGATCTCTGCTGCCTTGTGAGTCTTTTTGCGTCGCAGCGCGCTTTTGGCTAATCTATCAGCTTCTTGTTCGGTGGGTAAGTCGCTTTGCCGACGTAGATGTTTTAATGTGATAGGCATAGGATAGTACGCATCAGAACTATGAATATGACTTGTATTCAAAGAATACAAGAGACAAAAAAACATAAAGCCATGCATGGCGGCCAGTAACAGAAAAACAGGTTTTTCTGTTACACGTCTCTTGTTATATATCGTCATGATCGATAACAGCTTGAAGGCCTAAAACACGTGTTATAAACGAGAATTTTTGTTTTGTGTCATGTATTTTCTGCCATAGTTGCTATCACTTCACTAAGAGCCTCTTTGAGTTGGTTATCCCATAGTGCTCGGGGTTGGTGTTTTTGTGTGTGTGATGATGACAGTAGTGGTATTTGGGCACTTAAAGGTAAGGAGTGTGAGCTACAGAGGTGGTGAAGTGCTTCCATGGATCCGAAGATATCTGAGGTGTGTTTGCAATGACTGCAAGTGAATTGCAACATGTTACCGATAATGCCAATAACAGGAATATGGAGTCTGTAGAACATGGAAATGGCTTTTTGGGCATCTATTAAAGCTATGGGATGAGCGGTGGTGACGATCCAGATGCCATCTAGTGCGACATTTTCTGCTAGAGACATGGGAATATCACCGGTACCGGGAGGGAGATCGATGATCAGATAGTCGAGTTTTCCCCACTCTGTAGAAAAAAGAAATTGATCGAGTGCTTTGCTGATCATAGGGCCACGCCACATCACTGGTTGATCTGTATCTGAGAGAAATCCAAAAGAGACACATTTTATGCCATGATGTTTGCGTGGTACGATCCTTTGTTCCATTTCTTGGTTATGGTTCAGTGTTGATCTCACTTCCATAGCACCTTGTGGTGATGTGCCGAGAAGAGTGGGAGCTGAAGGGCCATGGATATCGGCATCGAGCAAGCCCACTTGTTTTCCCGCTTGGGCAAGCAGGAGGGCAATACTCATGGCAACACTGGATTTGCCCACTCCGCCTTTTCCTGAGGCAACACAATAAATATGTGCAATATGCTGTAGAGGGCGAGGCTTGCTTTTTTCTGTAAGTGAGGGCTGATGTTTAAGGTTTGCGAAACGATCGTAGGTTTTTGGGGATTGTTTGGGCTGTTGATGGCTAAAGGTGATGAGTACAGAGAGTTTTGCCTCTTTGAGATGATCTCTGAGAGGTTGAGACAGTTGATGAGAGAGGAAAAAGGCTTCGGTTTGGGCTTTTTCTTGAATATTCAGTGCACTACCATCAAGAGTGATACGCCATTTATGTCTTTTGGCATCTGGGGCATGCTTTATCAGGTGTGTTTTGGTGAGTACTGCTAAAGCTTGTTCTGCAGGAGAATGGGCAGACAATATCTCGTTGAGAAGTTTATCTATATGAGAATGCAACATAGTTTGTTATGTGGTTATTTTTGTCATGGTTAAACGAAATTATGAGGCATTGATGGACAGTGGGATGTGTGGATTCATGGGGGATAATGTTATTGCGGTATGAGTTTTTATATAGTGTTTATAGTCTCTGATGTATAGTTCGATGTATAGTTTGATGGGCAGGATAAAGAAAGGAGTGAAGATCGATATGCTTGTTATGATTTCGCCAGCTAAAAAACTGATGCATTTTGAAAAGCCTTATCATCCTTCGATGTTAGGAGATATGTCATCTGCAGAGATCATTGAGACAGATATGGAGAATTTTGCTTTACATCAACCCTCTTTATATAAGTATACACAAGTGTTGGTCAAGCAATTGAAGACATATTCTGTCGAAAAGTTATCTAAGTTTATGAAAATCTCCACTAAGCTTCTTGAGTTGAATTATCAAAGGTATCAGGATTTTCCTTTGAAGTGGTCTGCATCTAAGAGCTTTCCAGCAGGATTTTTGTTTCGTGGTGATACTTATGTGGGACTTGACATAGCATCTTTTTCTAAAGACGATTTGGTGTATGGCCAGGAGCATTTGAGGATATTAAGTGGTCTTTATGGTGTTTTGAGGATATTTGATGGCATATATCCTTATCGTTTAGAGATGGGAAGTCGTCTAGCTGCTTGCGGTCATGCGAATCTTTATGAGTTTTGGCAAGAGCATATCACGTGTGAGTTGCATCATGGATTAGACACAACAGGCAGTGAGGTGTTAGTCAACTGTGCTAGTGGTGAGTATGCTGCTGTGGTGAATAGAGAAGCTTTGGCTTGCGATGTTATCGATGTGGTGTTTAAAGAAGATCGTGGTGGTGAGTTAAAAAATATAGGGATGTTTGCTAAAAAAGGCCGTGGTGATTTGGCTCGATTTGTTCTTTGCCATAAATTGAGGCAGCCTGAGGGCTTAAAAGATTATAAGGGATTGGGTTATGGTTTTAGGGCTTCATTATCCAATGAGAAAACCTATGTATTTGTGCGTAAGGCTTCTTAGTGCATAAGGGGCATAATCTTATTTTTACGGGTTGTTGTTTGTGAAAATGTTAGCACGTAATAAAAAAGCGTTTCATGACTATGAGATCATTGAATCATTTGAGGCGGGTATATCTTTATTGGGTGGTGAGGTAAAGAGTGTTCGTGATGGTAAGATCAGTTTGAAAGAAGGCTGGGTAGATATGGTTAAAGGTGAAGCTTTATTACGTGAGGTGCATATCAGTCCTTATAAGGGATCACGTAGTGAAGAGTATTCACAAACTCGGGTGAGAAGATTGCTTTTAAAAAAGCGTGAAATTCGAAGATTGCACGGTAAAGTATCGGAGAAAGGTTTTTCTGTGGTGCCTTTGAAGGTGTATTTAAAGCATGGATGGATCAAGTGTGAGATTGCTCTGGGTCGTGGAAAAAAATACTATGATAAGAGAGCGCGCGAAAAAGAAAAGCAGGACCACAGAGATATTCAAAGAGCTTTAAAAAATAAGCAACAGCTTAAGTAATAGCTTAAGTAATAGCTAGGCGATGCATAAAAGCAGCGCATTATAGATGATTTTACTCGCTTTAAATCAATGTTTTATGGATATTCAGCATATCACCACAGCGCATCTTTTTAGCACGTCTTTGCAAGAATCGGTGTTACCTACGTTGTTGCGTAAGCATTTTTTGGCTTGTCAGTTTCCATGGCAAGTTTTAGCAGGTTTTGGTGATGTTCTTGCTGAGATGATAGCTTTGAGACATACCAAAATTCAAGGTGAGGTCTCTGATAGAGCAGAGCTTATAGGTGAAGATATTGTTATTGAGAAGGGGGCATGTGTGGAGGGCTTTGTCTCTATCCGTTCTCCGGCATATATCTCTTCTGGTGCTGTGGTGCGTAGTGGTGCTTATCTTCGTGGTGGTGTTTATATGGCTCCTAAGGCTTTGATGGGGCATAGTTGTGAGGCAAAATCATCATTATTACTCGAAGGAGCTAAGGCTTCACATCATGTGTATTTGGGTGATTCGTTGCTTGGTTATGGGGTGAATTTGGGTGCTGGAACAAAAACAGCGAATGTGCGTTTAGATAAAAAACCTGTGTGTTTGAAAATCAATAATGACACTATTTTTGAAAGTGGTATGAGAAAACTTGGTGCTATATGTGCTGATTATAGTCAAACCGGTTGTAATGTCGTGACCAATCCTGGGGTGATTTTAACTCGCAGTGCTAAGGTGTTGCCTTTAAAAGCTGTGAGTGGTGTGGTGTAGTATATTTGCAAGGAAGACATATTCACTTATATTGACATATGTTCCATGCAAATATGTTTAAGGGGTGTGATGTGAGATGATTGTCAGTGAGGGAGCTTTTGTGGTGCATATACTGGCAATATTTCGTCTGTGTTTGTTGAGTGTTGTCTTGCTTTCTACAGCATGTACGGCAGAGACGGCAGAGACGGCAGAGACGGCAGATGACGATAGTGATAATGATAATGATAATAAGCAACCTCGAGTAGTTGCTCGGACCTCAGCAGGTGAGGAGTTAAGGGTTGGTAAAGCGATCGAGTCGTCTCATGATCTTGATGCTTTGGGGCGGTTTGTTCCGTCTGCTTCTTCAGCTGTGTCCTATGAGGCAAAGCTGGATTGTGGCAAGAGGGGTTTTCTTTTTCATGATGTTTGTTTACCCATGGTCACATTTCGTTATTGGCAGCGTCTTGAAGAGACCAATGTAGTGCACCGAATTGTTCATTCTCGTTTCGATGGTTGTGAAAAATCACCGTCGGTAAGTAAAACATCTTTAGCTGATGGTGATGAGGGTATTTCGAGCGAATGTCAGGCCTTACAGAAATACACACTAACTGGTGAGAGTTTTTCTGCTTTGATGGCTCCTTTAGCGTTATCGCAGGTGATATTGGGGTATCTGCGAGCCATTTATTCTTTTGAGGACTCTCAAGGTTGGCAGTATCTTACTTCTGAGCAGGCAGAATGGCAAAGCCTTATGCAAAGAGGCTTTCGTAGCCATGGTGTTCTCTTTTATGTGACTTCAGGTAAGGGGTTTGGTAATCGTAATGTCTACCGGTTGCGTCCCATAAGAGATCAATCATTTTCGGCTAAAAATAATGAGTATCGTGCTCCTTGGCATTATAACCATTTTATAAAAGGTCAGTCTTTTGTGTTAGATGCTCGTTTGGGTGCTGTATGGATTCCCAAAGACTCTTAGCGGATCAAAAAAACAACAATCACCGTGCCAAGTGATAGTACATCCGTGAGTTTTTTTTGTGGCTCTAGTTTGGCGTTGGCATTAAAGAAAGATTCGGTTGAGTAAAATGCGCTGGAGGTGCATATTTTCCAGGGACTTCTGCAGCAGCCATGGCTGCTGCGATCCATTCTCTTTGGCTGTAAACACTTAAAGCTATGGCCATTCCTTCTTCACCACAAGAGGTGGTGGCATTTGATATAAAGTATTCTTTGACTTTATCAAGATGGGTGGTATTTGGCATTGAAGCTACATTTATTCCTACAAGAGTATAACGACCTTCCCCCAAAGAAGATGCTTTTTTTAAAACAGGACCTCCAGAGTCTCCTTGGCAAGTAGCGATGATTTCTTTGTTGTTATCTCCTGCTCTTCGTCCTGTAAAAAATATGATGGATGAGTAGTCTGTTGCATCAGCCACTCTAGACGTTGAATCAGATGGGATTTTAAATGCATTTGTGTGGGTGTTAGATTCATCTTCCTGACCAGAAATATGAGTGGGCTGAGCTGCTTCACACAGAGGATTTTGGTAGTTCGTATAACCCTTCCTTGCTTCTCTTTTTTTTCTTATCTCTTCAGGCAGCGTTTTTATTATGTTCTTATATTCTTTGTAACTTATCTTCGTGTCCCTGGCAGCGTCTCCATGATAAATATGTGCTAAACCACCAAAATAGGACCTAGAGCCATCATCCGATCTGTTGGTAAGTCTATCTTTTCCTATACCATACACCCAAACATAATCGCCCAGATTTTCCTTAGAATATGTCACATCAACTCCAAGAGAAGCTTCAGCTGCCCAACCTTCAGCATCTGTAGCACTCACTTTTAATAAAGCTATATCTGTTTGTGGGGTTGTGCTGCAGCCAAAATCTGCATGGATTACTATGGCTTCAAGTTCAGAGAAAGGTACAAAATGCTTAAAACGATTGCCAGAAGCATCTTTTTTGATAATGAGAAGTCCATGAGAGTCGGCATTCTTATAATCACTGGAGTATAATTGCTGGGAGATGCAATGTGCTGCAGTTAAAACATACCCTCCGCCTATATGAGCTCCTGAGCAAAAATCATAAAGATTATTGATTGTGGGTGTGGGTGATTTAGCCACCACATTGTCTGTTTTTGTCTTGATGTTAGCAGGAGGAACCAAAGTAGAAGAGACAGAATTTGAGGTCACTCTACTGGAAAATGCAACAAAAAATCCAGGAAGTGAGGTAAAAGAATGCTCTATGCCTCCTTGAGTTTTGACTACGCTAAGATCTTTTTTACCACCGGGTTTTTTACAAGAAGACATTATACAACCAAAAGACGTTATGCTCAAACTCATAATGAGCCAAATACATATATAGGGTTGTATCAGTTGTATCATAAGATCTTACTACTCTTTCTAGTTCTAGTTAACCTCACTTTGCACCTTTGTCGGTTGAGGGTAGTGATATCTTGAGCTGTATTTTTGTTAAAACGTGGTGAAAACCTTGTTTTGTGGGTAACATCAGTGTCATGGATTGAAAGAAACGGTGACGTGATTCACATCACGTCAAAAGTAGTTATCCACAGCCTTGTGGGAAAACCTATTGTGATTACGGAATCTTGCTGATTCTGCTGGTTGTTTTACGCAATGATTAAATTGTTAGCATCACATGATACCTGGTGATGATGTTTTTTTACCCAGTGAACTTTGCCTATATGGACGCCTTTACTCGTTACAGATCATGATCTTCATTGTCATGGGGACAAGGCTGGGATATGGTGGATGTTTTGATGCTGCTGTAAAGATGTCAGTGGCTGTTGGGGAGTAGAGGGAAAAGACACATGTATCTGGATGGAGAGGGATGCTTGACTAAGTGTGATGTGACTCAAGAAGCACGTAAAAAAGCTCAGGTGGAAGAAGAAGCTCAGGTGGAAGAAGAAGCTCAGGTGGAAGAAGGTGCAGTGGGTGTTATGTGTCTTAATATCGGCACACCTGCTTCTTATAGCTCAAAAGATGTGAGAGTCTATCTTAAACAGTTTCTTTCCGATCCTCGGATTATTCAGCCTTGGATCGTTCGTCTTTTTGTGGGTAAGTTGGTGCCCTATTTGCGAGCCATACGTTCCGCTCAAAAATATCGCTCTATCTGGCATTCACAGCATGGCTCACCTTTGCTTTATCACGGTCTTGCATTAAGTGAGCTATTAGAAAGAAAGCTCAATGATGGAGACAAGCAAACCCAAAAATATAAAGTGTGTTTGGCTATGAACTATGGCAAGCCGAGTATTCCAGAACAGCTAGCTAGGTTGATGGATAGAGGAGTTCGAAAGATCGTGGTGCTACCTTTATTTGCTCAGTATGCTTCGAGTTCATTTGGTTCAACTCTTGCCTCTTTGTATGTTGCAGCAAGTAAGCGTCAGGTGGTGCCAGCTCTGCGGGTTTTGGCTCCTTATTACTGTGATCCAGGCTTTATTGATTTAGAGTCCCGTAAGCTAAGTCATGCTTTAAAGCAACATGCTGATTTGAGCTGTGTTCATGTGGTGATGAGCTATCATGGTGTGCCACTGAGTCAGTGTGAGGCTACATTATTACCCGAGAAGTCACAAACAGCACCACAACTGCGTTGTGGTGCTGCTGATTACACCTGTTGTTTGTCAGATAAGATGTATCATCAACACTGTTATCGTAGGCAGTGTGTAGAAACCTCTCATCTGATTGCATCTCAGCTAGGTTTATCGCCTGATGATTATTCCATAGGCTTTCAATCACGTCTTGGCCCTGCTCGTTGGACAGAGCCTAATACTTTGGATGTGTTAGGTAGCCTTGCAAAGAAAACGCACATTAAGACAATTATCATCACATTTCCTAGCTTTCTCAGTGATTGCCTGGAAACTCTTGAAGAGATAGGATTGGCTGCTAAAGAAGAATGTGAAAAAATGTATCCTCATCTGGTCATAGAACTTGTGGAATGTCCAAACAGTCGTGTTGAGACGGTGGATTATTTTTATAAAAAAATCCAGTCTTTAAAAGAATGCTAAGTTTTTTTAAAGCGTAAAAGAGAACATGATCCTAAGGTAAATCTATGCTCAGCTTCAAAGCTGAGTCCAAAAGATGCGCATTCTGTTTTGAGAGCATCTTCACTGATAAAATGTGACACACTTTCAGGTAAGTAGCGGTAAGCGCTTTTTTGAGAAAATAGCCCTGCAATGGCTGGTAAAATGCGGTAAAAATACAGTCGGAATAAGCTAGATAGGATGCCTTTTTTGACAGGAAAGAACTCAAGAATGAGTAATATTCCTTGTGGCTTTAAGACTCTAGAAAATTCTTTAATGGCAAGTTTGCGTCGTTGAATGTTACGTAATCCAAAGGAGATGGTGAGGCAATCAGCTGAGGTATCAGGTAAAGGTAGAGAACAACCATCAGCTAAGATAAACGTTATGGGGGTGTTATGAGGCTGCCTTTGAGCTTTGTTTCGTGCTAGGTTGAGCATGCCTTCTGAAAGATCGATGGCATAGTAGTGGCTGTAGTGTGTCAGTTTTTTTCTAGCCGCTAGCACCACATCACCTGTTCCTGTTGCCACATCCGCCAATGTCTTGTTTGGGTTGCTTGTGTCTTGTTGCGTGTGATTGCAAGGAGAGTCAGGTATCCAACTGAGTAGCTTTTTTCTCCAGCGTATATCTTGCCTTAAAGAGAGAATGCGATTAAGAAAATCATACCTTTTAGCTATATGATCAAAAAGATGGATGATGTTTTTTTGTTTTTCTTCTAAGCTGCTAGCAGCATGAGAACTGGGTGTCTCTTGCTTAGTAGAGGAAGAAGATGAAGCGGTGTGTTTTTCAGCCATGGCACAGTTCTATACAGTTCTATAAGAGTGTTAGTAGAGCCCTAAGGTAGTAGAGATCATAAATGGCTAATTGAGAAAAATAAAGCAGTATTTGTGATGTAACAAATACTGCAGGTGGTTTTTGCTAGCATAGCTGCGTTTTAATCATAGATATCTAGCGCTACAGATATAAGATTTTTGTATTGCTCATAGTGATTGTTATTTCTACATTTTTTCTGTATTTTCTGGACTACTTTTTGTAATGAATCATTTCTTCTTAAGAAATGATTAAAGGCTAGATTTTAAAATATTCATCAATGTACTTGATACCAAAGGATATCTAATTTATGCAGTGAGGTGTCTGTTTAAATCAATATGAATAAGCTTTCAGGCTATGATAATTTGTGCTAGCAAGATGTTTTTTATTCGTTAAGCATTTCGACAAATTGTTGTGTAAATTTCTTAAAAAATTTCAGTTCTGATTTGTCTTTGATTACGCTGTATTTTTTCTTAGGGTCTTGTAGTTCAGCTCTTTGGCTGGCTGTAAATGTCTCAAAAACATTATATCTAGCTAGCTTAGTGAAAAGTCGAAGTGCTTCATTGTTAAGCGCAAAAAATGACCTAACAGATTGTCCTGAACTGTCTATTTTTTTCATAAAAAAGTAAAAATGCGCACTATCCGGGATTGCTTTTGCAGCTTTCATTAATTCGAGTTCAAATTTACCATTGTGTTTAAGATCCGGGTGAGCAAAGTATAACTCACCTACCTTGCCCTCTTCACCTCTGAGTAAGGTTATATTTTGCAAAGTTATACTGGAAGCCGTGTCTTGATCTGCGCTAGCTGAGGCTCTATATCTAATGCTGATGGTTATATCCGTGTAGTTTGTTACACATTCTGTATCATTACCAAAATTATAGAAATGGAAAGCACCGTATTCTTTCTTGGATTGAAAAGTCAGCATAAAAGACTTTTCTTCATTGTTATCGTAAGTAATGCATTTACCCCTAGAAGTCAATGGACTGTGTGTGCCAGTTGTGCTAGCTCGAGGTGTTGTGGGTAGTGGTGCGGTATATTCTGCAATTGCAGGTTGATTAATTGCAGGTTGACTACTGTCTTTATTGGCTTTTTTGTCGAGAACATCAGCATCTGCTTTTTTATTGGCTTCATCTAGAGATTTATTTGCTTGAGCAAGAACGTTTTGATCTCTTTGAAAGCTGTTGTCACAGCCAATAAGAAATATGCTCAAAAATATCAATTTGAAAGTCAGGCATATATATCTTACTCTTAATGTCATTTTTATCATCATCTTATAGTGTTCGCGAATATCTATCATATAATGCTTACATGACTCATTTCTGTTTGTTGTAGATGTTTTCTATCATTGAAATAAAAGGTCGTTAGCTGGCATGATTTTGCTTTCCTGTGGTTTGATCCAATATTGATTTGTGGGTCTCATTTAGCTTAGGAAAATCTGTTGTCAAATACACAAAAGAAACATGACAGTTATATAATAATTATATAAAATATATTAGTAGCATAACCTTTCTTATCGGCAGAGTTTTGTGGTTTATTAAGGCTCAGCTATTTTACGTGGAAGTGAAGCCATTTTTAGGCTTTTCTAATGTTTTCTGCACATGAGGTGTGTTACATAGCTGAATGCATATCAGGAAAATGTATAAAGCTATGCTCTGCAAGAAAGCTAATGGTGGCTATTTCTATGAGATTAATGGCTTATGCAAGAACCTTGCTTGTGGTCGGTTAAGAATGATGAGATGTAATCAAGTAAGTATAATAAAAAATCCTGTTTATTTGATCTGTAGTGTTCATGTACCAGGTTATTTTTGTTTATGGATTTTTACGATAATATATTAGTTGTCTGGTTGGTAGTGGCAGTAGTGCATTGATTGAACTCAAAATTATAGTGAGGATTTTATCTGAGCTTTAATCAATAAAGGAATGTAATAAAAAACTCTGAATAGTTGGCTATATATATCCGTTTTATTATTCGTTGAGAGCTTCAATGAATGTTCTAGCAAAACGTTTCAAAATTTCTTTTTCTTTTTCATCCTTGATAATATTCATTCCGACTGTATGTGTGTTTAACGCAGATCGTTGTTCATCTGAAAATTCTTCAAAAACGTTATATCTAGCCATTTTAGCAAGAATTCGAACACCGGCGTTATCAAGGACAGGCATAATTGTTTTTCGTAATAGGTTTTTTGTTGTTGGATGTTCTATAACTAATATAAAAAGCATTTCTACGCTATCTGGGTCATGTTTGATGGCTAGTTGTAATTTCTTTTCGAGATCACCATTGTGTTTAAGAGGGTTGGCTGCGGCTGTAATATAAAAATAGCTATTAGGTTGTGTGTTATTTCTAATTAATACCAGGTTTTGGATATTTATATTAGCAGAGTTACGAAAATTTCCTGATGCTTCTTTGATTCTGACACTAATGACCATATGCTTAATCTTGGTAACACATGTTGTGTCATCACCATAACCGAAAAAGAAAAGCCCGCCTTGTTTAGGGACAAAAGATGTAGTAAAACTCTTTAATTCACCATCATCGGTGCCTAAACAAGGGGCGTTTTTTGAAATTTCTGTTTCGGTTGATTCTCTTGTCTCTCCTTTTTTTGTTTCCTCTCCTCCTGCCGTCTTATCCTCTTCGTTTGTTCCGAGTCCGTCTGGCATAGTCGGAAGTTTAATATCATCTGACTCTTCTTCTGTTTCGCCTGATTCTTGCACAGCATCAGCAACAGCATCAGCAGCACGCTTCTTCGCTGCTTCCTTTGCATCAGGATTGCTTGTGGCAAGAGGAGCAGCTTCTTGTTTACGGCTCGGTGTGGTTTTATGGCAGCCAACAAAAAGGAGATTGCAACCAAGTAGTAAAGTCAAGATTGCTTGTAGGTATGGGGAGTGTAATAGACATTGTGTACCTATCTTAATGTTCATTAATGTATGCCTTCCTTGGTTGTTCTATCATTTTTAAAAAACCTATTGATGCCTGGGCTATTATCGGCAATTGCTTGTGCTTTATTGAGAGATGTGTGTTTTGGGTGGAAGGGAAGCTGTTTTTTATGATGAGATGGATATCTTTTGGAGATGATATTTAGCTATAAAGCTGATGAGTCTTAAGATATAGCTGAATGTTTCTTCGATTTTGAAAGTTTTTGTTGCAACACACATCCTTTCTATCTGGTGATGGTGGTGCAACAGCCATAGTGGTTGTTTGCTATGATCATGGTGAGCACATGATATAGTCATGTTTGTTTGGTCTGAAGTGGTTAAGGGATTTTTGCGGATGGATCATATGGGAGAGTATGTTTTGCCAGGAGGAATAATCCATTGGATATGAACCCACTTGTAGGATTACAAAAGAGAGGGCTTTTGGCTCAAAGTGTTCATCCTCAGGAGTTGGGAGAGCACTTTCTTTCGAGCCAGCGTAGTGTGTATTTTGGTATAGATCCCACTGCGGAGAGTATGCATGTGGGACATCTTGTGTTGATCAGAGCAGCTTTACATTTGCAAAGCTTAGGGCATCGCATTGTGGTGGTTTTGGGAGGTGCAACCTCACTGATTGGTGATCCTTCGGGAAAAACAAAAATGCGTTCTATGATGAGTCACAAAACCATTGCTGATCATCTTGTTTCTTTGAAAAAACAGATGAGTCAGTATATTGACGTACAAGATCCTCAAAAAGGCATGTTTGTAGATAATGCTCAGTGGCTTATGGATTTGAAGTATTTGGAGTTTATTCGTGATATTGGCAAGCATTTTTCGGTGAATCGGATGCTGACAGCAGAATGCTTTAAGCAAAGACTTCATGAGGGACTCTCTTTCCTTGAGTTTAATTATATGTTGTTGCAAAGTTATGATTTTTATCATCTGTTTGAGAATCATGGGGTGAGTGTGCAGATCGGAGGTGATGATCAGTGGTCTCATATGTTATCTGGTGTGGATCTTGTGAGGAGGATATCGCGTCATCAGGTTTATGCTTTGACCGTGCCACTGCTTATTAGCAGTAGTGGTAAAAAGATGGGTAAAACAGAAGATGGAGTGGTGTGGCTTGATCCTGAAAAAACCTCTCCTTTGAGTTTCTTTCAGTATTGGCGCAACCTTGATGATGCTGATGTGTTGCCGTGTATGCGTATGCTTACGGATGTGGATGATAACTATTGGACTCAGCGCTTAACAGATACAAACCATGTGCAAGATTGGAGTGAAGCTAAGAATGTTCTTGCCTATGAGATCACAGCCTTTGTTCATGGCAAAGATGAGGCTGTTAAAGTGCGAGATGTGGTGACAGCGCTTTTTCAAAAAGGCTCATCAGCTGTAGCTGCAGCTCATTTCTCTATGCAGGATCCTGCTCAAGTGTCATCTTGTGTAAAAGACACTGCCGAAGATGATAACTCCTCAAAGTCTACAGGTGATTTATTGTCTAACGATGCCCTTAAGAAGGCTATGGATCCCACATGGATTTCTTGGCAAAATGAAGAGTCGAGCACAGACCCACAGAAACCCCTTCAAGACATCATGGTTTTAGCTGATGTTGTATCAAGTAAGAAAGAGGCAAGGCGCTTGTTTGAGCAAGGTGGTATTCAGTTAGAAGGAAAGGTATGCAAGGATCCTTATTTGGCTGTGAAGCGATCTGTTTTGTGTGCAGAGGGTTTATGGTTAAAAAAAGGCAAGAAGAGCTTTTATCTTTTGAAGTGCAAATAATCTCTTAGGGTGATTGCGATTTCTGTTTGCCTGTCTTGTTGTATGGGAACGGATCTATCCTATTGGGTTTGTCCTTATGTGGTGTACACTTGAAATGAGGCTTACGCTGACATAGCCTCAAAAGAGTGCACGTAGAAGCAAGAAGAAGTAAGTAGAATATAAACAAGTAGAACATAAACAAGTAGAACATAAACAAGTAGAACATAAACAAGTAGAACAAGAGCCGAGTGCAACAAAACATTAGCCAAAAGATGTCAGATCCGAGAAGTGTAAGTGTAAGTGTAAGTGTATTAGCTGAGGTAGAAGCTAGGAAGCGAGCTAGGAAGTAAACCGAAAAACAGAGAACGTTTTGGTGGGTGCTTGTCTATGATAGCTACTGAGATGGATCATCTCTGCTTATAGGGTTTCTATAAAGCTACTAATGAGAATAAGCAGTAAGATAAGCAGTAAGATAAGTGTGTGTACATGTTGTGGAGGATAAGAAAATGGATATTATTCCATTTACCAAAGCGGGCTTTGAGGAATTGCAAAAAGAGCTTGAGCATCTTAAGCGAGTAGATCGTCCTAAGATTATTGAGCAAATTGCAGAGGCTCGAGCCCACGGGGATCTTAAAGAAAATATGGAGTATCATTCAGCTCGAGAAAAGCAGCAATTTATTGAGGCACGTATTCGTGATCTTGATGATAAATTATCACGTGGGCAGGTTATTGATTTTTCTGACGAAAAACCTAATATTGTCAAGTTTGGAGCTTGGGTGAAGGTGAGTGATGAGGAAAGTGGTGAAGAAAAAAAGTATTGTATCGTGGGAGATCCTGAATCAAAGATTGAAGATAATAAGATTTCTTTGAGTTCTCCTATAGCACGAGCTCTGCTTGGTAAAAAGGTAGATGATCTTGTTTATGTGGATTCACCATCTGGTGGTAAAGAGTACGTGATTTTAGAGATCAGTTATCATTAACGAGCATATACGAGCATATACGAGCATATACGAGCATATACGAGCATATAAATAAGCTGAATTGTGGGGTTATTTTCTTTTTCTAAGTGTGGCTTATGAGCAGTCGATGGATGCATCAACAGAAGTCATAAGTTCTTGGTTGCCACTGGGCACAATTTCTTGCTTTGTTGCATCAAAAACAGGTTTGCAAGAAGCTGTGTAGTTATCTCCTTCCTTTTTAGGCATACAGTATTCATCAAGGCCAGTAAGAGATGTTTTGCCGGTAACTAGCATACTTCTTGCTAGTACGGGTAGGATGTTTTCTATGCTACTCACCTTGGAGGGTCTTGAAGAACTATCAGTGATATCTTCTGTGGGTGTGGTGATATTTTTGTATAATGCCATCACTTCTGCAGGGGCTGTATTTTGAGAGCTATTTTGAGAGCTATGTTTTGAGAGGATAGCTGCAACAAAAGGTACTGCTGTGATGGCTCCGATATTAATAGCAGGATGGAGCTTATGGGTGGCTTTTGCCACAATGGAGGCCATGGTGCTTCCTGCTACAAAAGGTATAGCAGCGCGTTTAAGTGCTCCAGCAAAAGAGGAGTTTCTTTCGGTGATAGGCATGGGAATTTGTTGCATCTTAGAGAGCATACAGGCTCCAGCCTCAGTGTATCCATAGTAGCTGAATAGTTGTTGAATACTACTGCCTTCTAGTAGGGAAAAGCCGGTAAATTGTCCTGATATAGCTAGTATATTGCTTAGATTGGCACGTCCTCCGCGGCCAAAGAAAATCTTTGGTCCTTGTGTAAAGAGGCTTCCGGCTGGCATGATCTTTTTTAAAGAGCGAAACATTTCTGTTGAGAACATGCTAAAGCTTGCCCCGGTTATAAAAGCTTCCCAGCGTTGAAAATTACGATTATGTTTATAGACGAGAAATTTCTCGTGTTCGAGTTGTTTTTGTAAAACAAAATTATTTCCAGCACTTAAAGACAGATCATACAACACAAAGGGGGTGCGTTGTTTTGAGACATCTGTGAGTTGGCTACAGCTTTCTGAATAAGGAGAGTTGGATTGTGTGCAAGCTTCTTCATGTTGTTGCAGGTTTTGGCAGGTATTTTCCAGAGAAGATGTCATGGTTTGACATTGATCAAGAACGTTATAAGAAGCTAGTAAAGGACAATCACTTGGATCTAAGCCTAAGGGTGGGGTGATGCTTGAGTCTTTGGTGTAGTTGGTACAAAAATTCTGGAGTTCTTTGGTTTGCGAGCATATCATTTGGTTTTTTTGGTATAGCTCACACACTTCAAAAATGGGGGCAGAACGAAATGCTGACACACATTGTTTTGGCAGTACTCTCGGTGAGTTTTTATTTTCAGAGTTGTTAGTAGTGGTGATATCTTCTTTGGTATGGCAAACAATGAACTCATAACTTTTGTCTTTGTTATATTCGCTAAGATAAAGACTATACTGCCCATCGGTGATGTTGTGGAGTTGTGTTTCATTATCTCCCTTTTGAGGGTTTTTTTGAAACATACTCCGACAGCCACTTATATGGATAGATAGCATGAGCAGAGCAGATATGCTTAGAGCTGAGATGATATGCCATCTGCAATGTGATGTCGGGTATGGGCGTTTTATCATGGAGATCATGTTATGTCTGAGGTGGTGTGTTAGAGATGAGATAGGAATGGTGATTATGGGGTGATCTAAAATGATATTTTCAAATGATATGAGTGGAGTAGGGTGTGACTTGGATTTTTGTTTCCTATGCGTTGGCCTTTCGGATAGGGTCATGGTTACTTTAGAAGTGGGCGTTGTAGAAAGGCGGTAGGAAATGTATATCATGTTTTTTTTATTAATAGACAGTTTTGCTTGACCGAGGTGATAGGCGCAGATGTTGTGTTTTGTGTTGTTGATTTTTGCAAAAAGAGAGAAAACTCTTTCATAAAAACGCTTAGATTTTTTAAAAAATATAAGAGCAGTATGCAATGTATACAGGGCTTATACAGTTTTATCCAGTAAACCATTACAAGATTCTTTTAATCATCATCACATAAGTACCCATATATGATGAATTTTTGTAGGCTTAACTTATGATACAACCTGACATAATGGCTTACTTGATGTTTTATCGTAAGTATGGGATGTGGTTGCAGCGAGGTGTTTTGTGGGTGATGTGTGGTGTGTTGTTATCAGCGTGTCGCATGCTTCCTGTATTTGAGGCCGCTAAAGAGAGTCAGTTAACAGCCATGGTGGGTGATTCGTATATTCTCAGGGTGGGTGAGGTATCTTCTCATAAAGGTGCTTCTCGTTTTGAAAGCTGTTTGTTAGACGGCAGTGACCGTGTTCTCGAAGATACCTGTGTTAATGCCATACGTGTCACTGATAAACAAAAAGAAGGTGTGGTGGATAAGCCGCTACTATTTTATATGCAGCAATTGCATAAATCGAAGCTGTCTAGAGAAGACAGTAAGTTTCTTGCAGAAAGGCAAGAAGAATTGATCCGTTATCAAAAGCGGGAGTCATTTGCCACCTATTCGGGTTTTGGTGGTGGTGCAGCCATGCTTTATGGTGCAAGTCAGCTGAGTCGCTTAATTGGTCAGAAAGCTTGGTTTTCAGGAGGTGTATGGAATCTTCCGGCATTAATGCGTGTCGGTGTTGCTCTGTTAGTTACAACTTCTGGTGCTATGTTGGTGCATTTAAGTCACACGTTTAGTGATCTTGAAGAAGAGTCTCAAGACAATATGGAGCGTTATGATGAGAGATTTAATAATGCTATCCCTCCTTGGTTTGCTCATCAACCAGCCAAATGGCTGGTGGTGATTCGAGATTTTGAAGATATTATCAGTGAAGATATCCAAAAAAAGGTGAAAGTGGAAGATTTTCGCAGTCATATGATGGTTTTTTCTTCTTATCTTGAAACCATTGGTTTTATTCCCACTTCAAGAGGTGTGCTGGTATCTTCTGTTTGTTTTCCCAGCGCCAATCAACCACAAGAATTGGCTATGCAAAATGCACAAGATCAAGGGGTGTCTGATTGTGTGTTTGATCTACGAAAAGAATAAACATGAGTCCTAAAAATGCTTAATAAAGAAATGTGTCTTGCTTGAGGCGCGCCTATGCCACTACTTGTTATAAAGCTGCAAGTAAAGTTTTTTTTGGCTGCTACGCAAGTCCTCAAAGAGGGTGGAATGCATTTTAATGCACTTAAAAC
This sequence comes from Proteobacteria bacterium bin106, assembly GCA_002238945.1. Lineage (GTDB taxonomy): Bacteria > Bdellovibrionota_B > Oligoflexia > Oligoflexales > Bin106 > Bin106. The sequence continues at coordinate 30,962 of MPNI01000003.1, read as the reverse complement.
CAATATGGTAATAAGTTTTGATATGATCTGGTGTTTATATCTTTGATTACTCGCAGTTGTTATGAAAAATAAACCCATCATTTGTGTAAACAAATGATGGGTTATACGTGTGTTATATGTGTTTTAAAAGTTTATTAAGGAGTTTCTTCTTGGCTACCTTCATCGTCTTTGCACAAGATACCAAGGAGACAGAAAGGTTTTTGCCCTTGTGGTACATCACCTTGAAAGTTGGGATCAGGTGATATATTGTCTCTTGTGAATTGTTGAAGGGGGTGCTCATGTGCTGGGGTTCTTTGGTATTGTTGTTTAGCATGGTTAGCTGGTCTTTTGTATTGCAAAGAGGTTCCAGCAGGCCAGGGTTCTTTGATAGGCAAACACATTGATTGGAGTTCAGCGCGTCTGTTCATAGATGTTTTTGGCAGACAGTGATAGGCGAGTTGGTCTTTGTTAGCCCATTGCGAACTTCTCATAAGCCGAGCAAATACCGGCAAAATATAAGGGATACGCGCTCTTATTTCATTAACATGATCAGGATCGTCATTGATGAGGTCTTGAAAGAGTGTTGCTGCTGAAGTGCGGGTATTACCCCAAACTTCGAATTGCAAAGCCGAGGGTTGATTGAGATGATATAGATTAGATTCTTGCATTTTCTCTGCAATGGTTTGGGTGACTTTGCTGGTTGTTTCGCCAACGGCTTGCTTGCTTTCTTCAAAACGTTTTTGAAATTCCTCACGGATAGCATCTTTGTCTAGTCCCCATCTTTCAGCTTCTTCTTTTGAGATAAAGATCATAGCACCCCCACCTATGCCGCCGAGGATAGCAACACCTAAGGCTATTTTTACTGCACTGGTAGCGAGTTTGACGGTAAATAAAGTGATGCCAGTAAGTGCTGCCACATTAATGACCGATTGAGTTTCTCCAAGCATGCGCAGTCGGTTGAGTTTTCCTTGTAAAGAAATTCTTGCGATCGTTGAGTTTTCAATGACAAATTTGGGAACGGTAAAGGGTCTCATGTCTTTGCTGCGGTATGCCAGTACACATTCCTCTATGGGATTAATAGGAGCTAATTCACCCCAAGCATGGCACGTATAAAAACTGTAAAGGTTAGGGTCAGCGCTACTGGGAGCAAGTAAGAAATGATAAAATTTATCTTTGACGCCATTGAGTTCAGAAGTGGTGGGCTCTTGAATTGTGTCTTGAGGTGTTGTTACACGACAACTGCTTACAACGATCGCTGTGAGCAAAAATGTCATTGCTAGTGATGCTATAGTTATGAATGTTCTGTTGCTGGTAGAGCTTGTTGGGTTCATAAGACAATCCTTCTATAATGATAGATAGAGGCTATACGTTGCGTAGCATATTAATGTGTTGTGGTGTATTTTTCAAATACATTATTTCATATTTTTTAGGTTTCAGTTTTTTTGTGAGATCAGTGCTCAATATGTGTGACAATGGCTGAGTTACCGTTCATTGAGAGATATGTTTAAGCTTTGCTTTACATGATATGTATGAGAAGTCAAAAATAACATGTTTTTCTTATAAGCTTATAGGTTTGTTGGGTCTATATTTTATATCTCTATTATTTGAGGACTCGCGATTCATCGGTTTGCATCATCGGCGGGGGATTGTGTGACTTTAATGATGGCAGAACTGGGCTTTGGAATGGATATATGATAGATCTCTGCAGTATATGGAGTGACCTGTCATTAAGGATGTTTCTTTGTTTGCACGTTTAAGATGCTGAGGTGTTATTAGGAAAAGTAATGCCGCAGACATCACCACTTCTTTGTGATCATTTCAATAGCTCATTTCAACAGCTCATCTCAACAGCTAGCATTTTGAGTGTTGTTATTTAAAGAATGTCTTTGTATGGTTGCTGATTTGGTATCAAAAAGGGTTTGTTTAATATGCGTTTGTTTAATATGCGTATACGGCAAAGTCATAGATGATGCTTTTGTTAATTTTCTCTAGTTAGTCTTCTTTGTAAGTTTCATCCATCATGATCTGGCTTTGCGTGTAATTTTCTAATCCGGCATCACGAATGAGATTGAGTTGTGTTTCCAACCAGTCAATGTGTTTTTCTTCAGATTCCAAGATAGCAATAAACAGGTCGCGGGTAACGTAGTCGGCCTTGTTTTCAGAAACAGTGATACCTTCTTTTAGGCGTTTGACAGCATCATGTTCGAGGCTGAGGTCGCCTTCGAGAATCTCTTTGATATTTTTGCCAATTTTCAATTTTCCGAGTACTTGAAGGTTGGGATGTCCTTCGAGAAAGAGAATGCGTTGGATGATCATGTCTGCATGCTTCATCTCATCAATAGAGGCTTTGTATTCGATTTGGCCTAGTTTTTCGTAGCCTCGATCTTGGAGGATACGAGCATGGAGAAAATATTGATTGATAGCGGTAAGTTCACCGGTGAGCATTTGGTTGAGAACGCGAATGACTTCGGAATCACCTTTCATAACAGTGCCTTATGTTTGAATGTTTGAAATTTTGAATGTGTATTTATGATTTTATGGCATGATGGGGATGTGTTGTTGCTAATAGGAAGTTGTTTTTAACATGGGTTTTTTAGCATTTTAGCAGCATTGTATCACCATGACATATTCACATCTTTGTTAGCTAGTCTACATCACTTCAACGAGAAGGTGAAGGGCATAGCGGATTTAGGGTGAGGATGTTCAGATAGGCTCGCTTTTGGCTCACTTTTGACTATGGCCAACAGCTATGGCCAACAGCTATGGCCAACAGCATGATCATAAGATTTTGTGTTGAATGTTTTGAGTGAATCATTTATCAATAGGTACATGTCAAGAAGTTTGAGGGTATGCATGGCCAATTACGAGCGACCAAGTATGAACCAAGCATGAATACGTAACTATAGGAAAACAATTGGGGTCATTCATGAGGCCGCTAAGTTAAGCGTAAGTTAGGTAAGTAAGTAAGGTAAGTAAGTAAGTTAAGAAGGCCGTTAATGTAGTGCGGTGTGTGTACTAGCTTGAGAACCTAGCTGAGAACCTAGCTGAGAACAATAATAATGAGGAATATAAAAAATATTGCAATTAGGGTAAAGAAAACCAAGAGGATAATAGATAATAATAGATAGAGAACACGAGACACGTAACGTATCAATGGTAACGGTAACGCATAAATAATCAAGCCATCGTAAATAGTGAGTGTCTAGTGAGTGTCTGTTAAAGGTTATAAGGTAGCTTTCTTTATAGCCTTTCTTTTATAACGAGTCTTTTATAACGAGTCTTTTATAACGAGTTTTTATAGCTAGGAGGATTTTGTGAGTCAATATTCCAGAGCCTATCCTCGTTACTCTGCTGTTTTAGCGAGTAAGCAACGTAGTATTCCCACATTCAAGGGTGTTGATGATGTTTGCTCGTCAGCAGATGTGTTTGGTTGTGATACCTTTAACTACCACGAAATGAGTAAAACTCTTCCTGACTCGGATGTGAAGCTACTCAAAGAGTATGCTGTGATGGGAGGAGAAATATCGTTAGAACTTGCTAATCGTGTTGCTTTAGCAGTAAAGCAATGGGCTACAGCTAAAGGTGCAACACATTACACTCATTGGTTTCAGCCGCAAACAGAGTCCACTGCGGAAAAGCATGATGCTTTTTTAAATGTAGATGTGGGCATGAAGGCCATTGAAAAATTCACCGGTGAGTTGTTGGTTCGTCAGGAACCGGATGCATCATCTTTCCCTTCTGGGGGGCGTCGAGCTACTTTTGAGGCCCGAGGCTATACTGTATGGGATGCATCATCATTTATGTTCCTTGCTAGCACGGAAAACGGTAAAACTCTGACCATTCCATCTTTGTTCATCTCTTATAGTGGTGAGGCACTGGATACCAAAACGCCTTTGTTGCGTTCGATTCGTTGTTTGAATCAGGAAGCTGTGAAGGCGTTATCTTTGATGGAAGATGAGACCTCTTATGTCACTGTGAATTGTGGACCTGAACAGGAATTTTTTGTTATTGATGCGGCTCTTTATAATCTTCGTCCTGACTTAGTTCTTGCTGGCAAAACGGTTTTAGGTGCGCCTCCTCAGAAGGGTCAGCAGTTAGATGATCATTACTTCGGTCCGATCAACGCGCGTGTGATCAATATGATGATGGAAGTGGAGCATGAGTTGATGAGACTGGGTGTTCCTATTAAAACGCGTCATAATGAGGTAGCGCCATCACAGTTTGAGATGGCACCAGTATATGAAGAAGCTAACATTGCAGCTGATCATAATCGTCTTTTGATGGCTGTATTGCGCAAGGTGGCTCAGAAGCATAATTTGGCGGTGTTGTTCCATGAAAAGCCGTTTGCTGAGTTGAATGGTTCGGGGAAGCATCTTAATTGGTCTTTGAGTAAGGATGATGGTACCAATTTATTGCAACCGGGAGATAAGCCTCAGGAGAATATTCGTTTTCTCTATTTTCTTGCAGCTGCTGTGAAGGCAGTGCATGATAACGGCGATTTATTACGTGTGTCGGTGGCTGTGCCGGGTAATGATTTTCGTATGGGATCCAACGAAGCTCCTCCTGCGGTGATGAGTGTATTTCTTGGAGAAACATTATCTAAGGTTGTAAGTAATCTTAAAGCGGGCAAGCGGATGTCCTCAGAAGGTTCTTCATCGGATACCATCGATTTGGATATTGCAAAAATTCCTGTGATTGATAAAGACAACACGGATAGAAATCGTACATCTCCTTTTGCGTTTACAGGTAATAAATTTGAATTCCGAGCTTTGGGAAGTTCTCAAAGTATTTCCATTCCTATCACTTACCTTAATGCTGCCATCACGCAGTCTCTTTGTGATATGAATACTTATCTGGAAGCTAAGTTAGCTGGTGGGGCATCCCGTGACCAGGCTGTGCTTGATACAGTGGTGAAAGCTTTTGTGGATTCTCAGGCGGTATGTTTTGATGGTGACAGTTATGATGTGGAGTGGGAAAAAGAGGCTAGTAAGCGTGGTTTATCCAATTTGCGTACCACTCCTGAAGCTTTGGAAGTGTTAACCCATGATAATGTTGTGGATCTGTTTGTTCGTTTAGGGATTATGAGCCATAAGCAAGAGATCATGGCACGCTACAATGTCTTTATGGAGCGTTATGTGAAGTTAAGGCTCATTGAGCTTGAAGTGGCTCAAGAACTGCTTTTAACTCAGGTGTATCCAGCAGCTTTGTCTTATCAACAGTCTTGGGCATCATCTTTGAGTGCTGTGGCGGGTGTTCTTGGTAGGCCGCCTTCTGCTCAGAAAAAAGAGTTTGAGGGTTATGTGAGTTCGGTGGATGCTTTATCATCGGCTATGCAAGAGCTTGGTGGTGTTATTGCTAAGGTTTATAAGCTGGGTGATGGCAAAGAAGCAGCTGAGTATATTGCTAGTGAGGCACTCGAAGCTTTGGATCGTGCGCGTGCTTTGGCAGATAAGTTAGAAACTGTGGTGGAGGATGGTCTTTGGGCATTGCCGCGTTATCGGGAATTGCTTTTTTCTCTTTGATCATAGATAAAAGATCCATATAAGTGAATAATCATCATAGCTCTGTTATTGTGGGCAAGGCATCTGGTTCATCTCGTTATGATCCTGTTGTGCATCGTCCGTCTGTAAAAGTGACAGGGCTGGGCCATTATGTACCTGAAAAGATTGTCACCAATGCTGATCTTGCAGAGTTAATGGATACCAATGATGAGTGGATTCGTACGCGCACGGGTATTTGTGAAAGACGTATGGCTGATATTTCGCAGAGCACCAGTGATCTTGCTGTAGAGGCGAGTAAGGAAGCTTTGCGTTCTGCTGGTATTGGTGCTCAAGATATTGACTTAATTGTCGTTTCAACCATTACGCCGGATTATTATATGCCGGGTATTGGGGTGTTGATACAAGACAAGCTTAAAGCACCACCGGTGATGGCTTTGGATATAAGGGGGCAGTGTGCTGGTTTTACGTGGTGTTTAGCTACAGCAGATGGCTATGCTCGTCTTGGTGGAATGAAGAATATCTTGGTGGTTGGAGCGGACTTACAAACACGTATTTTGGATTATTCTGATGCAGGGCGTAATACAGCTGTGCTTTTTGGTGATGGTGCTGGGGCTTTGATTTTACGTGTGGATCAGGATGCTCAACAACTTGCCACTGTTGATAATACAGTCTCAGGGTTGATAGATCATGAGTTAGGATCAGATGGTTCAGGGTGTTTATCGTTGTATGTGAAGCGTCCTGGGATGATGGCTGGTAAAGAGCGTTTTATGACGACACAAGATATGGATGAACGTAGTACTGTACCGCATATGGATGGTCGTCAGGTGTTTAAGCATGCCACCTTGAAAATGGAGAGTTTGGTACGTAGTCTTTGTAAAAAGCATGGCATAACGCCTGATGATATTGATGTGTTGATTCCTCACCAGGCTAATTTTCGCATCAATGAGATGGTTAGGGGAAAACTTGGTTTGCCGCATCATAAAGTTGTCAATGTTATCGATAAGTATGGTAACACCACTTCTGCAACATTACCGCTATGCATGGCAGAGGCTCAAAAGGATGGCCGATTGGTTCGGGGAAAACTCGTCATGACAGTCGCATTTGGTTCAGGTTTTTCTTGGGGAGCTAATTTGCTGCGTTGGTAGTTTGTGGAGACAAAAAATATGCAGATGTTGTTGATTTTATTGAAATTTATGATACCATGCAAAGTTTAGACAGATGTGCATATGAGTGGCGTGCGGTGTGGCGTGCGGTGTGAATAGAGCGCAAGTATAGATAAGATCATAAGATATAGATAAAAGATATAGATAGTAGGATATAAGAATGTGGATATAGATGGATAGCGGACAGAGAACAACCTGCTAGGAAATTCACATGGATGAGTGGTGTGAAAGATTTTTGGTAGCAGATGGATTTTTGGTAGCAGATGGTATAGTAGATCATCAATGGTGTGTTATGGGTATTATTTTGTAGGATTTGGGGGGTGGATGCAACATCGTCATTGAGTGGTTGAAAAAACGATTCTTTGATGGGAAATGATAGCAAGTGCGAGTGATAAATAGCGTAAGAATAATTAAGATAAGTAAGAATAAATATATAAAATAAATAAATTAAAAAAAATATAAGCTACGTAGGACTGGCTATTTTGGGTTGTATCTTTGGTAAGAACATCTTTTTTTGAAAACTTGTTTGTGTGACTTGATGAAAACAACAAGATAAGGAGAAAGAAGAGTTAGTGTACTGGAGCAATGTGTATGACAGTTATGGTTGATCAGGAACAAGAGCAACAACAAGAGCACGAGCAAGATCTTTCAACAGAGGCATCACAGCAAGGGGCATCACAGCAAGGGGTATCACAGCAAGAGGTATCAGAGAAAACAACAGAGTCTCAGCAACAAGATCACATATTTTCGGCTGGTGCTGTGGATGTGGTCTGGCAGGATGATGATGGGGACTTTGGTTTAGAACAAGATAATGATGAGTTGAAAAACTCAGAGTTTGTGCAATTATTTGAAGAATCTTGTTCAAAATTAGGAGAAATCAAAGAAGGCGCTATTATCTCTGGTTTAATCACAAGTATTAGTGGTGATTATGCCATTGTAGATATTGGTCATAAAACAGATGCGGAAGTGCCTTTATATGAATTTAAAGAAGGTGGTGAAGATAGTGAGCCACTTAATGTGTCTGTTGGCGATAAGGTAGATGTATACCTAGAGAGTTTTGAAAATCGTCATGGCGACCTTGTCTTATCGTTTGAAAAAGCTCAATTGGTGAAAGCTTGGGATAATCTTGCTTTGGCTTTTGAAAATGGAGATGTGGTTCAAGGCAAGGTGGTTCGTCGTGTGAAGGGTGGCTTGCATGTGGATGTGGGCGTGCGAGCTTTCTTACCGGGATCTCAAATAGATTTAAGGCCGGTTAAAAATCTTGATAATCTTGTGGGTGAAACCTTTGATTATAAAATTATAAAATTTAATAAAGCTCGTGCCAATGTAGTGCTTTCAAGACGTGTTCTTCTTGAGCATGATCGTGAGAAAGTACGTACACAAACTATAGATAATCTTAAAGAAGGCATCAATGTTAAGGGGATTGTGAAAAACCTTACAGATTATGGTGCTTTTGTGGATTTGGGTGGTGTAGATGGTCTTCTTCACATCACGGATATGTCTTGGGGACGGGTAAGTCATCCCAGTCAGTTATTTGAAATAGGTCAAGAGCTTGAGGTGGTTGTACTCAGTTATGATGCCAAGAGTTTGCGTGTATCTTTGGGTTATAAGCAACTTCAAGAAGATCCTTGGAGCTCTGTGGTTAAGAAATACGCGGTGGGTAGTAAGGCTCGCGGTGTTGTGGTGAGTTTGACGGATTATGGTGCTTTTGTGGAATTGGAAAATGGCATTGAGGGTTTGATCCATATCTCGGAAATGTCTTGGTCCAAGCGTATTCGTCATCCATCGAAATTGGTGGCCATCGGTGATGAAGTGGATGTGATGATTCTTGGTGTGGATACCAATGCTAAGCGTATTAGCTTGGGTATGAAGCAATTAGAGACCAATCCTTGGGATAGCATTGAGGAGAAATATCATATCGGTGATGTGATATCTGGTAAAATCCGCAACATTACCGATTTTGGTATCTTTGTGGCTGTTGAAGAAGGTGTTGATGCGCTCATTCATGTCTCGGATATTTCTTGGACAGAGAGAATGCGTCGTCCTGCTGAGAAATTCCATAAGGGTCAAGAGATTCAAGCAAAAGTGTTGCAGATCAATACTGTTGAAGAAAAATTCTCATTAGGTATTAAGCAGCTTCAAGAAGATCCATGGGCTAACATTGTTTCTGCTTACACCGTAGGATCCCGCCATAAGGGTGTGGTGAGTAAGGTGATGAATTTTGGTGTTTTTGTCAAAATGGAGCAAGGCTTTGAAGGTTTGATACATGTTTCAGAGCTGAATGTTGAGCATACTATACGTCGTCCTGTTGAATATATGAATGTGGGTGATGAAATTGAGTATATTGTTTTGAATATGGTGCGTCAGGATAGAAAAATATCTCTTTCTAAAAAAGCTGTGGATCTTGGGCTTGAAGGAGAGGAATTAAAGAAGTATATAGCGCGTTACCAAATGCCTTCATCCTCAGCCACGCGTAGTTTTCAGCCTCCTTCTGTTGGCGATGTCCCACCTCCTCAGTTCTCTGAAGTGGTTGAGCCAGGTACGAGTCTTGATCTTCAGCACCAGGCTTTAGGTGCGTCTGTAAGATCTGTAAAAACGCCTGTAGTAAGTAAGCCGGTGGATCAAGGAACAGCAGCTTCTGTGAGTGAGGTGAAAAATGTAGAATCTTCTTTAGGTTCTCCTTCTCAGGTATCACAAGACCAACAACAAGCACAAGCACAAGCACCCCTTGCAGCTGATGGACATGATCAGAATGCTGGTACTGTTTCGGCTGATTCTTCTGTGGATAGTTCTTCTGTGGATAGTTCTTCTGTGGATAATAGCAAGGCCTTGTCTGGCTCTGTTGATGGGGGGTCACAAGATGTGACGACATCTTCGGTTACAGACACGTCGCCTGTGACAGCAGAAACACAAACAAAGAACGCAGATCCAGTGAGTGGTGTAGAATTGTCTTCTCAGGAGCCTTCAGCTACAGAGGAGCCTTCAGCTACAGAGGAGCCTTCAGCTGTGAATGAGCCTTCAGCTGTGAAGGGTAGTTTGGAAACGGAAGCCGTTTCTAGTGCTACACAGTCTGTTCTAGAGACATCTGTCGTTGAGGAAGAAGTTAAGGAAGTTAAGGAAGAAAAAGAACAGGCTAGTGAACAATCCAGTGAGAAGCAAGAAACACACGTGGAAGCTAGTGATGAATCATCTGTGGAGGAGGAAGATAAAAATGCATAAAAGAGATTTTGTGATATAGCTGGGATAGTGCTGTTTAGCTGTGTTAAATGCTGTTTGTGATGAGGTCAGATTCCTGTGTTACAGTTTTTTGCATTCATAAGATTATTTGTCTCTTTTGCAGTTATTGCTGTGATCATTACGCTTTGTATGAAAAATCAGCACGTAATTGACATAAATTTGGTGTTTTTAGAAAATACTCTTCGTCTTGCTACATATGTACCACTTCTTATTTCTTTTATTATGGGTGCTTTACTGACTGGGCTTTATATATTTTATGCTGGTTTACGGCGTAGATTTTCGTCTTCATCTAAGAAAACACATAAAACACACGATATAGCAGTAACTCGATGAGTGTGAGGGATGTCTTTTTTGGGTCTTTGGTGTCTCTTGCTGTGGGTTGTTGGGCGTTTCGTGTTTTTTCGTAAGAGTCGCTAGAGAATTTTGGCGTACTTTTTATGGATGTGTTTGTCGTTATGTATTCATAGCATCAGACATTTTGTATATATCATCATACATAAAGGCATCATATTGTGGCGCGTTTATCCATTGCCAGACAGCTTTCTTATGATGCTTTATGCGTAGTACTTTGCGAGAAGAAAGATCCTTCTTTGATACTTGGTGAGATGATTGCTAGTATGCATTCCGTTCCGAAGCGGATAGATCGTAATTTGGCTTTTGAAATCACCTTTGGTTCTTTGCGTTGGTGGTCAAAGATATATTGGATTCTTCAGAATCATTCCACTCGAGATTTAGATGAATGTTCGGTGCCGGTAAGAGTGGCTCTTGTTGCTGGCACCTATCAGATTTATTATCTTGATCGGGTTCCTGATCGGGCTTGTGTCAATGAAAGTGCTGAGTATGTGAGAATGCGTAAGCAGAGCAAAGCGGTTCCTTTTGTAAATGGTATATTACGGCAAGTAGCTACACGAGCGCGTTATTTTCCTAAGCCGGATTCTGAAGAAGAGCCGGCAGCTTTTTTATCTTTGCAGTGTGCTCATCCTCCGTGGTTAGTGGAGCGTTGGTTGGAACGCTTTGGCTATAAGCGTCTTGAGGGAATGTTAAAACAATCCAATCAGCGTCCTCCAGTGACTGTGCGGCTCATTCGAGAGAAAGCTTCTCAGTTTGAATCCCTTCAAGAGATGCAGCGGCATTTATTGCGTACAGAAAGAATACGTACAACTAAGAGGCCACTCAAGTACTGCTTTCATGTGGCTGAAAGGCCTGCTTTGGATAAAGATTCTTTGTTTGATCAGGGATATTTTACGCTACAAGATGAGTCTTCTCAGTTGATAGGTTTGTTGGTGGATCCTAAACCAGGAGAGGTGATAGTGGATGCGTGTGCTGGTCCTGGTGGTAAGCTCGGTCATATTTATGATTTGATGGCTTCACGTTCTCAAAGTGATCTGGCAGTGGATGGAACCGCAGAAGTAAAGGATATAGAAGAGAGTGTGGAAGAAGCTGCGGAAGAAGCTGTGGAAGAGAATGTGGAAGAGGATGTTGAAGACAGCCCTCCTTCTAGCCAAGCGCGTGATGATGTGGATGGTTTGCATAAAAATATTTTCGGTGATGGTGGTGCTTTGATAGCTTTTGAAAAAAAGCCATCATCTTATGAACGTATGATAGCTACTTTAGCTCGTTTAGGTTGCCATGGTGTGCAGTGCTTTGCTCAAGACTTTCTATCTTATAATCCTACTTGCCCTCCTCATAAAATCCTTTTGGATGCTCCTTGTAGTGGTTTAGGTGTTTTGTCTCGTCATCCGGAGGGTAAGCTTTTTAAAGATCATGCGTTGATTGTAGAGATGGCGCAGTATCAGAGAGCTTTGTTATCTCATGGCTTGGATATTTTGGCACCGGGTGGTGAATTGATTTATAGTGTATGTTCTTTTGAAAGTGAAGAAACAGAAGATCATTTGGCTTGGTTAGAAGAGACCTTTCCGCGAAAATTCTGTGTGATTTCGCCTAAGTCTCGTTTGCAGAACTATTACCGGAAATATGTTTTATCCAATAAGATCCTTTTGATCTATTGTGGCAATGCCGATGGAATGGATGGTTTTGGAGCTTTTATTTTAAAAAAAGCTTCATTATAAGCTCATTTCATAAATCATGTGACATGGTTATTGTGGGTATGTTGAATATTATGTGTATTGTGCGTCCATATTGTGATTATAGAGCTGTCAAAAGTTTGTGTTGGTTAGGGATCATGGTGTTATGGTTGCTGCTAGGTGGTAGGCAAGGTTTCGCCTTTGATGTTGAGCAAGTTGTGGTTGCTGCGTCTTCAAAGAATCCTAATGGTTGGCGGCATCAAACATCTTCAGTTGCTGCCTCGGCAAGTAAGGATTATGTGCGACAGGATGGCTCTTCTTTGGATAGCTCAGCTGATGAGATCACATACTTTACGACATTTCGGGATATGGAAACGCATTTCTCTGAGGTGATCTCTTTGTCTCGTCGAGTTGTATATTACGAGGGGATATCTTCAGAGGTTATAGCTCGTTCTTTGGTGAAGATGGGTGCTAAGAATCGTTTATTGAGTGTGTTTTTTCATGTGGGGATAGATAAAGACTTTCGCGATGAGTTGCTTAAGAATTCTATAGTGTTTAGGTATGTTCCTTGGGTTATAGATAAGCATCCACTTCTTAAAACACTTCCTGCTCATTTGTTTCCTGGTGAAGATGATATATGGATAAAAAAGCATTTGAATCAAACATTACAGGTTGTTCTTTTGGTGGATAGAGAGTTGTATCTTGGTTATAGAGTGCGCAGTGAAAGTGGGGTTATTTTTCCTGTGCGTAAGAGTCATCGAGCTGAGGATTTACGTTTATTTCTTGATGTGTATAGGCCTTATGTGCGGACTACATTGTGGAAAGGCAAGCCTGGATCATCACAAAAGACATTCATAGTTGGTGGTGAGGGTTATGATTACAGTAAAAAGCATTTTCGAAAGCCTTCAGGTGTTTCCAGACGTCTTCCTTCCAAACTTAAGCCTCAGCGTAAGTCTTCGATGAGTTTAAAAACTAAGAGTAAGGAGCGTTCATCGAGTGATGCATTTTCACCTAGGACGTATGGCAAAAAACGAACGTCACCAACTGTGCAGAGTTCTGCGCAAATGGGAAAAAAGGACTCCTACTTGGATGTAGATGGTGCGAGCTCCACAGTGAAGACAGATACAACTCATATCAGGCGTGTTGAGTAAGCTGTTATGAGCTTTATGAAAAGAGCCTGGCTGTGTGGTGATGTGAGAGTGTGCTCGCTGAGAGACTCGTTGTGAGAGACTCGTTGTGAGAGACTCGTTGTGAGAGACTAGCCACTTAATGTGTTACGAAGTGAGTTCTGGCTAGCTTATATGGGCTCTGTTTTTGTTCCTGACGTTGTTGTAATATAGAAGAATGTGTAAAGAAGAGATTATAGAGATAGTTAGATAATAGTTAGATAATAGTTAGATAATAGTTAGATAATAGTTAGATAATAGTTAGATAAAGACAATAGCTAGACAAATAAACCGTATGTGCTTATGGTGTGTTTTCAATGGTGTATGTATCACACGTATAACATATGAATCATGTGTTTGATGTTAAAAATGAAGGTCTAGATGGTGGGCATTGTCAGAAAGCAATACATAAAAAGCATAATCTATCTTACTTTATCGTTGAGTGTTGCGGGTTGTGCGAGTATGTGCAAGAAGTCTCATAAAGATATGACCGCTGAAGAAGTGGTGGAGGCTTACCTTGAGGTGGCATTTAACTTAAACAGTATAGATGATTTAACCCGTCTTATTGCTTATGCTTCAGGGAATTTGAAGCAGGCTCTTGAAGAGGCGGATGCTGCTACTGTGGATAGAATTTTTATTGCTAGGCGTTATGATGTGATTCGTTTTTCTTTTATTGAAAGAAAGGATCATACTCCTCGGGAGGTCCAAATCACTTATGAATTGGAATACCAAGAGCTTTCCAATGAAGACCAGGCTGTGATGACCATTAAAAATTCTTTGAATCTTTTTCGCAAAGATGGTGCGTGGTTTATCACGGATGTGATTGGAGGTGAGACCAGTATTGATTTTTTAATTGCTGATGAGGTTACTAAAGATGGAGTGACACCAGCTTCTGAGTTGAGTGAAGAGGCTATTGCAAGGCAGCGAAAAGAGCAAGAAAACCAACAATCTGCTCCGCCTGTGGTGCCGGCGCAAGTGACCCCTGAAGGTGGCGTGCCTGCTGAGGTGCCTTTTTCAAAAGAAGGTAACTGAGATAACTTAAAACTTAAACTTAAAACTTAAACTTAAAACTTAAATAAGCCATTTACGCTATTTATATAAGCTGATTACATAAATAAGTTAGATAAACAGGTTCAAAGAATAGAGCAAGCCGTGTGCTTGCTTTTTTTATTATGAGCCAGTCACATGTTGTGTGCATGTGATTTGGTTAGTTGTGTGATATGTATATCGTATTGTGCTAGGGCACCATATTGTGCAATGGTGATGTGGAAGTGTATGAAAAAATAGGTTTATAGAGGGGTAGGTTGAAGATGGAGCCGGGCATAGAAGAAAGACGCTCTGCCAGACTCGTGATGTCCAATGGTGAGATTTTGCATGGCAAGCTTATTGGTGCGTCGGTGAAGAGTCGTGGAGAGTTGGTTTTTACCACAAGTTTGGTAGGTTATTCTGAGTCTTTGAGTGATCCTTCTTATTTTGCTCAGATATTGGTGTATGCCTACCCTTTGATCGGTAATTATGGAGTGCCTCAGGTAAGGTTGCATAAAAATCCCTTGTTACGCCTGGGACATGAATCGGTGAAAGTTCATGTGGCAGGGGTGATTGTTACAGTGGATAGTCCTGAGGCTTTTCATTGGAACAGTTTTGTTTCTTTAGGTCAGTGGTTAGAAAAAGAAGGTATTCCGGGTATGGCATGTGTGGATACCCGTCACTTGATTCATCAAATTCGTGAGCATGGTCCTCTTTATGGTCGTATTGAACCTCAAGGTGTGAGTGAAGAGCGTACCTATTTAGGGATGTCTTTTGGGGAAAATGACTTCTTTGATGCGAGTTTGTATCCCATTCTCGGTGAGGTATCAACCAAAAAGCCATACACTCTCTTGCCTCATAACTATACCTCTTTGGATCATGTGGTCACATTGAAGAGTCGTGAGTCGAGCAGAAAACCTAGCATAGCAAACCATAACGAAGACATTGGCAAGCGCAAGAGTGTAGCTTGTAACCTTAAACAGATTGATGAGGCAAGAGAGGGAGCAGAGAAAGGAATAGGTGCAGAAAAAAAAGAAGGAATAAAAGTAGCAGTGGTGGATTGTGGTGTTAAAAGCAATATTTTGCGTGCATTGCTTTCGTTTGGTTGTGAGGTGGAAGTTCTGCCGTGGGATAGTGATCTTTCTCAAATAGATTGTCATGGTTGGGTGTTGTCTAATGGCCCTGGTGATCCTATGCGTGCATGTGCTTTGATAGAAAATGTGCGTCACTTGTTGCGCGGCAATCGTCCCATATTGGGTATTTGTCTTGGCCATCAGATTCTAGGTATTGCAGCTGGTATGACAAGTGAGCGTATGCGTTATGGTCATCGTAGTCACAATCAGCCGGTTTATTTAGAGGGCACATCTCGGGGTTTTATCACCTCACAAAATCATGGATTTCATTTAGTAGAGGGCATGCATTGGCCTGATGATTGGCGGGTATGGTTTCGTAATGCTAACGATCAGAGTATTGAGGGCATTATTCATCTGCGCCAGCCGTTTCGTTCGGTGCAATTTCATCCTGAAGCTTGTGGTGGGCCGCGAGATACTCTGTGGATTATTGAAGACTTTGTTAAAGAGCTTACGTCATTTTGAGTTAATGTGTTTCTAGCTAGGGAGCAAACGTGCCTTTGTACACAGAACTTGTTAGCGAGGCTGACGAGCCGCCTAAGAAGGTTGTGCTGTTAGGTTCTGGTGGTTTATCCATTGGTCAGGCTGGTGAATTTGATTATTCAGGAACTCAGGCTTTACGTGCTCTTCTTGCCGAAGGTCTTGAAGTGATTGTGGTGAATCCTAATATTGCCACGGTGCAAACCAACCCTGGTGATCGTATCAAAGTGTATTTGTATCCGGTGACAGCTCCGTGGGTGGTGAAGGTATTTGCTAAAGAGCGTCCTGATGCCATTGTTGCTGGTTTTGGTGGTCAGACAGCGTTGAGTTGTTTATTGGATCTTGATGAGGGCGGTTATCTGGAACAGTATGAGGTGAAAAACCTTGGTACTTCGCCACAGACGTTGCGTCTTTCTGAGGATCGAAAGCAGTTTGCTGAAAAGATGCGTCAGATAGGGATTCCCACACCTCCCAGTGTGGCTTGTTGTAGTGTAGAGGAAGCTGTTTTAGCAGCTAGTGAGATTGGCTATCCGGTGATTTGTCGGATGGCTTATGCTTTGGGTGGTTTAGGTTCTGGTTTTGCGCGTCATCACAAAGAGTTGGTTTCTCTTGTTGAGGAGGGCCTTGCTCATTCACCTCAGGTGTTGGTAGAGAAATCTCTTAAGGGTTGGAAAGAGGTGGAATATGAGGTGATGCGAGATGGTAAGGGTAATGCCATCTGTATTTGTAATATGGAAAATTTTGATCCATTGGGTATCCATACTGGTGATTCCATTGTGGTATGTCCTTCCCAAACCCTGTCAGATAGTGAATATCAATTTCTGCGTGATAGTTCTTTAAGGGTAGTTGAGGCTCTTGGTGTGCTTGGTGAGTGTAATGCGCAATTTGCGTTATCACCGGATTCTTTGGATTACTACATCATTGAGGTGAATGCTCGACTGTCGCGCTCTTCAGCTTTGGCATCTAAGGCATCGGGCTATCCTATCGCTTATGTGGCTGCTTGTGTGGTATGTGGTTATGATTTACTCGAGTTAAAAAATCCTGTGACCTTATCAACCAGTGCTTTTTTTGAACCTGCACTGGATTACATCACTTTAAAAGTGCCACGTTGGGATTTGGTGAAGTTTAAAGGGGCTCATCGTGAGCTTGGCTCAACGATGAAGTCAGTGGGTGAAATCATGGCCATTGGCCGCACATTTAGGGAGGCGTTACAAAAAGCGGTACGTTCTATTGTGGAATTAGGCCCAGGCATTTCTTGGTTTAATACACCCATGACTATGACAGATCTTGCCAGTGAATTGGAAGTTCCCACTGATAGACGTTTGTATGCCATTTGTCAAGCTTTTCGCCAAGATGTCTCTTTAGATGAGGTGTTTGAAAGAACGCGTATTGATCGTTGGTTTTTGCGAGAATTGTTGGTTTTGGTGCGTTGTGAGCAAGATATCTTTGATACTTTCTCTCATCTTGCTCTAGGTAACGTCTTAGGGCAGGCTCATCAAGAGGGTTCAGTGGAGCCATCTTTTGATAACATCATGGCTGTATTTTGCCAGCTCGGAGAGGTGGTGTTAAGGCAGTGGAAGGGTGAGGGTTTTTCTGATGAACAGTTGGTGTATTTGGCTTATATGGGCTCTGGTGGTTCAGCGCGTTCGTTATCTTTGCGTACCATTGAGCAGGTTTCACTTCAGTTACGTGCTTTAAGAAAAAAGCTTGGTGTGTTACCGGTGGCAAAAAAGATAGATACCACAGCAGCGGAATATCCCACACCATCCAATTACCTTTATATGACCTATCACGGCACGGTTCATGATCCTTTAGAAGAAGATGTGCGTCCCAGTGCTTTGATTGTGGGCGGTGGAGCTTATCGCATTGGTACCTCAGTGGAATTTGATTGGTGTGCGGTGAGTTGTTCAAAAGAGTTGCGAGCTAATGGTTGGTCTTCGGTGATGATCAATTGCAATCCCGAGACCGTATCCACAGATTACAATGAATCGGATCGCTTGTATTTTGAAGAGATCACTTTAGAAAGAATTCTTGATATTTGTGATCATGTGTCTCCTCAGGGGGTGATTGCCAGTATGGGTGGTCAGCTGCCTAATAAGTTAGCTTTATCTCTTGCCAGTGCTGGTGTGAAGTTGCTTGGTCATTCGGCAAGTAGTATCGATATGGCTGAAGATCGCTCGAAATTTTCGGCTATTCTCGACGAATTGGGTATTGATCAACCGCGTTGGATAAGTGCAAAAACCGCAGGTGAAATAGAAGATTTCATCGCTCAGGTAGGTTTTCCTTTGTTGGTTCGTCCTAGTTATGTTCTTTCAGGGGCTGCCATGAAGGTGGCTTATAACAAAGAACTTTTGAGCGCCTCTTTGAGTGCAGCTGGTGCTATATCTTCAGATCATCCTGTGGTTCTTTCAGAGTTTTTGAGTGGTGCTTGTGAGATAGAAGTAGATGGTGTGGCTCATGGTGGTAAAATCATTATCTCTATTGTTTCAGAACATATTGAGCATGCGGGAACGCACTCGGGTGATGCCACAACGGTGGTGCCTGCTCAAAAGTTATATGTAGAAACGGTGCGGCAGGTAAAAAAGGCAGCTCGAATGATTGCTGAGAGGCTTGGCTTGAATGGGCCTTTTAATATGCAATTTCTTGCTCAAAACAACCATATAAAAGTCATTGAATGTAACGCTCGAGCAGCGCGTTCTTTTCCCTTTATTTCTAAGGTTGTTGGTGCCCATCTTGCCTCCATAGCTTGTGATGTGATGATTGGCCGACCGCCTCAGGTGTTTCATATGAGTGAAGATGAGTTACCTCATGTGGGAGTGAAAGCAGCCTTGTTTTCGTTTACTCGCCTAAGAGGAGCTGATCCTGTTTTAGGTGTGGAGATGGCTTCAACCGGCGAGGTGGGATGTGTGGCAGGGAGTTTGGAGGAGGCGATTCTGTTAGCTTTTGAATCATCGAAAATTTCTCCTCCTCAAAAAGGCTTATTGATTAGTGCTGGGCCGGAAAAAACCAAGTTGAAATTTCTTTCTTCAGCAAAACTATTGATGGAAATGAAGGTTCCGTTGTTTGCCACTGAAGGTACAGCTAAGTATTTAAGCCAACGTGGCATTAAGGTCACATCTTTGCCGTGGCCTAGTAAAGATGGGCATCACGTTGAAGAAAAAGATGTGATTTGGGCTATCAAATCATCTTTAGTGGATTTTGTGGTTAATATTCCAAAGAGCTATAAAAAAGAAGAACTCACCAATGGATGGCGTATTCGTCAAGCAGCAGTAGCTTTTAACTGCTCACTTATTACAGATATGGAAAAAGCCACATCTTACATCAAAGCTCTTGCTTATATCCCTGATTTTATCAACACTCACGAGCCAAAAGCCTTACTTTCATGGCAACGTGATTGAAAGCTATGATTTTTTCATCATGTCTTGTGCTATGGGTGTGCCAGCTTATGGGTTAGT
Organism: Proteobacteria bacterium bin106; assembly: GCA_002238945.1. Taxonomy (GTDB): domain Bacteria; phylum Bdellovibrionota_B; class Oligoflexia; order Oligoflexales; family Bin106; genus Bin106. Next base: position 11,801 of record MPNI01000003.1, on the reverse strand, counting down.
TCGTTTTGGCTAGCTAGAAGAGTAAGTCATACACTTGAGGATGATGGTAGGTGATGATGTGTTTTAGGTTATGATCAAACATTCTCATCCTTGACCGATACGGCTTGTTGTTTTGTCTAGATTGTTTGCCCAGATCTGAGATGCCTTAGAAAGGTTATATCATTTGGGCTATTGGGGTGTTTGTGGCTAACCTCCATTTTAAGGATTTTTCTCCTTGGCTTTGAGAGATCATAAAACCGTTATATCAAACTATCTCAAGGTACGTAGCTTGGGAAAAGGATCCATGGGTGAGGTTTTTGAAGTCCTGTTGATGGATGATCCCACTCAGCGTTTTGCTATGAAGTTTGTGAGTGGCAAGAAGTCTGATTGGATTGGCTGGTTTCATCGTTTTCATCAAGAAGCTGCTTTGATGAGCCAGCTGTATCATTCTCATGTGATCAGTCTTAAAGAGTATGGCTTTGCCAAAGGTGCGCATCAAAGTGGGGCGATGAGTAAGGATATCTCCTCATATTTTATTGCCATGGATTTTGTGGATGGTAATGATCTTAAGCATGTGATTGGTGGTAGCGGCAAAAAAGGGATGAGCCTTGATTTCTTCTTTCAAGTGGCTTCTCAGATGGCCTCTGCACTTGATTATGCTCATGGGAAAAATATCATTCATCGTGATGTTAAGCCGCATAATATTATTGTGGAAACACAGTACTCTTCATTTGGCCATAAGATTCATGCTCGATTGATAGATTTCGGGGTAGCTTCTCTTGGTGAGGCTACCAACTATATTGGTGGAGCCACTGCAGGGGTGTTGGATAAAGTAGCAGGTACACCATTGTATATGGCCCCTGAAATAACCGAACGAGAATCTTTGTCCATAGATCATCGTATAGATTTATATTCCTTGGGTTGTGTGCTTTATGAGGTTTTGGTTGGAAAACCACCGTTTTTGGCAAGAACTCGCGCAGAATTAGAGGATCTTCATAGCAAAGCTGCTGCTCCGCATATCACTTCTATTAGGCAAGATGTTCCTAAAATAGTGGGAGATATTGTCGCCAAGCTTTTAGCTAAATCACCAGATGATCGCTATCAAACGGCATTTTCTCTTTATTCTGATCTTAAGGTGGTTCAAGCGGTTTGTGAAAAAAGAGAGAGAGGTCTGTCAGCTAAACGTTTAAGTACCATTAACTTAGGGCTAAATAACAACTTTCGTTCCATGGGACGTAACTACAAGCTCATTGGTCGTACGCGTCAGGTCAGTGAGTTGATTCAATTTTACAGCAATGTGGCTTATCGCTCAGCAAGAGGGCATATATCTCTTGTCACGGGTAAGAGCGGTATGGGAAAGAGTCGTTTGCTGAGAGAATTCAAAGAGTATTTAGTCAAACGCAAGGTAAAGTTTATTTCTTGTGGTTTTATGAAGTATAAATCCTCAACCTCTATGCAGAGCTTTATATCCGGTTTTGATGAGTATCTGTTAAAAGTACGTAGAAATAATCCTCTTGAAGCTAAAAAAATCAGAGATCGTTTGCATAAAAATTTAGGCGATCGTATTCTTCTTCTTAAAGAAGTCGTTCCTGCTACGGCATTGTTTACTAAGAAATCTGTGCAAGCACCTACTCATTATTCCATAGAGGATGTAGATCGTAATGTGATCATTAAAACATTTACGGATTTTACAAGATCCTTGATTTCTTCTCATCAGCCTATTGTCTTTATTTTTGATGATATAGATTTTGCTGATGATTACAGTCTAAAGATTATTGAAGGGTTTTTTAACTTTAACAACTCTGAGCGTATTCATATTGTTCTTAGTTGTACTACAGAGAAAGGAAACAAGAGAGAAAAGCATGTAAGCGATTTTTTAAATACAATGTCAAAATATAAAAGGCGTTACCAAGAAATAGAACTCACGCCCCTTACTCTTCATCAAACATCAAGTCTTGTTTATCATATTTTAGGTGTTGAAGTAGAGAAGATTATTCCATTATGTACATATCTGTATGAGGTTTGCCGTGGCAATCCTATTTATCTTATTGAAAAAATCAGAGATCTTGTTTTAAATGGCGATATTTGTCATGATTTTGAATTGAAATCATGGGTTTATAATCTCGATGAAATCAGATTGATCAATAGGCCTTTAATCAGTGTTGATTTGATATTATCTAGATTGACAGGCTATAGTAAGTCGTTGATTCGCGTTTTAGAAGTTGCTAGCATTTCTGGAATGCAATTTCGTGAAGATGTGCTCTCTGTAGTTGGTGGAGTGAGCCATGTTAGACTTAGAGAAATGATCATTTTTCTTGAGTCAGAGTCTTTGATTAGAGAAGCACAGCATACGACTAAAAAAGATAAAAAAATAAAAAATTATCAATTTGTTCATCCTCATATTCGTGATGTTATATTAGGTAGGATTGAGCCGGCCGATGTTCCTGTTTATCATTTAGGCATTGTTAAACAGCTGTGTGCTGGCCTAACTCATCCAGATAATAAAATGGTTTTTGCTGTTGCCAATCATTATTATCAAGGATTACGCAAGAGACGTTCTGGCTATGTTCCAGATAAAAACACACTCAATTCATCGGTGTATTATGCTTCTAAAGCAGGGTTAATATCTACTCAAATGGAAGAATATTATTGTGCTATGAAGTATTATGATTTTGTTATTTATATTGTTAATAAATATCTTATAAAGTCTATTAGCATTAATAACTTGTTTATGATATATCTCCAGTCATGTAAGATTCTTTTTCATCTAGGTCTTTTTAAGAAAGCTTCAAGGCAGCTTAATAAGATAGTTAAAATTATTCAAAAAAAATCTATTGGTAGCTTGCCTCAACAACAAACCGCTTTAGCCTTAGATTATTATTTGCTTATTTTGCATAGAGTTTCTGATTATAGAAAGATGGCAAATGTTACGCGCTATCTTATTTCAGGATTAGGAATGCCATTGTCATCGCGATGGAATAAGCCATTGATGGTAAAAAGCCGTCTCAGTCAAGGTGTTTATTATGATTATGCTTTTTTTGTATTAGGTTTGAAGTGGGCCTCAAGTCCTACTGGTAAAATTATATCAAGGCTTAGTGATAAAAGATCAAAAAAAACTCTTAGAGTATTGAAGTACTATAACTACTTTTATATGTCTATGTTGAATGCAAATGTTTCTATGGCTGATGATATTCATTTGTTGTCGATCAGTAGACTAGATAAAAGCACTGCTCATCTAGATGATATTATTGCATTGATTTCTTTTAGGCTAGCTATTTTAAAAAAGTATGGAATGTATAAAACTATCGAAGTAGTTATTCATTGTATTCGAAAAATAATCTATAAAAATAACGTCAATAACAAATCTTCATCTAGAGAAATAGAGCGATATGCTATCATTATGGATTATTTAGAATTTTGTTATTTTTTATATCCAGGGCACCATAGTTATCTTTCTTCAAAAAGGCTTATTTCAGGAAGCTATAGTAATGTGCTTAATTGGCCTAATGATTTAATGTATATCATAGAGATAAATGCCATAAATCTCACAAGACTTTTATTACAAGGGAAAAAGGATGATTTTTTAGATCTTTATCATAGTAGTATAAATATTTGTTCATCTAAGACTGCGATATTTCCTTACATGATGTTACTGTCTATTTTGTGTTCAGCTGTAGAAGATGATGTGGAGGATATTCATTCATTTGCGTCAAAAGTTGTTTATGATAGTGTTAGTAACAGTACCTATAAAAAAAATATATTCTTTACATTGTCTAAAGCATTTGTCCTTCTTGTAGAGGATCAATACAATTCAGCTAAAAAGGTTTATTCTGAAGCTATCATGTTGGCTCAAGATAAGAATAATGTATTGCTGTATCATTCATATCAAATGGATCTTTTTGCTTTGTGTGTTCTTGTTTTTCAAGATTATTATGCTCTTAGATCAAGACGTTCTTTTGATAAAAATGAAAATGTATTATCAAAGTTGGCTTCTCATACACATGATGCTATTTGTCCTCATTTCTTTGATGACTCTCCTGTAAAAATTCTTTTAAACTTGATGTTAGCGGTTTATTCTTCCGATAAAAAAAGTGAAGAATCTGTAGTGTCTTCTTTTAATAAAGTAAAATCTTTTTTTGCAAAGAATCATTATCGAATTCCTTTTGTTTTTGTTTTATTAAAGCTAGGCCATCATTTTTCTTTAAATAAACATCCTAAACTAGGATCAAAGGAATTGTTGCATGCTCTTTCGGTGTCACGAAGGCATCGTTACTTAGCTTTTTCAAAGATGGCTGAGGACTCTCTTCTGTGTTTTGGTATTCCTTTTGCTAGACGGGATTTAAGAAGAGGGGTAGAGAAGACATTTTCAAGATTTGACGAATTTCCTTCAACACTTGCTTATGGTAGTATGCTTAATTTTTTCCCAAAGATATCTTCGATGTCAGAGAGAAAAATTATTTTAGATGTTGTTAAACTGTTCCAAGACTCTTATGGTGGTGATATTTTATATGCTATTAACGTACAAAAATTAGCTGATTATAAAGTTCATTGTGATATGACGAATATGAGTTCCTTTGAGCCTGCTCCTAGTGATCTTAAAAGTCATTTAGAGTCTTACTTAACCACTAATGAAGCTTTGTTTATCTCCATTGATGGTGGGGTAGGGGTTATAAAAAAAGAGAAAAACCAAGAATTACTCACAGAAGATAAAGCCAATACAACTTCAGTTAAAGATATGTTTAGTGATAAATCATCTGTTCAGAAGTTTCCAAGTAAAGCTTATACTGACAGTTCTGCTGCTTCGGAAGCTGTATTTGATGTTGATGATAAGACTCGGGTTTCACCAACGCAGGGAAGTCCAGGAGGTCCTCGAAGAGATGGGGTATTTGATGTTGATGATAAGACTCGAGTGTCACCAAAGCATGTTCAGATATCTGTTGGTATGTCTGGTGGTGATAGTCATGTTCAGACACATTCTGATTCTTCTTCTGATCTAGGTGTTGTGGAGGAAAAAACAGTGGTGAGTCAACCACCTCCTATGAGTTCTGTATTAGCTGATGATAAAACTCGGGTGTCTGGTGTTGTGAAGAGTGTTGATCAAAAACCTGTAGAGGGCGAGAAAGTATCTCAATTTGATACTTTACCGAAAACGGTGGTTGCTAAGATTGAAGGTATTTTAGATACACAAGTGCCATTAAAAAACTTTTTTGAGCAGGATATAGAAGAAAGATCAAAGACCGTCTTTCTTGATGATATGACCGCAGAAGCTGAAGCTACATCTGTGATTGATAAGGATAGTTTGGCGAGTCTTGCCTCTGGAGATCCATTGTCTCAGATGGATGAGGCTTGTGAAAGGATGGGCTGCTTGATCCCTATATATTTAAGCAAGGAGCAAAGATGTTACATCTTTATAGATAAAATGGGTGAGAGTCATATTGCTGAAGAGGATCATGCGCGCTCTGAGATCAATCTTTGGGGTGCTCAAGCGGGTTATGCGTTCTCTTGTTTTGGTTTGGTTCCTTTTGATCCAAGTGGCTCTATACAACCTCCTAGTGAGTTTACATCAAAACAGGTTTTATTTGAGTCGTGTTCATGGTTGCAGTTATTTGCTCAAGATAAGTTTTTGCGATCAGAGTCAGGATCTTGGGTACTGGGAGTGAATCTTGGCCCACGGCATTATATGCTTATGTCGTTTGATATGAAGGGCAGTGATGAAGCTGCGTTGCACCATTTTGCTTCTATTTTATGGCATTATGTGTATGTATTAAGGCATGGTTCGCAGTATATTCAGCAAAAAGTCTCTGTTAAGGAGGTGATGAATGATATGTTGTATTTTCTGAAAAATCATCCTTTATCTGATACATTTAATGATGTGAAAAGTGTGATAACTGTGTTTGATCGTTCTTATAAGCGTGTGGAAAGTGCCATTCTTGGTGAGTTGAATGCACGGGTTTTTTCTGCTTCACGTATGAGTGGAAAAGACAGGGATTGTCGTGTATTATTTCGTTTTTCTGATGGTGGTGTTTTAAAGAGTCAATATTTTACGAGCACTTTTGAAGAGTATGCTTTGATGGTGTTTGTTACAGGTCCGGCTGATTGGTCATCGAGCTTGCCATTTATACAAGGTTATGTGGCAGGTGATAAGTCCAAAACGGTTTTGGAAAGACAAATGACCCTTAAACATATTGCCAAAGAGTTTAGTAAGACATCTTCAGCGGGGTACTATGATCGTGTTCAGGTCATTACATGTATGTTCAGTTCCCAGAAGCTCGTAGAATCACAACCAACTCAAACTGTGACAGCTGATCAGTCATTGTCTGCTTAATATGTCTTCTGCGATCTTCGAAAGTCATATGGTTTTTACGGTCATTTGGTTAAACGTCTTTGAAATGGTAGTATCCAGGTGATGGATACTGGCTTATGGCATCTATTATCTAGCTTATGTGCTGTGTGAAATGCGAGATAAAGTATCTATGCATAGATATAAACGAAAAAAGGATTGATCACATATAAACCAAGCCTATAAACCAAAATAGAGGGATTGCATATGAGTTGTGTAAAGGATATTGGCGATATAAAAGTTGTAAAGAAAGCTGTAAAAGAAACTGTAAAAGAAACTGTAAAAGAAACTGTAAAAGAAACTGTGAAGAAAACGGTGTGGTTGTTGCTAGCTGTGATGTTTGTGGGTGTGGCTTGTGAGAGAAAACCACGTTCGTGTGGAGATGGACAAACATTAGAAGACGGTAAGTGTGTGGATGCTGCTCCAGTAGTGGAAGAATCTGAAAAAGATACGAGTTTGTCAACACCAATACAGGATCTTCAAGGTTCTGATCCGGGTAAAAGCGATGATGATGCACCAGGACAAGCCACTGTGGCACCAGGAGGCGATACCACCACTGCCACTGTGGTAGATGATAGCACCGTTGCAGATGTTAAAACCGATCTAACAGATAGCCTTAAGAGTCCAGGAAAAGGTGAGCCTGAAGCGGATATAGTTGCAGAGTGTTCTGATCAGCCGGTAGCTCAGGGTGAGTCTTTTCGTAGAAGTTATTTAAAGTGTCGTTTTGATAATAAAACCGTTACAGAATGCAGGTCACTTAACAACTGCTCTGTTCTTTTAACCACAGAGCAGTGTAAAAAGGAGCTAGCACGTTTGAAGAGCGAAAATCCTGGTAAAACAACCAATTGGAGTTGTGAGTAAGATAGATCGTTTATGGAAAATAAGAAAAATAAAAAAGCTTTCAGTTTATTTCTGAAAGCTTTTTTCTTCTACGAATGATTTTTTATCAATTACTTAGATAGGGGTTATTTTGGATGTGTCTAGGGGGTTGAAGTGAGCCATTCTTTTTTGGTTTTGCATATGGCTTGATTGGCTGTGATCCAGATTTCTCCATCTGGAAGTTCTTTGCCACCGAAGTAAGATTTGAGGTCGTGAACACGGATAGAGTACCAGGTTTTTGTATCAATGGTGATTTTATCGAGGATGAGGAACTCAAAAGGCGTATAAAGAAAGGTTTTTTGACGGGCATTTTGGCTGAGTGTGTTGTAGATTTTTGTGTTACGTGGTCCACCGGGATACTCTCGAGCATTGATGGTTCTGAGGGGTTTTTTTGAACGACAAATGATGCGGTTGTGTTCTTGATCAAATAACAGAGTTTTTTGGTGGATATTGTTATGGCTATTGTGCACATGATGAGGCAGGATGTGTCCTCCATCCACTTCTTCTTGAATCTGTCTGGGTATAGCAATGGTGATATAGAAGTTTCCGTTAAAAGGATTGAGGTCATCAATTTCTGGTAGGGCACTATGAATGTATTCTATTTCGCCATCACTGTTTTTGCGGATATTGATCCAAGGAGTGGGCATCCATTCTCTTGGGCTAAAAGTATCGTAGAGATTGGTTAAACTCACCATATAGGCGCTGCGTTTTCCGCCATTGGTGTTAGGCCTATACCAATTGTTGTGATAGATCATCATATCGCCGTGATGATTCTTATCACCAATGATGCCCACATGGGCTTGACTCACGTCTTCGCTTTCACAGTCAGGATAGGTGCATCCTGCTACAATAGCTCCAGTGGGGATGCCATCAGGGAATTGTCTTTGGGTAGCATCGATAATCTCATCTCTATTACCGCCGTTATAGAGAGGGAATTGAAATAATGTTCCGCCATCATCACGGATGGCATGGAGTAATCCTGGCACAGAAAATGAGTGCTCATAAGAAATAGGGATTCCTGCTGATTGCAGTACATAACTGACATTGGATGCACACATCAAGGGCTTGCGAAATCGTTCGTATTCGTCTTTTTTTTGTCGCAAGATATAGGAATAGGCGAAGCTAAAGATCTCTGCTCCGGTATAAGTGAGCTGATCAAAGGCAAATTGAGGCAGTTCAACTTCTTGATGGGCATGGTGAGCCTTAGTGTCCATGCTACGGGGGGTAGGTGTTGGTTTGGCACATATTAGTGAGACAAGGCTGTAGCATAGCCAGCAAGAAAGAGAGAAATAGAGGATTTTAAAAGGAAGTGATCTCGGCAAAAACATATGATTGTTGGCAGGTGGAGATGTTGTTGGAAAGTGATGCGAGCATGATTGCTCCATGCACTCCTAACAGCAATAAACATGCCAGAGCTTACAAGAAATTCTTTTTCCCCTATCTTCTTACCCTTACCCATAGAAGCAATGATTTATAAGGGGGTGTGTCTAAAGTTATATTTTTCTTTTTTATTTCAGAGCTTGTTTGAGGTCTGCAATGAGATCTTCTGGGTCCTCTATACCCACAGAGAGACGTAGGAGTTGATCGGTGATACCGAGGCTTTCTCGTACGGTTTTATCCACTGAGACATGGGTCATGGCTGCAGGGTGGTTGATCATGGATTTGACACCACCGAGGCTTTCAGCAAGATAAAAGAGTTTGCATGACTGGCTAAAACGTGCGATGCCTTCAAGATCGGTATCGTAGTAAAAACTCACCATGCCAGAACATCCTGACATCTGTTGTTTGGCAAGTTCGTGGTTGGGATGGCTGGGCAAGCCGGGGTAGATGACTTTTGTGATCTTGTTATGGTTACTGAGAAAGGTGGCTAATTTGAGAGCATTTTCGGCATGTTTGTGCATTCTGAGTGCTAAGGTGGGAAGAGAGCGGAGAAGGAGATAACAATCAAAAGGACTAGGTACAGCACCGGTTGCCATTTGCAGGAATTGAAGTTTTTCATAAATGGGAGTTTGAGATGTCATCACCGCTCCACCGAGCACATCACAATGACCGCTGATATATTTGGTTGTGGAGTGGACAATGATGTCAGCACCAAAATCGATGGGTTTTTGAAAGATTGGGCTTGCAAATGTGTTATCTACCACAAAGAGGCAGCCATACTTTTTAGCAAGAGCTCCCAGTGATTGTAAATCCATAATACGTAAAGTGGGGTTGGTGGGGGTTTCTATCCAAAGCATTTTGGTGGTGTGTTGTTTGAGGTATGTTTCCACTTTATCGAGATGGCAGGTGTCCATATAGTTAAAAGTAAGTCCGTATCGAGCCCATACCTTCTCTCCTAGGCGACGTGTTCCTCCATAGACATCATCACAGCTGAGAATATGATCACCCTGATCACAGAGTTGGAGTATCGCTTGTTCAGCTGCCAGGCCTGAAGCAAAGCTTAGGGCGTATTGTGTGTTTTCTAGACGAGCTAATGCTGTTTCAAGCTGATCTCGTGTGGGGGTTGCTGCGCGGGAGTATTCATAGCCTTTATGCACACCTGGTGAGGTTTGTTCAAAGGTGGTAGAGGTGACGATAACAGGTGATAGTGCTGCTGTTTTTTCATCCACCACTGATCCTGCATGGACCACTTGAGTGGCATCACTATAAGAGGTTGACTTTGACAATGTATGACTCCTTTAGACATAAAAAATATGTGATCTCATCTATGTTTTATGATGATTGTCATTGTATGGATCGGGATATGTAAACCAAGCAAGAGTGTATATGTGAAGAATGTAACTGAAGCTTTGTAAAATGTATCATAAAAATCTAACATAACCTATTGATAATAAAAGATTTTTAAGTATTTAGATAAACGTTTTCTGTCTAGATTTTCTGGTTAAGTTTTATTTTCGGTTGCTTAACTTTCAGTTGCTTAACTATCTTTTTTTCAGAAGGGTAGGGCCATAAAGTGCTAACTGACAATAGAGTCAAGTATGTGCCATGAAGTTACTAAGAAATATATGTAAACGATTGATATTGTCTGATTTCTTGTTAGTAGATGCAAGATTTATTGATCGTAGCCAATGTATTTTTTAAGGAGAGTTAATATGGAATGGATGATTGTCGATTAGAGGTATCAAGTGTGTGCTTTTGCTTAAAGATACTTGGAATATTATAACAAAAGACTGTATCATGTTGTCTTGTTTTTACTTATTACTGCCACCAAGCTTCATCTCTGTGAGTTATGCGATGCTTTTTCGTCTTGTAACGACTTTTGTTCTTTGTTGTTTGCTCGTTGCTCCTTTTCATTCTATGGCTTTTAGTCAAGATAATACGGTTAGGCACATTTCAGGTCCTATGCCTAAGGAATCTGTGAATAATTTAAGCGAAGTATCTAGTCGAACGGAGTCTCGAAAAAATGATACACAACTTCAACGTGGTGACGGCCTTGAACCATGGATAATTGATAGCGAAGATGTTGAAAAATCTTACCATCGACCTGTTATTGATATGGTATGGTTTGTTGATCATCCCATGGGTAATCAGGCTTCGGATACGGGTGGTAGATCGTTTGTTAAAAATGAAATCAATCACATTATAGATGAGTTAAAAGATCACGTTGAGTTAAAAGTAGCTCTTTATGCATTTTCAACACATAAGTCTATGTTTAGTATATCAGAGATTAGGACTTTGAATAATAATTTCAAAAAAGCTTACCCTAAGAGTAAAGAAAAAAATAGGTTTTTTAAATTTGGCAATTTTTTTGAACCTAGTCAGCTCCTTAGAAATGCTTATCTTTGGCTAACATTTGGTATTCCAGCCCATTATGATCTAAGTAGGAAACAGATAATCAAGTCAGCACTTATGTATTATAATCGTCCTTTTAGTTTTTCTTATATCAATAATAGTTCTACTAATAGTGAAAATAAAAGAGATGGCTTTTTTAGAGGTCCTCAAATTACTGCAGGAAGAGTATATAAAAAAATATTCGTATTTGTTACCTCAGAAGACTCTAGGCGGTATAGTGCAAAGCAATCAAACAAGGCGAAATATTTTGATGAAATAGATAAAGATAGTATTAGGCGTTTATTACGTGGTTCTGATGGTAGGCTTGGATCTGAAATACTTTTTCTTAGCTCTTCAGGACTAAAAAGGTACTATACTTATCCATCTGTTTTTAGCTCCTGGTCTGTGATGGCGCTTTTGGGCGGTGTATATCCATCTATGGAGCAACCTTCTTTGGGTTCTCTGCTTGCAGGTACTGATATGACAAATAGAGATGCCATAAAAGATAAATTAAAATCACAAGCAGATAGTCGTATTAAAAAAGCTACTGAAATATGGAATATAAATAAATATAGTTTGCATATGAATAATGAAGATTTTATTAGTGAAATTATGGGTACAAAAGAAGCTTATGAAGGCTTTCTTAAAGACAGCAATAAACCAGTTCGTGCCATGTTTCCTGTCACAAATCCTGCAGAAATACATGAGTATCTTTATACTTTGAAAAATAGCAATAAGGATGAAGAAAATAATATAGAAAAAATCGATGTTTGGTCATTTGTTTTTGATGGGTTCAGTAGTGGAGCGGTAGGTAAGAGAGATGAACTGATAG
>MPNI01000123.1 GCA_002238945.1 Proteobacteria bacterium bin106 | reverse complement strand
CTATTCAACAAATCAAAGATCGCCTCTATGCTGACCCACATAAGGATCTCAAAAAACCCATTAACCTCTTAGGGATGGTGTTTAGTAAAGAAAAACGCAATATTGTTGGGATTCTCCATGAAGAGTTGGATGATGATGTATAAGCTTTGTTAGTCTCTGAGGCTATGTCTTTGTTGAACGATAGGTAGTATAGCTGCTTCCAGCTGCTTTTTCGCATGACACGGCGTGGACAGAAAGTTTTCCTTACTGTTAATATGCCCTCTAGCCGAGTAGGTGAGTTATAAGGCATATTTTGTGTCCTTACTTGTGAGGAGTCTTTTTATACGGAGCTTGTCTCATGAAATGATGACTAGTATAGTTGTGTAAAATCAGGTACTATGGTAGGTACTGCTGTAGGTATATTAGTGGCTAATTGTCAGAAATTTTAATGTTTAAAATGTCGGGAACATGTATCATGAAATTTCCAATAAGTTGTGCAGATTTTGAAAAAATTAGAGAACGTAAATATTGCTATGTAGATAAAACAGCTCTGATTAAACAGCTGATTGATGAAGGAGAAGGTTATTTTCTTTCTCGTCCTAGGCGTTTTGGCAAAAGTCTTCTCGTTAGCACATTTGAATGTTTGTTTGAAGGAAAGAAGGACTTATTTAAAGGACTGTACATCGAAGATAAATGGGATTGGTCTCAAAAACATCCTGTAGTAAGACTCAGCATGACTGGTCAAAACCATAGCCCAGAAAAGATTTCAGAAAATATCATTAATCAAATTACAATTATTGCTGAAAGTGCAGAGTTAGATGTATCTAAAATCGTGCATGAATCTGCTTTATTAGCATTAAGCAATCTTTTATTTCGTTTGAATAAAAAAACCGGTAACAAGGCTGTGGTCCTTGTAGATGAGTACGACGCTCCTATTTTGGATGTTTTGGCTGACACAGAGTTAGCCCAAAAAAATAGCAATTTTCTCCGAGAATTTTACCGACAAATCAAAGATTCTGAAAAATATACCCACTTTGTTTTTGTCACAGGCATTACCATGTTTTCTAAAGAAACTGTTTTCTCAGGCCTTAATAATCTTGAAGACATTAGCCTAGATCCAGAATTTAGCTCTATTTGTGGTTATACTGACCATGATCTAGACACAGTATTTGCTGAGGAGATAAGAAATTTCAATCGTGAAAAAATTAAACGTTGGTATAACGGATATAATTGGTTAGGTGAAGAAAAAGTTTACAATCCTTTTTGTATGTTATTTCTTTTCAAGAAAAAAAAATTCAATGGTTGGTGGCTTAAAACCGGCACACCCAAGCATCTCTATGAATACTTGCTTAATAGTGACAATCTTAGTGTCAAGTCCATTGAAAACTGTTGGATTGAAGATGACGAACTCACAACATTAGAAATAGAGAATGCTATACCACAGGCCCTATTATTCCAGTCGGGTTATCTTACAATCGGCAAAGAAGAACAAG
>MPNI01000122.1 GCA_002238945.1 Proteobacteria bacterium bin106 | reverse complement strand
CTACAGGAATTTCTATTCCTGCCACAGCCATGATGGCTATCAATGTAGGAAAGGATATAACATCTGGTTTTGATGATGCTGACTTATATGTCTTCCTTTCTTCTCATCTTAAGGATCTAACAGCTACGACAGCTGGTGCTACGATATCTACAGATACAGCTGTAGCTTTATATGGAGCAGCAGGAAGAACATTCTTTGTTGCAAGAACGGCAGCTAATGAGATCTTGATATCAAGTAATCGAGCTAATGTTGATCTTCTACCTTTAACGGTTTACACCTTTAATGAAATTCTTGATACAGATAGTTCAGTCAATACTGATATTGATATCACTAGTAGTGACACCTTTCTAAATACTTCAATACCTATTCCTAATGCTAGTGTTATAGCTTTCAATCCAGGTCGGAAGAGTGATCGTTCGTACTTTGATGTCAGCTTAAGGATGGTATTACGTCAGGCTTTACTTGATTTGCCTGCTGTTAGTGCTGGTGATACGTCTCTTCCTGCTAATAGTCTCAATCTATTTACAGGTAGATCTGATGGTTATTACATTGGTAGGAGTTCTGCCAACGAGATCATGATGGCAGCAAGTAGTGCCAGTGTAGATCTTATTCCTATGACGGTTTATCCGTTTGATATTAGGTTGATGTCTGTGGGTTCACAGATGATCAATGTCTTGGAACACACGGTATTTTCATCAACAGGTATTTCTATTCCTGATACTAGATTGATGGCTGTCAATTTTGGTAGAAGGACAAACACGAGTAGACCTGATGGAGACATTCATTTCATAGAAACAGCTGATATTAGAAGACTAGCAGCATCTTCTTCAGGCACAACTGTAAACCCAGCTACGGGTGAGATGGTCATCCACAGTACCACTAATCAATTCTTTATTGGTAGGACAGCTTCTAATGAAATCCTTGTTACTTGCTTAGCAGCGGGTAATCTTGTTCTTCCTTTCACGGTTTACAGTGTAAATGATCTTCGTGGAGAGAGGGGTGAGAAGGGGGATAAAGGTGATCAAGGTGATGAGGGAAGAAGAGGAGCAAGGGGTCAGCGTGGTGTACCGGGAGACAAAGGGGACACTGGTGATCGTGGAATAGCTGGTCCTCAAGGTGCAGCTGGTAGAGATGGAACTGATGGCATGCAAGGTCCTCGAGGACTTGCTGGTGCTAAGGGTGACAAAGGAGATAAGGGAGATACTGGTGATCAAGGACCAAGAGGATTTACAGGTCAGCCTGGTAACCAGGGTAGACAGGGACCTACAGGTAATCAAGGTCCTACAGGAGCTACAGGCCCTCAAGGCCCTCAAGGACCTCAAGGTCCTCAAGGAACTCCAGGTGCCAAGGGAGATAAAGGAGACCCGGGGGATGCTGCTAGTGGTAGTGGTAGCTTTGTTGTTCCTAAGAGACAATCTCCTTCTTCATGGCCTGTTCTTTCAAGAACGGTAACCAAGGGGACTAACGTATCTCTTATTGGTGGTG
>MPNI01000121.1 GCA_002238945.1 Proteobacteria bacterium bin106 | reverse complement strand
GGGGATTATAGACCTTTTCCTCTCCAACCCAACTATAGCCATTGTACCATTTACGAATTTTATCACGATCAAAATTCTTGATCTCATCTTTAAAAACTGTATCTAAGTCTTTATCTGTATATCCACATATAGATGAATATTGCGGCTTTAAGCTAATATCAATAAGATGATTGAAACCTGTGAATACTGTCGACTTAGAAAACATGGTGATGCCAGTAACAAATTGAAATCGAATGAACTTATGAGATGCTTTAAAAATACTGTAAAACCCTCTAAGAGTGGACTGATTTTTTTTACTTATCTCTTTGTCTTCTAGAGCATCCAAGAGAGGCTTGTCATACTCATCAATTAAAACAACTACTTCTGTCTTGGAATTAATAGTATAAATATGCTTAATGATTTTCTGTAGACGTCTAGACGCAGAGGGTTTGAGTTCATCAGATGCTGGGATGTTATACTCATCTTCTAAAGTATCTAAAAAAGCAAAAATATTTTCTTCTAAATCATTCTCATTAATATATTCTTTACCACTAAAATTAATAGTAAGTACGGGATATGTTTGAGACCAATCCCACTTGTCATAAATATATAAGCCTTTGAATAGCTCCTTTTTCCCCTCAAAAAGACATTCCAAAGTACTTACAAGAAGACTTTTACCAAAGCGTCGGGGACGGGATAAAAAATAGTCACGTCCTTTTGCAATTGTAATGAGCTGGTGTAAAGCCTGAGTTTTGTCTACATAGTAGCAGCCGTCCTTTCTAAGTGTTTCAAAATTTTGCTTTCCTAAAGGTAAAGGTAATTTCATGGTATCTTTTTTCTCCATTGGTAATAATCTTGATATTTTGCCATCTCTCTGGAATGGAATCTACGCCTAAATCCATCCCTCTTCTTATCGACGGTCTCACCTCATTATATTACTGTTTAACTCATTTGAGCGCAAGCTATACCCATAAGCTAGCCTAAATTGAGCAGCCAGCATCTTAAGAATGTTGAGACACAAAGTTCTGTCAAGGCATTAGATACTTACAGTCACTTTGCTATGACTGGGTTTGGCGAGCTCAAGACCGTTACTTCAGCCAAGAGTATCTAAATTGTAATTTAAGTCACATCATCATGCCGGACACTGCGCCTCATACTGCCGAATAGCTTATGATGTAAAACCTTATTGAAAGGAAGCTTATGTGAGCATCTCATGACGCCAGCCAATTATATTCTTTTCTTCTTTGCCAAAGACAAGAGCAATGAGATGAATAGGTTGTTTGAGCTTTTTATAAGACTCACCATAACCGCGATCTTTGATCTGATTCATGGCTAAATCAAGTGCCTTATCACGTTCCTTTGCATTTTTTGCCATCTTCAATTCAAAGACAAAAACCTGCTTCGAATAAAGCACTATAATATCACTCTGGCCCGCTCTAGAAGGTTGTTCAGGAAGGATTGTAACGCTTGGAGAATATAAGCTTGCATATACAAATACTGAGTAACAA
>MPNI01000120.1 GCA_002238945.1 Proteobacteria bacterium bin106 | reverse complement strand
AGATATCTAAAGATATATCAGTATCTTCATATAGCTCAATGAGCGGCCGTTAGGCCTGCTTTAATCAAGGATGCGATAGCATCCTAAGTAAGCCCGAGCATAGCGAGGACATAGCGTTGTATCCTAGCCCCTTTAACACTATGTACAAGGCATTAGCCTTGCTTCTCTTAGCAGCTCATATAAGGCTCATATGAGGCCGTAAGGTACTAGGGGTAGTATAGATACCCTAAGACCAGATACATGCCGTCTGAGGCCTGTATGGCTGCCTCAAGCATGTGTCATCTTATCTGAAGATCTGAGCTATTTGAGCTTATATCCTGCCCCCGGCCTTACCAGCATGTACCCTATACCCAGCTACCCCACCCCCTGCCCATACCCCCCATATAAGCCTAGAATAAGTATTAATAGGCTAAATTGAGCAGATACCTATACCTTGGATACCCACCCCCCACATGCCCATATGAGCCCCATATGAGGCCTATATGCCCCCCTTTGAGGCCTATAGGCACCTTACCCAGCAGGGGGTTAGGGCGCGTCTTGGAAGGTATTTTGTCCATGCTGATGCTACCTATTCCTGGCCTAAGATCGAAGATCTTTGGGAAGAACCTAGCAGCCTCGCCCAGGATCGAGCTGAACTTAGGGTAGAAATTGCCTAGCTATTTAGCCCTTAAAGGTGGGTCAGGCAGGGGCTAATCCCTGCCTGATTTCCTTGCTTTATTAGCTTCTTTAACCCTTAAATTAAGCCAAGGACAGGCCTGCCTGGCCTGCCTTGGCGGCTTTAAATTGAGTTAGTTTGAGGCCTGTTTGAGGCCTAAAAAAGACCTCAGAATGAGGTGGCCTAGAGCCCTATTTGAGGCCTTATTTTAGGGTGCAAATGTTGCCTAGTTCAGCTCGATCCTGGGCGAGGCTGCTAGGTTCTTCCCAAAGATCTTCGATCTTAGGCCAGGAATAGGTAGCATCAGCATGGACAAAATACCTTCCAAGACGCGCCCTAGCCCCCTGCTGGGTAAGCTGCCTATAGGCCTCAGAGGGGGGCATATAGGCCTCATATGGGGCTCATATGGGCATGTGGGGGGTGGGTATCCAAGGCATAGGTATCTGCTCAATTTAGCCTATTAATACTTATTCTGGGCTTATATGGGGGGTATGGGCAGGGGGTGGGGTAGCTGGGTATAGGGTACATGCTGGTAAGGCCGGGGGCAGGATATAAGCTCAAATAGCTCAGATCTTCAGATAAGATGACACATGCTTGAGGCAGCCATACAGGCCTCAGACGGCATGTATCTGGTCTTAGGGTATCTATACTACCCCTAGTACCTTACGGCCTCATATGAGCCTTATATGAGCTGCTAAGAGAAGCAAGGCTAATGCCTTGTACATAGTGTTAAAGGGGCTAGGATACAACGCTATGTCCTCGCTATGCTCGGGCTTACTTAGGATGCTATCGCATCCTTGATTAAAGCAGGCCTAACGGCCGCTCATTGAGCTATATGAAGATACTGATATATCTTTAGATATCT
>MPNI01000119.1 GCA_002238945.1 Proteobacteria bacterium bin106 | reverse complement strand
GATTCCTTTATGGAATGGACCCAAGAAGAACTGAGATTAGTTAAGGAGTTAGTTAAGGAGTTAGAGAAGTAAGCTAACTCGGGGAACAACTTGGCACATAACTTGCAACAATATTCATAGAAGCAATGATGCTTCAAAACACACAAAGGAGACCTACCAATGAAGAAACTACAAGAACTAGCATCTGAACTCATGACAAGTATCGATTCCTTTAGGGAATGGACCCAAGAAGAACTGAGGTTAGCTAAGGCAGACATGGATAAGTGGGATGAATTCATAGATAACTACTCAACAGAGTCAGAATCACTCTATAAGAAGACCGTAGACATCGAATTTCAAGTAGAAACGGATTCACCAGGACATGAACTAGTGAAGCAGATACAGGATCACCTAACATCCATATTCGAGAGGGATAACAAGATCTTCGAAGCAACTAAGAAGGCGAACATCTAACCAAGACCTATTAACAACGGAGTTAACAATGAATGCAATATCAAGACCAATGGAAATCAGCGATTTCTACCAGCTAAGATCACTTCTAAAGAACGAATACCTAAACAAGCAAGACATTATCGACTATATCAACATACACAAGCTATATGAGGAGTATAGCTTGTCTGAACTAAGCCTCATCGTAGAGTGTAACATTCGATTATACGTGAATATGGATGCTTTCCGTCAGTGCATCGAAGATAACCTTATCCAAGTCAAGGATAGAGAAGATTTCGATAACGAAATCAACCTAATGCTTGAACAAGCAGTCGAGCGAGTAGGCTTGGATCTATCAGATGATAGATATCGAGTGGCTAAGGTTAAGTATGAAGCTCAATTGATGGTCTGCGAGCTCTTAGAAGGCTTCAGGATATATCTTAGAGAGGCGGTGACAGTATGAATGCCATTACCTCAGGATCATTCATCATCATAATGATCTTATTCGTAACAGTAACAGGATGCATGACGAAAGCATGCATCGAACCCTTCTTCCACTATGTAGTTAATGGAGACGATACCTGTCCTGATCATAAGGCTTATCATTATGACATGAACTATCATATATCTCAGAATACAGGCAAGGATAGGACTTATGGAGACGGCTACAAGGACTGGAAGCCTCATAAGATGCCTAAGGAAGACAAGGCTATCAAGAAACCCATAAGGAGACGTAAGACTGAGAAGGTGAGGAGACGAGATGACAGATAATCCTTACTTCTACACCCACCTTATAATCGAATTGATCTTCAACATCTTATTCGGTGGGTATTTCTGGCACATGTTTTACTTCATCATATTCTTGTATATCTTTTGGATACTAGACCTTCAGGATAAGATATCTAATGTACTTAACAGCACAGATACCTCAGAGAAGCAACGAGATGCAATCCTTAAAGAGATTGCGAGGATACAGAAGAACAGATAGACTTTATTAAATCCTTTGTGTGATCCCATCCAAGTTTCGTTGTGCTTGGATGGGATTTTTTATGGCATGTATCTTGCAACAGTATAGATAAGAGATATGAATCTCTTCAAGCA
>MPNI01000118.1 GCA_002238945.1 Proteobacteria bacterium bin106 | reverse complement strand
TTCATTCAGATCGAGGAAGTCAATATGCAAGCAAGGCATACAAAGACTTTTTAGATGCACATCAGATCCTCCCAAGCATGAGTCGTCGAGGTAATTGCTATGATAATGCTTATGTGGAAAGTTTCTTGAATATCCCCAAAAATAGTAGAAGCAACTTGGACAAGTTTAATGTAAGAAGAGAAATACCATGCTAGCTTGCTTTATATGGGCTTCCGTCTTCTGGATATGGATTTGCGTGTTGAAGAATCTAGCAGTCATGGCGGTAGCGACATAGCATTGCGAGGCAATACTCAGGTATTATCTTTGAATTCAAAGTGATAAATAGTGCTGCAGGTAAAGACAAAGCAGTAACAGCAGCATTAAAACAGATTGAAGAAGAGAGGTATGCCAATAAGTGAATAGATCAAGAGCAAGATCAGAAGATTGAAGCAGTTTATGCGATAGCTCTGGTGTGTGGTAAAAAAGAGAAAAATTTTTTGCTATTTAAGCGATATGTAATAACGTTGCTTTGAACTTCATGGATATGGAGTGACAGACAGGTAAGTCCTTCAGAGACAGGTTGCACT
This sequence comes from Proteobacteria bacterium bin106, assembly GCA_002238945.1. Classification (GTDB taxonomy): domain Bacteria; phylum Bdellovibrionota_B; class Oligoflexia; order Oligoflexales; family Bin106; genus Bin106. Next base: position 970 of record MPNI01000118.1, on the reverse strand, counting down.
TACCAGTCAAGTTTATGGATATTACCGCTAGGGTCGGTGTCTCCGATAAGATGCAAAACAAATTTCTATGATTGTGCATGCCGGTGTATCTTGTTATGATGATTGTTGGATAGATATATATGACAAAACCACTGGCGCAAGTAGCACTTTTAATTTTTGATGAGAGAGTATTATGGAATTTCCTATGGGTGATCCGTATTTTGACAGTATCCGCAAAGGGGATTTCTACTATGTTGATAAGACGAAATATTTAAGAACTCTTATTAAAGAAGGAAAGTACTATTTTTTGTCTCGTCCACGTAGATTTGGCAAAAGTCTTCTTCTGAGCACTCTGCATAACTTATTTGAAGGAGAAAAGGAGTTATTCAAAGGCCTATATATCTATGATCATTGGGAGTGGAGTCAAAAATATTTTGTAATAAATATAAGTTTTGGTGGTAAATGCAGAACACCTGATTTTGTTGAAAAAAGGATTACAACTCAATTAAAAGCTGCTGTAAAAAAAGCTGGTTTAAAAGTGCCAGATTATAAAGGACTAGAACCTTCTGATTTTTTATACAGTTTGCTGTTTGATTGGCATCTCAAAACAGGTCAGGAAGCAGTGCTTTTAATTGATGAATACGACAAACCCATCTTAGACGTTCTTAATGATAAAAAAGCCGCAGAGGCTAATGAAGAATGTCTTCGAGACTTTTATAGCATCATTAAAGATTGTCGTAATCTAAGATTTGTTTTTGTTACTGGTATCACCATGTTTTCGAAAGCAACCATGTTCTCAGGACTCAATAATCTTGTAGATATTAGCCTTCGCCCAGAATACGGTGCTATCTGTGGCTATACAGATAAGGAACTTGATGAGATTTTTGCCAAAGAGATGATAGGACTTGATCGAGACAAAATTCGACATTGGTATAACGGCTATAATTGGTTGGGAGAGAAGGTTTATAATCCTTTGAGTATTATGAATTTG
>MPNI01000117.1 GCA_002238945.1 Proteobacteria bacterium bin106 | reverse complement strand
GTATATGGAGCAAGAGCAAGATCAGAAGATTGAAGCAGTTTATGCGATAGCTCTGGTGTTTGGTAAAAAAGAGAAAAATGTGGTGGGATGGAAGGCAAAGGCTCTTTTATCATGAGATCAGACATGACAAAAGTAAGAAAATAACTTTTTCTTCGTGCTAGTTTGAGATCTTACATGTCTTCAAGATTACTCCCAGGCTTGAGCATTGAGTAAACTCAATGATAGCACGCTCATCATATATGCCAACTAAGGCAGAGTAAATATGAGATTACTGCTATTGATGATCTCTTCGGCCTAAGATGCACTTTAAAACAAGTTTTATTTTGGCTTAAAATAAGTCTCATCTTTTTATCTGATTAGACGAAAAATTCTTTGCTATCAAAAGTGATCAAAGTAAACATGCTGCTCTAAACCTCATGGATATGGAGTGATAGACAGGTAAGTCTTTCAGAGAGAGGTTGTACTTACCAGTCAAATTTATAGATATTACCGCTAGGGTGGGTGTCTCCGATAAGATGCAAAACAGATTTCTATGATTGTGATTGCCAGAGCTTCTTGTTATAATGATCGCTGGATAGCAAGATATGACAAAGCCACTAGCGCAGGCAACACCTTCAACTTTTGATGAGAGTGAGAGTATTATGGAATTTCCTGTAGGTGATTCGGATTTTAAAAGTATCCGCAAAGGGAGTTTCTACTACGTTGATAAAACGGAATATCTAAGAACTCTTATCAAGGAAGGAAAGTACTATTTCTTGTCTCGTCCACGTAGATTTGGCAAAAGCCTTCTTGTTAGCACCTTGCAGTACTTATTTGAAGGAGAAAAGGAGCTATTCAAAGATTTATATATCTATGATAATTGGGAGTGGAGTCAAAAATATTTTGTGATAAATATAAGTTTTGGTGGTAAATGCAGAACGCCTAAATTTATTGAAAAAAGGATTACCAATCACTTGAAAAAAGCAACAAAAAAAGCTGGTTTAAAAGTATCAGATTATAAAGGCCTAGAACCTTCTGACTTTTTAGATAGTTTGCTTAGTGATTTGCATCAAAAAACAGGTCAGGAAGTAGTACTTTTAATTGATGAATACGACAGGCCTATTTTAGACGTTCTTGATGATAAAAAAGCTGCAGCGGCCAATGAGGAATGTCTTCGAGACTTTTACAGTGTGATTAAAGATTGTAATGACGATTTGAGATTTGTTTTTGTTACTGGCATCACCATGTTTTCGAAAGCCACTATATTCTCAGGACTCAATAATCTTAAAGACATTAGCCTTCGTCCAAAATATGGTGCTATTTGTGGTTATACAGATAAGGAGATTGATGAGGTTTTTGCCAAAGAGATGACAGAACTTGATCGAGACAAAATCAGACGTTGGTATAACGGCTATAATTGGTTGGGAGAGAAGGTTTATAATCCTTTAAATGTTATGAGTTTATTTGAAACAAAAAGATTTAAGGATTGGTGGTATCAAAGTAGCGTCCCTAAGTATCTCTATTCATTTATAAAAAACAAGCAGGTTAGCATCAAAGATGTAGCACATGGTGTTATTGATGAAAAGAAGTTTTCTATTTTTGATCCAG
>MPNI01000116.1 GCA_002238945.1 Proteobacteria bacterium bin106 | reverse complement strand
GGACATTAACATATTTTTTCAAATGTCACTGGTGATGACCAGATTTGGCTCACTTTGGGCTTGATCTTATGGCAGATTTTGAAGCTGTTATGCAGGTTACGGCAATGACACATCACCAATATCCACACTCAAACACATGCCATCAAAGGCCAGCTCACGGCCTGGTGGCAATTGAGAAGAGATGGTCAGATAATCCACTTCATGAGATAAATGCGTCAAAAGGACCCGTCTTACTTCAAGGCGATCAAATAAAGCAAGAGTTTCAGGAATAGATGAGTGAGTAGGATGTGAACGCATATGAACACCACTAGCTATCATCGCAACAATTGCCCTTTCTGCAGCTGCGCAAAGAGAGGTATTAAACACCTAAAAATGAGACTTAACCAGAAATCCTAGACAGTAAATTTTTATTTCAATATTTAAAAATCACTGTATTATCAATATGTTATGTTTAGTATTGCCATAAATCTTGCGAAACTTCAGTAATAAGGATACTGAAGACTCATATCTTCAGTATCCTTATTGTTTTACAAGTTATCCCAATTTACCGGGTTTTTCCCATAGAATTTAAAGCCACAATCTTCACAGATCACTCACACCATCATCGCCTTCAAGGTAAGCTGCAACGGCCTTCGTAAGACGTCCACAGGCATGCATGATTATTTGTCTGAGTTGGTTTCTCATAATGGTACGCAACGGCCTTCGTAAGACGTCCACAGGCATGCATGATTATTTGTCTGAGTTGGTTTCTCATAATGGTACGCAACGGCCTTCGTAAGACGTCCACAGGCATGCATGTGCTTCACTCACACCATCATCGCCTTCAAGGTGAGCTGCAACCTTGTCCGACACGATGAACACTCTCACGACCATTTCTACAAGACCATCATCCTTACTCTTAGAGTTAGCTACAACAGTTATATTTTCTGCTACAAAGCCTTCATCTAAAATATAAGCAAAACCCTGACACTCAAAATCGTCCAAAGGACAGGAGGGGTTGGGGAAGCAACCAGCCTCGAAGCCCGGCCTACAAAAATACGCAACATGCCCATGCTTTTCTATTTCTGCTAGTAATTCGCTTACAAATACTTCTTCATATTCTTTCTCTTCCACCTCTTTCGTTTCTGTATCTTCTTTTACTTTTGTATCATAAACCAAACACTCCTCATAAGTTCCAAAACGAGGTTCCAGAAGTGGCGACTCCAGTACCATGCACCACGCCATTGCTACGTTACTTACTAAAAAAGGCATCATCATAGTTACCATTGTGATCCCTATACTCAAAAACTTCATAGTTACTCCTTGTTACAGTTATTGTTACATACTCACTTACTTACATTGCAAAACACTACATACTTTTGTTTCTTAATACCCTCCATATAAATTGATAGATCTTTCTTTAATACCATCATGGTTATTATGTCCTTGTTAAAACATCATTTTGCTTATCATTTACAACTGCAAACATCCCACATAACGAACATATAACTAAGAACAAAAAACCTTGAGTTTAAAATTCCAAAAACGTAAAATGACTTATTTTTTCTAAGTGTGGCAGAAAAAAAATCAAAAGCAAGGGACATTAACATATTTTTTCAAATGTCAC
>MPNI01000115.1 GCA_002238945.1 Proteobacteria bacterium bin106 | reverse complement strand
CGTCGCTTGCAAAAAACAACTTTAAGGGTTTTGCAGTGACTCTTAATGCTTGTTTAACAGGAATTCCTTATCAATGGCATAAGTATGATCTAGCTAGCTATGAGGCTTGGTATGCTAGCTTGCTTTATATGGGCTTCCGTCTTCTTGATGTGGATTTGCGTGTTGAAGAATCTAGCAGTCACGGCCGTAGTGATATGGTGTTGTTGGAGGAAAAACAGGCTTTTGTTTTTGAATTCAAAGTGGTCAATAGTGCTGCGGGCAAAGATAAAGCGGTAACAGCAGCAATAAAACAGATTGAAGAAAAGGGCTATGCCAAGAAGTATATGGATCAAGAGCAAGATCAGAAGATTGAAGCAGTTTATGCGATAGCTCTGGTGTTTGGTAAAAAAGAGAAAAAGGTGGTGGGATGGAAGGCAAAGGCTCTTTTATCTTGAGATCAGACATGAAGCATGCAAGAAATAGCTTTTTTCCGTGCTAGTTTGAGATCTTACCTTTTTCAAATTTACTCCTAGGTTTATTAAGACTTCTTAAACTTGAACATTGAGTAAGCTTTAACGATAGCACGCTCACCATATATGCCAACTAAGGCAGAGTAAATATGAGATTACTGCTATTGATGATCTCTTCGGCCTAAGATGCATTTGTTGCATTCTTGCTACTGAATGCATTTCCCGAAACGAGACTTTTTTGGGTAGCCTCATTTTTCCCGCTGATTCATGTCATGTATATATTAGCTCTTTTTCTATCTTAATTCTATCTTTCTGTGGGGTGCTATCTTTTTATGAAGGTGATGTTTTGAGCCTTTCTATGTATCTATACAGGTAAATAGAAGGCATGGGTCTTAAGTGCTTGTTTTGGCATGGCATTTGCAGCTTGATTTATCTACAGCCCATCAAAGAGCGCTGTTTCAGGACTCTTTGCGAATAACTCTAGAGGAAAAATACATCTCTGGTTTTAAAGTTTAAGAGTCATAGCCGTATGGGTATGACAGGACTAGCTATTATGCAAAAATACATCAACATTTTTCATACAGTCTTGCTTTGCGTGGTTATTGCAACGATCATAGGTTGTAGTGACCATCATGAAGTATTTCAAGAAAAAGATACATCTCAGCTATATAATGATCGTGATACAGCGACGTAGCTCGTGTTAGCAGAGGTAGAAGATGATCTTGCATCTGTGGCTTTTTATTCATGCTATCCAAAAGATCTGGCAGCCAAAAACATAACCAACCCTGCAGCTCATCCACAAAGCTGTATTTATGCATTTCAAGCAGCAAACGGCTTTTAAGTCTCAAAAAATAGTTCTGTTGGATAGATTACAAAGTCCAGAAGTGCGAGAGTTTTTATATCAGAACTGGAATGTATTAGAAGAGTCTTATCATGCCGATCAAAACGATATAGAGATAAATCATGCATCCATTTTTGCAAGTAATCGCATTGTACAGACCCTTACTTTATCAGGATTTTTGGGGACATTCTTGTATCCTGACTTTGACATTTCAAATTTAGCAAAAGCCGTAACCCATTAAAATAATAGGCTTTTTTTTGCGCACTGTCCTTAAAAGCACACACTACAATGGATTATTTTCGAGTAAAAATAATTATATTTTA
>MPNI01000026.1 GCA_002238945.1 Proteobacteria bacterium bin106 | reverse complement strand
TACTAAAACTTGAGGCGCTCTTACCTACATTTTTCATTTACGGTATATCATATTCACCCATATTGTAGCCAAACTCATAATTCTATCTTCCCAACAAGCTTGTCTCTACCCAAAAAAACCCCCCGTCAGGGAGGGGTTTTTTGTTGTTTATATGATGTTTTTTCTCAATTGGTCTGGTGTGATATCTAGCGCTTTCTAGTCATAGAGCCGTCTTCAGAGATTTTTACGCGGAGATAGTCTATAGTCTTAGCAGTGGTATGTCATACAGTCATGGGAGGGTTAGCCATGGAAGACAAGGATTCAGCACGCCGCCGCTGGGAGCGGAGAGTCCGCGCTGCTGAGCTCAGAAGAGAGTGTAAGGAGAGAAAAGCTGGTGCGTCCAAGAAGGATTCTTCTTCTAATGGCGCTTCTACCCACTACCGCATTAACGGCGGTCGCTCACTTGACTGGCGCAACAACGCTTCTAGCACTTGGGATCTTCCGAGCATGTACTATCACCTCGCAGCCTTGTTATACGAGGTTGAGGAGTTGAAACTTCTTATGCAGATAGCGGATGGCTATGATGAGGAGCTGACTTATCGGCACATCAGTTACAAGATGAAGGGCACACTTAACCATGACCGCCTGGAATCCTTGATGAAATCCATGGAGAACCTGTCGACGCACCAGTACTTGTTGATATGTTCGTTCTTGTACCGTGCCATGGAGGTGGTGACGGAGGAGCCGCCGGATGTATGTCCTAGTGACCAAGGCTCTTCATGAGTGCTGCGTAGGCTACGGCTATAGCATCGGTGATATCGTAAGGCATATCTGTGATATCCACATCGAATTTAGCCGAAACTGCTTCTGCCACCATGTCCTTAGATGCCCTTCCTGATCCCATCCACTTCTTTGCTGTGGTTGAATGGATCAAAAACATCTCTGGCTTGGACTCACATGCTTTATATGCTCCGAGCATAGCTGCGGTTTTCACCATATTGAGCTTAAGTGCTGTGAATGAGTACTTCTGGAAGAGGAACACATCTTCTACCCCCACGATCTCGGGTTGATGCTTCTTGCATATATCGGATACTCCATCGAACATCTCTACGAGTTTCTCCTCTATAGTAATATGGGTATCATATTCTATATAACCGTAGTCAATGAGGTCTAAATCGTGGTCTGGTTCAGTTATCCCATTTGCAATGCAGAACCCTAGTCTATAAGAAGAGGGATCTATGCCTATGATTTTCATCGTAACTCCTTGGTGATGTATGACATTCGGACGCTTGTGGAAAAGAAAGATATTAGCTGCTGCTAAATACGTGGATGACTCCCATAATATGTTTGTTTCAGCACAAACCGATCGGAGGATCCAGGCTATTACTGGAGTGAAAGCTTCTTATTTCATAAAACGACTCCCTATTAAAAATCCAACACTAAGAAGAGACGCTATCCGATATATTCAAGATAAGGATTTGTTTTATCATGTAAAAGTGAACCGTGTTATGGAGCTTGCTGCCGAAGATGCCATGATGACTCTTTTGAACGATGAATATGTTAAAGGAAAAAAGACCAAATATAAGGGAATGACAAAACTTTGGGCTGATGCCTCAGGGCCATTTAAAGTCAGCAAGGTAAAAGCGAGGATAGTCATTACTTTTACCGATGAAATGAAGGTTAAATTTGATAGATTCAAAACCACCATTGAGTACCGAGATCCTGCCTATGGCTACTTAGCTTATTCTACTAAAGTGAGGAAGGGAGGGAAGCCAAATCCGAACAAGTCACGCAAGCGTACTGGGTCAGTGGATCCTATCCATATCGGAGCATCACGACACTTCGCTAGATATGCCATAACTTCGGTGAAATTATTTGGTAGACAAAGACCAGCTGGAAGAATGGGCACTGAACTCGAAGGATTGGGACTTGAACCGATCCATGTTAAGCCAAAAGCATCAGCAGCTTTTAAAGATTACGTTCCTTTCAAAAGAGTAGGCTATCCTGGAAGACTCAACCCAGATCGTGTCTCTGGTGAGCTTGGAAAATATCCTTTATTTGTGAATCTGCTGGTAGAAAGCAAGTCCTCTCGTTATATTTTTTCTCAAGTGTTTAAAGCATTGGACATATTGCAAGATGCATGGGTTGAAAGCAGGGATAAATCAGCAAATGTCCTTGCCAAAAAAGTTGATCGTGTAACATCAAAATAAAGTTGACAAAATAAAACAAAAAATGTTACATTATTGTATCACATCTTTGGTGTGTGATATAACATATTGATATAGCGTTTATTTTTAAAGGAGTAGCCATGTTTAACTTGGTGGTAGACGGCAATCTTGTGGACAGTCCGCAGCCAGCAAAGAATCCCAAATATCTTCGTGTGAAGTTTTGTCATAATCAACGTGAATGGACGAAGGATGGTATCAAGGAAAGCAAGATCTGGGTTGGTGGTTTGATTCGTCCTGATAAGATTGAGGGCATTCGTGAACGTTTAGTGAAGGGAGCGTATGTGATAGCGAGTACCAGTGGTTCAGCAGCTTCGCTGTCGGTGTTCAACAATGAAATGCAGGTCAATTTGAACTTTATCGGTCAGTTTGATCTCGGTAGATCTCCGGCTGACAAACCCAAGCTTGTAGAACAACCGCAGCAACAGCAATATACCCATGGTGCTATTGGAGAGCCTCCTCAACAACAGCAATTTGCTCCACCACAGGGAATTGTGCAACAGGCACCACCTCCTCAACAACCACCTCCTCAATATCAGCAACCTGAGTATCCTAACGCTATGCCACCACAACCTCCGCAGAACCCAGAGTGGGGCGTGCAACAACCCAATTTACCTTTTTAGAGAGTACCTATGTCAGAAAACAAAAGTAAAGGAGTGGTTCATTCTTATGCTATGGGCAACCGGCCGAAGAAGAAGGAGACAAGTCCTGATGCTATCGCCCCTCGAACTTATAAGAACTCTAAGTCCAAAAAAGTCACCGAAGAGACTGACAATGACGAAGAGGTTCTTAGTAAAGATAGGTCGTTAACGCTGTCGTATCATTACCGAGCCTTGTTAGACAAGGCCATCTATGAAGAGGCTACGTCTAAGCTTGTGCCAACGGAGCATGTGAGACAGTTTTTAACGGTGGTGGGTAGTAAGATCAGAACACTTTTGGTACAGATGCCCGACAGGTTGAGTAGTCGGATTGTACATGAGAGTGATGAGGAGACTATTCATCTTTTGTTGTTTAGAGAGGTGGAGCAGATTAGCAACAGTATTATAGAAGAGATGAGTGAGCAGAAGTTTTTGGATGTATTAGCTAGTTCAGCTAAAGACCCGGTTATTCGGAGTAGAAAGATCGCTCAGTCTCACAAAGGCAAAGAGAATGTACAGGACGTAGAGGATGATAAGGAGTGATTTATGACAAAAAGAACTAAGACCGTTTATACCAAAGAACAGATGATGAATGCCTTGGAGTTATGTGAAGAGATGCGACTGGTAGATGTGTCTCGAGAGCTTAAAATTCCGATTTCAACGGTGCGTTATTGGAAGAAAAATCTCAACATGGCTGACCTAGATCCATCAGCTAACATTTATCAGAAAAAGTTCCTCAAGATAGAGACCTATCTTGAGAACCAGATTGATGTTCTTACCAAGAGACTCGAGAGAGTTCGCATGGCTAAGGAATTATTCAACACTAAGGACTTTCTCATCTAATGGGCGTATCTCTAAGCCCTTCAAAGCCAGCTGCTCTTGATTGATAAACATAGAGGTACCCATGGAAAACAAGGCTTCTACCTTTTCATCCTTTTCAAAGCTTTTTTCTAGGTCTTTAAAAAAGAAGTTAATCTTACGCACTTGGGTTTCTTCGTTAATAATATGAACGAAACTGTGTTTTCCTGTCTTTGTTTCACTCACTCTTATTTCATAGATACGTCCAACAATTCTGTAAACAGGATTGGTGAATCCTTTTCCAAATGGTTCGTGATCTCTGAGCTTTTGGGCAAGTGGTAGGTCGATTAAGGGGAAGGTTAAGTTGGCATCGTAAGGAATGTCATCTATGACTATTTGTTTGTAGATACTTTTGCGTAATTCTTTGTCTAGATAGTCGGTTACACGGTCAATGTTTCTTTCTAAAAGCATAAAGCCAAAGGCTTGCTCATGACCACCGAGCTTAATGAACAAATGCTCGATATGACGTAGCACACTGAGCAAAGGTATACCGTTGTAACATCTGCCTGATCCTTCGTAGACATACCTGGATTCCGCAGGCTGTCTATATCCTCTCATAAGCAAAACTGGCTTGTTAATGACCTCAGCTACTTTCCCAGCGATCAGTCCCATCATGCCGGGATGAAACTTGGGATCCACTAAATGGAGGTAATGTTTGTGTTTGAGCTGATTCTTAGGTTTTGTGGCAATAGACTCAAATAGCTTTATTTTTGTTAACGCCAGTTCTGTCTGTTCTTTCTCAACCATCCTCCTTTCCACATTTAAAGTCATGATGCCTTTTAAAAGGGTCTCGGCTTCATCAGCTTTAGCACAAAAGAAATTCACAGCTTTTCTGATGTTACCCATGCGTCCACAAGCATTAACCAACGGGTTGATACCGAAAGCAAAGTCCACTGCGTTAAGCTTCTTGTTATTGGATAGTTTGAGCTTTTTTCTAAGAGCTATGAAGCAAGGGATGTTTTGTAAGAAGAGGGCTTCTCTGCCTAATGTAAACAGTAGCCGGTTATAGCCCTTCAGTGGTACCACATCACCAATGATCCCCATGCTCGCAAAGAAAGCTGTGGAAGCAACAATGTCTACATCTTGAGCAATCTGGGTTGTGATGAGATGAGATATGCTGGCACCACAAAGGTCAGAACAGTAGTTTTCTTCGTAATCGTGAGGATTGAAAATATAGGGAGCAGTGGTGCGATTCTCCTTTGTAAAGCTATGGTGATCTGTAACGATCAGCTTGATTCTATTCTGCTTACACCAAATAGCCTCTTCACCTGCAGTGATACCGTTGTCCATGGTGATGACCGTGTCGTAGTTTTTGGCAAACCTATTTAATCCATAAATACTTAAGCCATAACCATCCGTTCGCTCAGGAATGTGAATGCCAAAGTTTGTGTATTTCTTGAACATAAATGTGTAAACCCAAATGAGCACAGAAGATGTGCCATCCACATCATAATCACCCCACAGAAGAATCCTCTTATCAGCCTCCATGTCTTCTAAAACAGTTTTTGCAATTTTTTTTGCATTTTCTTTAAGCTCGGTTGGTATATCTGATTTGTCGTATTGCTTTACTCCCCTAGTTTGATATAAGTTATTTATGACCTCATCTACGGTACTAAGAGGCTTTTCGTCATTAAGACAGATCCACTTAGTTAAATCTTTTTCATCGTTTTTCACTTTAATTTCTCCTTTATGTTGAACAACTTTTCTGCAGACTACATCAAGAGCTTTGCAAAGTCTATAAAAATCTCTCAACCGATGTTGATCAGTGATTGGGCGGATAACTATAGATACCTGTCTTCAGCGAGTTCCTCGGAACCTGGTAAATGGCAGACATCTCGGACACCATATCTCAAAGAGATCATGGACTGTATGACGTCTGTGCCTCCTTATCACAAAATAAGACGGATAGCTATTATGAAGGGGCATCAGGTGGGCTACACCGAGGGCATCTTGATGAACTTTTTGGGCTACACCATTTCTCATCAACCGGGTCCGTCCATGATTGTAGGCCCTTCAGAGAAGAATATTAAGAAAATCGTTCAGCAGAAGCTAGAGCCGATGATCAATGACACCCCTGTGGTGCGTGGTAAGATATCTCACTTCTCAAGAACCACTTCTCGTAACACGATTATCCATAAAGACTTCCCTGGGGGCTTCTTGGTGATGTGCGGAGCTAATGTGGCTGCTGATTTAGCGGGTACTTCGGTGAAATACCTTCTTATTGATGAAGTAGACCGCTTCCCAGTGGACACACAAGGGGAAGGGAGTCCAGTAGAGCTGGCTATTGGTAGAACAGCGGCTTATAACCGAAGAAAAATCATCATGGGAAGCACACCTACCTATGAAGAATCATCAGTTATTGCTAAATGGTTCGAGGAAGGTGATCAGAGATACTATTTTGTGCCATGTCCTCATTGCAAGCATGAACAAAGGCTGCTGATGGACAATCTGGTTTTTGATAAAAATAACATCGATGCAGGTGTTACCTATAAATGCGAAAAATGTGGTGAATTGATCAAAGAATCCTCTAAGACGATGATGCTTGAGGCTGGGATTTGGAAGCCTACAAAGGAGGAGCATATATCGGAGACTTTTCGCAGTTATCACCTCAATGCTTTGTACTCTCCCATTGGGTTTTTATCGTGGATTGATGTAGCCAAGGCCAAGATGAAAGCAGAGCGTGATGAGGCCTATGCAAAGACATTCCAAAATCTCTACTTAGGTATCCCGTGTACACAGGCAGCTGATGAGTTCCCATCTGCTAATGCTTTGTACAAAACTGGGGGTAAGTATGAGGAGGGAAAGATCCCAACTTTGGGTGGAGTGACACCTAAGTTCTTGCTAGCAGGGGTTGATGTCCAAGGAGACCGTTTAGAGGTACTTATTACAGCTTGGCATCGTAAGATCTGCTTCGTTGTGGAACACATAGTCTTGTGGGGGAACACTAATGTGGATCCACATGAGAGTCCTTGGTTAGAGCTTACAGATGTACTTAAGTCAAAATACGGAGACTACGGAATTACCAAGCTAGCCATAGATTCGGGCTTTATTCCGTATCGGGTTTTTTCTTGGAAAAGAAGCGTTGTGGATCATCACAAAAGAATTCAGGTTATTCGTGGTGTTTGGGATATGGACGGTATTATCAGTTATCCCAAGATCATGGAAGTATCGGTCTATTCTGGCAAGAAGAGCCGAGTGGGGAACAAGTACCAAGATGTGAACACGCATTTCTTGAAAAACGAAATCTACAAAAGGCTGTTGATTGAATCTGATGAGGTTACCGATACCCACATCTTCTTCCCTAAAGGAAAAGACCGGGAATTCTACGAGCAACTGTGCTCAGAGCGTATGGTGCTTCCTGATGCTCATGACCCCATGGATAGAACTGGTAGGATAAGGTATAGGTGGAAAGCTGTAAGAGAGAGAAATGAGATACTGGATCTAATGGTGTATAATTTTGCTATGTGGTACGGGTGTAATGCAGCAAAGTATGCTCACACCGATGATAAATGGTCACGCTTTGTAGAGATCAAATCATTTACAGGATAGAATATGTTATCTCCAGATGAATTGAGAGAAAGATATGCAGCTCTTCTTGATGCTTATGTTAGTGGATCTACTACTGTCACATACGGTGGTAAATCTATGCAGTATCGTTCAGCTCCTGAATTGAGACGAGCCATCGTTGATGTGAGGAGAGCGCTTGGTCTTCCTGGTGGAAATAATCGCACCACAGTGCTGAAGTCACGCAACCCCAATATCCCTTCTTTGCGTAGGACTTTTGATGCCAACATCTAAACCTTTGGGCTTTTTTAGAAGAAGATTCAGATCTGACACTAAAGAGCTCGAAAACAGGCTACATCTTCAAGCTCGTCAGCTGAAACTTGCAGAAAGACGGTTTCATGAGGCTGTCAGAGAGCGTCCTAACTTTTATGGCACTGAGCTCAACACCAGGAACCACTGGGAGCAAAAGCCATTACGTAATCAAGCCCGACATTTATACGAAAACGATCCTGTAACCCGTAGAGTTGTGGATTCCATTATCTGTAACATGATCGGTAGAGGGGTTACTCCTGTAACCACTGGTAATGAGGCTGTGCGCAAGAACGTAGATGACTTCTTACAAGGCTGGTTGTCCAGTGTTGATGGAGACTATTTAAGAGAAAATACCTTAGTGGGTTTGCAGAGCCTTATTGTGCGTTCATTGGTACGAGATGGTTCTGTTTTTATTCAACGGATATATGGCAAGGGTAGGTTATCGCTTCATGTTCTTGAAGGAGATTACCTTAACGTTTACATAAATCAGCCTAATCACGATACGGGCAATGAAATCATCAATGGTATTGAGTTCAATAAAGACGCTCGGGTTATGGCTTACCATCTTTACACCAGACATCCTGATAATTTCGGAGTAGGGAAATATGGAGGCCATGGGGCTAACTTTGATACGGTCAGAGTTCCCTATAAAGACATATGTCACGTGAAACGCCTCGATAGAGCAGGCCAGATCGACGGTGTGAGTTGGCTAGCTCCAGCCATGCTCGATATTTGGAACCTTCGTGAGTATGAAGAAGCAAAACTTAAGCAACAGAAGCTGCAATCGAGTTATACCGCTTTTGTTCAGGATAATTTCGAATTAAGTGAAGAAGAACGAGAGGATTTCATCGGAGCTGATGGAGAAAGTCCGTTGTTTGGTGAAAGTACCCGTTCTGTGCAACCAGGTTTTGTTGAAGAGCTGCCACCTGGTAAAACAATTACCTTTCCATCTCCATCTAATACATTGAACGAGAACTTCGTTGAACGGTGTTTGCGTCGGATAGCTGGAGCTATGGGTGTTTCGTATGAAATATTTAATGACTATAGTAACGTTAATTTCTCTAGTGGCCGTATGGGGTTCTTAGAAATGAACCGACACCTACGTCACCAGCTAGAAAGCACTGTGATTCCTCAGTGTTTGATGCGAATTGGTGAATGGGTGCTTGATCATCTGCAAAGAAACAAGGTTATCCCAGAAGAACATGATGTAAGTATTCGTTGGTCTCCTGAAGCACCGGTGATGATCGATCCTGAGAAGGAAATAGCATCGGTACAGACTGAAGTGGCTTCTAACTTCATTTCTATGAAGGAAGCTATGTCTAAATTGGGTTATGACTTCGATAAAACCCTAAAAGAGATCAAAGACTCCAATGAGAAGCTTGATGAAGCCGGTTTAACTGGGTTGATGTATGGCCAAGGTGGTGTACTTAGTAGAGAATTCATGGCTAAGATCAATAAGGTTCCGATCCGCAATGTTATTAACTTTGCTGATTATGATAAGCTGTTAGTGAACTTGATGACTCAGCAACAGTCTGATATATCTGATAAAGATGCCAGTGCAGAGCAAAAAGCAGCAGATGCAGCTTTAAAATTAGAGCAAGTCAATAAAACAGCTATTGAGGGGGATTCACTTGCAGCAGAACCAGGAAGCCAAGGTGAGGCGGAAGGGTCGGATTCTACGGACGTCGCAGACGTTTGAGGGTAGCGAAAAACATTGTACATTTGATGTGATTATTTCTACGGGTGCTTTTGTAGCTCGTGAAGAAATAGACGATCGTGGCAACCCAGCTACGGTTGAACTGGGTTTAGATATGAACCCAGAGGCTATTGATCTTACTCGGTTAACTGGGGGTGTGGCTCCGGTACTGAACAATCACCATGATGGTAGTAGTGGCGAGCGTATGTCTGCTAATCACCAAATGGGGATTGTGGAACATGCGTGGATTGAACGAAACGAAGAAACGGGGACGAATGTGTTAATGGGTCGTTTGCGTCTTTCGCGGGTGACTCAAGAAGAGCGTGAGATCTGTGAAAAGATTGAAGCTGGGATTATTCGTTCAGTGTCTGTGGGAGCAGATATTCTTGAACGACAAGAAATCGATGCTAGCGAAAAGGGGCATCGTAGAGAATTGGCTACATCATGGGCACCTTATGAGGTCTCGATTGTGGCAATCCCAGCAGATTGTGGTAGTATTATTAGAAAAGCTACATCAACGAATCGTGTTCCCCTGAAAGACAAAGTACGTTTGGTTCATTTCGTTAATCCTCAAGGAAAATTCACTATGGCAAAAGATGATACAACTAAAGAAGAAGATAAAGAAAAATCTTCAAAGTTTGCAAAGCTAGAAACATGGGAGAAGCTTTATAGTGGTCTTTCAGAAGACGAAAGAACGGCTTTTATGGCTTTCGTGGAAACCCGTGAACTAGCCCCGCCTCCCGCTGCACCGGCTGCTGCTCCTGCAGAGGACGGTGAAGACATGGAGCCTACAGTCACAGCAGACGAGGTGAAGGCCGCAGCCCAGGAAGCTGGTGCTGTTGCAGATGATGTCCTGCCCGATGATGTGTCTGTGGACGTAGAAAATGATGTGATGATGGCCGTGGAAGAAATTCTAGCTGAAACACTAGCTGGAGAGATGGAAGGAGCCGAGCCTGCTGCTGCTGCTCCTCCCGAAGATCCTATGATGGCTGCGAGCAAGAAAGGTACGGCTAAGGCTATGCAGAGATTTAAGACTAATTTTAGAAACAAATTATACACGAAATTATCTTCTCCTAAGATCCAACGTCGTACTACAGGTGTGACGGTAGATAATAGTTATAGAGAGAATAATTTAAAAACCCTTAGAAACAAGGCTGAGCATGCTTTGATTTCTAAGATCACTCGTGGCCGTGGTAACAGCCATGCGAAACATGCTGAACTTGCTGGTAACTGGCAGTTCAAGCCTATCTCTGAGATCTGCCGAGAGTTGCTCTCTCATGCTGGTCATAGAGAAGTGCGTAATTTAACGGGTGATGAGATCTGGGGTGCTATGAAGAGAGCGCCTCGTAAAGAGCGACGGGGTGCAGCTGGGCCAATCATGGCTTATGCTGACCTTCCTGAACTTATAGCCAGCTCTGCTACAAAAGCGGTCATTGCTTCTTATGAGCAGTTCCGGGGAGAGCAGACATTTGATCCATTTGTAACGAGGTTGCAAGTGGCGGATTTCAAGGTTCAGGATCGTGTGGGAATCAGTGACACTGGAGACCTCGTAGAGACAGCTCCTGGAGCAGCGTTTCCAATTGATAGCTTAGACGATACCAAAGAGACTTACGCCTTGATGACCAGTGGTTTGATTCATCAGATTACACGGCAAACATTTGTTACTGATGATACCAATAGTCTTCAAGCAATTTTCAACTCAGGGAAATCAGCTGCTGATTTGGAAAGTGATTTGGTATGGAACCAAGTTATTAATGGTACTTATCAGGGGGCAACTCTTTACTCGAATGCTCGCGGTACTTTGTCCACAGGTGTACCATTTAGAACCAATCCAACTCAAGTGATGCCTCAGTACGATTATGCTGGTGTGGAAGCTATGATGGTTGCCTTTGGTTTGAGACGTACTCCTAAGAATGCGTACATGAACTTAAAGCTTCAATACATCTTGGTTCCTTTACAGTTGGAATTTGAGGCTCTGCAAGCGGTGAACAGCTCGTATACTCCTAATGCTCCACAAACAGCTAATGTTATGTTTGGTGGGCTGAAGGTTATTGCTGAGCCACGGCTATCTACCAACTCAGCTACCTCTTACTATGGAGTGGCTGATAAAGCTGGTTCTGGTTATCCTTTCATAGAGTTGGCTACACTGCAGGGTCAGAAGGGGCCACGCTTGGAAGAGGAACTGGATTTCAACACAGATGTGATGAAGTTTAAGGTGGTTCACGATGTTCAGGCTAAATCTATGGATTACAGACTGGCTCACAAGTGTACGGTTTAACATTTAATTAAGGATTGAGATATGGCTAAGAATAAAGGTAGCGGAGGCGGAACGGTGACCATCGCTGCTCCTGGCGCGGTAAGTTCGGGAGAATTTGTAGTTGCTGGCTCACTAACGGGAGTAGCTTTAGACAATGCTCTTATTAGAGAAGACGTGGTGCTACAAACCCAAGGTGTCTTTGAAATGAGAAAGACGGCTAACAACGTAGCTGTGGGAGTGGGTGCAAAACTTTATGCTGCTAACTCTTCTAATCAAGTTACAACTGCTACAGGTGGTGGACGTACGTTTGTGGGTTATGCGTTAAATGCTTCGCCTGCTAGCGCGTCAACTCCAGTCAGTGTATTGTTGGCTCCTGTTGGTGCTTAGGAGTATAAATGAAGCGTAAAGGTGGCGGTGGATCCACGATCAACTTACGTGTGGCTGCTGGGGTTCGTGCTGGCAATGCAGTGGTTCAAGGCGGCGGAGATGGTCAATTCATCGGCGTTGCTTCAGACCATGCTGATGCTGGTGAGACCATAGCTGTTCATGTGGGTGGAATTTATGAATTTTCGGTGGCTTCTGCTGAAAACATTGAGTCGGGTGACCGTGCTTTTGTCAGTTCTCACAATGCTTCGGTTGCTACAGGTGTAGCTCGTAATAACTCTCGTATTGGTAACTTTTTAGATGATGCTGGTGCTGGAGATGAGGGTCCTGTCCGTGTTATGTTACTTTGGGGAGGAGCTTAAGCTTTACCGTATTTTCGGGTATGTTTTATGCCTTTATTTTCACAATATTCAGACACTATAGCTCGCTCATTGCTTCTTTCAATGGGCGAGCTTTTTGAATTACAGGAACGTAGTTTTATAACTACAGGAGCGAAAACGTTACGTCTTCGTCCTCCTTATGTTGATGCGTCTCCTAATCTCTTTGAAATATCTAGTGATATAAATAGGCTGCTTAGTCTTGAGCGTCTGACCATCATCAAGCCAGATGGGACGAGCAGAGATTGGGGAAGCTATGCAGTTACGTTTTTAGGAAGCCCTGCTACGAAGGATTCTCCTTTTACATTGGATATTGATGGAGATACTAATGGTGATGCTTTGGATGCTGATAATGATATTGTTGTTTTCTATTACCAACAAATATCTGTACCTCGCTACGATCCTATTCCTGTATATGGTGTATATGACAATGTGATCCGTCAGAATACTGAGACATCTGTGGAAGTGGTTGTGCAGCATCCTAATGTGATGATGGCTTTTAAAGATATCAATGCTATTGATCCTGTGGAGGCACCACGTAGTACGGTTTTGGATAAGGCTCGGTGGGATGTGATTCGTCAGCGTACGGGCAGGGTTTATGAGATTGTTTACATCCAGCTGGACGAAGTTTCTACGTGTCGTTATTTACTTAGAAGTATTGATTAGGAGTTGTTTGTGAGTGAGCCGTTTAAGAACGAAGATCTGACGACCATGCGTGATTTGGGGAATTATTACAGAGATGATTCTCCTGGCAGGATTAATCTGTATTCCATATTAATTCGTGCTCAGGTGAGAAGAAGGTTATGTGAAATATTGTATCCGGTGATGACGGATGTGTTAAAGCACGGTGAGCCTTATGATGGCTTTGCACCGAAATATATCAATTTTACGGAGCCTCCTCCCATACATACGGTGACACGTGGTGTTATTAGAAATCCTGGTCGTGATGTAAAGGATACACAAAGGACTACAGCTGAGGATGTTACTGATAGTCATAATTATTTGCCTGATTTAAATATTGTGTTTGGTGATGATGTTATTGAAAAGCAGCAGATTACCAATTTTAATTGGATGAGTAATTCTTCTTTAACTGTGAGTTATTACCGACATACTTATGTGAACCCTGAATACAATCCTGAGACAGGTGTATTGGTGAGTCCTGAGAAGGGTTTTGTGGATGATAAAGGGCAGATGTCTCGTTTGTCTTATGCTTCTCTTTTTGAGGGTAAGACTACGGATGCAGATGTGCTTTTTTCTAAGAATTTTTTGATTGAGGATTTGGAAGCTGCGTGTTTGATGTTTGATTTAGAAATTCAAAGAAAAACGCAATTGATTCCATTTGTGTCAGATATACAGCTAGAAAACGTTAGTTTTACGATCCCGGCTGATGAGATGTACGGGTCAGTAGAAATGGAGTATAATGTTAATTATCACACCGATTACAAGTGTTTAGAGCGCAAATAATATACAGGAGAGTGAAGTATGACAGCAATACCCACGCGTGGTAAAGTCGCTGCCGTTATTGGAAAGAAAGAGGAAAGTGCTCTTCTAGAGCCAACTCTAGGTAAGCATTTTGTGTCGGTACAGTCCGATTTCACAATCACACCTAACTTTGAAACCACAGAGAACTTGGAGATCCGTGATGATATCATGGCTGCCAAGCCGGTGATATCAGGAGAAAATCCTTCAGGAACATTCTCTCATTATCTAACAGGTAGTGGGGTCGAAGGAGAAGAGACAGAATACGCTCCTATGGTGGAGTCGTGTCTTGGTGGAAAGCGTATTATCACTACTGAGCATACAACCATTGCTGGCAGTACGGTGTCATATCTCAATGTGTCAGATGCTGCGTTGGCTGACTATGCTAAAGGTGATGCTGTCTTAGTTAAAGACGAGGTGAACGGTTGGAGCATGCGCCCCGTTAAGAACCGTGACCTGACTAATAAACGCTTGGAATTAGCCTTTGATTTAGAGGAAGCTCCTGCTGCTGGAGTGAAGTTGGGTCTGCATCTTACCTATTATCCCACCACTTCTTTGCAGCCCGTATTTGATGTCTGGGAATTCTTCTCTGCTGGATCTGGTAATCAGAACGTGGCTAACTGTCGTGTGACCAGTATGTCTATGACGGCTGATGCTAATGGTCAGATCAACAGTACCTTCTCTTTTGAGGGTACTGATTATCGGATGAATCAAAATTATGAGGCTACATGGGATCTTCAAGCTGGTCTTAATACTGTCGTGGTAGCTTACGGTACCAGCCTGGGGGATTCTGTAAATCTGGTATTAGCGAACAAGATTTATACTTCAGGTGAAGAGCTGGCTACAGAGTTACAGACAAAGCTGCGTGCTCTAACAGGCCCGTCTTTAAGTACTCTAACGGTAAGCTATTCAGAAGATGTACGTAAGTTTCGGTTCTTAAATGCCAGTGGATATGCTTTCGATTTTGCTGCTACGGCAAGCGATGATGGTATGGCAAAGCTGTTGGGCTTTGATGAGGACAAAAGGACAGATACAGCTGTGGCTGGAGCTGGCTTGGTGTCTAAACGTGCTGCAAAACCCTCCACTTTAAACTATAAAATTTATCTGCCTCTTAAGCCTGCCTATGATGGACAGCCTCCTGTTATTGCTAAGGATCAGAGACTGTTCTTGGGAGAGAATGACAACAATGTGTGCTTGGATGCTACCAGTGTTTCGCTTACTATAAACACCCCTACGACAACCATCTATTCTATATGTGCTGAAAACGCTATATTTGCGAAGTTATTAGCTTCTAGGGATGCTACTTTAACGGTTTCAGCTATATTGCAGGATGATGATCAGCGTTTCTTCTCTCAGTTTAAGAACGGAGACACGGTTCCTTTCGCTTTTATGGGTGGTCAGAAGCGTGATCGTCGCTGGGTAGCGGGTAATGTGTTTACTATTTATGGAAGTGAGGCTGTGATTAACAGTTTTTCTTTAGCGGAGAGTGATGGTATTTATACCTTAGACATGGAGTTACTGTGCTATTCACCTGGTGATGGTTCAGGGTCTATATTTATATCGTACTTGTGATGTGTTTAAAGGAGTTGAGATGGCTACTGAGTTTATGGCGACGTGTGAGATTAAGCTGCTGACATCTGACAATATAGATCAGGGTTCAGCGGAAGCTTTGAACATGAAGGATGGTAAGGATTATTTGTTAGTGGGACAGATCCGTTATGCAGTACCGAATTTATCTCAAAGGTTATCTTTGAGTCAGGCTAATCCTGAGTTGAATGAAGACAACACAGTGGAAGGCCAGCTGAAGTTTGTTCAGCGTGTTGTACTGGAGTGTTTAGATTACGTAAGAGAGGTAGATGTTAAGGTTTACAAGCCATCTTTAGGTAAGAACGGTGAAAAGCTAGCTGATCCTTGGAAGAAGTTTGATCCTAAAAAAAATGAGTTACTTGAGCATATAGAAAACAAGGATGTTCTGGGTTATTTCAGCTTTGGTGCTGCGTTAGCCAATCATTTTGCTGGGCATGTTATGAGGGGTGTTCAGCCGGGAAAGTCGTTCAAGATGGTCTCAAAAAGCTAATAGTCGCTACCTTTAAACGCATACCTATAGAAAGCAATTTTCATTATTACTTATATGATTACTACCAACATAAGGCTTTACGTAAGGTAGGTTTCACGTTTAAGGCAGAGGATTATGATCCTTATCATCTAAATATTTTATCCTTTATTGAAGCTGAGTTTAATATTCTTGAGGCTAAGGAGATGGAGAAAGCAAGAAAGAAAGCCGGGGGTAAAACGGTTTCCAAGCCAGCAAGAAGACGCAGACGATAAGGATAATATGATATGCCTAATAAGAAAGTTGGCATTGGTCTTGAGACTAAGGTAGATACCACTGCTGCTCAGAAGGCCACAGCTGCTCTCAGTAAACAGTTCAGAACTTTAGCAAACCAGGGCGTTAGCGTTGGTAAAGCTTTCGGCGGCATAGGTGCTGCTTTATCTCGGGTGAATCCTATTGCCCTTGGAGCTGTAGTTGGCTTCAAGTTACTGGTTGGTGGCATCAAGGGGATTATCTCTATTGGTGCCACAGTGATTCGTACGATCATTTCCATTGGTCGTGCGTTAATTGAGGTAGATAAGAACATCCGGGTGTTCAATGCATCCTTGCGTCAGGTGGAGATATCGGGTGGAGCAACGGGAGCTTCATTTGAGACTCTTGCTGCTGTCTTCAATAACATCAGTTTGCAGACTGGTAAGTACCGAAACGACTTAGTGGACTTAGCCATTAAGTTGAAGGGTATTGGTGCTGGTCAGGCTGAGACCGTTTCAGCTTTAATTGCTGCGAGTAATGCTTCTGATGCCTTGGGTAAATCATTTCGTGAAGTTGGTGAAGCGATATTTACTGCAGAGAACGTATCTACGCGTTCTTTGTCGAAGCTGGGTGTAAATGTTTCTAATTTAACCCAGGAGTTTTTATCACAAGAAGGTGCGATTAAGCTCATCACGGAACAGTTCGGTGATCAAATAGTTCAGTTAAAGTCGATTTCTATATTAGCAGAGAGAATTAAAAATGCGTTCAATCTTGCTAAGGAAACAATCTTAGAAGTTGTTTTGGGCTCAACGACAGTTACAGGAACTTTTGAATCCGCCTTTGCTGCCATTATAGGTTTTGTTAAAAACCTTAGGGAATCCCCTGAAATTGCTAAAGCTCTTTCTGCTGTCTTTGACAATATTGTTAAGCTGCTTTTATCTGTAGTTAAATTGCTTCCTGAAATTCTTAATTTGGCATTAGCTGCTTTGCAGAGCTTCTTAGAAACCTCTGGGTTATTAGGTACAACTTTTAGGGGTATTAGAAGAGCTTTACTCGATGCTCGTAAAGTTCTTTTTACGACTATGCGGGCGCAACAACAAAGTGTTCTTAGTAGCATAACGAGACTTAGCAATGAAGAGGCGGTGGTAAAGGCTGCTCAGAGGCTCCTTATTCTAAGACAGGGTACTAACAAAGCAGAAAAAGAAGCTCTTGCAAATGTTAGAGAACAATTAGCTCAGTATCAGAAAGGTGAAGAGCTTCGTCAGAACTTTGAAAAGGCTCGAAGTGCTATTGCTGATGCCAGTAGAACATTAACCTCTGGTTCAGGAGGAACGAATTTACAGCAAGCTTTAGATTTTTTAAAAGCAGAGCTGGCTAATTTACGTAAAGGCTTAAATGACGATAGTAAAACAACTCTTAAAGAAACTTTGGGGAGCTTGGAATCTTTAAAGAGAAGCAATGAACTTAGAGCCATTGATGTAAAAGAAGAAATTACTAAGAACAATGATGCGTTTCAAAACTTTAGGAGAGACGTTCTTCGTATCAGACAAGGTGGCGTTAATGTTGCCCGTGGAGATAGAGCTCGGGGGAGAGGGACACCTCCTGGAAATGTAGATGCAGAGGGAAATCTTTCAAGAGACTTTGTTAGATCTATTACCAAGGGCTTAGGGCAGGTTGGCAAGGATATCATAAAAGGTCTTACAACTAGTATCGACAGTATTACCACTGAAGCCAACGGCAAGTTGGTTGAGGTGCTTAATAATAGTCGAGACAGTAATATAGGCTTTTATCAGCGAAGAGAGGTGCTTTTAAAACAGTCTTTAAAATTAGACGAAGAGAATGTTGAGCGTCAATTAGCTGCTACTTCACAAGCAGAGCGTGACCAGATACAGCATGAAACCAATCTTGCTCAAAAACAGATCCAAGTTGAGTTAAAGGCCAATGAAGATTTTATTAAATCTAATGCAAAAATTTTGAAGGAGAATCAGGACACTATAATAACCTGGGCTAAGATGCGTATTGCTCAGGCAAAGGATTTAGCTAAAGCAGAAGCTGATTTAGAAAAAGATAAGGCGGAAAAGCGCAAGGAGAGAAACAAGGAGCTTCTTAAGGTTCTGTTTACTATGGGTGATGCGTTAGGGAGTATAGCAGGTGATGAAAGCATTAATAAAGAAATACAGAAATTACGCGAAGAGTATGGCAAAACGGCTAATGATGGCCTTGAAGAATCTATGAAGGCTGCGAAAGACTTTAATCGTGAGTCTGCAAAGAATGCTGAAAATCTTGCTAAGCAAATTGATAAATTAGAGCAAGAAAGACATAGAGAGCTGATTAGGATCGATGAGGATCGCAACACCGCTTTGCAAAGTGCTATTCAAGGCTTAAGCGGAAAAGGTACTGCAGATGATTTAGCAAAGGCTAGAAGAGAATTAGATAACATAACCATTGCTTCTGAGAAAAACCGTAATAGAACTCTTGATCGTTTTGCTATGCAAATCAATGAATTGCAGAGCAATGCTGCTGATCAGTTTAAAACGGAACAAGAGGAATTTAATCGGCAAGAAGAATTACGTAAACAACGTCGTGCAGAGGAATTTGAAGAAGCTAAGAAAAATGCTCAGGAGGTTCAGGATAAGGCTTTGGAGACAGCACGTGAAGCTGGGAAAGAGTTTGGAGCCGATGCTGCTAAGGGAATACTGAACGCATTCTTTCCTGGTGCTGGGGATCTTTTTGCGGCTTTAAATAAAGCTGCGGATTCAACTGCTGAACTTGCTACAGAGTTTGGCAAAGGTATTGCTGATTTTGTGGCTAAGGCTATTGAGAATATTATTAGTAAGCTTCCTGAAATTATTCTTTCTATTGTGGCTGGTTTCATTGAAAACATTCCAGAGATTGCTCGGGGTATTTCTCGAGCTGTTCTTAATGTGCTACCTAGTCTTGCAAAGGGTGGGTTGCGAGTAGGTGCTGGGATTGGTGGATTTTTGGGAGCTGTAAGTAACACTTTATTTGGTACTGACTTTGCAGAAAGTGCAGAAGAAATTCTTGATGATGATGGGACTTTAGCTGAGAGGTTTGATGCTTTTGGCAACGTGATTAACCCTACAGGCGGTAGGGACATTGATCAGATTAAAGAGGGTGTTTCAGAGGGGCTTAAAGATTTCAGTAAAACAACAGTTAATCCTTTTCAGCGTCCTGATGAGTTTGCGTTATTTAATCGCCAGGGAGTGGCTCCTAATTTCTCGGGAGCCTCAGGACAACGAGCTTTAGTTGCAGCATTGAATAAGCAGATTGAAGAGCTGAGACGTAACAGTGAGGCATTAAAGGAAAATACCGAAGGATTTGCTGATGATGAATTTGGTCAACCACCTGAGCTAAGACCTGGGTTTCGTAGAGCGCGTGAAGCCTTTAATCCTTATCTTGACCCTAGCTCTCAACCTGATGCTAATTCCGTACCCATAAGATTACAGATTCAAATTGGTGATCAGAGACTGCGTGATATTTTGGTTAATTTACAGGAATCAGGATACACACAATTAGTTAGGGCAAATTAAACTATGTCAGCATTCTCTATTTATACTAGGGTTTCTATTGAAATTTATGCCAAGTTCCCTGCAGATACCACAGACTTTGAAAGTGTCTATGATAATTTGCCTCCTTTTTTGCATAAAGGATTGGTGGTTGAAAAAGGCAAAGAACCAGAAGTTTGGACGGTGCCTGATAGTGTTGGGTTGGATAGGCTTTCTGTGGCCAGTCTGCTTACCATAAGAAGGGGCGCTGTTATTTACACAGCTCACGAGCTGTTGGTGAGTAACTCTGTGGAGGACGAAGATAGCTATCCTTGTTTAGAGAGTGCACCTATTGTTCTTGAGGCTATGCCATCTTTGTTCGCTGGGGTGACGGATACTCAGAGCATTAGCTTTACGTTATTAGACCCTGATTTAAAGGTGTATTTTTCTTCAGATTTTACGACCACAAATAGTTTGGTTCAGATCTTTCGGGTGGGGTTTAGTGCTGATCGTATGGATAAGGTTGTGAGTCCTGTGTGGATAGGCTACATCACCAACGTGGATCAGAGCAAAGTTGAGACCGCGATTACAGCCCGCAATGAAATGAAGAAGATGGATCATAAAGCTACCTTTGGGTTTCTTGATGAAATTCCTAAGTGGCGGGTTAATGAGTATAAAGTTCCTATAATTTCTGCGGTGATGATTCCTTACACAGTACAGGTGGAAAGACACACGCCTCAGCTGGTGAGTTATTATGAGAATTGGCGAAGAGATTATTACCTGTTAGCTACGGGTAGAAATGTTCTTGAAACCACTTCGGATATTGGTGCTACGAGAAGAGAGAAGCTTGATATTACGTTTAAGCCTTTCTTCGGTAACGATGATTTCTTATTGCACCCGGAGAAGCCTGACTCAGTTCATTTGATTGATGATCAGTACAACATAGCCAGAGCTGATACAGTAACGGGCTTTTGTCATGTTGAAGATATATTCTTCTTAGCTACGTATAGGGGGTTCATTTATGTATTTAATGAATTTGGCGAGCCCTATAACAATAACTTACATGCTACAGCACAGAATCCTTTCTGGGCTAATGGACGTTTCGTTGGTACGTTCTTTGGCTTTGAGCTTAGTCCTAGCGATTACATATCTGGTCTTACCACAGATGGTAGAGACTTGTTTATAAGTATGAAGTCCTTCACGCCTGGTACAACTGTTGAATTTACCTCCACTTACGTTCACACCATACCTGTTGGGTTTTTTACCACTCCGCGTAGATCTGTATCTTTCCCTCCTGTGGAAGCAGACTACATTGATGCCAGTGATTATTTAGGAAGTATTAATGAGGCACGATATCGTTTACCTAAAACAGAAGTTAACGAGGGCACCGTAGCCATAGGAGATGTTGAGGTTGATACGGACACTGTTGCTGGTGTTCAGACGGTTAACGACTTTGATTCTATGTCCATGCACTATGCACATAATCTGTTGTATGTCTTTGAAAAGGACGATGATACATATGGCTCTTTGCGTTACACATACAATTCAGCCAGTGTGTTCGATGTTGATATTATAGATCCAGTGGATCGTGTTTATGAGACCTTTGAAATAGACACTCCCCAGATGCCTCTTTCGAGTGCTATGTATTCGACTCAGTTTTATTCGACAGATATGTTTGCTGCTTTAGGGGAATCTATTCCCAGCAACCCTACGTATGATTTGCTTGGCTATACTGCGTACTATCATCCTTTTTATAAAGCACCTTATTCTCTTGTTTCTGTTGTTGCTGAATCTACGAGTCTTACAGTTCCCGCTGGTGTGCAGACTCGCATACGAACAGCACTGCTATCTGGCAGGGTTCCTTACTCTACACGCACAGGTAGCTTTCTGCACACGTCATTGGATGCGCTCCCAGAGATTTATTATTTAGATCCTACCCAAACATACCCCAGATCAGGTATTCCTAATGTTCCAAACTTTAATACTTCGATTGTCGGATTAACTCCGATTAGTCCTAGTCCTATTGCCACCACTCGTGTTTCTGATTCTCGGGTTACACGGCTTGCCTTGGAAGATCTGCAGCATGTTTTCCATGTACAAAAGACAGATGCTTTTAAAAAGGCTCTTCGTTCGGTTACTGCTCCTATATCTTCAGGGCTTATTTCATCAGAAGAATTTTTTAGCACAATTGTTATGTCTCATTTTGAGGTTCGTAATTCTACTAATTTCTCTACCATTAGAAATAGGCCATATATTAGTACACATCTTTTACGAAAATCTATTTATAGGGATTTGTATGATGTAGGGCAAGATTCTATTACAGCTTTGGCTGTGCATTATCCCACCACTCTTGTGGGCCCTGTGGTGTGGGTTTTAAGAAGAGGGGGGCGAGGTAGGAATGATGCTTCGTTGCGTTGTTATAGATATGTTGTAGCTAACACATTACTTTCTACGCATTATTTTTCTGATGTTCCTACAACTGGAGCCACTGAGGGATTTGTTGAATATACGTTACATCAAATTGCTCTTCCTACGAGGGTTAGGATTAAGGACTGGGAAGGTGATAGAGAAACAAAGATTGTAAATGTGTTCGAATACACTGATATTGATATCACGGTAAATCAAATATATGTAATGGGTAAATATGAGGACAGGGGTAAAATATACAATTTTGTTAGAAGGTACAGATGCCCTTATGATGTCGCTATGCCAAGTACTCAGGTTCCTAAGAATCAGTTTGCTGACATTGCAACCATAAGTAACGTTACTCTTATTGCTTTAAATCCTGCAGGTTATCTGTCTTTCTTTGATTTGCAGAGATTTAAAAAAGACAATAGATTTGTAAAAAATAGATTGGATGTAACACTAGAAGACATCACACAACTTGGTACGCTCATAAGCCTAGCTCATCGAGATGGCTTAATTTATATTTTAGGATTTGTTAACGGAAAGAATGAGATCCGTGTTTACACTTTAGATGGCAAAAGAAGACAGTATTTAGATTTCAGTTTGCATGGTGAGCCTAACGATCCATTTAACAGAGATTATAGAAATAATGTGAGTGATGTTTCGGGAATAGACATTGCTGATAATAATCTTTATGTTTCACGTGGTAACGGAGCTGTTACCAATTTAGCTGATGCACAAAAATATGATCCTTATATAGGAGTTTGGGAGCTCCCTGAGTTTGATAAAAACGCTCAGGTTGATCTTCTTTCTCTTTCTACATCCAATGTTTTTGAAGGCATTGTTAGTGTAGGAAATTATCATTATGTATTAAATACGGTGGTGAATTCTGTTACGGCTATAGAAACTTTAACTGGCAACCCTACTGTAGGCATGATTGATACGGGGCGTTCTTTTGTTTTTGAGGTGGATTCAGGAGAAACAGCTCATGGTATCGCTTTGGTTAATAATCTGTTTTATATAGTGGTGAACAGATACATTTCTCTTACCAATGTTTTTACAGGATATATTAGGGTTTACAATGCTGCTGGTGTGCGGCAGAAGGATAAAGAATTTAAGTTAGATAGCAGTGCTGAGTACACAGGGTTAAGTAATGTTAATGTTACAGCAACCAGAATTTTAGGGAATTATACTCAGAATCCTGGTGATTATTTATATATATTAGATGGCGTAGGTAATAGGGTTCAGGCATGGACTATTGGTGGTAATAGGGAATTTGATGGTGATTTAAGTTTACCTGAATTAACAAATGGCAAAACCTATCAGGGCTTAGGTATTTATGGTGACTTTGCTTATGTCTTGGTTGCAGATCCTATGGGTAATAAGGATTCTGTATACAGTTATGCGTTAGCTTCTACGAGAGGGGTTGCTCTACCTGTTGGAACACCTCTTGTTATTGGCGGTGCTGTAGATACAGATCGTCCTGATTTACCTGAGGCTCAGAGAATTTACCGTGGCTTGTCTTTTCACCCGTACACTTTACCTTCTGGGCCGGTAGTTTTTCTTGTAGCCGTAGCTCTTGGTGCTGATGAGATCAATATTGATACATGGTTTAATACGTCATCTGCTATTGATGGAAATCCTTCCACATTCCAGCGAGTGGGTGGTGTTGGTGATCTTCAGGTCTCCTTGATGGATACGCGTAACTTTTCAGGTATTACAGCTGGTATTGGCTTAGGTGCTGATCAAGCTGCTAAGCAGACAACCAAGAGTGTTAACTTTTTTGTATTGGATTCATATGATAATACGGTGAAGTTTTATCTGAGTCGTAGAGGTACGCTTTCTAATTTAATCAATTTAGGTACGGGTCATTGGGCAGGTATCACCACGGATGATGCTGTGAGCTTTAGTAAGCTGCGTATTTCTAAAGATGGATATATCTATTGTTTGAGGAATGGTACCGCTACATCAGTATCAGGTATGACGACGCGCTATGAACCTGATAGTGTCCAGGTGTATAACTTGGTTGGTGATCATTTACCGGAAAGATCTTTTGAGATTATAGAGGGTGGCTGGAC
Organism: Proteobacteria bacterium bin106; assembly: GCA_002238945.1. GTDB lineage: Bacteria > Bdellovibrionota_B > Oligoflexia > Oligoflexales > Bin106 > Bin106. The sequence continues at coordinate 7,845 of MPNI01000026.1, read as the reverse complement.
AGGTATTACAGTTGAGTCTTTAGGGGTTGATCTGTATCTGTTGGATAACGATGCTAATCGCATTGTTGCTTATAACATTGATGGTAGACGTAACTTCTTAAAAGACTTTGATTTGCATGCAGCTGACTGGACGGGTGCTGCTACAGATGGTTTGTATATTTACACATTAGACAACAGCTCTAATAATATAGCTGTGTGGAGTTTAACGGGTAAGAGAAGAAGGAAGTTTGATAGGCGACTACCTGCAAAACAATGGACGGGTATCACAACAGATAACACGTACCTGTATGTTGTAAATAATACAGACAAGGTTATTTTTCAGGAGTCTGTATCAGAGAGATTTGCTTACTTTAACAAAGAGGATATTGAGGATTCTATTGAAACTGGTCAGGGTATCCTTTCTAACTATGTTAATAATAGCTTAACTCCTAATTACATATCTTTTGACAAGTCTACGCTACCTCGTTCATTTATTCAGATGGAAGAAAGTGGCAGGCTAACGTTTAATCGTGGCATATTCATACTGCCATCAGAGGAAGATGAACCTATACTTCCTGGCACAGAGCTATCTCCCATGGCTTTGCATTGTGAGAATTTCCGATTATCGCTAGCTCCTGCTGAAGCTTTGACTTCGGTGGTGAATTTATTTGGTCATTTCTTTTTTCAGAGAACAGATACCTTTGAGTCTACTTTAGAGATTGGTAGTGGTGCTCATAGTGACTTTGATATTTTCCGTGAGGGTTTGAGTTGGGTTGTTTTAGATAAAACCAATAACCGTTTAATCATCAATAAATTTGCTGGTATTGCTGGTGATAGGGTTGTGGTTAATTTGGGCTCTGGTGATTACACCAGTCTTGCAGCCAATGATGATACCAATGATTTTATTTATGTTTTAAATAATGACAGCAATAAGGTGGAGTTCTATAACACCAGTGGTACGCGTCAGTCTGCTATGGATATAAGCTTAGGTACTGGTGATTGGCAGAAGCTAGCTTTTGCACTTGGTGCTTTTTTCGTTTATGACAAAACAGAAAGTAAGGTTAAGGCATGGTCTACGACATTAACTGCCATTAAGCGTAATACTGATGGTGATATTAATATCGTTGGCTTTCCTAGGCTGCCTGATCTTGATGAGAAGGAATTCATTGGGATGACTACGGATGGTAGGTATCTCTTTTTGCTATATGACATAACGGTTGAGTTGGCTGCGTACGCTGCCATCCCTGATGGGCCACCTGCTAATAGTGGAAAAAGGATGGTAGCTGCTTATAGCTTTTCTGTGGGTGGGGTGAATTCTCCTGTACCTGAGACTCTCAGTTATAGTGACTTTGATTTAGTGAGTTTTCGGTATGTTTACACAATGACCAATACTGGTTACTTCGTTGGCATGACCAGTACGGGTAAGCTGTATACGTACAGGTTGGTAGCTGGCACTGACAGGACTATGCCCTTTTATGGTCGTCGTCCGTCTCCATTTGTTAACACAGGTCCTTTGTATGACGGTATAGGAGAGGAGCCTTTTACAGTTAATATTGGAACGAGCTTTACACGCTGGGCAACGTTAGGTTTATCTCGTGGTGTAGCTACTCCTATAGATCGTTTAGAAAATGATTTTGTGGTGAACTATTCTGACAGTTATACAGGAGAGTTAGCAGAGCGTCCTCCTCATCCTTTAGATCCTTTGTATATGTTTGATATTAAAGAAGGGGAGCTTTCTTTTCTTTGGTTTAATTATCACAACATACATAAGTTCTTTCGTGTGCGTCGTAATCCTCTCGACTACTTCTTAGATTTCTGGGCAACGTATTTGTTACATGGCAGACCTGACCGTTGTAACTTTCCCACGGTAGGTATTCGTTCTAAGGATATGTATTCTACGGAATCTACTTTTAAGGACTTCCAGGGAATCAACCCTAATCGTAGCCATGCATTATATGACTACACCTTAGATGGCAACGTTACACCTAATCCTGTTTATGATGGATCTGCTTCTAGCATGTTACGGATGATGCCAGCTTTAAGGGAATTTCATATAGCTGAGTTATCTGAAGAAAAGAAGGTTTTTCCAAAGATTGTTTATAAGAATTCTCCGTATAAAGGAGGGGCTTATTATGTGAGTGCTCGTTATGATCAACCTGATGTGATGTATTACGATACGTCTATTATTGAAAATGACGCAGCTTATTCAGGCTATGTTCGTAGTGAATACTTTAACGGGTTTTATCATCATGACATGTATGATTCGAATACCCAGCATTTGAGACCATCAACTTTTATTTATGCCTGTCTTAAGAACGCTCGTTTGGTTCCGGCTTTTAAGCAAGATGGCTCTGATGTCTATGGTGATTTAAATGAGCATCGTATGCAGCTTATTGCTAATACAGATGTGACTTACAAGGATTTGGTGACTCGGGTTTTACCTGCTCTTGGTTACTTGTTGAGAATGAATGGTGAGACACGAGAGGTTGAGTTAATAGATCTGTTTTTATCCCGTGAGCCCAAGTTCACTTTTAATAACAGGATGATTCAGTTTGTAAATGTGGTTTACGATTCGGCTCAGCAATACAGTTCTTACATATATGAAAACGAAGACATGCTCAAAGGAGATAATACTCTTGATGAGTTCAGAGAGAGCTCTGAAGAACAGGGACGTCAGGTGGTATTTAATAGCAACACCTTCATTAATGGTAAGACTTTAGAGATAAAGACGGGTACGTGGACGACAGCTTATAGGACAGTGAGTACGTATCTATCGAAGCGTCAGGATCGTTATCAGATCGTTACCAGTAATGCTGTGCTCATGGAGGAGACGGGTAGGTTGAATGTCCCTGCCGTGGGGGATTGGGTGTGTGTGGAGTCAGATTTGATTCCTGGTAGAAATAAGTCGATAATTGTACTTATCATAAGCAAGTCCATGGCTGAGGGTACTACGGAGTATAGTGCTATTCACTTTGAAGATGACACTGGAGAAACAGAGTGAGCATTAGAAACCACATGCAGATCTTGGATACGAACTGGGTGGCCACAGTTGGTGATTTGCGCTTTGGTGGGAGCAGTATATCTGCAGCTAACCGTCCTATTACATTTAAGTTTGACGGTGATGTAGCTAGTGCTGCTGATAAAAGCCGTACTGTGGGTTTACGCTCTGGTCGTAACGAGTTACGTGATGGTACCTACCTGACCACATCACAGTATGTGATTGACTACGATACAGGCACAACAGATATATCTTTGCGTTTAAGTAATATTCTTATTCGCTTAGATTCTGCTTCAGCAGATGAGAACTTGAAAATTTTAGTGGAGGTGTATGCATCACTTCCATCTTCTTATAATGCTGAGACCAGTCCTCCTCTAAGAACCTATTGGGGTAATCGTGTATCAACGACCTATTGGTACGTTTACTGTCCTTACTTTGATAAGGATCTCAGTTACCGGGTGAAGCTGTATTCTGATGTGGGACTCAGTGGCAATCTACTTATTAACGATATGTTTATGGGTTCAGCTGTAGCCATTGACCGTCCTGTAGGACAAGGACTTACAGTACAACGAGTAGATCGTAGTCAGGTATTTGAAGCAGAGAGCGGAAGACGGTATTTCTTACGAAGAAACCAGTATAATACTATCAGTAGCTTGTCTTTATCTTTGCTCGATAGATATACCAAAGAGGCTATCTATAACTGGAGTTCTAAGGTTGGTGTTTGGAAGCCTTTTTGGATCGTACTTGACCCCTTAGACAACTGGGACGCTCCTTCCTTTTCTTTTACTTTTGGTGCTTACCGTTTAACGGAACTCCCAGCTTTTAGCCATGATTTCTTACAGTATTTTTCAACTGAGTTGATCCTTGAGGAGGCCTTGTAGGCATGAGCAGCACAGACTTTTATGATCAAGGCGAGTCTGCTGAAGACTCCGGTTCATCAGTTCCTTCTGGCTCTATTCGTCAAGGCTCTCCTGGTGGAGCACCGGGCATTGTTACAGGCCCTCGTGGAGCTCGAGGTCCTATTGGCCCTACAGGTCCCAAAGGAGATAAAGGTGATGAAGGCAGACAGGGCATCAGAGGCCCCCAAGGGGCAAAAGGCCCTGAAGGTGTAGCTGGTCCTTGTGGAGCAGATGGAGCAGATGGCCCTCCTGGCCCTCAAGGCCCTATTGGTCCTGCTGGCCCAGCTGGTGGTGGCAGTGGTGGTGGAGGAGGAACAGGTCCTCAAGGCCCACAAGGAATACAAGGTCCCGCTGGTCCTGCCGGTCCTGCCGGTCCTGCTGGTCCTGCTGGCACTGGTACTAAGGGAGACAAAGGAGACAAAGGAGACAAGGGAGACAAGGGAGACAAAGGAGATAAAGGGGACAAGGGAGATACTGGCCCTCAAGGTCCACAAGGTCCACAAGGAAATCAAGGCCCACAGGGTACTCCTGGCCCCACAGGCCCTACAGGTCCTGCAGGTCCTGCTGGTGGTACTGTGCCAGATCCTGGTGATCCTGGTGGCCCTACCAGAGATCCTGGCAAAGGTGAGCCTGGTGGTGGAGGTGGCGGAGGTGATGAAGGTGATGAAGGTGGCGGCACTCCTCCTCCTAGTGGTGGTGGTACTCCTCCAAGGGCCCCAAGTCCTGGTGATCCTGGTGGAGAGGCACGTACTCCCGAAGATCCTGTAGTCCCTTTAACCCGTACGGTTACGGTTGAGGGTGTGTTTTTATATGTCATTGGTAACACAACTAATGCTTTGTATGTATTGCCGAATTCTGCTGCATACTCCAGAGGCGGAGAAGGGTCTGGTCCTTACGGCCTTGGCTGGATAGGTCCGACTTGGCGTGGTGGTGATCAGAGGGCTGTTCGGGTTGGTAATGCTACTAATTTTGGTGTTAACGAACGTAGCCCCCGCGCTATAACTGACCACCTTGGCACACTTTATATGGTAAGTGCTAGTCGTGAGATATACGCTTTAAGCAAAAAAACTGGTGGAGCTTTTAGAATTGGCAATGTTGATTCTACTATATCTTCTTCTACGCTTGAGGAATATGTAGGCTTAACATCCCGCACAGAGACGGCTACTCTTGGCCTTTTCAGTGTTACTAGAAATTATCTTTACGTTGCTTTGCAGAGAGGTATTTACCGGGTAAGAACTGAGTTTTTCAATTTTTCATCAGAAAAAATTTCTTCTGCAGCTGATTATGGAGCTGTACTTGCAGGATCTGGGGCTTTCACTGGTGGTATGGCCGTTTCTGATGACGGTCTTGCTGGCGAGAGCTTTACCTACATACTTGATAATAGTCGTCGCGAAATTTTTAAGGTGGCTTTATCTTCAGGCGATCTTAGTAAAGCCGCAGGACATAGCATAGGCCAACTTTATTCAGATACTGATAGAGGTGGGGCTCAAGGGCCTGCAGATCGTGGGACTTTTGATGCGAATAGGCTAAATGGTTTAGTTTCTCATTTAGGCGGGGAAGCAATAGAGATTTCCAACGCATTTACCCCCTTAACAAGTATAGAGTTTGATGGAACGATCCGCGAGTTTCGGGAATCTCAAAGCGGGAGTGCTTTTCGAGCGTCACCGTATAAGCGTCACTATAGTAATCAGGATTGGTATGCGGGCAGGATTGTTGGTCATAGTGATGAATTTGTAGGCATTGCTTCTTCTAGGGGGACAGTTTCTTACGAGGTAACCCTTACTCCCCGTGGTCCCACTTATGGGGTCGAGCCTAATCCGCTTCCTCGGCAGTTGTATGGGTTGGTAGATGTTCGTGATAATTCTGGAGCAAGCGGATACTTTATATCATTCAATACAGCCGACAGTCATCCGAAATACATTAGTTCTCTGCGTAATTTTGGTATTCCTAGTGCTAAAATAGTTAATCCTTTTGTCGGCCTTCAGAGGGGGCCTGCTTTTGTTTATGAGGATAAGCTGTATATCGTATTGCGTACTACAGATGGGGGTGGGTTATATGAAATAGACCTTTCAACAGGTGCTGGTACAAGGATTAGAGATTTTGAATACTTAGGTGGCGATTTTACTACGACTGTTCTGGGCGATAAAATATATACGACTGGTCCTTTTGATCCTCGAGGAACCAGCGACAATTCTGCACTCCATACAATCAACATAAATACCGGAGCATTGACTCGGGTGGGTGTTGAGAATTTTGGGTTTGATTATGACGGTGATTTTGGGACTGGTGTGCAAATTCTACCAGTCTCTATGACCGCCCATAAGGGCAGCTTGTATCTGCTGAGCTATAATATTGACGTTGATCCGGCCATTGGGGAGTTGTATCGGGTAAATTCTACCACAGGGAGAGCTACGTTAATTGCGGCTAATGAAGCTCTCTACAAACATAATTCCCACAGGGTGGGTGCTATGAGCTCTCATCGCGGCATTTTGTATGGCATGTTGCAAGGAAGAGATGGTAATGGAGACAATGTAGAGGCTTTGGTCAGGATTAATGATTCAAATGGTAAAAGATTTTTTGTTAACACTGAACGGAGTATTCTTGTAACAGGTCAAAACTATGTGGCAGTATTACTTTCTGTTCCTAATCCTCCTTATTCAGTTTCACGAGATCAAGAAAGCTTAGAGACTGACAAAGAAGTTGAAGAAGCTGTTGAAGAAGTCGAGATGGAGATCGACACCAAGATTGAAGAGGCAGTCGATAAAGTCGAGATGGAGATTGACACTAGGATCAGTGATGCTATAGCAGATCTTGGTGGTGGAGGCGGAGGAGGAAGCGGAGGGACAGGACCGGCAGGACCTACTGGCCCTACTGGCCCCACTGGACCAGCCGGCCCTCAGGGCATCCAAGGCCCAAGAGGTATACAGGGAATTCAAGGGGTACCAGGAGAAGCTGGAGCTAAAGGAGATAAAGGTGACAAAGGTGATAGAGGTGATGCAGGAGCTGATGGGTCCGATGCATCAGTTACGGCTAGAAACGTTATCGCCACTGTGTCAGGTACTGCTGGTAGTGGAAAGGTCGCTGTTTACACTAACTCTAATACTTGGACTTGGGCTGACGCTCCTTCTGGTGGCGGTGCGAGTCAAACGATTGTACGTGAGGTGGTGGAAGTAGGACGTATTACCCAGAAGGTGGGTAGTACCGATGTTGATGTAGCATCTCCTACAACACTTGTAGCCACGGGTATCACCATTCCTGCCACAGCCATGATGGCTATCAATGTGGGAAGGGATACAACCAATGCCTCCACAGGTTTCCATGATGCTGATGTGTTTGTGTTCCTCTCGTCTCATCTTAAAGAACTCACAGCTACCACAGCTGGTTCTACTATTTCTACAGCTACAGCCGTGGCTTTATATGGAGCAGCAAGACGCACGTTCTTTATAGCAAGAACAGCAGCTAATGAGATTCTTATTACTAGTAGCAGAGCAGATACAGATCTTCTACCTCTGACGGTCTATACCTTTAATGAACTGCTTGATACCGGTAATGCTGAAAGTGCTGATGTTGATATCACTGGTGCGGATAGGTTTAAGGCTACAGGTTTACAGATTCCCAATGCAGCTGTATTAGCTTTAAACCCAGGGAAAAAGGCAAGTACCTCTTACTTAGACGTAAGCTTAAGACTGATCCTTAGAGAAGCTTTGCTCAATTTGCCAGCTGTTTCAGAAGGAAACACCTCTCTTCCTGCAAACAGCTTAAACATATTCACAGGTAGATCTGATGCTTATTACATAGGTCGTAGTTCTACCAATGAGATCATGCTAGCTACCGGAAGTGCTAGTGTGGATCTGTTTCCTTTAACGGTTTATCCCTTTGATATCCGTTTAATGTCTACAGGTTCACAGATGATCAATGTGTTAGAACACACAGTATTTTCATCAACAAATATTCAGATTCCTGATACCA
>MPNI01000114.1 GCA_002238945.1 Proteobacteria bacterium bin106 | reverse complement strand
GTTAAGTACTGTAACAACCCATAATATGCACCATTGCGTACTTCAAGGTTTGGATATTCTAATAAATACTTTGTTCTTCGATTCTCACGCTTTTTATTGACAATTGTGAGATATCCTGATTGAAAAAATATAGCCTGAGGCGCAGCACGATCAACTTCAAATGCAATAAGTTGACTACGATCAACCCAGCAGCCCTCAACATCCTTAAGGTTAATCCTGTTAGACCTCACAAGATATTCATAAAGATACTGAGGCGTTGCTGTCTCAAACCACCATTCCTCATAACCCTGCTCGTCTAATGCATTTAATATACAAAAAGGATTGTAAACTTTTTCTTCACCTAACCAGCCATATCCCTTATACATAAGTTTGATTTCTTCTCGATCTAAATTTTGTATTTCTTTTGAAAATACAGTGTCTAAATCATGATCCGTATAACCACAAATGGCAGCATACCTTGGAACTAAACTTATATTTTTAAGATTATTGAGTCCTGAAAAAATACTATTTTTAGAAAACATGGTAATGCCTGTGACAAAGACAAAGTGAATATACTCTTCAGAATCTTTGATTTGTCGGTAAAATTCTCGGAGAAAATTGCTATTTTTTTGGGCTAACTCTGTGTTAACCAAGACATCCAGAATAGGAGCGTCGTACTCATCCACAAGTACTACAGCTTTTTTACCGGTTTTTTTATACAAACGAAACAAAAGTCTTCTTAATGCTAATAAGGCAGATTCATTCACGATTTTAGACACATCTAACTCTGCAATTTCAGCAATAGTTATAATTTGATCAATGATATTTTTTGAAATCTTTTCTGGGTTATGGTTTTGACCAGTCATGCTGAGTCTTACCACAGGATACTTTTGAGACCAATCCCATTTATCTTCGATGTACAGTCCTTTAAATAAATCTTTCTTTCCTTCAAATAAATATTTAAGCGTGCTAACAAGAAGGCTTTTACCAAAACGCCTAGGGCGAGAAAGAAAATATTTTTTACCAGTTTTTATCAACTTATAAATAAGATCAGTTTTGTCTACATAATAATATTGATCTTCTCTAATATCTTCAAAATCTGCACAACCTATTGGTAATATCATGATAAGTACTCCTGATATTTTAAACATCAAACTTTCTGGCAATTAGCCACTAATATACCTACAGCGGCACCTACCATAGTACCTGACTTTGCACAACTACACTAGTCATCATTTTATAAGGCAAGCTCCGTATAGAAAGACTCCTCACAAGTAAGAACACAAAATATGCCTTATAACTCACCTACTCGGCTAGAGGGCACATTAACAATAGAGAAAACTTTCTGTCCACGCCCTTAAGCGACAAAATAACTGGAAGTAGCCGTACTACCTATCGTTCAACAAAGACATAGCCTCAAAGACTAACAAAGCTTATGCATCATCTAACTCTTCATGGAGAATCCCAACAATATTGCGTTTTTCTTTACTAAACACCATCCCTAAGAGGTTAATGGGTTTTTTGAGATCCTTATGTGGGTCAGCATAGAGGCGATCTTTGATTTGTTGAATAGCACCCTTTAAAGCTGTCTCTACTTTCTGACCTGGTCGTAGCATCTTCAGCTCTACTACAAAGACTTGATTCGCGTAAAACAA
>MPNI01000025.1 GCA_002238945.1 Proteobacteria bacterium bin106 | reverse complement strand
TTATGATATTCTACATTTACTTGATACACAAAAATTCGATGATTGGTGGTTTCAAAAAGAAACACCTACCTTTATGTACAAAAAACTTCTCAAACAAGGTATTTTTAATCTCGAAAACATTGAAGATGATGAATATCGTAAGCTTAGTGATGGTAGCACCAGTTACGGTACCAGACATCGTGATATGATTTCATTTGATTTAGAACTATTTACAACAAAATCTATACTTTTCCAATTGGGATATCTCACTATTTGCCAAAAAGAACCAACAGATACGTTGCCGCAATACTATCTAAGATTCTCTAATCTTTACGTACGTAACGGTGTTTACAAGAGGTTATTGGATATTTTAAGTGGCGATACTGACAAGGCAATAGATCAGGGAAAAACTCTGATAGATTTGCTTGCAAAAAATAATTTTGATGAATTTGAAAAAAAACTGCACTCTTATTTTGCTAATTCACCTCATAAGCACTATAAAAAAACATCCATAATAGATTACTGCCACAGTCTTCTTCTTACAACACTGTACGCTTTGAACGCTTATTACACACATAACGCTTACGCACATAATGAGGAATTTTACGTTGATACACGTCCTATCCCTTTACTTCATGCCGGCCAGGTCTTTATTTTAAAATTTAAAGCACCTATCGTATTTGGAGACGAAAATGAGAAAAAAATAAAAAAAGAAGAAGATATAATAGATACCATGAAAGAAATGAAAGAAAGTAGCTTCTTGGAAAAGTACAAGGAACTCAAAGAACCCATTCACCTTTTAATAATTGTATTTGATAGAGAAGCACGTCATATTGATAGATTAGTCCACGAAAGTATTCATACATAGCCTTCATACCGATTTATAATAAATATTACAAAGTATTGCAGGTCATTTTACTTCTAATATCTCAGATATTTTATATAATGAAACTTCCCATAGGTTATGACAATTTTGAAGACTTAAGGCGCGATCAATGTTATTACGCTGACAAAACAAAAATCATCTTTGACATGCTCAGTAAGAGTAGATATCATTTTTTATCTCGCCCTAGACGTTTTGGCAAAAGCGTTTTTTTGAGCACAATACAGTGCTTTCTTGAGGGAAAAAAAGAGCTATTTAAAGGCTTATACATTGAAAATAAATGGGATTGGTCTCATAAGCTCCCTGTGGTTAAAATCTGTTTTAATGGTGATTACAAACATCCGAATGATCTTGAAGATGATCTTAACAAACAAATGAAAGCTCTTGAAGAAGAACATGGTGCACCAACACAAGATTGGAACAATCCCATGCACCGTTTTAGACGCATAATGAGACATTTGCATAAACAAACTGGTGAACGAGTATCCGTACTTATTGATGACTACGATCATCCATTTCTTAATCATTTTCTGAATACAGAAGACTTAGGGGTAGCAGAAAAAAATCACGACTACCTCAATAGTTTTTACGGCTCAATCGAAGAATGCTCTGAAGATGTCGGCTTTATTTTTATTACAGGTGTTATGGAGTTTTCTCACCGGTGCCGTATAGGAAATGGATTTGATAGTTTTGTAGATATAAGTTTGCATGAAAGATATGGTAACGCATGTGGCTTCACCGATCACGAAATAGATACCGTATTTGCTAAAGAAATCAAAACATTAGATCGCAATAAAATACGTCGTTGGTATGGCGGTTATAGTTGGAATGATGGGGAAGACAAACTCTACAACCCTTACGATATTCTAAAGTTACTTGATACACAAAAATTCGAAGATTGGTGGTTTCAAAAAGAAACATCTGAATTTATGTACAAACGTCTTTTGAAAAAAAGTTCTTTTAGCCTTATACTTATGGAGAGTCGTGAAGGTCACGCATCAGCTGGAAGAGAACGTGGTGAGCTAATTTCATTTGGCTTAAAACATTTTAGTTCAACAGCTATATTTTTCCAATTGGGATACCTCAGCGTTGCTCACAAAGAACCGACAATATTTTTCCCAAAATACTGTACAAGCATTCCTAATCTTTGCGTACGTAATGGCATCTATAAAAGGCTATTGGATGTCTTAAGCAGCGGTAATGCTAAGAGGGCAAAAGATCAGGGTAAAGCTCTGCTAGATCTGTTAGTAAAAAATGATTTTTCTGGATTTGAAAAAACTTTACACTCTTATTTTGACAGCTTAAGCTTCATTGATGAGCTTCATGAAAGAACACGACCACGGAATCATTTTCACAGCCTTCTTATTACAATACTTTATGCAATGAAGTCTCATTATACTGATGGAAACACCATTAACTCTTCAAGAACTATCACCATACATGAAGCAGGCCAGATTTTTTGTATAAAGTTCACAACACTTTTTCCACCATATTCAGGTGAAAAAGAAACTACACAAGAAATGGAAGAAAGAAAAGAAAGACTTTTATTAGAGGCTATATACAGTATAAAAAAAGATATTTATATTGAAAAACCTAGAGAAAGCAAAGATCCTATTCACTTGTTAGCTCTCGTTTTTGTTCATCCAAATCGTAATTTTAATGGATTTAAACATGAAATTTTCTATACATCAAAGAAGTTAACAAGAAGCTACCAGGTAACTATCAAGAACGCTTGATATAATGAGGCAACCAAGAATATTGCATCGAACAAGAATCCACGAATGATGCTTCCATCCAACCTTCAGTGGTTTTGATTCTTTGCAAAGAGTCTTCACTTAACTCTTCAAGCACTATGACACGATCACCACGACTGTATCGTCTTAAAGGAGTCATCATAGACGAATTTTCAAATGTAAAAACGTCCTCAGATACAACCGTACACGTTTTTTGACTATCCAGTTTCACCGTTTTTAAGCCACCGCTATCTTCTTGAACAGGAAGATCGCCTTTAAAATTACCCACAATGATCTTAGCATCTATGATATCAGCAACACGAGTTGTCACAGTCTGGGGAGTGACGACTTGTGATGAATCGTCAGTAGCAACATTCTGTTGTTCATTTTGTTTACTTTGTAGGTTTTGTTGATGAGAGATGTGGACTTGACGATTTTTATTTACAGAATCTTTGTACGACTTCAACTCTGGCTCATCTATGAGCATTTCAAAAAACATGGAGATTTTTTCCGGTGGATTACGGATACATCCACCACTAACTCGACGGTTAGACACCGTACTTTGACGAAGAATCCATTCCGTACTCGCTGCAGTACCGTGATATCCATAATCATTGTTAAACCAAACCACATACTCACCCAAAGGATTATTCACACCACAAGGACCGTAAACGTCCTGATTATCATTGATAATCTTCCAATACTCTGGACTATCTGCGCCAAATGATACAAAAGTGTTGCTATCTTCATCCAAAACAGCACCAGGATACCACACCGGACAATGATCAATTTCATCAAACGTGTAAATGCCATAAGGCGTCATCTTAGGAACGGGATCTCCTTCAGGAAGTCGATGATCATTACCTGTAATATCACCGGTCACAGAATTCCATTGATCCACCACAACACCATCACGAATAATGGTACTGCGATTAGAACCTACATTCACTATGACAACGAGTTCTGTGCTAGCTATGGTTTGCAGTACCCTATCTTTACTGACATCTTCACTCACAAGATACTGTAGTTGCGATGTCGGCTGTTCTATCATAGAACAGCCACCTACCATATAACTCACAGCCAACATTGCCAAAACACATACACCTAAAACAAGACGCATGATTCACCTCAAACAAAAACATATTTCAAAATATCAGACACAGTTAGTTAGTAGACTCGACTCAGTAAGCTATTCAGAAAGGAAGCAGGAGCTATCTCACATCTCCAAACACCGCTATCAGGTTAGCATACATTTTAAAAAACAAAAAGAGATTATATCCGTGTTTTGGCAATTCTTGACTGTTCTTTATAGAACTAGATAGAGCTAGATAGAGCTAGTACACCAGCTCGTAACAATGACGAGTTAATCAAATCACATAAATTGAAGCACTTGAGCAGCCTGTTGCATAATAATGATAGAAGGATAAATATTCACTAAAATAGAAAGATGAGCATGGGCATTAAAGAGATGTTCTCTAGGATTAATGTGTGGCTTGATAACCGATTTTTTTGCATTTTGTAACTTGATTTTATAAAGATAAGCTAGAAAATATTCCATTGCTGCTTTTTCTTTAGAAAATCTTTCATACTCTTTTTCTAGGCCCAATTGCTCGAGTTCATAGTTTGCTTGGTCAAAAGATAAAAATGCTTGACGTTTATCTACAGAAGAAACATTTTTTATATTTTTTGCCCGGTACGGTGGCAGTGAAATGAGACGAATGTTTTCTTTAGCTGCATGATAACCGGTATACACAGCTGCCTCTAATAGACGATTAGCTAGCAACCATTTTCTGCGATGGTCTTGGCTGTGCACCTTAGAGGGAACACCGCGTTGAATATACTCAACTCGAGACAGAGAAGAAGCATTGTCCCAATCACGCATCAAGGTACGCTTACGATCTTCACCAATACCACGACTGGCTATGATTTTTGATAAGTGAGCATAAGCTTGCAATAATCTAAGGGCAAAAGGTGAGCCAAAACGCACCTTAAGAGATGTTTCTTTCTTGATCGTATCAGATATAGATTTTAAAGAATCATGGTCAAGATCAGAAGCAAGCTGGAGAAAAACTGACTGATAGTGCTCACTAACTTCCTCAGAAAGATACTTTTGACGAGCAGAAGTATCCATATCCATACTAAAAAAAGCATTTTCTATCAATTTATCACGCCCAAAAATCAATTGCCTTTGAGCAAGAACCAACGCTAAATCAAGACGTTTCTCAGGATGAGAGTACATGTAAGAAAGAGCGTAACTTTGCGGCATCGCCAAAGAAACACCATCAAGATGGCCAGATAATTGCAAAAAATATCCAGCAAAACGTCTAATCACATGCCCTAAAGAAGAAAACACCATTTGGCCATGAGTGGATACAAGATGCTTATTCATATCTATATTCAGACGATATAAGGCATACTCACCAAGTTGCTGCCGATGAACACTCAGTCGATCCTTAATGTGAACAAGCTGCTCACCAGCTTCCTGATAAAGCTCGTAAAGACGAGACACTACCCCAAATAACTGAGGACTTACGACAATATCTCCTTTTCTAACTTCTCTTAAAAAATACGCCGCATTGCTTGCAAGCTTTAAAAGTTTAAAACCAATGGCCTCCATAGAAATATGCGATTGATCATAAACATCTTCTATAATGTTTACAGGTTTAGCTTTTGTTAATACCGGAAAATCTATTTTCCATGACTGCCACTCCAGCATAGTCATGACACCTCTACCACCAAGCGTATTTGTAAGCTCATGAGCAAACGTACCACCATGCGATGAGGCAAAATTCGCGTGACGATTGAGCTCAACTTCCAATTGAGCTATCTCCTCACTTAAATTGACTAACAATATAGAAAGATCAAACAAATACGTATATACAAATGTTGGAAAATTTTCCAAGTCCTCATCAGGACCCTCTGTATCTAACACCCTCTCATGACCTTCAAGATCATCTTGATCAGAGAAACCCAGACTATCTAAGGCCGTTTCTTCAGAAACATCTTCCATAGCATGCATATACTCTAAAGGATCCATCTCCGATAACCACTCTCTGTCTGCAAACAAAAATGGCGGAACGTCCTTATGATCAGGTGGAAGATGATGAAAAGAAGATATGTCTTGATAACTCTGAGATCTCAACATTCTATCTTCACTCTGTCTATCACTTGCTGATACAAACACACCATCCGACAACTCAGTCAACTTACGCAGGCGCAAATAGCCATACGTTACAAAAGCAAGCCCCAAACCAAGCTGCCACTTTTTCCTAAGTTGCGTTGTAAATCCTGTTCCCAAACCAGCTCCCAAACTAGCCAAAGAAGATGGCTGAGGCGTTAGTGCGCTAGCAACACTTCCAGCAACACTGAAAGTTAAAGGAGACACAAGCCATGAAGAACTCAACCATAACGGAGGCATCAACAAAAGCTGTGGCGTATTTGAAATGCCCTGCAAAGGCAATTGAGTCGCCTTCACTGCTGAAAAAAAAGAACTGTCTACTGGTGAATGATCAAGTAAATAATAGCTGTTATCTTGAGAAAAAGCCTGAGAATTCACACACATAATCGCTACAATAACCAAAAGCCGTGATGATATATAAAAATATTTTCTTATAGGATTTTCTATCCTTTTTACTGCTATATAACCTGCAAACACACTTAGTAATCTTCTTTGATCATGTGCCAACAAACCATACAACATCAACACCTATCCCCTACAATTCATCCAAGCATTAATAAGGCTGGCGTTAAAAAATATGTCACTATATGCATCATTCATTAAGACCATGTAAAAGAAATATCAACAGATGTAAAAAACACCCTTAAAACATTTATCTATAAAGGTCAAGGCACCACCTACCTATTTCATCCTTCAATAAGCTATCAACTAGCTAAAATCCGCTAGCAATCAGCAAGTCAACCAAGCACGACTCCATCCAAAGAAGTCATGCCATTTTTCACTCACAACAAGATACACCACTTCGTTAAGATTCTCACTAAAAAACTTTCGTTTATTCTGGTAACTCATAAATCATATCACGAACTCTCACAGTCCAACAGATCATAGCTTTCCCAATGAGCTATGTTATGGGCTAGTGATGTGGATAATGTTAGCCAGAGAGCTTAAATACAAAAGCTAGCAAATAAAATGAACCTGTACTATCATGTCGCTGCTTTTCTTTGAGATGAGATTATCAAAGAAAGCAATATGGCACATAAATTGCTAACTCTATTAGCATCTACTATTGGCCTTTATGAGGTACACACATCCATACTTTGCAAAAACATAGATACTTTATAAATATAAGGAAAACCAACCATGTTTAGAGCCATCATTATCAATGCCCTAGCTGTTGCCTTTGGACTTATTATAACGCTCAGTGTGATCTCTTTGAAAACACAAACCCAACCCCATGCACATACAACCCCACAAGAAACACAACAATAACCTAAAAATTGGCATATTTCTTGCTTCAAAAAGAGCACCACTACAGTGTGATTTGATAGTGGTTTTATACATAAGCATACCCGTTATCAAAATCATAAGAGAAAATATCTATGATAAAAGTTTTATTAGCCAATCTCATTGCCACTTCATTAGGCTTGATTATCATCGTACACATGGCAAGCCTACAAACAAGCGCACAAACACAAAAAAAAGCACGTCAAGTCATTGATCACAGCAATAATGACTATTCTTTCCCTACTCAAAAAGATTTCAAAGACCATCCTATGGCAAAACAAAAAAAACAAACATCTACGAGAATGCAAAGTTTTGATGCTATTAGAAAAAAAAAGGCTCAAGATGCTCCACGAGACACCTTAGATTTAGATGATGAAATACAAAAATATCACAAAGAAGATGAAATCAGAGAACGCAAAGAAGCTGAAGCAGAAAAAGTTGATCTAAAAGCATTTTATGCTGAGTATGTTCAGTACCAACAAAAACAAAAAGCCCTTGAAAGAAAAGTACAAGATGAAATGGCTAAAGAACTTGACGACCTCACTGTTTCTGATGAAGACAGCCAACTCATGAATCTTGACGATGAGTAACGCAACTCAGCATATACTACCAAACTTAGGCATCTTATCTGCCTAAGTTGAGCAAGAAACGAAACTTATAATCTGTGATCTCTTGCATGATATGAAGAATAATCTTCGTGAATGGGCTGAAATCAATATGAATGAGATCTTTGAGGATAATGCGGAAGTAGACAGCCTGAAGGACGCCCTCCTAGATCAAACTAAGGAATGGCTCAAGGACTCAGAAGGAGAAGAAGATGTCTAGAATATCAGCTGGATCATTCATCATCATAATGATCTTATTTGTCACTGTAACGGGATGCATGACGAAAGCATGCATCGAACCCTTCTTCCACTACGCTATGCATGACGATACCTGCCCAAGTCATAAGTCTTATCACTATGATATGAACTATCATTTAGATCAGGCTACCGATAAGAAGTATAAGGGCAAGAAGGATGGCTATAAGAATTGGAAGCCTCACAAGATGCCCAAGGAGGACAGGCGTAAGAAGGAACCCTTAAGACGAGGAAGGGAATGGAATGAATACTCTAAGTGATCCATACATCTATACTAAGATGTTCTTAAACGCCTTCTTTTGGCTCATGTTTTCAGGATGGTTTTGGTATATCTTATTCTCGATCATATTCTTTTATATCCTTTGGATACTAGAGTTCCAGGATAAAATTTCCAACCTTTTGAATAGCTCATCTGATATAGATAAACAGCGCAAGGCAATAATGAAAGAGATTGCCAGACTAGAGAAAAATTGATAGGCTGTATTATTTAATCCTGTGTATATCCCATCCAAGCTTCGTTGTGCTTGAATGGGATTTTATATATTGCTTAAAGTAAGTGCAACGTATTTCTAACCCATAGATGACCATAGGTCTGTCTATGGGTTTTCTAGTTTGGAAAATCTTCATTTAATAGCACCTTGCTATCTTGACGCAAGTGCCCCATGGCCACCTGCCATGCGCGAAAATAGTGGCGTTTGTATTGTGGAAAGGAAAAATCACGCATCAACTGGGGCATCATCAACCAAACACTATGATCGAGTTTCATAAGGTGCTTGTAGGTTCCAACATACAGAGTGCTTCTTTGATCACTACTCTTATATCGGCTCATCATAGCAGAAGATACACAATCCTTAGACAGATCAAAACTTTCAAAGAAATCATCTTCCATCACAAAATGCCTCCATTGAAAACAACTACCCACATCAGCTTTCACCATGGATACACATTGCTCCACAAAAGGCTTTTTAGTATCTACCCAAAACATCCGACCAGGCAAGCAGCCATCTTCTACATAAACCCGAAACACCTTGTTTTCATCATAGACAAACAACAAATAGATAGCCAAATCGGTGGGACAACGTAAAGACATCATCATCGATCTTTCTGTGCTATAAACTGTTTTGAATATCTCCACAGCTGGCTGTAAGCTTGGTTAGAAATACTCACCTCAGATATCACTCTTTGTGTGTTTTTCATCTTTATTCCATCAAGAGAAAATAGTATGATCCGTATGGTTACTACAAATAAAGTATACGCTCTCAAAGACCTGAAAAATTTGAAAAAACCTTCCCTATCCTTATTTCCATCTTACAATACACCTAATGTCTATAATTCTATGGTTATGTCTATAACTTGCTTTCATACCTGTGATTCAAACAGCTATAATGCTCTAACAGCACTATAACAATAACCTCCAATGACAACCAACCCATTACAACCAACAAAACAAAGAACCCATCAACGAGACAAAGAACCAAACAAAACAAAAAACATCACCTCCCCCTTATTTTGACCTATAGCTTTGACCTATAGCTTTGACTTATAGCTGATAGCTGACTCATAACTTTACCCTTAACCCCTATAACTCCATGAGGACATCCTATGACTACCGCTTCACCTTCCTCTAACAACAAGATGAGTACTGAGGAACGTATCAACGACATCATTGCTGAACAAATTGGTGTGGATAAAGCCAGCATCAAAAGAGAATCGCGATTTATTGAAGATTTAGGCGCTGATTCTTTAGATATCGTTGAACTCATGATGAACATAGAAGAAACATTCAGTGTGGATATTCCTGACGATGAAGCCGAAAAAATCCTCACTGTAGGTGATGCTTTAGCTTATATTGAAAACAAATTATAGTCTCTATGACCTTATACACACCAAGCATTCTTTAACAAACACCAAACACAACACTCAAACACAACACCCAAAAAGAACTCCGTGTGAACAACATCAGTGCAAACAACATAGGCATTGCAAACGACCATGCTGCTGTGGAGCTCAAAAACATCATCCTAGCAAGCTCTCTGCTGCAAGACTACACTTGGGTCGATTACGGATGCCATCTTGAAGATGGTCGGGTGGATTATCCTGATTATGCCAGCTATGTGGTCAAAGCTTTATTGAAACGTGAAATAGATGTTGGAATATGCTTATGTGGCACAGGCATCGGTATGTCTATGACAGCGAATCGCTATGGTGGTATTCGAGCTGCTTGTGTATGGGATATCGCTACAGCTAAAGCCTCACGTAAACACAACGATGCTAATATTCTCTGTCTTGGAGCACGTCTTCTCGACCATAAGAAGGTGCCACTCATCGTTCAAACATGGCTTAGGACAGAGTTTTCACACGGCAGACATAAGAAACGATTGGCTAAGCTAGAAGATATCACTGCTTCTGCACAAAGTACTTCCTTATAACGTTTTTCCTTTACTGCGCTACATTGCTAGCATACCAAAATAGAAATCCTTTATGATATCACAACCCCATCAATACCCAACCTCTTATAAACCGTGGTCTCATCTCAAAACAGATGATCCAGAGGTGTATTCACATATTGAAGCTGAGCTACATCGGCAAAGATACAGCTTAGAGATGATTGCTTCAGAAAACTTTGTTTGCCAAAGCATCTTAGCTGGAGCTGGCAATCCTCTTACTAACAAATACGCTGAGGGACTTCCCCATAAACGCTATTATGGCGGTTGTGAGCATATAGATGCCATTGAATCACTGGCTATCTCAAGGGCCTGCTCTTTATTTTCTTGCCATTACGCCAATGTACAGCCTCACTCAGGTGCTTCAGCAAACAATGCTGTTTTCTTAGCTCTTCTTCAACCAGGTGATCGTATCCTTGGTTTGGATCTAAGTCATGGTGGGCATCTTACTCATGGTTCACCGGTGAATATATCGGGGATGTACTTTCAAGCACACTGTTATGGAGTAGATCCACAAACGGAGCTACTCGACTACGACATAATTCGAGAGCGTGCCAAAGAAGTCCAACCTCAACTGATCATAGCTGGAGCTTCAGCGTATCCACGTGTTATGGATTTTGCTGCTTTTGCCAACATTGCCAAAGAAGTTGGAGCTTACTTACTAGTGGATATGGCACACATTGCTGGACTGGTGGCTGCTGGCCTCCACCCCTCTCCTCTGCCTCATGCTCATGTCACCACCACCACCACCCATAAAACTTTACGAGGACCACGAGGTGGTATGATTTTATGGAATGATAACTCTCTTTCAGCCAAACTTAACAAAGGGGTTTTTCCAGGAACTCAAGGAGGACCTCTTGAACATATTATTGCCATGAAAGCCACATGTTTTCATCTAGCTCATAGAGAAGAGTTTCAAACTCTTCAGCAAAAAACCATCAAAAATGCACAGGCTTTTGCCACAACTCTTAAAGAGCATGGCTGCCACCTTGTGACAGGTGGTACGGATAATCATCTGATCTTACTTAATCTTCTCCACAGCAACCTCACAAACCATAAAGACTCTAACCAGGTCACAGGAAAAGATCTTGAGGCAGCCTTAGATCAAGTTCATATTACCACCAACAAAAACACTGTACCTGGTGAAAAGCGATCTCCTTTTGTCACTAGCGGTGTACGTTTTGGCTCCCCTGCTCTTACTTCTCGTGGTTTACTGACTCAGGATTTTAAACTCATAGCTAAATGGGTTGCCCAAATACTTGAAAGTCTTCAAAACCAAAAGACCCATGACACAGAACCGCCGTGTTTTGCCTCCATTAGAAAACAGGTCAAAGAGCTGTGTTCTAAGTACCCTTTATATCCAGAATGGTGACATATACGACAAACACAAAAAACGTCCATATCAATGATACTGGTGTTACATAACACCTAACACCGATGAATTGTATGGTTGCTTGTAGCTTTTCCACTTAAAGCGCTACCGCTCGTTTTTCAAAACTCTTAAAAGATGATATAAGCTGTGTAAAAACTTAGAAACACAGACCACACCTCATACTGATCGTTTATTGTTGGTTGATGATTTTTTTTGACAATATGGCTTATGAATACTTCTCCTTACCATAACAACCCTCCCCAAAGCCCACAAGATCGCTCTCTTATTGAGAGAGTTCAAGGTGTTATTGAGCACTTTAAGGATGGCAAGATGGTGATTATGGTGGATGATAAATTGCGAGAAAACGAAGGGGACTTAGTGGTGGCAGCAGAGGATGCTTCGGCACAAACCATCAATTTCATGGCAAAAGAGGCTCGAGGACTCATCTGTTTACCCATGGAAGCGGCCTTGATTGATCGTCTCAAACTCCCCATGATGAGTGATCATTCCAAAAGCTCAGAGAGTCGCAAAACAGCTTTCACTGTGAGTATTGAAGCCAAGCATGGAGTCTCTACAGGTATTTCTGCTCAAGATCGTGCCACCACGATTCAACGTGCTATCCATGACCACACCTGTCCTGATGACATTGTGGTTCCTGGGCATATTTTCCCACTCAAAGCACGAGCTGGTGGGGTGTTAACACGAGCTGGACACACCGAAGGATCCGTGGACCTTGCTAAGCTAGCCCAGAAAAAACCTGCCAGTGTGATTTGCGAAATCATGAACGATGATGGCACCATGGCACGTATGAACGATCTCAAACGTTTTTCCAAAAAACATAACATTCCCATAATCAGTATCCAAGAACTCATCACATACCGACTCTTATATGATTCATTGGTTAAGGAGTGCAAAAGAGAAACCCTTAACACCCGTTATGGCACTTTTGAGGCATGTTGGTTTGAAAGTGAAGTGGATTTATCATGTCATGTGGCTTTACTTAAAGGACAACCACATCCTGATCACCCCACTGAAGTGCGGGTGTATCGTCAGCGCTTTCTCGATGATATCTTTGGGCCTCTTCAGGGGGTCACAGAACGCCGCGTGGAACACGGCCTGAAAATGCTTGCTAGCTGTGAAGTGGGCGTATACCTTTACTTATCAGCTCCCATATTTTCTCATAACCCCACACAGGCCCGTAACCCTGCCGAACATGAAGATACATCTCCACAACCCATTAAAAACATGCCAGATCCTCGCCTTTATGGCATTGGAGCTCAAATCCTCAGACAACTTGGGGTGGGCAAGCTGATTTTAAATACCATGAGTCCACGATCTTTTACAGCCATTGCAGGATTTGGCCTAGATGTTGTGGGACATAGAGTTATCG
The DNA here is from genome assembly GCA_002238945.1 of Proteobacteria bacterium bin106. Lineage (GTDB taxonomy): Bacteria > Bdellovibrionota_B > Oligoflexia > Oligoflexales > Bin106 > Bin106. Next base: position 19,022 of record MPNI01000025.1, on the reverse strand, counting down.
GTAACAAGACAACACCCACTCCTATGGCCTCACCTTCTTTGTCAAACCTTGCACACCACACCACAGCCACAACCAAGGCCATCAAAACAAAACATACCAACACAGACAAAGCTTCACCAAAGATATCTCAACATCGCTACTTAATCATCTCAGCCAAGTGGCATGATGAAATAGTAAGTGATTTAATCAAAGGGGCTCGTAGCCAGTTCACTCAATCAGGGATAAAAGAAAAGCAGATCGAGCACTGGCAAGTACCTGGATGTTATGAATTGATCACTGCAGCACAACAAGCATGTAAGCAAGGTTATTGGAATATTCTGTTATGCTTTGGCTGTCTCATCAAAGGACACACCATCCACCATCAACTTGTGGCAGAAGCGGTCAATAAAGCCTTTGTTGATATCCAACTCACTTATCATATCCCCATCATCCATGGCCTATTGGTATGTGATACCAAGCAACTGGCTATAGAAAGATCAGCAACTACCAGCAAAAAACATCGCGGCAAAGAAGCTGCTCACACCGCCGTAGAGCTACTTAGTAGCTCCTGGTACAACAAACCTACTTAGTAGCTCCTGGTACAACAAACCGGTCTAACCACAAAAGTCAGCTTCTTTACTTATTTTCATTTTTTTAAAACATTGGTATTGAAAACAATTATCATTACCATTATAACTAGAAATCATCATAGAGACTATCAAACTCAGCACATTTACTTATTATATATTCAAGACCACCTACCTCGTATCTAACACACTATCTCATAAAGGACCTTTTTATGTTTATGTCTGACTGTGCTTTTTTAAAATACTCAAAGCATGCCATTATCATCATATGTTGCGCTCTCCTTTTCTCTAGCCCTGTGGGTGTTCTTTTAGCTCAGAATGAGCAAGCTCAAAATGAGCAAGCTCAAGATAAGCAAGTTCCAAGCAAACAAGCAAAAAACAAGCAAGCTCCAAAAACCACAAGCGTTGACACATCTGCAAAAAAACTTAACAAAAAAACTGTTATCACACATTATCTGGCACTGGGCAAAGCCATCTTTGAGCAGGCATTAGAGAAGGGAGAAGAGTTTCATACTGCTATTGATACCTTTCTAGCACAACCCAGCACTGTATCTCACCGTGCTCTAAAAACTTCTTACCGCCTAGCACGTGCTGCTTATCAACAAAGCGAAGTGTTTCGTTTTTCCAACCCAGAAGTGGATGACATTGAAGGACGAGTAAATGCATGGCCTGTGGATGAAGGACTGATGGATTACGTAGAATCAGCTCATTACGGGCGTAATCATACCTTTGCTCAAGCCAATATTATCGGCCAAAAAACCATGCAAGCTGCTGGTAAAAATTGGGATTTTTCCAAAATTAACCCAGCTTTACTACGCTCTTTACATGAAATTGGCGACGAAGAAGCCAATGTAGCCACAGGGTTTCATGCCATAGAATTTCTTATTTGGGGACAAGATCTCAATGGCTACAAACCAGGGGCTGGCATGCGACGTTATACCGACTATCTTGTGGACGCCAAAGCTTGCACAGGAGGAAATTGCTCACGCAGACGAGCTTATCTTAAATCTGCTGCACAACTTCTCATCGAAGACCTTAAGGCTATGAACCAACTCTTTTCTCAACCCAATAGCCCACTCATAAAACGTATTAACAGCCAAGATGACACCACCAGTATTGAAGGTATTATCCAAGGTTTGGCTTCTCTTTCTTATGGAGAGCTAGCTGGAGAACGTATGCAACTTGGATTACTCCTCAACGACCCCGAAGAAGAACATGACTGCTTTTCTGATCTCACTCATGTGGCTCATTATAACAACATGGTAGGTATTCAAACCATTTATAGCGGACAATTCACCTCACTGGATGGAAAAACTAAACTTCGTGGTGCATCACTATCACAACTCATTTTACAAGAAGATCCAGCTCTCTTTAAAACCCTCTCAGGGCTCATGGATAATGCGTACAAGAATATCCGTGCTCTCTATGACAAAGCCGAATCTGGTACGCCTTATGACTCTATGTTAGATCCTAAAAACAAACCCCATCAAAAATTTATCACCGATTCCATCGCTTCTCTTAAAGCCCTAACCACCGGTTGGAATAAACTCAGCAAAGTCATGGGTATCAGACACTTAGAAGTGGAAGGATCTGATAGTTTAGATGACCCTAAAAAAGTTCTTTCTCCTCAAAAGTCATAGAGATTCTACCGACACAAGCAGCCGCTAAAAGCTCTTGTAGCGAGCATGCATGACATACCTCATATATGCTCGCTATATTCAACCACTGAGGATAACTTGAACAAACAAGCTTCATCATCCTTACGTCAAGACATAGCCTATTGTATGGCCTATTTTATGAATAGGTTCATGACTATTGTGCTAGCGATGTTGCTTGCCATGCTAACAATCAACCAACCTATATGTGCTCAACAAAACAACACAAAGAAAACACCAACCAAAAGACAACTCACCAACCTCAACTCCGGTGGTGATGCCACCCACCATGGCAAACCACAACCGAAATCATTTTCTCAACCTGTAGCCAATATGCCCGTAGAGAAAAAAGCCCAGTTTGAAATAGGTGATTCCTTATTTACCCGTTCATGGCTCATGGCTCCATCATCTGTGAGAAGTTCTGATGGCCTAGGACCACTTTTCAACGCTCGAGCTTGTCAGTCATGTCATATCCGTGACGGCCGCGGACATCTGCCAGCAAACACTAACGATACCGCTACTTCTGCAGTAGTCAAATTAGCCCGCGAAGCCAATCACCGTATTCATACAGCCCCCTCTCCACGTTTCAAGGTCCATGCGGATCCTCACTATGGCTTTCAGATCCAAGACTTCACCGCTCCCACTGTACCCATGGAAGCAGGTATTGTCGTACATTTTTCAACCATAGCTAGAAAACTTAAAGATGAAGATGATGTGATACTGCGCTACCCTGTGGTGTATTTAAAACATCTGGGCTATGGTCCTTTAGCCGAAGATACCGCCCTCTCACTTAGAATAGCTCCTCCGGTCATAGGCTTAGGACTTCTTGAAAATATATACACCTCTGAAATCTTAAAACGCGCTGACCCATGGGACCTCGACGGTGATGGTATCTCAGGACGCCCATCCTGGGTTAAACTTCAGGATAAAAGCTCCTATATTAGCCACTTATACCATTTAGGACGTTTTGGTTGGAAAGCCACAAAACCATCCTTAAATGAACAAAATCTTGCCGCTTTTTTCAATGATATGGGAATGAATTCCAAACTGCATCCCAAGCCTCAAGGTGATTGCACAGATACTCAAGAACAATGCCTAGCCTTTGCTGCCCTCAGTAAAAAGCCGCACAAAGAAAACATCAAAAAAAAAGAAAAATTCCAGCCCTTAGACGTAGATGAACAACTCGCTGAATTGGTGTTATTTTACACTCAAACCATCGCTCCTCCAGCTAGACGGATCCCATCTCATTTGCAAGCATCTATCCTCAAAGGAGAAGACATATTTTATGATATTGGCTGTGAAAGTTGCCATCGTGCCTCTTTTACAACAGGCAGTATGGCCCAAGAACGCTACCTTTGGCGCCAAGAGATCTTCCCTTACACCGATATGCTATTACATGATATGGGATACGAACTCGATGACGGCATGGGCACCCCTCATGCTGCCTCTTCAGAATGGCGTACCGCTCCTTTGTGGGGACTTGGTTACACCAAGATAGTGAGTCAAGAAGCCACCTTTCTTCATGACGGCAGAGCACAAACCATTGAAGAAGCTATCTTATGGCACGGCGGAGAAGGACTAACATCACGACAAAAATACCAATATCTCTTGCCAAAAGAACGTGATCATCTCTTAAATTTTCTAAACAGCCTATAACCTGCCAAAAGAAGAATTAAAAAGATAAAGGAAAATAAATAAGCGTTATTTTAAGTTATGGAGAATTTGTTCACACTGTGGCTCACCACCATCATCTGCAGGCAAACAGAAGTTATACATCTCTTCTTTATAAGCCCAACCAGAGAGTGTTAACACCATAGCTAATAACGGGCCTACTCGTGCAACACCATCCTTTTTCAACTTTTTGGCTCTAAACGGCTCTTGATCAAATGTCTCAGGATTATTCACTGTCATAATATCTTCATATAAATCCAACATCTCTTGAGCTGTATTCTGACTATTGCCTATTATCAAAGAACTCATAAAAGGAACAATCAACTGCCCAGCCATCGCTCCTCTAGGACCAGCCAAACGAGCACCTGCTGAAACGGTCATTCGTGCACTCAAATAGCCAGCAACACCACTTCCCACAAGAGGTAAGGTTTTTGCACCAACTTCAGCAGCAGTACGGCCGTATTTATGAACACTTTCCATCACCGATGGCTTCAAATTCACATACGCCTCTGTACCATTCGCTCCACTTACTTGTTGAGCTTGTTGTTCCAGACGGACTTTAGCAAAATCTGTGGCAATATCCTGTACAGACATTTCAAACAATTTATCGTAGGTTTCATATTGTGTGGGAGCTAAAGACACACCAATCAAGCCAGCAAAGGTCATCCAAGGATGATTCTGTGTGGCAGGAATCATCTTATTAAAAGCACCCCGCACCGGCTGTGAGAAGATATTAAATGTTGCACCGGTACCAAAAGCAGCCACATGAAATAACCAATTTTCTTTGTCCTGATTGTGTCGCAAATACTGAACAATCTCCACAGTCAAGTTATCCTGTGCTTGACGATTTTCTTCAGAAGCCATGGGAATCATCATAAATGATTGCCCAGAAGCATTGGTATATGCAGGTACACAACTGCCTTCATCGATGATATATCCTGCTGGATGATAAGGAGCTGCACCAGGAGAAGTGTTTCCATGCCGGCGGTAGTAACGATTTTGTATAGCTGTTGCTTTCAAAATCTTACATGTTAAAAAACTGTAACTTACAATACCTAACGCATCACCATTTAAATACGTTTCTGTATCTGAGAAAAAATCCTCAGGAAAGCCTTGGTTTTGCTTCAAAGCAAGAATATAATTTTCATCTCTAACAGCCTGTAACTGAGAATCCTCAACTTGCATTTTCTCTTGGGGCATGTATTTCTTATGCTTACAACCACTGACCATCACAAATCCAACTATCCATAAGAAAGTGATAGGGTTATTATGTAAATATTTTAAAGCACTCAAAACACCAACTCCTCAACTATCCCATCATAACAACACACCCGTCACTTATTTTAATTGATCTTACAGATCTCCTAACAAAAAACCCTGTTCGGCACAGAAAGAACACTCTTTAAACAAGCCCTCAACAACTCTTCTAGGATGATACATGCAATCCCCCAGAGCACTGTCTTCACTTAGCCGCTATTATGCTGTGAAATATTTATTTATGATGCAAGCTAAAAAAATTTTGTTTTTTTCACCCACACACTACCAAAGCTTTTGTGAAAATCATGCTAGAGAAGATATGCTCCGCCATAAAAGATTACGACAAAAATGTCGTACAAGTTGTCGTAACGTACTCCATCACTGTTTTGATATCGACCAAATCATCGCGTCACACAGTGAGCATTGGAGCTTACAACGTATCCATGCCATGGATCTCAGTATCCTACGCCTCAGTACCTATGAACTCAGATATAGCAAAACTTCCGTAGCCATCATTATCAACGAAGCCATCCAACTCAGCAAAGAGTTTGGCGAACATCAATCCAGACAGTTCATCAATGGTCTTTTAGATGCCATCGCTCACGGAGCTTAAAGATGAGACTTTGCTAAACACGACGCATTCTCATCTGCAGATTTATCCTCATGACTCTTCAAAGTGTTAATATGAGCCAAAGCTTTGTGACGGGAACGAAAGAAAGGCTTTTGCAGTGAGACTGAAACCTCTTCTGGAACTTTCATCCCATAACAAATAACGGATTGCATAAAAAACCCAGAAAAAAACTGAAACATCTTATCGAGCTCACTGCGAGCACTGTCACTGATCATGGCAACCCGAGAGAGATCCATAAACATATACCACTCAGTGTGCCACTGCATCAGACTATTCATCACCTTCTTTTTCAATACTCTCACACTCTCCACATCTGCAAAGGTAACAGCTTGCTCAAAAGTGATTTCCATCACTTTATCGCTAAGATGATTATCCACAGAAATCATCTCATACAAGCTAAGATCTTCTTTAGAACGAAAAGCCTTTTGCCGTATACCAAGATACTCGCAAGCATCCTGCATGTTATCAAAACTCACAGAAGAGAGTGTAGAACTAGCTGGAAAAGAATATCCATAGAAAGCTGCTTTTTTCAAATAAAAGCCCTTGAAAAAAGCAAGCATAGCTGCTAATTTTCCATAAGCTTTTTCACCAACTCTCTTACTTCTCTTACTATCTTCAACTCCCTCATCAGAAAATGTCACATTTGAAATATCTATTAAAGCTTTATAAGGAGAGTGCCACGCCTTAAGCTCTTCACACCATAAAGCTTTCCATTGCTCTACTTGAGACGTAGATATAGTAGTTGGAGCTTTAAAAGATATGCGCAGTATTTTTAAAGCAAAATCAGATTCAAAATGAATGGGAATACGAGAAACTGTCATAGATATACCATAACCATAAAAAATATCCGATCAATCAAATACATCAAATCATAAAAAGTCTACAACTCAGACATCACAGAAGAAGAAACTTGAGGAGTGGAAGATGCTGCCTTTGAAGGTGGTTTTTGTGTTTTCAGGCTATCCTTATCTGGTAACAACCAAAAAACACTATAACTTACAGGACGGTCTTGTGTCACTTTTTCAAGAGTCACAGAGAACATACGACCAATATCTTTCACTCTTCTAACCAAACGGTCCTCCATTTGCTCTTCACAACTGAGTTCTTTACCGCGTTGATAGGTATGAACGCCCAACCTATCTACTGACACATGACCAACTGCAGGATCTAAAGACTCATCCATATCCACACCCACATCTACATCTACATCTACATATGTACCATCAGGCTTATGACTGCTTTCACTGCTTTCATTGTTTTGTGGTGTTTTTTCAGATGCATACAAGTCTTCACATGATAACAAAACACCTTCTTTAGGAAAATTCAGATAATGAACAGTCACATACACACAAGATAGAGGGCTTTGAGAAAAAGCTTTAACCTTACTAATATGACCACTAAGCACTTCAAAGAAAACACATCGTAACATACTCGCAAGTAATGAAGGAAATTGTGAAGGCTCTTGCCAAAGGGGGGTTTGTATAACAATGTCCATAGAATATGCCTCAGACACCTGACGCTTCACCTCTTCAAAGGTACGTTTTAAAGTACAGCCGTGAGCTTGTTCATACAAACCACTCCAATCATGAATAAGACGAGAAAAATACTCGCCATGATCTTGAATCTTTACAGAAAGACGATGAAGAGATGAAAATAATGAACGTAAATGATCCATAGCATCAAACATTTGAGCTAGTTCACTTTCCAGCAAAGATCTTTCAGGAAAAGCCTCATCCACTCTTTCAAGACGAGAACGCAGAAATTTGCGTGATCCCCTTTGATGAACATCCTGTTGCCATGAAGATAACAAGCGAAAGATATCTGATTGACAGCTATGTTGAATCATACCTACATACTCTTGAATATCTAACATATCCCATTTTTGTTGAAGGATATTTTCCTTAAGAGGATGCACTTGACGTTTCATCTCACGATGCAAAGCTTTATGATAGCCAAGAAAAGTCAAGCTTCGAGCCAACTTGGTCACATGCAGCTTCAAAGATGTTACCTCACGACAACTCTCAGAATACATACCCTTCAATTGGCTATGACGTTCATGCCAAGAAGTCATCACATGGTCTAACTCCACTGACTGCCTAGATGTTGTGGGCATATTCAGTTCTAAAGCTTCGCGTTCGATCAATGTTCTATGACCAGTAAGCTTAGCCCATAGCCCGCGAAGACGTAGACGATAATGAACAAACACACCTAAAAAAGCCAATATACAGATCAACAATGCTCCATAAAGATTTGGCTTACCACTACGCCAAGGAGATACCACCCCAGGCATATGACGGGTTATGGGATGAGAATCATAGAGCACAGGAGATGCCACAGGCAAGTATGTCAGTATCACTCCCACACTTTCTGGCCAGTTACTATCTAAATCAGGAGCTTCCATATTCACAGAAAAATGCCAAGACTTTGGAGAAGAAAACAACCCATAAATCCATTCTGTACTCACCTCAAACCCCATGGTTAAAAGATGGTTTTCTCCTAAAGGACGCGTGATAAGAAGCATCCTTTTTACCAGCTGCGATGGATCCTGTAACGAATCATCTGTAACCATGGTAGTAGCTTTAGCTAGAGATTCAGAAGATAGAACTCCTTGAGATTCCACAGGTTGACTAGCTAACCAATAAAAAACTCCCACTCGTTTAGGACGACAGTAATGAACATTATTCATCACTCTCTGATACTGATCATATACATAACCGCACTGACGATTATGAATAGAGGCATGAGAGACTTCCTCATTTTCTAAAACCCGTTTGATCATAGCTGAATAAGTATTACGCAATCCCTCATCCACACTCATCACAAATCGAGGATCATCAGCTAAACTCTGTGAAACATCTGCTAACTTCCACTGCAAAGTAGTGATGTCATTTTGCCAATTCTGTGCTATATAATGCAATTCTTGCTTACGTCTATCACCAAGATCTCTTGCTACAATACAAACAAGAAGCCATAGTGAGCAGATAGCTGATAAAATCCACCATAATTTTGTCATGATCCATCCACTCTGATCCTAGCACTACAACTAGCACTACAACTAGCCCCACAACTAGCACTAACACAACAAACACAAAACACCACAACTATAAATACAGATATATCTCTCTCATTGTATCTAAAAAAGCCACTGTCATGTCAATCAATCCCTCAAAACACACACAAAACACGCACAAAACACACGAAGAAACCTTGAAATATCCATATCATATCAACTATGCTATCTTTTAAATCCACTAGCCATACCATTTTGTATCACTAACGAATACCCATCATACCAACATCAAACTTTACAACGATGTCATATATCTATCACTTTATGAAACAACGCTTCCAAAAAACAACAATACTATTTAATACATATGAACCTTTGAAAAAAGCTATTGCGTCATCATCTCATCCATGATGTTGTATAAGGCAATCACTACCTTTTCACTTCACACACACTTTCGGAGCACAAATGATGAAGGTTATTACTTTCCCTCATAACCCGAAAAATAGCCACAAACACAGATCGCGTCTTAAAACAGCGCCTAAATCCTTTCCACACCACCATCACGATCAAAGTGAAACATACCCCTTTCTTGAAGATGCCACTCAAGACATATTAATGGATATTACCGAAAAGACACTTTTTGCTATTGCCAAAGATATCAAACGCAACTCTGCTAACAAAACAGAGTTACGTAAACAGCTCATTTTTGTACTAGACAAACTTGCCGGTATATCAGAGGATCTTAAAGGAGCATCCACTGACGTTAAATCCTCATAAATTCTCCTCACAAGCTAGTATGACCCCACTCCTCTCATTTCTCTATGGCTCACAAACCACAGCCCATACTTCTCACTCACCCTGACACCCATCCTGGCTCATGGCCTCAAGATGGCTGTTACATTTTTCTTACATATTTATGATGAGATCATGACACAAGAGATCTGCATTATAGGCTAAGCTATGGCGAAACATAGATTATATCGTACTAGTATTGCCTCACTTATGGAGACCTTTATATGTCTTTTTCTCATCCTCAAGCTTCTCGCAAGCAACCCACCCATAATTCAAAAACACTTCCCGAAATTGATAACCATACAAAACACTCCCAAGCTGGTTTATTGAGTCTTATCCCTCCCCATTCAGAACCATATAAACATTCAGATACACATCAAAACATCCACTTAAAACCACTATCCACACCCATAACCTCTCCAAATACCAGCATCCATACACATCCTCCACACCTCGCTCATTCCATACCTTGCAAGCTTAACTGGGGCGTAACGCTGATGATGACAGCCATACACCTTATAGCTTTCCTTTTTGCTTATACGTATTGGAGTTGGTCTGCTGTGGGAGTATGTATGGTGTTAAGCTTTCTGACAGGCTGCATTGGAGTATCCATGGGAATGCATCGCTTGTTTTCTCACCGCACTTTTAAAGTCTCTAAACAGATCTCATATATCATTGGTTTGTTTTCCACTTTAGCTTTTCAAGGCCCCATTGCCGAATGGGTGGCGCGACATCGCATGCATCATGCTGGATCAGATACCCATGAAGATCCTCATAACGTAAAACGTGGGTTTTTTTATGCCCATATGGGCTGGTTGCTTTATCACAACGATCATTTCAACCATCCCAACAAAATCAAAGCTTACAGCCGTGACATTCTCCAAGATCCTGTTCTCAAATTCATGTCCACACGCATCTTTATGATCACTGCACAATGCGTTCTAGCACTGCTTCTTTGGCTTATAGGCGGTATGCCATGGTTGGTTTGGGGCACTTTTGTAAGATTAGCTATCAATTATCATTCCACATGGCTTGTTAACAGCGCTGCTCATCTATGGGGCTATAAAACATACCCCACCAACGATGAAGCAAGAAACAACTGGTGGGTTGCTTTATTAACATGGGGAGAAGGCTGGCATAACAATCACCATGCTCATGCTTCTTCAGCTCGCATTGGCCATAAAAGATGGGAAATAGATATCACCCACTGGATGATTCTTTTACTAGCAAAACTTGGTTTAGCATCAGATATCAAAGATGCAACTCAAAAACCCAAAAAGAAAACAGCAAAAATCAACTAAAAGATATTTTTTTTAAGCTTTATAACAACACCACAAAGATAATGAGTTAAGACCAACATCAAAGTTTGCTTGTATGAAATTACCCAAATAGTTTTTCATTTTTATACGTTAAAAAAACAAACATAATAAAAAACGATAACATTGGCGCAATGTATTAATGTGCATCTATATCATATTTCTTCTATTTGGCATATCACTCACATAACTTAATGTTACACTTTTGTATAGCTATTGAAACCTAGCTATATAAACTAGCTATATAAGACTAGCATGAATGATAACCTCTTTTTCATTCACAGATGATTTTGGGTTCACTTTGTATGGTATGTGAATAAAAATCTTCAATCTCTTCTGATAGTAACCGATAGTTCTTCAATAATACTCCATATGCCCCAATAGAGTGAGGGTTCAGTCTTCCTTACACCTTGGATGGCACAAAGGAGGATAGGGTTGTATATAACACTTAACAAATAAGTCCATTATGATCGTCTTTTTAAAAAAAGCACAACTCCTCCTTTCAAGTCAACAGACTTCCTCTAAATTTTTCTGTTTAAGCTTTAATGTGACACAGAGAAATGCACAATATGGCTGTGTTACTGTCAGCTTGATCATAGGCATCGTCTTAGCTCTACTCGTTTCTAAAAAGCCGGCCTATGGCCAAGAAGGAGAAGCTTCTCAGAGCCCTACTCAAAATCAAGTAGAGCCTCATGTAGGAGTAAAGCCGAATATAAAGGCTAATATTAAGTATATCTCTGTTCTCTTAACAAGTAACAAAGAAGGCTTTGCCACCATTAGTAAAGATCACACAATTAAACTAAGTACCAACAGAACAAGAGTTAAGTTTAAAACTGGATGGAACAGTGTGTATGTTCATGGGCCTGGAGTTTTACCCATAACATATCGCTTCCATCTGAAAGATACACAATCTACTCCTATAATTTTTTTAGCTATAAAGCCATATACAGGTGATAGCTCTGCAGCATATTCTGAAAAACCACCTCTTATGTCTATAACACCTACTCACATAAGAACACCCGCTACCATGGCCTCAGCCTGCCAAAAAATCAATACCACCATTCCTGGCACACAACGCATATATTCATCATGTCATTTCTCTAATCTAGCTGAAGAAATCTTTACTATCGGCCCCTTCTTATCAGCTCCCACACATGAAATCAGTCCAGTAGTTCATGCAGCATTGAAAAAATATCATTTTCTTCATTCATCACGACGCCTCACTCACGAATTTCTTATGGCTGCTGAAAACTTACATCGCCTATCTGTATCAGGATCCCATGGGTTTGAGGCCGTCTCTTTCAATGCCCTCTTACGTGGCGAATGCCATAAGGTCAGTGAACTAGCCAGCGATATAGAAAAGCTGAACATCACATCCCCAACTCTTTCTACACACTTAGCTATCTGCTTTGAACAAGCAGGAGATCACAAAAAAGCTGTCAGCATACTCACAGATGCAGCAACAAATATAGATCCACAACAACGAGAATATGCCCCTCTTCTCTATCATCTTGCCAGAATACAGATGAAATCATCTATACGAGAATCAGAACCTACCTTACAAACATGTGCTGAAACATTTCCTTGGTTTGTCCACTGTCAAAAAAGACAATCTGATATAGCTGTAGCATATGGACGTGTATCCAAAAAAGATATGATACATACAAATATTGAAAGATTCAAAAAAGAAAACATTCAATCTCCTGTTGATGAAGCTTTGAAATATCTAGCAAATAATAAACCACAACAAGCCAAAGAACTACTGAAAAATCAATCATATGTTGAAACATCCACAGCTCTTTACACACTTTTACAATACACCGAATCTATCCTCAATCCCGGACATTCAACTTCCATCAATCAAATATACCAAAGCCGATCTATCGACATTGAATCTACCAAAAAAGTATTAGACCTCATAAAACAAAGCAACACTCATGGAAATCTCTATGAAGCTAGCTTACACAATGTTGCCAGAGATCAGGGTTTAGAACATTTAGATATTATAGATCGATTATTCTCTTTTTATATAGCTCACAATAACTGCCACAAAGTTCTATATAATGCTATACCACGATTCAAAAAAACATATAAAAAAAATCACTATGTAGATATGATGGATAAACGAGCTATATGCTTCCTTAAGAAAGAAGACATGCAATCTGCCTTAGCTACCCTCACAGCTATGAACAAAATCGCCCCTAACTATTGGAAAACATCAAGCAGAATAGCTGACTACTTGGCTATTAAATCAAATAACCTTAGAGCTATAGGATACCTAAGAACAGCACTCACAAGAAACCCTCCTGATGAGATGGTTACAATTATCAAGCAAAAAATTATAGATTTACAAAGCCAAAAACAAGAAGAACTTTCTAGTGCTGACATAGATGAGGACTAAATGATATAATCTTACCCACAAAATATTAAATTATAACTCTTGAAAAAGATTCAAAAAATGCAACAGTTTCCTCCGGGCATACATATACATACGGATAAAGAAGTAAGTACGCAGTTACTCGTAGGCATCGTTTTACTACCCATTGTTTTCGCGTGGTTTACATTAAAACAAGGCTACTCAAACAAAGCAAGAATATTAAGTTTCTTATGGTTAGTAATAAACATTATTCCTTCATATTACATGTTTTTGTTAGCTATTATAGCACTAGCAGAAATCGCAATAAACATACTAGATTTACTACCATAAAATAAATATTTAATTTAAAATACCCTAGACTTTTATATCCCACAAACAGAGTGATGCGATACCTTGAAATACAAAGAGTATAAATTTTACAAAATAACCAAATAAAACCATTATATACCTGAGAATACTCAATGAAAAATAAAAAAAGAACTATTAAAAAAACACTTCCACACAAAAAACTAAGTGTAACTCTACTTGCATGCATTATTTTTGCACCCATTATTTTCGCGTGGTTTACATTACAAAAAGGCTACCCTAAGTCAACAAGAAATATGAGCTTTATTTGGATGGTACTTAGCTCAGCAATAATACCAACAAAATTTTTAATAGCAGGATTAATGCTTGTTGGAATAATAGGAAGGTACTTAAGTTGGAATCGCTTAAATAACAATATCAAAAATCATTAAATATAAAGAATCATGTCTCATCAAGAAAAAATCATTAATATAGATATATAAAAAGCTTTGCTGTCATCAAGTACTAGCATATACGGAGCTGTGATTACACTTCATATTATTATCTGCAGCATTTATCAAGAAGATGAATTATAGATTTAATAAGTCAAAATAGCTAGCTAATGCGATCATTTGATTACAAAAGAGCATACAGATCATAACACGACAAAAACAGCCATAACCCTATTATTACAAACAGGATATACCCATTACATCTAACCTCTATTGCGATGCTACAGAAACATCAGATTAACCAAGAAAACATCAAGAAACAATACATATACTTATGATTTATCAAAAATAAAATGTAAGAAATTTTTAGTAGAGCACCCGAACATAAATAAAGACTAAGTATTAGATCACTAGTAGGATTATATTTTTACCAATAACTTTTTATGGCTTACTTTAAAAAAGATCACTCCAATACAAAATCATAATTCTACAATACACTTTTCAAAGCACTCTACATAACCGATAGTACTAAAATAAAATCAAAAAACAAAAAATAGCTACTAAAATTTAGGTATATACAAAAACATATAAAAAACAAGCGCACAGCACAGACGCTTAAATCTAAGACATTATTAATAATGATATACTTTATCAAAAAACCTTATTATGCAACAACTATATTCAAAAAACCTACTAACTGCAAACAAAAAAACCACCAAGAAGCTAATTTTAGGCATTACTTTTTTACCTATAATTTTTTCATGGGTTACATTACAAAAAGGCTACTCAAACGAAACACGAATATGCAGTTTTTTAACACTGATTATGTGGACAACAATAAACATAAAATTTCTTAAAAAACTTTATTTAATGGCCTTTGTAGAAGCCAAAGGGATGCTAATTGAACTATTGGATAAACTAACATAGACTAACCAAATCTTTTAAACCATTTCTCACATTCACCGGATCATAATTCATCTAACAACAATACTATTTTTGGGGATATTCATACAATACTATACATGCTTAATGATTGCACTAAGAATATGTAAATACACAACATTTGCAAAAAGACAAGCTGCATTAAATAATATTTTTCTATAATTTAATCATTTATAAAATATAATAGCTGACGCAGTAAAATATTATATATATTTTCAAATAGACTAAGGCATAAAGATGGGAAATAAAATCATTATTAATGTTGATGATATAGAAGAATTTGATGATAGACACAATCAGTACAGACAAATAAGCGCGCCCCTATTAATAGGTATAATATTATTACCAATAATTTTTTCATGGTTTACATTACAAGACGGCTATTCCACTGCAGCAAGAACCATAAGCTTAATCTGGATGATTCTTAGCCTTGGGATATTCATACCACTGATCATCACGTTAGGAGCGTTAGGAGCATTAGTATTTTTTAGCTCACTATAAATTCGAATCTTATATATATTTTTTAAATAAGCTAAGGTATAGAAATGGGAAATAGAATTACTATTAAAGTTGATGATGCAGAAATAAGTGTTAATAAAAGAAATCAACACAGACAAATTAGTTCTAGTTTATTAGTCGGTATTATATTATTACCTTATGTTTTTTCATGGTTTACGCTACACAAAGGCTATTCTACTACAGCAAGAGTTCTAAGCTTAATTTATATGACTCTTGCCTTAATAATATCAGGACCACTCCTTATATTGACCATTCCATTAAGTTTATTAGGAATTATTTGTGCAATGATATCCAACAATTAAAAAAAGCAAGTAAGAGTCATGAAAAAGCAATACAACAGCCAAAATGAACAATTTCTTCTTATATTGACAAGTACGGAGATCCTACTAACGATAAATACATAGCTTCTCATACCATCACAGGAACGTTTAATAACTCTGCTGTCCAGAAAGCACGATTGTATGTGAATATTATCGTTAATAGCAAAAATGAAATCATCATCATGTTATTTGAATATAGACAAGGAAATCGTGTTAAAGAACACAGATCTGTTAAATATATCATTGACATGAAAACTCT
Organism: Proteobacteria bacterium bin106; assembly: GCA_002238945.1. Taxonomy (GTDB): domain Bacteria; phylum Bdellovibrionota_B; class Oligoflexia; order Oligoflexales; family Bin106; genus Bin106. The sequence goes on along the minus strand of MPNI01000025.1, from coordinate 2,970 downwards.
TCGGGGCGAAAAGAAGCTTGTGGGGTACAATTACTCTGACCGAATTGTTTTAACCAAGGCATCATCGCTTATACTGCATCAAAACTTAATGAGCAATAAACTCTCAAGTTTTTTATCAGAAAGTCTAATGTATATGATAGCTTAACAAGCTACACATTTGCTCTTAACAAACAACACCAATCCCCAAAAGCATACAGGATGGCTCAAGATAGCTAGTAGCTTATTTGATAAATAGCAACATTTATAAATAGCAACAATGAAATAGACTGTTCTACTTACCTAAAGATATATCCATCAACAAAAATGTTAGACATTAGCACCCATATCAAACATGGGAAGATACATCGCTAGTAATAATATGGCAATAAAACCACCTATAACAACAATGAGCATAGGTTCAATAAGTGAGAGTAATCGTGATGTGGCTAATTTAACCTCTTCATCATAGTATTCACTCACTTTAAGCAACATGGTATCAAGTTTACCTGATTGCTCTCCTACAGAAATCATAGATATAACAAGATCTGGCATCATATTTGTATCAGCAAGTGCTTGGAACAGTTTATGGCCCTGGACAACGTCTTTTTTTGCTCGTACAATCACCTGACTCATAAATGCATTATCACAACATTCTACACATGTATCAAAAATATCAATAAGTGGTACACCAGAAGATAACATGGAACTCATAACATTACAGAAACGTGATACTGTAATTTTCTTAAGCGTAGCGCCAACCAGAGGAAGATTCAACAAGAATCTGTCTAATACAAAACGGCCACTGATGGTTTTTTTCCAATATGCAAAGAAAGCAATACCACCTGCTATGGTAACGGCAACATGCATCCAATATGCACCGACAAAATCAGAAAGACTAATCACACTTTGGGTGAGTTTAGGTAAGTCTTTACCTTCAGGTAAATTAGAGGCCATAGTGGGAACCACAAATTTTAACAAAACACCTAGCACCGCAATAGCAATAACAATAACAATAGATGGGTAAGTAAGAGCTGATTTAACTTGAGATGCAAGTTTTTGATTTCTCTCCATATAATCTAATATATATTGTAGGGCTTTATCGAGATTACCTGAGGTTTCTCCTGAACGCACAATAGAAACATATAAAACCTCGAAACGACGAGGAAAACGAGCAAGAGCATCGGAAAAGGTTGCGCCTTTTTGGATGGCATAATAAATACTTTTCAACTCATATTGAAACACTTTGGATTTTTGCTGTTTGCCTAGCAGCTCTATAGCCTGCAGAAGAGGCACGCCTGAACCAATAAGTGTTAACAGTTGGGAAGTGAAACGAAGAATATCTCGAGCCTGAGGAGTATCTTCTAAAAAAGCAACCTGCAAGCCTTCGGAATTACGATACACGTATTTACCGATAATGGCTTTTATTTCCTCAGCATCATCTTCACCACCGCTTCGAGCCCTCTTAACCGATACAGGAATGTAGCCCATGGCATAGATTTTAGATCGAACATGGCTTTTCTTACTAGCTCGCATCTTACCATGCAGCATACCTTTTTTCTGCCTAGATCCACCACGATCTTTTTGAAAAGCCACATAATCATAATTGTATAGCATATTCTACCCAAGCTCTAACTCACACAAAGATATCTTGACATACCATGATGTACCTATCGACTTTGACATAAAACATTATAGCTACGCCGAAAATTTTCCTAATTTCCCCTGGAACATATCCATCAACTCTGTGGGAACGTTACTCAATCTCATAGCCTGATTTTGTGTGATAAACTTCTGTTGAATAAGCTTAAATAGTGATTGATTCATGGTCATCATACCGGAATTATCTTGACCTGTTTGCATAGCTGAATAAATCATATGAAGTTTGTTTTCACGTATCAGATTCTTGATAGCAACGTTAGGCACCATAACCTCAAGCACCAAAACCCGACCTCCTTTTAATGAAGGAGTGAGCACTTGATTGACGATACCTGAAAGAGTAAAAGCTAGCTGGCTTCTCACCTGAGACTGTTGCTCAGGAGGAAAAGAATCCACAATACGGTTGAGAGTACTCACAGCGGAGTTGGTATGCATGGTAGCAAATACCAAGTGACCGGTTTCTGCAGCTGTAAGCATAAGCTGAATGGTTTCCAAATCTCGCACCTCCCCTACCATGATCACATCAGGATCTTGGCGAAGTGCTGACTTTAAAGCCTTACTAAAAGATAACGTATCACGATAAACTTCACGTTGCACCACCATGGAGTTTTTATGACTATGAACATACTCAATGGGATCTTCAATAGTGATAATAGTGCCACGACTATTCTTATTCACTTCATTGATCAACGATGCTAATGTAGTGGATTTACCAGAACCGGTAGCTCCACAAACAAGTACCAACCCTTTGTTTAACTTCGAAAAATTAACAATAGGAACTGGTAAACCGAGCTCTTTTGCACTAGGGACTTCTTCAGGAATAGCACGAAACGCCCCTGCAACACATTTTTTCTGATGATAAACATTTCCTCTAAAGCGTCCAACACCCTTAAGGGCAAAAGAAAAATCCAACTCTTTATTTTTTTCAAACTCTTTATGCTGCTTTTCATTTAAAATGGAATAACATAAGGCCCGAGACTGAGATGCGGACAGGGGAGGTGTATCGAGAACAAATAACTTACCATTGATCCTTACCCGTGGGGGACTGTGATTAGCTATATGCAAATCAGACCCTTTTTGATCCATGAGAGATTTCAGCAAGTTATGCATACCGTACTGTAAATCTACCAAATTATTTTTCATACAACCTTTCCTTTGGGCTTATCCCACCTTTGTGTAATTTGTTTTATCCGATGACTGATTGCCATACTTTTTCACGCTTTTAGGATCAAATGCTTTTTTGCTTCTAGCATCTGCATCTGTCACTCGTATAACTTCATACAACGTAGAGATACCTTGAGCCATTTTGGTAATAGCTGACTGACGAAGGGTTTT
>MPNI01000113.1 GCA_002238945.1 Proteobacteria bacterium bin106 | reverse complement strand
GAGATTCAGCGTAAAAATCAGAAGTATTTCATATTACGCATGCTGGCTTATGCTAGTACTTTATTCACGACACAACTAATAAAGGGTGGAGCTTATGACCTTCCTCCTGTTTTATCGGTGGCTTTTTGTTTGGAAAATATTACAATGTTAAAGGAAGGGCAGGAGGGTGAGTGGTGTGGTTTTCATGCCAAGCGAATTGCTCCTCATCTGGTTGTGATCAATAATAGCATTATCATTGTTGAGGTGAAGAAGGCTGAACAAGATCTGAGTAAAATAGATCCCGAGGATATTGTGAGCTCAACATGTTATGTGTTAAACAATGCTCATCGAATGACCGAAGGGGAACGTATAGAGTGTTGGCATATTGTTAAAGGAACTGTTGTAGGAGATATTATGAAAAGGTTAGCGGAAGCGTCGCGAAAAGATTATTTTTGGAAAACATTTGAGTTACTGCATGAGCTTGATGAAGAGGCTCACAAAGAGGCTATCAGAGAAGAAGCGAGAACTGAGTTGAGGGCTAAAGCCAAGGCAGAGGGTATAGCAGAAGGCGAAGCAAAAGGTATAGCAAAGGGTGAAGCAAAAGGTATAGCAAAGGGTGAAGCAAAAGGTAAGGCAGAAGGTATAGCAGAAGCAATGATGAAAGTGGCTGGAAGTATGCTTGCTTCAGGTAATGATCCATCTTACGTAGCTAAGATTACTGGATTGAGCGCTGATGATATTGCTAAGCTTAGACTGACTAAATAAGAGGGGCTATGTCTTGTGATAGTCTAAATATGGGTAGTGTTCTAGCTGCTTATCTGACCCCTTTGATGATCACACTATTTTAGTATGACGATTCATAAGCGGTAGACTTAAGTGGGAATATTTTTGCTTCATCACAGTTGATCTTAGCCGGAATCAAAACCTCCACTTAGCTAACCTAAAAATCATAATAGAGTTTTCGACCTAGTTGTTTTTATAACAGCGATTTTCATTATATTACTTGTCAGTATTCATACTACTCTGCCAAGCAGTTGAGAGTAGGCATAGCCATATGACAGTTGATTCTCTATAGATCAAGTGGGCGACACTAACATTCCTTTTTTTGAAAATATCAATTGACATATATTTTGTGTTGTTATAAAAATACTACACATTTGTTTGAGTTATGCGGATTTTTTTACCGCTTGTCACTTTTAAGATGTCATATTTTATTTTTTTAATCCTTTTAATAAGGAGAAAGGACGCCAATGTTAGAGAACCATTCCCACCGTGAATCACCATCATTTTTACTTGATGAAAATCTGCCACGAGGATTACTACCCCTGTCCTATGATGTGGTTTGGAAAAAGGTTTTCCGTCAATTAAAACCAAAACTGTTAAGGCAATTTTGCCAAGGATTATCATCACTTTTTGAGCCTTGTGAGATCACAAAGATTCGTGAACTTAATCCTGAAATGATTCCTGACAAAGTATCAGATATTAAAGCTAAAACAGGCAAAACCATGATCGCTGATTTGCTCCTCTTATTATCAGTTCGTCGGCAACATAAGGCTCAGGAAATAACAGTTATCGGGCATTTAGAGATTCAGCGTAAAAATCAGAAGTATTTCATATTACGCATGCTGGCTTATGCTAGTACTTTATTCACGACACAACTAATAAAGGGTGGAGCTTATGACCTTCCTCCTGTTTTATCGGTGGCTTTTT
>MPNI01000112.1 GCA_002238945.1 Proteobacteria bacterium bin106 | reverse complement strand
TAAGGCAGACATGGATAAGTGGGATGAATTCATCGACAACTACTCAATAGAGTCAGATTTACTCCATAAGAAGACCGTAGAACTCGAATGTCGATTAGAAGTGGACACACCAGGACATGAACTAGTGAAGCAAATACAGGATCATCTAGCAACCATAGTCGAAGCGGATAACAAGAGGTTCATCCTCATAAGAGAAGTAAGGACAGGGTGCTAAAGCACCTTTCCTTCCCCCAACCCTAACCAAGACCTATTAACAACGGAGTTAACAATGAATTCAATAGCAAGATCAGTGGAAATCAGCGATTTCTACCAGCTAAGATCACTTCTAAAGAATGAATACCTCAGTAAGGAAGCGATTATCGATTACATCAACAAACACAAGCTATATGAGGAGTATAGCTTGCCTGAACTTAGCCTCATCGTAGAGTGTAACATTCGCTTATACACGAATATGGATGCTTTCCGTCAATGCCTTGAGGATAACCTTATCCAAGTTAAAGATAGAGAAGATTTCGATAATGAAATCAACCTTATGCTCCAGCAAGCAGTCGCGCGAGTAGAATTTGATCTATCAGATGTAGGATTTGATCTATCAGATGATAAGTATCGAGTAACCAAGGTTAAGATGGAAGCTCAGCTGATGGTATGCGAGCTCTTAGAGGGCTTCAGGATATATCTTAGAGAGGAGGCTGTAGCATGAGTCGCATATCAGCTGGATCATTCGTCTTCATAATGATCTTCTTCGTAGGTATAACAGGATGCATGACGAAAGCATGCATCAGCCCCTTCTTCACCTTCGTTACTGAGTCCTCGAATTGCCCCACTCATAAGGAATATCACTACGATATGAACTATCATTTATATCATGATAAGAAGACCAAAGGGATCAAGCATGATGGGTATAAACACTGGGAACCTCATAAGATGCCAAAGGAAGACAAGCATAGGAAGCAGCCCATAAGACGAGAGAAGAACACATACCTCGAGTATGTAGAACGATTGAAGAAGCAGCGTGGAAGGAGATAGAATGAATGATCCTTACGTCTATACTAAGATGTTCTTCCAAGCCTTCATTTGGCTCATGTTTTCAGGATGGTTTTGGTATCTCTTATTCTCGATCATATTCTTCTATATCCTTTGGATACTAGAGTTACAAGATAAGATAGCCAATGTACTTAACAGTGTGGATAACTCCCAAGAACAAAGAGAAGCAATCATGAAACAGATTGCTCAACTAGAGAGTAAACGATAGACTTTATTAAATCCTTTGTGTGCCCACCCAAGTTTAGTTGTTGCTTGGGTGGGATTTTTTTTATGCCTAAAGAACACAACACTATGAGCAAGCCTTTAGGCTTGTTCCTTTTAGGATGATAACCTCATATAGCTGTGCATAGATAAGAGTAGCTAAGTAAGCGCGTTGAGCTTGTCTGCTAAAGCGACAAGCCAACGCTACATAGCGTTCGTCCCTCGTCTGTAGACGACGAGAGACTCACTTACTTGGCATGGTACTTGCAACTATATCATTAAGGAGACGAGATGCTTCTTGACCCTGGATTTAACCTCACCTTAAGACCTATGAAGTATCCTCAATTCTATGAGATGTATCGAGATGCCATCAAGAACACCTGGACCGTCGAAGAGATCAACTTCAGCTATGACGTGCCTGATCTAGATAAGATGAGTCAGGCTGAGA
>MPNI01000111.1 GCA_002238945.1 Proteobacteria bacterium bin106 | reverse complement strand
AGTTACCTGAAAAAGATTGGTCGGGTATTACTACGGATAACACGTACTTGTTTGTTATCAACAATACAGACAAGGTTATTTACCAGGAATCTGTAACGGAGAGATTTGCTTATTTCAACAAGGATGACATTGAGGATTCTATTGAAACCGGTCAGGGAATCCTGTCTAATTATGTTAGCAATACTCTAGCTCCTAATTATATATCTTTTGACAAGTCCACCTTGCCTCGTTCTTTTATTCAGATGGAGGAGAATGGCAGGTTAACGTATAATCGTGGGATATTTATTCTGCCATCAGAGGATGATGATCCTTTGCTTCCTGGTACAGAGTTAGCTCCTATGGATTTGCATTGTGAGAATTTTAGATTATCGTTAGCTCCTGCTGAGTCTTTGACTTCGGTGGTGAATTTATTTGGTCATTTCTTTTTTCAGAAAACGGATGCTTTAGATGGCACTTTAAACATTGGTAGTGGTGAGCATGATGATTTTGATATTTACTTTAATGGTTCATCTTGGATTGTTTTAGATAAAACCAACAATAATCTCATTATCAATACGTTTACTGGTGGTTCTTCTAATTTGATGAATGTCAATTTGGGTTCTGGTGATTACACAAGTCTTGCTGCCAATGATGATACGGATGACTTTATTTATGTTTTAAACAACGACAGTGATACGGTGGAGGTTTATAACACTCGTGGCACGCGTCAGATGTCTATGGATATTAGTTTAGGTGAGGGTGACTGGCAGAAGTTAGCTTTTGTCTTTGGTGCTTATTTTGTTTATGACAAATCGGAAAGTAAGGTTAAGGCTTGGTCTACGGCATTATCTGGTGTTAAGCGTAATACTGATGGTGATGTTGATATAGTGGATATTCCTAGGCTACCTGGTTTGAATGAGAAGGAATTCCTTGGGATGACTACGGATGGTAGGTATCTCTTTGTGATGTATGACATATCTGCTCAGTTGGATGCGTATAGTTTGGCTAATCCTGATTCTCCTAATAGTGGTAGTAGGATGGTAGCTGCTTATAGTTTTTCTGTGGGTGGTGTTAGTTCTTCTGTACCTGAGACGTTAAGTTATAGTGATGAGGAATTGGTGAGTTTTAGGTATGTTTATGGTTCAAGTGACATTGGATACTTCGTGGGTATGGATGGTGATGGCAGGTTGTATACGTATAACTTGGTACCTGGTTCTGATAGGACTATGCCATTTTATGGTCGTCGTCCGTCACCGTTTGTTAACACGGGGCCATTATATGACGGTATTGGTGAGGAGCCTTTTACGGCTAATATTGGAACGAGCTTTACGCGTTGGTCTACTTTGGGTTTATCCCGTGGTGTACCTACTCCCATTGATCGTTTAGAGAATGATTTTATTGTTAACTATTCATACAGTCATACGGGGGAAATTGCAGGTCGTCCTCCTCATCCTTTAGATCCTTTATATATATCTGAGATTAAGGATGATGAGCTTTCTTTCCTTTGGTTTAATTACCACAACATACATAAATTCTATCGGGTGCGTCGTAATCCTCTTGATTACTTCTTAGATTTTTGGGCGACGTATTTGTTACATGGGAGACCTGATCGTTGTAAATTTCCAACGGTGGGTATTCGTTCTAAGGATATGTATTCTACGGAATCTACGTTTAAGGATTTTCAGGCTATTAATCCTAACCGTAGTCATGCGTTATATGATTACACCTTAGATGGTAATATTACGC
>MPNI01000110.1 GCA_002238945.1 Proteobacteria bacterium bin106 | reverse complement strand
CTTGCTCCTAGGAAATATAGTTAAAATCAGGTATGCTAACAGGTGGTTAATTGTCTGCCTTTAATAACTTTTAAAATTCAGAGATAGATTTATGTTTCTTCCGTTAGGCATGTCAGATTTTAAAGAGTTGAGGACTGGCAACTACTATTATGTTGATAAAACACACTCGATTCATGACCTCCTGAAATCAGGTGGTCGTTATTACTTTTTATCTCGCCCTCGACGCTTTGGCAAAAGTCTTCTGGTGAGCACACTGCAGTGTTTATTTGAAGGAGAAAAAGAGTTATTCAAAGGCTTATATATTGAAGATAAGTGGGACTGGTCAACGAAGTATCCGGTGTTAAGACTAAATTTTGATGGTGAGTATAATGTTTCTGGTGCTCTCAAAACTGACGTCAAAGATCAGTTAACTATATTTGAGGAAGAATATGAACTTGGTGACGTAGCTGTTATCTCTGAATCAAGACGCCTGCAGAACTTACTCCAACATCTCCATCAAAAAACAGGTCAGCTAGTTGTCGTGCTCGTCGATGAATACGACTGTCCCATTCTTGATACATTGACTAATAAAGAGTTGGCTATCAATAATCGTGAGTATCTCAAAATATTTTACCGACAACTTAAAAGTTGCTCCCAGCATATTCGTTTTGTTTTTGTTACTGGGATCACCATGTTCTCTAAAGCTAGCCTGTTTTCCGGACTCAATCACCTCAACGATATTAGTTTAGATCCCAGATATAATAGCATCTGTGGTTATACTGATCATGATATAGATACCGTGTTCGCTGAAGAAATTAAAGACCTAGACAGAGAAGAGATCAGGCGTTGGTATAACGGTTACCGTTGGTTAGGTGAAGAAAAAGTCTACAATCCCTATGGCGTGCTACTCCTCTTCGATGCAAAAGAATTCTACTCATGGTGGTTTGAAACCGGCACACCCACCTATCTCTACCAATATCTTAGCCAAGAAAACTCCCTAAACCTTGACAGTTTTGAGAACTGTTGGGGTAGCCGCGAAGAGCTTACTGTGTTTGAGGTCGATCAGGTGAAACCAGAGGCTTTGTTTTTTCAATCAGGGTACCTAACAATTGCTCAGAAGAAACAGCCAGAAAGAAAAATATGGTACCTTTTAACCTACCCGAATCTTGAGGTCCGTGATGGGGTATATCATGGACTACTACAATTTCTGGGGACTAATACTCACAAAGCAGAACAGGATGGGAAAAAACTTATCAAGCTTCTCAGTGAAGGTGACTTTACCAGTTTTGAGACAGAACTATATTCCTTGCTAGCTGGTATACCTCATCAGTGTTATCAAGGTGATTCTTTTGAGGGTGTGTATCAAGCTTATCTTTGGATCATATTTAAAACGATTGGTGTTAAGTGTGAAGCAGAAAAATCAACCAACAAGGGAACAAGTGACTTTATCTTGTACTATCAAAATCAGATTTTTGTCATGGAACTCAAAATGGTGCGATCAGGAGAAAATAAAGACACTGTGTTAGCTAAAGCGATAGAGCAAATTAAAACAAGAGGCTACGCCGAAGAGTATAGGAACAGCGGCAAGGAGATTCACCTACTAGGACTCGCATTTAGCAAAGAAGATCGGAACGTTGTGGACATAGCTCATGAAAAGCTTGCTGATGACTCTGCTAATTAGTTAATGTGCTTCACTCAATATCAAGTATTTGCACTGATAAAATATTCTAGACTTAATCATTATGGCTAATGTGTCGTAT
>MPNI01000109.1 GCA_002238945.1 Proteobacteria bacterium bin106 | reverse complement strand
CGTCTTAAGAAACTCCGAGAAGACACAGGTATCAGTAAGAAATGAGTAACCTTGTTGCTGACATCTACAAGGAGATTACAGGTAAGAAGCTAACCTCTTTAGCTTTAGGCCTTATCCTTCTTGTGGGTTCCTCTTGGTATTACATTGCTACTGATAAGCTTGAAGAGAACCAAGAGATACTGATACAACTTAGCACTGACTACTCCATGCTCATGGAGAAGCTTGTTGATAGTCATAAGCAAATCATGATATTACAGATTGAGGTTGAGACCTTAGAGGCTAAGGTTTTAGATCTTCAGGAGAAGATTGATAACTTAGACGAAAGAGACAGGACAGAATTCAACAAGCTTTTAGAGAAGATATATAAGCATCCCCATAGGACAGCACCATGAGAACTCTCCTTACTATACTGATATCTTTTTTAGTGGCTCTAGCTTTTTTGCTCCTCATCTCTAACCTCACTGCTCTCTCTCAACAAACCAAGACCTACACCTATGAGCGTGATCTATCTAAGCGCTACTATCTCAATGAGGGCACAGTACGATGGGATAGGAAGAGCTTACAGAAGTGTGCTGATCTGACAGAAGCTGAGACTCACACCTGTGACGTAGCCATTGTTTCTGTAAGAGATCGTAGGACAGAGAACTTCCTTTATTTCTTAGTGTCGTGTACGTGTGAGGAGTTATATCAGTTTGACATTGATGAAGGAGTTACTGATGGGTGATAGAGGAAAGGAGCCAGATAGTTGTCTGGCATCTGAGATAAAACATTTGAAGATGGCTGTAAAAAACCTTCAAATCGGTTTGGAAGGGAAAGCTGATGTTAAAGTTAACAAGCCGCAATTTTTAGATAGTCTATTCGGACGCTTAAAAAGAGTGGATGATCATTTAGTGGAGGCGCAGAGTTGGGCAAAGTCACTGAGGAAAGACATAGAATGGCTTAAAGAAAAGTACGACATATCTAGAAAGAAGGATGCTTAATGAAAGATAAGGTTTCTTTACATAGGCTACGCAACATTCTGCGAGAGATGCATCAGGACGTTATAGCTATGAAGGAGAGCGTTAAGGATGAGGAGTTCTCTGATTATATCAAGATGCTGTTGTTTCAGCTCAAGGGTGCACGTGAGATGTCGACACAGTTGTTACGATCTATACAGAAGGATAACACCATGGATAGAGGTCAGCGCTTAAGAAGCGTGATCACCTTAGAGGTTGGACATGGCCCTCACCCTGAGGGCTTTGAGCCTGGTGCTGTGGATAAGCGCACAGGTACAGAGGAGTGGAAGATGAACCACATCTGTGCTCTAGCTTGCAAGAGCTACCTTGATGAGGTTGGTTATGAGGACGTGCTTGTCACAGATGAGAACAACTACCTATCTAAGATAGGATGGAACAATCAGAAGAGTGATGTGTTTGTATCTGTACACCACAATGCATTCTCTTCTGATGCGGCACAGGGTGCTGAGGCATTGGTTCATGCTAAACTAGCTAGTGACAGTGATCGCAAGCTAGCGAAGTTGTGCAGCCATCACTTCGCTAAGGTGTTGGATATTACTGACCGTGGCATTAAGACACGTGGCTTGTCTGTGTTGTCTGGTGCTATAGGTAAGCGTTGGAGGGATACACAGGCAGTATGCCTAGTGGAGCCCTACTTCATTACAGGCAGTGACGTGGATAATCACAGTGAGTGGAGTCGTAAAGCAGGTATAGCTTTGGGTATAGCTATTAACGATTACTTAAAAGATGGGTAGGGATGTTATGGAGAAGTTAGGTGTA
>MPNI01000108.1 GCA_002238945.1 Proteobacteria bacterium bin106 | reverse complement strand
ATACGACACATTAGCCATAATGATTAAGTCTAGAATATTTTATCAGTGCAAATACTTGATATTGAGTGAAGCACATTAACTAATTAGCAGAGTCATCAGCAAGCTTTTCATGAGCTATGTCCACAACATTGCGATCTTCTTTGCTAAATGCGAGTCCTAACAGGTGAATCTCCTTGCCGCTGTTCTTGTATTCTTCGGCGTAGCCTCGTGTTTTGATTTGCTCTATTGCTTTAGCTAACACAGTGTCTTTATTGTCTCCAGGTCGCACCATCTTAAGTTCCATGACAAAAATCTGATTTTGATAGAATAGGGTGAGGTCACTTGTTCCTTGGTAGGTTGATTTTTCTGCTTCGCATTTCACACCCATCGTTTTAAATATGATCCAGAGAAAACTCTGATACACCCCCTCAAGAGAGGCGTTACGATAACACTGGTGTGGTATGCTTGCGAGAAAAGAATGTAATTTTTCTTTAAAGGGATCAAAGTGACTTTCGCTTAGCAGCTTGATGAGCTCTTTGCCATGCTGTTTTGCTTTGCGAGTATTAGTCCCCAGGAATTTTAGTAGTCCACGATATACCCCTTTGCGTACCTCAAGATTTGGATAGGTTAACAGGTACCATGTTTCGTCTTCCTCTTCCTTTTCCTGAGCAATTGTTAGGTATCCTGATTGAAAAAACAAAGCTTGTGGGCTAACTTCATCCACCTCAAATTCGCCAAGCTCTTCTTCGCTGACCCAACGATTTTCAAGATGATCTAGATTGAGAGAATCTGTTCGGCTAAGGTATTGATAGAGGTAGGTGGGGGTGCCAGTTTTAAACCACCATGAGGCGAATTTCTTTTTCCGAAAAAGAGTTAGCACGCCATAGGGATTGTAGACTTTTTCTTCACCTAGCCAACGGTAGCCGTTATACCAACGTCTGATTTCTTCTCTGTCTAGGTCTTTAATTTCTTCAGCAAAAACCGTATCTATATCATGGTCAGTATAACCACAGATAATGTTAAATTCTGGTTCGAGGCTAATATCCGTCAGACTATTAAGTCCTGAAAACAAACTAGTTTTAGAGAACATGGTGATTCCAGTGACAAAGATGAAATGGACATAATCAGAACAATCTTTGATCATGCTATAAATTTCTTTTAAGCACTCTCTATTGGCTACTGCCTGATCTGGTTTGTGAAGCATATCAAGAATCGGTTTATCATATTCATCGACAAGTACAACCACCTTTTTACCGGTCTTTTTATACAAACGAAAAATCACATCTGCTAACCTGCCAGGGCCATCGTTATATGGAGATTGGCGCGGTGTAAGTTCAGCAACTTCTTCGATTGTTTCTAATTGTTGAATAGCTCTTTTTTCGATCGCTGCTGGTGTGCTTACTTTGCCGCCACCGAAGCTGAGTCGCACTACAGGATATTTTTCGTTCCAGTCCCACTTATCCTCAATATATAAACCTTTGAATAATTCTCGTTCTCCTTCAAATAAACACTGGAGTGTGCTTACGAGGAGACTCTTACCAAAACGTCGAGGGCGAGATAAAAAGTAATAACGACCACCTGATTTAAGGAGGCCATGAATCGAGTGTGTTTTATCAACATAATAGTAGTTGCCAGTCCTCAGCTCTTTAAAATCTGACATGCCTAACGGAAGAAACATAAATCTATCTCTGAATTTTAAAAGTTATTAAAGGCAGACAATTAACCACCTGTTAGCATACCTGATTTTAACTATATTTCCTAGGAGCAAGTGATGTCACAGGCTATAAGTGCTTGTTGCTATC
>MPNI01000107.1 GCA_002238945.1 Proteobacteria bacterium bin106 | reverse complement strand
TACAACAAAAGTTCCAAGCAGCATTCCTTAAGGCTGTTAGAAACGCCTACGAGTTTGAAGAAGCTCGCCAGAAAGGAGAGTTCACAAAGAATGTTGCAGAAAAGGAAGAGCAGATGAGAAAGCTGAGAGAAAAGGAGAAGCCTGATGTCTGATGATGATTATGATGAGGTAGAGCAAGAGCTTAACGAACTTAGAAGAGGTTTAAACCATACCGACAGACTTATAAGAAAGCTGAACCTATTCATGGTTGAGCATGTCAATGAACTTATCGTCGCCGGAGAGTTGTCCGACAGAATACAACTGGAATACCACGAAAGCCCAGACAACTTTAGAGATCAACAGGTCGTACAAAAAAGATGGGTTAGCGTTATGGACACAGAGAAGAGATTGCTCGTAAAGAAAGGAGAAGGTGAGCTTCCTTGGGACTATGACCATTACTTAATAAAACACTAAACACATTTAAAGGAGCCCCAATGAGAATACTTATACTGTCAATCATATTAGTGGTGCTACACAGCCCAGATGCTGCAGCCGCAAACACACCTGAACCAACCCATCAAGAAGTCATAGAAGCATTAGAACTACTGCTGTCTAAAGCAGACAGGAAAGCTAGAGTAGCTGACCCCGAGGGTGCAGGTGGTGGATCTGGTGCTGGCAATCCTCCCCCAAGTGATCGAAAGGGAGACGTACGTAGGGTAATCAGAGATGCAGTCAAGAAAGTTAAAATACGTGCCAAGAGAGTTAGATCAGGAGTTGGCGGTCCCATCCTTTTCACTCCACGAAGAGACTTAGTTACACCTGAACCACCTGAAGAGATAGATCCTAACATGTCAGATGCCAGTGAGACCATCCGTGCTCTCTACTGTGAGGCATTCCCTGAACTAGAAGAACTAGGTGACTTCTGTCCTGGTGATATAGCTACGGTATAACACACAGTGCCAATACAGCCCTAACCTCTATGACCACGCCTTACAACATAAGGTTTGGCTATGTGGTCATAGGGCTGGCATTGGTTCTCAGAAAGAAACCTCTTAAAACAACGCTTTTGATATAAGCGATGCCTATTAAGCTTAGAGTCAGCTACGTAATAATAAGAAGGAGGTATAATATATCCCTGCTTACGCATCTTGGTAATCCTAAACCTTACATTGCGTCCTTCCATGCCTAGAATTCTAGCAGCCTTAGATCTATTGCCACCACACTTCCTAAGGACATAGCACATATAGATACAAACCAGGTCTTTCTCAAAACAAAGCCTCGGCATAGCATCAAATGCATCCATTAACTCTCTGTGAGAGTCCTTCCGCTCACCAACCAATGGTATACCAGCCATGCGAAGCAATGCTTCTGTCTCACCCAGAGCATTCCTATGACTCAGCTTCAGCCTCAGGCTCTACCTCCTCTTTATCCTTAAGAAGAACGAAGCTGTGGTACATCAGCTTAAATGCTAGGAAGTAATGCTGCACTAACTCCATAGCTTCATCAGCTGACAGGTCATTGATCTCTAAGAGACAGTCATCCCAACGATCAGCTAAAGCACCTGACTCTTTAACCACATCAAAGCCATGCTCCCATACATCAGGGTCAAGAAGATCAGACCAGGTCACCTTACCATCGTCTTCCTTCGCTGCAGCAAAGGTTTGACACAATGCTTCTACTAAATGCGTACACTTCTTTAAGTTCTCTACACCTAACTTCTCCATAACATCCCTACCCATCTTTTAAGTAATCGTTAATAGCTATACCCAAAGCTATACCTGCTTTACGACTCCACTCACTGTGATTATCCACGTCACTGCCTGTAATGAAGTA
>MPNI01000106.1 GCA_002238945.1 Proteobacteria bacterium bin106 | reverse complement strand
TACGCAGCTCTTCTTTGTACTCATCCTTTAACTCACGAAGTACTTCCTTCTTAGCTATGTTCTTAGCTTGATCAACAAGTTCTCTGTCTAAGAAGGCACGTCTCTGACTCCTTGGTACCTTCTTAAGCTTTGCATAAGCCTCCGGCCTATTCTTTTTAGTATCATCCATGACCCTCTTAGCAAAGGTATATCCTGATGACAGAACAGAGATGGCTGTTAAAAGTCCTGATAACATAAGAGACTCCTTTCTAATAAGCTAAGCCAATAAAATTGCCACTAACACTTATAACGCTTAAATAAGTAACTGTAACTGAGGATGTAGATGTATTTAATATGAATATATTATTACCATCAATTCCATAAAGATTATTACCATCAGAAGCAAGGCCTACACAGGTTACTGACCCTACCCTTGTAGCTCTACCTGTGGATGTACTTAAGGTGTATAAAATATTATTATCACTACCACCAGACATATATAATGTGCCGTTATGATAACCTAAAAAGCCAGGATACTCTTCCCCCACACCAAAACCTTCCAAGGATCCTACTGTTACAGCAGTCCCTGCAGATGTGTTTACTGTATATAGATAATCGGATGAGCTAATTGAAGCACTCATATACAAAGTGCTCCCACTAGAAGCTAGACCTCTAGGTGATGCCCCACCAAAACCTCTCCCCACCCTTCTAGCCCTGCCATTTGATGTTCCTACGGTGTACAAAGCTCCAGAGTCGGCACCAGCCATATACAAGGTACCGTTGTGAAATTCTAAATCAATTGGGTCTCTCTCATTTACACCAAATCTTCTAGCAGATCCTATTCTTCTAGCCACACCGGTAGATGAATTTAAGCTATATAAAGAAGTGTTACTACGATTAATCGTATACAAGGTTACAGGAGGTGGTGGAATAAACCTTCTCCAAGCAACCTCACTTCCTATAGCAATACCTCCTACCGTCTCCGTACCTACCCGAAGATTGTTACCAGGATTACTACTGCCAAACCTAATACCCATTACGCTGGCCACCAATAGATAGTCGTTGAACTCTTACTGCTAATAGCATTATAAGCAGATTCACTGGATACCCTTGTTAAAGGCACACTGCCTGCTGCTCCTGCTGGTCCTCGTGCCCCAGTTGGTCCACCCTGGTTATTCCAAAAAGCCCTGATGATTCTTACATTGCTGTTGTTTCCAACAAAGGTATATTGACTTAGACTTGGGAATACAGTCGCATTAATACCTACTGTGTCATTATCATTAGTACTGGTCTGTCTAGCATTCTCTGTATCAGAGAAATAAGTCTGAGCAACCTGTCTGGTCTGAGCATTAAGAACAGATAGCGGAATAGTTAAGAACCATCTTCCACTAGAAGTACCACTGTGACTTAGCACAAAGTTAACATGCGTAGCTCCGTCAGCAACCACAGCACGATTAATACTAGTAGAGTTTGTAACTGTTAAATTAGTCTCTCGATAAACAGAAGAAGCACCTCCACCTGTCCCTGGATCTCCCTTGTCTCCCTTAGGTCCTTGTTGACCTGCTGGTCCTTGTGGTCCTTGTGCCCCAGTAGGTCCTCTTGGTCCTGTTGGTCCTTGTGGTCCTTGCGGCCCTGTTGCTCCTGTGTCCCCTTTATCACCTTTATCGCCCTTGTCACCCTTAGGCCCTTGAGTACCTGAGCCTCCGCCTCCTCCTCCACCAGCAATGGAGTACACTTCTCCTTCAATCTGCAAACCCGTAGCTGTACCCGACATGGTGAATGGAACCATCTTACGAGCATTGTTGGATTGGTTGTGAACAAGGAAGAACCGATCCGTGTTGTCAAAGCAGATAGCTGCTG
>MPNI01000105.1 GCA_002238945.1 Proteobacteria bacterium bin106 | reverse complement strand
CTAGTTTGCCTCCTGTCACTATCATTAAAGCGATCCTGATAAACACCGATAGGCCTTCCGTGGATACCATATATAAAATCATCCTTAAACCAGAAACCGAAACGACCTAAAAGATTTTCTTGGTGGCAAGATAGCTTAGCATTGGCTGTGCTTCCACTGTACCAAGGCGGACAGTACTCGACAAAATGAATACTGAAAGCTCCGATAGCAGTTCGTGAATCACGCTTACCTGATAGTGAGTTCGTAGCGTCGCGAGTCACTCCTTTTTCAACAACAATTGTGCGGTCAGTATTAAGGTCGGTAATGATGGTGATGTGCGTTTCTGCTACAAATTGATTCACTTCTGCGATATTAAGAACTTCACTACTTATGACGTGGTTGGTGTTAGCTAGATTCTCTGTCGCCATTTCCTTCTATTTACAGCTTGTCGTGACGGCAATAGATAGAACGATGAGATAAATAATAGGCATAGGATTACCTTATTCATAACTTTTATAATACTACTTTAGTATGTCACTTCTCTTTTCCTTATTCTCATACAACACCTGTCGGCTTTAGTTATGTTTGATTTAATAAAAAACTTAATATCTTGATATTAAAGGTGCTTATCTATCTCTTTGCAAGTTATACCCCACCCAAAATGGAACCGCAAAATCCACCACTTCACCTTTATGCCATCACCTCAACTCTTTCAAAGTTTCTCATCAAAAATGAAATTCTTGTATTTCAAATACAACGCCAAGTTAATAGTTAGACCATTCAAAAGTCCTGCTCTCTAACATTTAGCTGTTAACTTTTCTCGATAGGATCCTCCTTTAAGAATGATATGATGGGATGGGTTAATGATTCGATCACAGCATCAGCAATCACGGGGTCTTCAAACAAGCCTTTTCAGCCTTTAGGGTCTACTTGGGAAGTAACCATCTGCACACCAGCAGACTGGCGACTTTCAAGCAGGTCTACTATCTACTAAAAAAGTAGCTTCAGAGTGCGTATCATTTCCCAGTCCAAAGTCATCAAGAATGAGGACATCCAGCTTGCTGAGTTGCTTTAAAAGTGCTCATGAATACCATCACACTTTATTGTCAGTAAGTTTACGAACTGTTCTTCGATCATTGAGTTTTGATTAATTTGTGGCATCACAAATTAATCCGTTCTCCACGAGAGTCGTGCGGTTAGTATTCCTGACTTTGACATTTCAGATGTAATTTTACTCAAAAATAATCGACTTGTAGTGTGTGCTTTTAAGAAGAGTGCGCAAAAAAAGTTCTATTGTTTCAATATGTTATGTTTTGTTCTAAATTTGAAATATCAAAGTCAGGATTAACCATAGCATCATGGTTAATATTCTTGCCAAGAAAATGATTTTTATAATCATAACGGCATCAGTTGATATTTTGTTTTATTTATAACTAGTGTGAAAGATACAGGTGGTGATAATCAAAAAGTTAAACTCACCACTACAAAATTGATTGTAAGACCTTTGTTTTAATAAAGCAAGATATTTTATGAGGGCGGTTAGAAAATATTTTATAGGTTGATTTTTTTTATCATGACTTTGACATTTCAGATGTAATTTTACTCAAAAACGTCTACCCTATTCGAAGTAGTTATCGAATCAAAAAGTAATTTTTTCCTTTAATTATCAGTGGTTTAAAGCCATCATTACCATAATGATAGCTGTTAGATTATTATCTCTTTATACAAAAAATTGTAGTGTTTTTCTGTAGTTTTTTTATTGGAATTTCTATGATATAATAAACAACAGTGACTGTGACCTTGACCGCCATCAAAATGGAGTAAAGTATGTTTATATCATGTCCTAAGCTAAAAAATGGTGCCACTGTGGTTCG
>MPNI01000104.1 GCA_002238945.1 Proteobacteria bacterium bin106 | reverse complement strand
CGTCGCTTGCAAAAAACAACTTTAAGGGTTTTGCAGTGACTCTTAATGCTTGTTTAACAGGAATTCCTTATCAATGGCATAAGTATGATCTAGCTAGCTATGAGGCTTGGTATGCTAGCTTGCTTTATATGGGCTTCCGTCTTCTTGATGTGGATTTGCGTGTTGAAGAATCTAGCAGCCATGGCCGTAGTGATATGGTGTTGTTGGAGAAAAAACAGGCTTTTGTTTTTGAATTCAAAGTGGTTAATAGTGCTGCAGGCAAAGATAAAGCGGTAACAGCAGCAATAAAACAGATTGAAGAAAAGGGCTATGCCAAGAAGTATATGGATCAAGAGCAAGATCAGAAGGTTGAAGCAGTTTATGCGATAGCTCTGGTGTTTGGTAAAAAAGAGAAAAATGTGGTGGGATGGAAGGCAAAGGCTCTTTTGTCATAAGATCAGACATGAAGCATGCAAGAAATAGCTTTTTTCCGTGCTAGTTTGAGATCTTACCTTTTTCAAATTTACTCCTAGGTTTATTAAGACTTCTTAAACTTGAACATTGAGTAAGCTCAATGATAGCACGCTCATCATATATGCCAACTAAGGCAGAGTAAATATGAGGCTTTTATTGATGATCCCTTCTGCCTAAGATCCATTTGATGGATCTGTTACATTTTCGCTACTAAAAGCACCCACCGAGACTTTTTTGGGGGGTCACTTCAAACTGTACTTATCAGTCAAGTTTATAGATATTGTCGTTAGAGCCGATGTCTTCGATAGGATGCAACACAGATCTCTATGATTGTGATCGCCAGATCTTCTTGTTATAATGATCACTGGATAGCAAGATATGACAAAGCCGCTGGCACTAGCAGCACCTTTAACCTTTGATAATAACGAGATTTATATGAGATTTCCGACAAGCACTCCAAATTTTAAAAGCCTTCGCAAGAATAATTTTTATTATGTTGATAAAACGAGATATTTATACAATCTTACTGAAGAAGAGAACTATTTTTTTCTATCTCGTCCACGTAGATTTGGCAAAAGCCTTCTTGTTAGCACTCTGCATTACTTATTTGAAGGAGAAAAAGAGTTATTTAAGGGCTTATATATCTATGATCATTGGGACGACTGGAGCAAAAAGTATCCTGTAATAAAAATAAGTTTTGGTGGTAAATGCAGAGCTCCTGAATTTATTGAAAGAGAGATTAAGGATCAATTGGAAATTGCCACAGAAAAAGCGGGTTTAAATATTTCTGATTACAAAGGACGATCACCTTCTGGTTATTTGCGCAAACTGATATATCATTGTCATAAAAAAACAGGTCATCAGGTAGTGCTTTTAATTGATGAATACGACAAATCTATCTTAGACGTTCTTGATGATAAAAAAGCTGCGGCGGCTAATGAAGAATGTCTTCGAGATTTTTATAGCGTGATCAAAGATTGTCATGATGATTTGAGATTTGTTTTTGTTACTGGTATCACCATGTTTTCGAAAGCAACCATGTTCTCAGGACTCAATAATCTTGTAGATATTAGCTTTCGTCCAGAATACGGTGCTATCTGTGGCTATACAGATAAGGAACTTGATGAAATTTTTGCCAAAGAGATGATAGGACTTGATCGAGACAAAATCAGACGTTGGTATAATGGCTATAATTGGTTGGGAGAGAAGGTTTATAATCCTTTAAGTGTTATGGGTTATTTTAAAACAAAAAAATCCAAGGGTTGGTGGTATCAAAGTAGCGTCCCTAAGTATCTCTACTCATTTATAAAAGACAAGCAGGTTAGCATCAAAGATGTAGTACATGGTGTTATTGATGAAGATCAATTTTCTATCTTCGATCCAGAAGATCTTAAAATAGAA
>MPNI01000103.1 GCA_002238945.1 Proteobacteria bacterium bin106 | reverse complement strand
GCAAAATGATTTTCAAGGTTTTGCTGATAAGCTTAAGACTACCTTAGCTGGCATACCTAATGAATGGCATAGAGACCGTTTAGCAGAAAAAGAATCGTGGTATGCCACCACGCTTTTTCTCCATTTCTCTATGCACGATCTCACGTTACACCCTGAAGAATCAACGGCTCGAGGGCGTAGTGACTTAGTGCTAGAACTGGCAAAACAAATTTTTATTTTTGAGTTTAAAATGGTAGCCAAGGCAAAAGATACGGATAAACTCCTCGATCAGGCGATGACACAAATACGGGAGAAGGAGTATGGTGAAAAATACCAAGGTCGTGGTCAGCCTATTCATTTGATTGCCCTTGTTTTTGGCAAGGAAGAGCGAGGTCTTCTTGATCACCGCCATGAGCTGATATAGGAGGGCTGAAGATAAATGAGTATGCTAAAAAAGTCGTGGCTATAAAAAGTTATTAACTAATATATTTTCAGAGGTAGATTTATGAGACTTCCATTAGGTATATCAAACTTTAAAAGACTACGAAAGACAAATAGTTATTATGTGGATAAGACAGCTCTATTAAAAAATCTCATTGATGACGGAGATTATTACTTTCTCTCTCGTCCCCGTAGATTTGGTAAAAGCTTGCTTGTGAGTACACTCCAGTGTTTGTTTGCTGGGGAAAAAGAGCTATTTCAAGGTTTATATATCTACGATAAATGGGATTGGTCAACAAAATATCCTGTGGTGAGAATCAGTTTTGATGGCAAATATGACGAATTAATGGATCTTAAAACCGATATTCAAGATCAGTTAGCTATCCTGGAAAAAAAACATGCGCTAAAGGATAAGACTGTGATCTCTTTAGCACGACGTTTTGAAAATTTACTCCGACATCTCCATGAAAAAACCGGTCAAAAAGTCGTGGTGCTGATTGATGAGTATGATAAGCCTATTGTCGATGTGCTTAATGATACCAAACACGCTGAGCAAAACAGAAAAGAGCTACGAGGATTCTACGGCATCCTTAAAGGATGTCTCGATAGTGTACAATTTATTTTTGTCACTGGAATTACTATGTTCTCTAAAACTAGTTTGTTTTCAGGACTCAATAATCTTAAAAATATTAGTTTAAGTCCCAGATACGGTACCATCTGCGGTTATACTGATCATGATTTAG
This sequence comes from Proteobacteria bacterium bin106, assembly GCA_002238945.1. Classification (GTDB taxonomy): domain Bacteria; phylum Bdellovibrionota_B; class Oligoflexia; order Oligoflexales; family Bin106; genus Bin106. The sequence goes on along the minus strand of MPNI01000103.1, from coordinate 762 downwards.
ATACGGTGTTTGCCGAAGAAATGAAAGAATTTGACCGAGAAAAAATCAAAAAATGGTATAACGGCTATAACTGGCTAGGCAAAGAGAGAGTCTACAACCCTTTCGGACTGCTTTTACTTTTTGATGAAAAAAGATTCGAAGATTGGTGGTTTGACACCAGTGTTCCCTCCTATCTCTATCAATTCTTGCAAGAAAAACACGTTGATTTCAAAAATTTAAACACTGGTTTTCTGAGCAAGCGTATATTTTCTACCTTTGACGTCAAAAAAGTCGGCATAGAATCCCTGTTATTCCAATCAGGCTATCTCACTATTACTGAAACAAAAGATGATGATGATGGTGAAATCATGTTCCGCCTAGGTTTTCCTAACTATGAAGTTAGAAAATATTTTAGTGAAAGTTTCTTAGAATATATTACCGGTCAGAACAGTGTTAAAGAACAAGGACGAGGGTTGATCAAACTTTTAGAGCAAAATGATTTTCAAGGTTTTGCTGATAAGCTTAAGACTACCTTAGCTGGCATACCTAATGAATGGCATAGAGACCGTTTAGCAGAAAAAGAATCGTGGTATGCCACCGTTGTTTTTCTCCATTTCTCTATGCACAACCTCACGTTACATCCTGAAGAATCAACAGCTCGAGGGCGTAGTGACTTAGTGCTAGAACTGGCAAAACAAATTTTTATTTTTGAGTTTAAAATGGTAGCCAAAGCAAAAGATACGGATAAACTCCTCGATCAGGCGATGACACAAATACGGGAGA
>MPNI01000102.1 GCA_002238945.1 Proteobacteria bacterium bin106 | reverse complement strand
TTCCATACATTCAAGCTATCATTATAAAGTGACAGCTGCTAAATCACTATGTTTATATGCAAAAATATGTAGTGTTTTTTAGTAGTTGCTTATTGGGATTTTTATGATATAATAAACTACAATGATCGCGAACTTGACCGCCGTCAAACGCCATAAAAGGGAGTAAAGTATGTTTATGTCATGTCCTAAGCTAAAAAATGGAGCCACTGTAGTTCGACTATTAGTAGCATTTCGAAAACAAGACACCGGCACACCCACCAATCGCACTGTTAAAACCATTGGTCAGTCAAAAGATCCTGAAGAAATCAAACACTTTCGGGAGATCGGAAAGGGAATCATAGAAGACTATAAGAGTGGCAAGGTTTCACTTCCTGATTTTTCTCAAAATCGCCGTGTTAACATCTATGATCTTGTGGGAGGATCAAGGTACAACAAAGGCTTTGAGGACATCTTTGGGCATGTTTATAAAAAGTTAAATTTCTCAAATCTCCTGACAAAAGGGAGGAATACAATCAACCTAAACGAAGTGCTTAAGTATGCTGTGCTAATGCGTGCTTATGAGCCATGCAGCAAAAGAAGAAGCTCAGTTCAACTTGAAAAATATTTTAATAAAGACATCTCTTTGAGAAGAATTTTATTCATGATGGATCGTGTCTCAGATAATGAAGAAGAATTAAAAAATCAAGTGTTTAAAACTCTCTTAGCTGGGAAAAAACATTTGAAATTATTGCTATTTGATGTTACCACGCTCTACTTTGAGTCAGTACGTGCAGATAATCTTCGAGATTTTGGTTTTGGAAAAGATGGAAAGAATGGAGAAGTTCAAATTGTCCTAGCTGTTTTATCAGATAAAGATGGGATGCCACTATCTTACGAAATATTTCCAGGAAATACGGCTGAGACTAAAACATTCTCTCAAGTTATTGATTCCTTCATAAAACAACAATCTGTCGATAAAATATCTGTGGTAGCAGATAGAGGCATGTTCTCAGAAAACAATCTTAGTTATTTAGACTCCCTTAACGAAGAAAAAGGAAATACTAAAGCAGAATATATAGTTAGCGCTACTCTTAAACGACTGCCCGCTAAGATGAAAAAGGAAATATTCGAGTTTAAAGAAAAAGTACAAACTGATATTCAAATCAAGGCACAAAACAAAAATAGAGATATATCTTTATATTCAGAAAATCAATTTTGTGCATTGCGCCACAAGAAGAGAAGAATTATCATATCATTCAGTCAAAAACGTGAATCAAGAGACCGAGCGAAGAGAGAAAAAATTTTAGATAAGCTATCTAAAGTTACTGATAAAGAAGACAAAATAGCGGCTAGCAATATTCAGATAAACAAAGGCATAGGCCGTTATGCAAAAAAGGAATCTTCGAAAAAAACTGAGTCTTATGTTGTTGATCGAAACAAGATAGAAGAAGATGCCAAGTGGGATGGTATATATGGCCTTTGTACAAATCGAACTGCGAAACCACAAGTTATATTTAAAAATTATCGTCGTTTATGGAAGATTGAAGAACTTTTTAGGATCAATAAGCATACTTTGAGCATGCGCCCAATCTACCATTGGAAACCAGAACGCATACACGCTCATATATTTATTTGTTTTTTAGCATACACCTTGCTTAAGTATACTGAGATAGAGCTCAAGAACGCTGGTATTTCTTATAGCATTGGAACAATCTTAAATGCTTTAAAGGACGTTGAAACATACCTTGTTCGAGATGGGAGGAAAAAGTCTTCCACTTCTTATGGCATACCAAGGGAGCTGCCCAAAAAAGCTCAAAAAATCTATAAAGCTTTGAGTATAAAATACTCAAAGAGACCTTATAAAATATAATTATTTTTACTCGAAAATAATCCATTGTAGTGTGTGCTTTTAAGGACAGTGCGCAAAAAAAAGCCTATTATTTTAATGGGTTACGGCTTTTGCTAAATTTGAAATGTCAAAGTCAGG
>MPNI01000002.1 GCA_002238945.1 Proteobacteria bacterium bin106 | reverse complement strand
TTTTAAGATTATTGAGTCCTGAAAAAATACTATTTTTAGAAAACATGGTAATGCCTGTGACAAAAACAAAGTGAATATACTCTTCAGAATCTTTGATTTGTCGGTAGAATTTCCAGAGAAAATTGCTATTTTTTTGGGCTAACTCTGTGTCAGCCAAGACATCCAAAATAGGAGCGTCATACTCATCCACAAGGACCACAGCTTTTTTGCCGGTTTTTTCCTTCAAAGAAAACAAAAGATTGCTTAATGCTAATAAAGCAGATTCATCCAAGACTTCAGATAGATCTAAGCTTGCTATTTTAGCAATCTTTTTGATTTGATCAATGATATTTTCTGAAATCTTTTCTGGGTTATGGTTTTGACCAGTCATACTGAGTCTTACTACAGGATATTTTTGAGACCAATCCCATTTATCTTCGATGTACAGTCCTTTAAATAAGTCCTTCTTTCCTTCAAACAAACACTCAATTGTGCTAACAAGAAGGCTTTTACCAAAACGTCTAGGGCGAGAAAGAAAATAATTTTTACCAGTTTTTATCAACTTATAAATAAGATCTGTTTTGTCTACATAGTAATATTGATCTTCTCTAATATCTTCAAAATCTGCACAACCTATTGGAAACATCATGGTATATATTCCTGACATTTTAAACGTTCAATCACTTAGCCATTACTACCACACTCACTCCCATCGTACCTGAATTTACGCAATTATACTCCTTATTAAATTACGAGGCACTCTGTGTATAGAAGGATTCATCAGAAGATAAACACAAAGCAAGCCTTATATTATAATAGCTTACTCGACTAGAAGATACACTAACCATAGAAAACGTTTTGTGTTTACATGGGCATGATTGTTTGCAGCAAAAAGTAAAACTTCTGCGAATTACTATGTCGTCTGTCATACTTAGGACTTTCAGATCTTAAAAGCTCTGTAGCTAAGGTAGAAGCAAAGAGCTACCCATAGAGGAAAGCCTAAAATGCCCCATGGCAGGCTTTTAGAAGATAGCTGTAATGGATAGTGAGTATCAGCCAGGTCCATGGCATACCATGTGGCTATACCTAGAAGAACAATCTGGCCTTGTAGTGCAAACACCCGCAACATGATAATGATATGCTTTTTTCCTTCCAAGGATTGTGCTTTAGAAGATTTTTTGTTTATGCTCATAAAAAGCCATATGGTTTCAAATGTGTTTTTGCTATCATCATTTTTGATCGCAATCTTTTGGCCAAATCATGTACCATCATAGTTTGTGCTGTAATAACATGTTTGGCGATGGCGTGTGCTTATGTGTAAACGAGCCTCTTAAGGCTTACTTTTTGTTAGGACTAAAACATGACCTTGCTGTTCCCTCAACCTTCGAAGCCTGAAAAGCTAACCAAGCTAAGACAGCCGGAACACCAGCCAGGACAAGCCGCCTCCGATCAACTCAAAGCTCAGAAGGCTTGGCTTACTATACAAGATAAAATATCTCATTATCTTGACAAAGCTATTATCCATGACTTTGTTCGTTCTGCTCGTGTTACTTTTGCTCCAAAGCACATCATCATCGAGGTTTGTGATGCCAATCATTACGAAGAGTTTGTCGATAGAGCACTTCCGGGGCTGAAACGAGCTAAGTCTCATCTAAGCTTTGAAGACATTCATTTTCGTATCACTATCCGTCCGCGTACTACAGGTCCGCGTGCTGCAATTTCTTCTCGTACCGTCGTACTACCTACAGCCTCTCAGGAGTCCTCTGCTAGTCATTCTAGTCAAACAGCCACTTCTAACACTCTAAACTCTTCTTACACCTTTGATAACTTTGTTAAAGGCCCCTCCAATCAGTTTGCTTATGCTACCTGTCAGAGTGTAGCTGAAAGTCCAGGTACCAACTACAATCCTTTGTTTATTTACGGACATTCTGGGCTTGGAAAAACCCACCTCCTTCATGCAGTAGGGGGTAAGATAGCAGCTATACATGATCATCTTCATGTGCTTCATACCACAACCCATAACTTTATGAACGAGCTCATTCATTGCATACGTCATGGTCAGCAGGCTCGTTTCAAAGAAAAGTACACGCGATGTGATGTACTTTTAGTGGATGATATTCAGTTCATATCTGGCAAAAAAGCTACTCAAGAAGAATTCTTCCATGTATTCAATGCTCTTTATGAACGTAAGCAACAAATCATTATCACTTCTGATAAATATCCTAACGAAATCAGTGATATTGAGGATCGATTGCGCAATCGTTTTGAGTGGGGGCTTATTTCTGATATCCAGCCTCCTGACACGGAACATCGCATGGCTATCCTTTATTCAAAAGCTGAAGATATGAAAGTAAACGTTCCTGCTGATGTGATTGCTTATATCGCCTCACGTTGTAGACGTAATGTTAGAGAACTGGAAGGAGCTCTAAGGCGTCTTGTGGCTTTCGCTGGATTCCATGCTCACACCATCAATCTTGATCTTGCTGTATCAGCGTTTCAGCATCTCAACAACCATCAGCAAAACAAAGTCAGTATAGATCTCATACAAAAAACTGTGGCAAAACATTACGACATCAAAGCCTGTGATCTACGTTCTGCAAAACGCCATCGAGTGGTATCACTTCCACGTCAAGTGGCGTTTTACCTATCTAAGGAGCTCACCTCTCATTCCTTACCTGAGATAGGGGCTGCCTTTGGTGGTAAAGACCACACCACCGTGCTTTATGGAGTTAAGAAAATCGCTGCTAGCTGCAAAACAGATGCTAAGCTACGCTTTCATGTGGATCAAATCACATCCACCATCATCTCTTTAAGTCAACAAGTATCTTGCTAAACACCTACCTCTTTGGCGATTATAGCTTCTTATCTTATTGTAAAAAACGTGTTGTGAATAAGTTGGGGATACGTTGTGTATGGATTGATGTGTAACGAACATGTTCCCCTTAGGCTCTATGATATCCCATTCTATCCACATCCTTTAAGAAAGTTTTCCACAAAGTTATCCTATGAAGATTGTGGGCTACACAGAGGTTTCATAGGCTTTTCCACAGAAAAAATCACCTACTAATACTACTACAGATATATTATACTCCTTCTTTATAGCTATAGAGACACCATAAGGAGTGGATAAAGCGTGCGCATCACTGTTTCATCACAAGAGCTATCTTCTATTGTTGTTAAGCTTCAGCCTGTACTCATGGATCGTAAGATGGGGTATGTGGGAGTAAGAGCACATTTAGACCAAAGCCTTGAAGGTATGAACGGAACATTACAGCTCAATGCTTCTGATGCGCATATGGATCTTTATGCACAAGTCAACTGTATGGTACAGGGAGTTGGAGAGTGTTTTATTGCAGCACGTTTATTCACTGAAATAGTTAAACAGCTTCCTACTGGAGAAGTGGGTTTATCTATAGAAGAAAACGCGCTTGTGGTAAGAGTATTTGAAAACACTCAGTTTCAAATGAAACTTCCTTTAATTGATAAATTCAGTTGGCTTGAAGAACCTCACTTAAATGATGTCACCACAGTGAAGCTTGAGACTCAAGCTTTGAGTTATCTTACCTCTCAAGTGATTACAGCGGTGGGACTTGATAGTGCGTATATTTATTCTGAAGTAGGCTACTTTCATCATATAGATGGGCATTTACGTCTTGTGGCCACAGATAGTGTGCGGCTATCTTATAGTCAAATGCCTTGTGACATTGGTGCTTGTGACATTGATGAAAGCTTTCTCAAAGAAGGCATTTGTATTGCTCGAAAGGGCCTTATGGTGATGCAAAAAATGGCTGATCATGATGGAGAAACCATCGATTTTTCTTTATCAGCTCAACAAGATATGTGTTCTATGTCTGTGCCAGGGTTTAAAGTGTTTATCCGTCTTTCTTATGCGGCTTATCCGCATTATATGAGTGTTCTTCTTAATGAAGATACTCCTGGATTATTTAAAGTAAATATATCCCGAGAGTTGTTTCTTGGCACAATGAGACGTATACTCCTTGTGTCACCCCAAATTCCTATTGTTCAGTTGAGCTTCTTTGAAAGCCAATTGACGATTTCATCGCAAAACAAAGAGTCTTGGGGTAAAGAAGTTATGGAGTTGTCCACATCGTTTCCCCAAAAGATAGAAATAGGGCTACATGGAACGGGTATTATTGATGTACTATCTCATCTTGCTGGTACACACGTTATATTAACTGTCTTAGGACGTCATGCTCCATTTGTGATATATGCACTTGAGGAACCTTACGGTTGTCATTCAAGGCATGTTTTTGCTCCTGTGGATGAACAGTACGGAACATCATGAGTGTTATGAGTCTCATAAACACATTTTTACAAAATTTCATATCTATTTCCATATAACCACAATACATGATTCATATGCATTCAAACGATCATCCCCAACAGCCATCTTCTCAGGATCCTCTATCTGCTTCTCCTGTGGATACTGCAGATACTACGGATAATGTGGGTAATGAAGAAGAAGATAATAAAAAAAACAACCATGCAGCACATACAGCTAGCAACGTAGATATTAACAAGAACAGCAGTGATGCGGCTATAGCGGCACAGACTTTAGAGGCTGCAAGCTATACGGCTTCTGATATTCAGGTTTTAGAAGGACTAGAGGCTGTACGTAAACGTCCAGGGATGTATATTGGCACCACATCTGTTGCGGGAGTGCATCATCTTATCTATGAGATTGTGGATAACTCCATTGATGAGGCTATGGGGGGATGGTGTGATCGTATAGAGATTCGTCTGTGTCCTGATGGTTCGGTGAGTGTGAAGGATAACGGCCGAGGTATACCTGTTAAGGATCATCCTACTTTAAAGAGACCTGCTCTTGAGATTGCCATGACCACGCTTCATGCGGGAGGAAAGTTTAATGATAAGGTCTTTTCCTTTTCAGGTGGTTTGCATGGGGTGGGCTGTGCTGTTGTGAATGCTCTTTCTGAGTGGTGTAGAACAGAAGTAAGACGTCATGGTGATATTTACGAACAGAAATATCAACGAGGAGATATTCTTGGTGATGTCAAAAAAATAGGAAAAAGCGCAGCTACAGGTACAACCATCACCTTTAAGCCAGATCCTACTATTTTTGAGGATATGGATTATCTCTTTGATGTTCTTAAGGTGAGATTTCGTGAGTTAGCCTTTCTTAACAAAGGTCTTACCATACAGTTTGTTGATGAACGTTTTACGGCTGTTCAAGAAGAAACCTATGGGTTTGAGGGTGGTTTAATATCTTATGTGGAATTTCTTAGCCAAGGCCGGCAGGTATTTGGCGAAGAAGTCATCTACTTATCTAGTGAAGACAAAGATGGTGAAGGCAAAGTTAAGGGTTATCTTGAATGTGCTATGCAATGGACAGACTCTTATCAAGAACATGTTTTCAGTTATGTAAACAATATCCGTACTATGGATGGTGGAAGTCATGTTACGGGGTTAAAATCCTCTTTAACGCGTATTTTGCAAAACTATGCAGATCGTCTAGGAACTCTTAAAAACCTCAAATCCACTCTTCAGGGTGATGATGTTCGTGAGGGTTTGGTGTGTGTCTTGTTGATCAAAATCAAAGATCCAGAATTTCAAGGACAAACCAAAACAAAACTGGGTAATGCTGATGTACGTCCTTGGGTTGAAGGAGAGATCAGTAAGTATCTCAATACATTCTTTGAAGAAAACCCTAAAACTTTAAAAAGTATTTTACAAAAAATAGCTGATGCGGCTCGTTCTCGTTTGGCTTCAGAGAGAGCTAGGGATCTCACACGTCGTAAAGGTGCATTAGACTTTGTAGGTTTATCGGGAAAGATTTCTGATTGTCAGGAAAAAAATCCTGAATTATGTGAAATTTTTATTGTTGAGGGAGACTCTGCAGGAGGATCTGCTAAACAGGGACGTGATAGGCGTATTCAGGCAGTTCTTCCTTTGCGGGGAAAAATTCTCAATGTGGAGAAAGCTCGACTTCATCGTATGTTGGATTCTAAGGAAATCAAAACCTTAATCAAGGCGTTAGGATGTGGCATAGGAAAAGATGGTTTTGATATTTCTAAAATCCGTTATCACAAAGTCATTTTAATGACAGATGCAGATACTGATGGAGCTCATATTCGAGCCCTTATTTTAACCTTTTTCTTTCGTTATATGCGTGAGGTGATTGAAAGAGGATATTTGTATATAGCAGAACCTCCTCTATATATGTTTCGTAAAGGAAAAACTCAGGTATATCTTAAAGATGATGAAGAGTTGTCTCAATTTCTTATGAAAGAAGGCCTGTCTCAGTATTATCTGAAAGATCATCGCAGAAACCATGTTGATCAAGGCATGATGAAAACCCTAACAGCTAATCATGTTTTCTATGAGCGTTATATGCAACGTCTCTCTCATGGTTCTGAGTCAGCTATATTAACTTACTTACTTGAAAACCCTATAGATAAAGATATTCAAAAAACCTTTTCATCGAAGCAAGCTTGCACCAACCTTCTTACAACAATCATAGCTCACCTTGAATCTACGTTTAAAGGCAGAGCCTATGCTAGTGGTTATGTGGAGAGAATGGAAGACTATCAAGACCATAAAACTGTACCTGTACATAGCTCAGAGAATACAGAGAATACAGATACAAACAATAAAATAGACAGCAAAACAGACAGCGATGAGCAATCAGATGAAAACATCTCTTCTCAAGACTCTGAAGCACCAGCCGTGTATGTTGTCATGATTGAAACACGTCTTCATAATCGCTATAAACTCACACGCATTGAATCGGCATTGTTTCTATCTCAAGACTTTTTACATCTCAGACGGGCTCATGAAAAAATACATAATCTGGTAACATTTCCTTTGTCTTTGTATAAAAAATCCACAGCTGAAGGTGTGGAAAAGCCCGTTCAAGACAAACCAACCTTACAAGCTAAAACCATCAAAGAGTTGGTGAAGAAAATAGAAGATCAGGTTAGAAAAGGAGCTTATGTACAACGTTATAAAGGGCTAGGAGAGATGAATCCTGAGCAATTGGAAAACACAACTATGGCTCCTCATAAAAGACGTTTGATGCAAGTGACTATTGCTGATGCGATTACAGCAGATCAGGTGTTTTCAACGTTAATGGGTGATGAAGTAACCCCTAGGCGCATATTTATTGAAGAAAATGCTCTGCGCGTTGAGCAGATAGATACATAACAGATGAAATAACATTAGTAGCTATTGACATGTTAGTGGGTGAGGCTTTTGGAAGAACAAACAGAAATCATTGAAACCACACATATTGAAGAAGAGATGCATAACTCTTTTTTGAGTTATGCCATGAGTGTTATTGTCTCTCGGGCTTTACCGGATATTCGTGATGGTTTAAAGCCTGTACACCGGCGCATTTTATATGCCATGCATGAATTGAAAATGCTTCATAATCGCCCTTATCTTAAATCAGCTCGGATTGTGGGTGATGTACTTGGAAAATACCATCCTCATGGTGATAACTCTGTATATGATGCTTTGGTGCGTATGGCTCAAGAATTTGCCATGCGTTATCCTGTGGTGGATGGTCAGGGAAACTTTGGTTCCATCGATGGTGATAGTGCAGCAGCCATGCGTTATACCGAGTCACGTATGCAGCAATATGCAGAGTATTTGCTTGCTGATATTGATAAAGGCACAGTGGATTTTGTGCCTAATTATGACAACAAAGAACAAGAGCCTGTCGTGCTACCGACTCGCATTCCTCATCTTTTGGTGAATGGTTCATCAGGTATTGCGGTGGGTATGGCAACCTTTATTTTGCCTCACAATCTCACAGAAGTGGTTTCAGCACTTAAGGCCTTGATGGAGCGTCCTAGTATCACAGTGGATGAGCTTCTTGAGCATATGCCTGGCCCTGACTTTCCTGGTGGTGGAGAGATTCATGGAGTGAGTGGTATTCGTCAGGGTTATCTTACTGGGCGAGGATCCATTCAGGTGAGATCTCGTACTGAGATAGAATCAGCGGATGATCATCCCAAATTCCGTGGTAAGTCACGGATTATCATCACACAAATCCCGTATTTGGTGAATAAAGCGCGTTTGGTGGAAAATATAGCTAAGCTTGTTCATGAAAAGAAGATTGAAGGCATAGCTGATATCCGTGATGAATCATCGAAGCAGGGTATTCGTGTTGTGGTGGAGTGTAAGCAAGGAGAGTCTGCAGAGGTGATACGCAATCATCTTTTTAAGCTCACGCCTTTGCAAACATCTTATGGCATGAACATGGTGGCTTTGTTAAGAGGTGTTCCTAAGCGAGTCAGTCTTAAAGAAATGCTCAGTGAGTTTTACAGCTTTCGTCGAGAGATCGTGCTGAGACGAACATCGTTTTTGCTTGTTAAAGCAGAAGAAAAACTGACTTTGTATTTGGGCTTAAAAGTTGCCATTGAAAACATTGACGAAGTGGTGGCAGGTATTCGTGCTGCTGCTGATAACAGTGCGGCTCAGCAGTTTCTTATGGAGCGTTTTAAGCTTCTTGAGGTGCAGGCTAAGGCTATTCTTGATATGCGTCTAGCGCGCTTGACGGGACTAGAAAGAGAAAAGGTTATAGCAGAAGTCAAAGACTTACAAGATAGCATTAAAGATTTAGAAGATATTTTGGCAACTCCTCAGCGCGTGACGGATATTATCTTAACCGAACTTAATGAAGTGGTGGAGCGCTTTGGTGATGAGCGTCGTACCGAGATCTTTCAAACGCCGGCTGATGAAATCACGTTGCAATCTTTAGTTGAAGATGTGTCTGTTGTTGTCACCTTATCACTAGCTGGTTATATCAAGCGTACTACCACAGAGGATATTCAGACACAAAGACGGGGTGGTCGTGGTCGTAGTGGTATGTTGATGAAAGACGATGATTCTACAGCTCAGGTTTTTGAGTGTACCAATCATCAAGATCTTTTATGTTTTACCAACTTTGGCAGAGTGTATTGTCTTAAGGTTTATGAGATACCGGAAGCTCACCAGCGTTCTCGTGGTAAACATGTAGCTAACTTGCTATCGCTAACGGAAGGTGAAAATGTTGTGGCTGTGATGCCGGTGGCAGATTTCAAAGATGATCTTTATGTTACATGCTTGACAGTGAGAGGCCAGATCAAAAAAACGCCTCTGCGTTTATTTAGCAAAATACGTAATAGTGGCATTATTGGTATCTTGCTTAAAGAGGGTGATGGGCTTCTTGAAGTGGAGTTATCCAAAGAAAGCGATCATATTTTGATTGCTTCTTCTGCTGGAAAAGTGATTCGTTTTAAAGCCAAAGATTTTCGTGCCACAGGGCGTAATTCCAGTGGTGTCATAGCTATGCGTTTAGCTAAAGATGAACAAGCAGTGGCTTTAGAGGTTTTTGATCCTGAATCTGTACGTGGTAAAACTCTTCTTTCGGTGTGTAAGAATGGTTATGGAAAATGCTCTTCTATGGATGATTATCGTCTCACCTCACGTGGTGGTAAAGGTGTGATCACCATTAAGGTCAATAACCGTAATGGTCCTCTTGTGGGTGTGTATCATTTAGCTTCTCATGATGAAGTGGTGTTGATGACTTCACGTGGCACGATGTTAAGAATGGGGCTATCACGCATGTCAACCATGAGCCGAAACACTCAAGGGGTGCGGATGATGAATGTTAGAGAAGAGGAAACCATTCAAACAGTGGCTATTATTCGTCCTGATCAAGATTCTTTACTGACCACATCTTCACCAAGTGCTTCACCATCTGGTGATGATAACGATGGCTCACCTGAAGCAACATAACTCTTTACAGGATGATCTTCCTATTGCTGTGATAGGAGCAGGTATTGCTGGATTATCTGTAGCTTATTATCTCTGTAAAGCTCAGCGGTGTGTGCATATCTATCATCATCAACAGAGTGGTACTATGAGTGCCAGTGAGGCAGCTCAAGGCGTTGCTACTCTTAAGGGCATATCACTAGCTCGTAGTGGTGTATTTCATGGAAAAATGCGTGGTTTTTGGGCTCTTAAAGAGTTACTAAGCGAGTTATCTTCTCACTCTTTATCTTGTAAAGACATATCACCTGCTTCTTCTCTTTGGCATCAAGGCGGTGTGATAGAGCCGTTTCAAACGTTAAAAGATTATCGTCTTCAGGCACAACGTACTTATCAAAGAGCTCCTCAGGGTTTTTTTACCAAAGATTTTCTATCGTATCATCATTCTGATTCTAACAATTCACGGTTATTACGTGAAAAGCTAAGTGAAGGTATGTTTCCGTATGCTTACGTGTATCCTCAGGGTTTTGTGTATTCTCCAAAGCGTTTACTGGAATCTTTAAAGGCTTTCGTACTCACTCATAAAAACAACCGTTTCTTTCATCATCACGCATTGCCTGTTTATAAAGGTTCTTGCTGGCATATTGCTCATCGTTCTTATAGTCATGTGGTGTTATGTGTGGGTGATGCTTTACCTACAACATTGAAACAGTTGAAGCTGAGATTTTCTGTAAAGAGCTCTATGAGTTATGGACGGGTATTTTCGTGGCTTGCACCTGATTGTCGTAACACTTTGCTTGCAGCTCTTAATATCGACAATCCTGTGCAAAGTAATATGTTTGCTTGGAAGCAAGGGGCAAGATCGTGCCGAGGAGAGGTGATAGATTCTTCTTGTGTGAAGTATGCGTTTGGTTCATTTAATACAAAAGTTGCTAGCTCATTATCATCTCAGGGGTGTCCATATTGCTTAACAGCAAAAAGGCCTCTAAGCATAAAGCAGTCCTATTTCACAGGGAATGGGACTGAGAGTGGTGTTAAAGATCAGGTGTGTCAGGAGTGTCAAAAGGCTATCAGGCAGTTTTATCAAGCGAGCCATAAAATGTCTCTTAGAGAAGGTCGTGCAGGATTTTTAAAAGCCCAAGCATTGTGGATGCATTCAGCTAGACGTCTTACTTTGCGTGAGGGCAAGCCTGTTATGGGCGCTCTTTGGCAAAATGAACACAGTCGTGTTGCAAAGAAGTATGCTTCTATGTGGTTGTTTGGAGGTTTGGATAAAACCGGCTATTTTTTTGCTGCTTATTTTGGCAAAATGCTGGTTTCATCGCTTCTAGGCAGGCAACCACTCAAAGAAGTATCTCATCCTGGCTTGCTAGCAAGTGCAGATGTGGTAGAACCGTTGTGAGATTGCCCATAGCCTTGCTTTTGTTTCACCTCTGGCATGTAGTAAACTAAGTCGTAACAAGAAAGCTCTGCGGGTTTTTATGGTGCTCTCAAAATGATATGAGTTATAGATATGAATTATAGGTATAAGTTATCGGTATAAGTTATAAGAGTGCTTTTTTTGAGTTTCTTATCAGCAATAAACAGTAAACCTAGCCCTAAAACTAGCCCTAAAACTAGCTATAAAACTAGCTATAAAACTAGCCAAAAAGAACCCATAACATCAAAAAACCAAAGAACAACGCATAATGACTGTGATCATGTATATAAACAATATAAAAACACTTTGTGCCAGTTACTCACGTAAAGCAACTCACATAAAGCAACTCACATAAAGCAACTCACATAAAGCAACTCACATAAAGCAACTCACATAAAGCAACTCACATAAAGCAACTCACATAAAGAAAACCATGAAACATTTTTCATCACTACAACATATGTCTGTATATTATGTATGCATTTTTATGGCTGTTATGCTTTTTGCAACAACAGGTTGTGTGACATCATCTGTAGAATCGCCTATTGAGGATTCTGCAACACTTCCAGAAAAAATGGATACACAAAAGAAAGAACAAGAGAAAAACAAAAGTAAAGAAAACTCTCTTAAGAACAAAAATCTTGCCAAGGATATGAAAGAAAAAACAGCTTTGTCTCCATCCAACTCTTTAGCAGGAGTAGATGTGGATGTGTCTTCATCTGATTCATCGGGTTTATCTGTATTGGGGCCAGAAGAGTTATCCATATCTCAACCGGTGTTTGATGGCGATTTTGATGATGTGGTGATGGTTGCTCCTACTGTAGAAGAAATGGATCAATTATGGAAAAGTTTGTTGCGTTATGGACGTAACATAGTGGCTACAGGGCGTATATTTACAGCTAACGTTTCTGTGAAACAAGAGCAGATTATTGAGTATCTTATGGATCAGGATCCTGATAGTCGTACGGATAAAGAAAAAGCTATTTTGTTTCTAGCATTGCTAGAACATGCTGTGGTGGAATTTGAGCATCTTTTGCAAAATCGTTCAAAAGATGAGGGGGTAACGGATGAAGAATCCGCTGAGCTGTTATCGGATTTAGCTAAAGAGTATCGTTTAAACTTGGTGTATGAGTTAAAAAATAATCGTATCCTTTTTCATCCAACCATATTTCATGTGACTTTATTGGTGTTGATGTATGTGGGTGCTAAAGACAGCACTATTCTTTCTGTGGTGTCATTTGTGAAGCCTAAATCACGTTTATGGACAGGGCTGGATCGTTTGATTGAAAGTTATGACTCAGCAGGAGAAGACTCTGAGCAGTTTTCATCTCCTGTGTCTGTGCCAGCAGTTTTGCCAGAAGTGAACACTCTTCAAGAAAAGCCACAACAGGAATATTCAGCGGGAGTGTTTGCTGAAGGCGATAAGCTGATTCGTCAAGCTAAAGACCTTTATGTGAAAGAAGAGTATAAAAAGGCGGTGGCTTTGTTAGAGGGCATTCCTCAATCATCGCCTCATTTTGGCAGTGCTCGTTCTTTGGCAGCTCAATATTCAGATGCTGCAGTGAGTGAATTGCGCAAAGAAGCGGCTCAATTGTTTCAAAACCATGTACGTGTGAATTCTTTACAAAGAAAAATAACGTACTTGCGTGATGCAGAAAAGAAGTTACAAGAAGCCATGGCCTCTTATCCTACCTCTCGGTGGTTAAATAGAGTTCAGGGCAATTTGGAGGTGATTCAAGCCAAGCTGGAAACACTTGAAGTAGAGCTTCTCAGTACTCAACAACTCCCTGCTGACTCACAGGATTCTAAGAATGCTGAGAAGAACCAAGATCCTTAGCACATTGAGAACGGATGATTTATAACAGATAATCGTCGGTGATGATGCCTTCCCCAGCCATGAAAACCCACTCCATGCTCTGTGACATGTTAACCAGCAAAGGCTTGGTGGTAGGGGCTC
The DNA here is from genome assembly GCA_002238945.1 of Proteobacteria bacterium bin106. Lineage (GTDB taxonomy): Bacteria > Bdellovibrionota_B > Oligoflexia > Oligoflexales > Bin106 > Bin106. The sequence goes on along the minus strand of MPNI01000002.1, from coordinate 125,468 downwards.
AATTGCTCAATCCTTTACAGCCCATTAAAGGACTCACCTTATGGGATGATCATCAAGATCCTTTATGGGGAGTGGTGTTATATAAAGGCGTGCATTTTGATCATCACCTGCGATTACACAGGAAAGCTACAAAACCTATCCTGTTATATCTTCTTGAAGATATAACAGCTATCACCAAAGATAGGCTGAAGAACATCTCTTATATTCAGCTGACAGATGCGAGAAAGGGTTGGGCTCTTGGGATGTCATATATTTATGATCATCCTCAAAATCAGCTACGCTCTATTGCCGTTACAGGAACGAATGGTAAAAGTTCGACGGTGTTTATGGTCCATCAGTTATGGAAACAGCTGGCAGTGAAGCATATGGCTTTAGGAACGTTAGGGTTACTTGGGGATCTGGAAAGCACGGAACGTTTTCCTCTTTTATCTTTTAACACCCATACAACACCTAATCCAGATCGACTCTTTCCTGTGTTATTCTCTGCTGTACAACAAGGCATCACTTGGTTGGTTATGGAGGTGTCATCTCATAGTCTTGAACAACACCGATTATATGGCATGTGTTTTTGTGCTGTTGTATGGACCAGTTTCTCTCAGGACCATCTGGATGTGCACAAGAGTCTTGATCAGTATTTTGCTGCTAAAGTGCGTCTCCTGCAGCATCCTTATATCACAGCCAAGAGCGCTGTTTTCATAGATCAACAGGTCTTGAGTGTGCCTCGCTTCAAACATCTTATCCGTGAGACATTGCAAGCTCAATCTGTACCGTATAAGAGCGTGGATGTAGCTGCTTTTGGAGGTGCTCGTAGTGGTTTTCCTTATGTGGGTGTGATGCAAAGAAACTTTGTATTAGCTGCTCATGTGGCAGCACAAACACTTGAGATAACAGTTGAGGAGTTGTGGGATCGTTGTGATTTTAAGCAACTCCCACAGGTGCCTGGGCGTATGAATGTGGTACACTCTGTGCCTTATGTGATCATTGATTATGCTCACAGTCCTCGTGCATTGAAACTGGCTTTGTGTGATATCCGTCATCAATTTGGGTTGCCTATTATCTGTGTTTTTGGTTGTGGAGGAGATCGGGATCGTAAGAAACGTCCTTTGATGATGCAAGAAGCCCTAAAAGGAGCTGAGACCATTGTATTAACCAGTGATAATCCTCGTAGCGAAGATCCTTTGAAGATCATTGAAGACATCAAAGTAGCCCTAACCACACAGGATCACAAACGAGTGTATGTTTATGTCCATCGTAGAGAAGCTGTGGAATATGCTCTTAAAATGGCTATCAAAGATTATCAAGGGCAAGTGAGTGTGTTGGTTGCAGGTAAAGGGGTAGAAGATAGACAAATCATAGGCGATGTGAGTGTGCCTTTTTCGGATCGAAACGTTGTGGAAGAGTTTTTTATGAAAGACACGAGTGGATAAAACGCCTTATTTTGATGTTGTGGCTGCTTTAGCACAAGAAGAGGTTTTTATAGGTGCTAGCCGTGTGGCTCAAAGAGCTCAGACTAGCCCTAAAGCTAGCCCTAAAACTAGCCCTAAAACTAGCTCTGTAACGAGCTTTATTGTGGATCCCACCCAAGAGTGGTTATCCACAGACAGCCGTCATTTAGCTGATCATGCTGTGTTTATGCCTTTAGCTGGCAAGAACTATGATGGTCATGATTTTATAGCAGCAGCTGTGCAGCAAGGAGTGCGTGGGTTTTTTTATGAGCCCAAGCGCTATGACATCAAAGCTATGAGAAAAGAGATTGATGAGCAAGGTGAGCAAGGTGAGCCAGTTGAAGTTGTTGCCATAGCTGTGCGTTGCAGCAAAGAGGCGTATTGTGTTCTTAGTAGAGTGTATCGTAGGCAGATCCTTAAACACACCACTGTGATTGCTATTACAGGATCATCTGGTAAAACCACATTAAAAGAATATGTGAAAAAATGGCTGATGGAGTTGATGGGGCAAGGTCATGTGGTAGCTGCAACGGTTAACAATGAAAACAATGAAATCGGTGTGGCTAAAACCTTATTACAAACTCATCCAACCACCAATGATCTTATTGTGGAAATGGGCATGCGTCACAAGGGAGATATTGCTTTTTTGTTAAAGATGGCATGTCCTCAAGTGTGTGTCCTTACCTGTGTTTATCCAAGTCATCTACAAGCTATCAGATCTCTTGACAATCTTTATGCTGGAAAACTGGAAATGTTCCATCATAGCAAGCAAGCTAAATGGGTAGGATGGATGGATGATGAGCGTATCAGGCAGGTGATGTTATCTCATGATCAGAGTTATGGTTTCGGGGTTTGCAAAGAAGCTCAAGTCTGTATTCAACACAGTCATTTAGATGTAGCAGCAAGATCCACAACTGTGGAGATGAACATAGCTTCAAAGCTTGCTTCTTTGTATCACCTAGCTGACAAGCTAGGTGATACAGTAAGTGTTACGGTTACGGTAAAAGGTGTGCATCAAAGCACGTCTTTGCATGTGGCTGCTGCTTGTGCTGTGATACTTGCACTGGGTAGAGGAGAGGCGTTACAAGCACGCTCTGAGTTGAAGCTCTTGCCATTGAATGGTCGGTTTTGTTTGCTATCATCGCCTTTGGGTGTGACTGTTGTGGATGATAGCTATAATGCTCATCTGCAGAGTATGCGTGCTGGGTTACTGAGTTTTCACAAGCTTGCTGCAAGAGCAACAAAAGTGTTGATATTAGCAGATATGCTGGATTTGGGGGCTGCTTCTGGTACGCTACATGGCTTGTTGGGAGAGTGGATTGCAGAAAGGTTTTCTTTTAAAGATACATCTTTGTTGTTGGTAGGGGCGGCTATGAAGGCTGGTTTTGCTCGTGTGTCTGGTTTGGAAAATGCATGTATTCACTATTATCCCAAAGTGGATGATTTGTTAAGCTCAGAGGTGTATAGGGATTATATGACACAGTGGTTGGAGTATGGCGGGCAATGGGTGTATATCAAGGGATCTCGTGGTATGAAGCTTGATAAGGTGGCAGATGATATGGTGGCTTCATTAAATTTAGAATGAATCAAAGATGATTCCTTATGTGTTTTCCATGCTTGCAAGTGAATGGCCCTTGATGAATGTGGCTCGTTATATCACTTTTCGTGCTCCCATGGCTCTTTTAAGTGCCTTGTTGATCAGTTTTATATTTTCTCCGTGGTTTATTCGGCGTCTTAAAAATGGTCAATTGCGGCAGGTGATCAGAGAGGATGGTCCTGATTCTCATTATGTAAAGCGTGGTACACCCACTATGGGAGGAGGACTGATCATCCTTTCTGTGTTGATACCGAGTTTTCTTTGGATGGACCTGAATAGTCCTTTTCTGTGGCTCCCTTTTATAGTGGTTGCTAGTTATGGTGCATTAGGTTTTTTAGATGATTATTTAAAAATACGTGCCAAAAATTCACAAGGTGTCAGACCGTATGGGAAGTTGATCTGGCAGTTTTCTGTGGCAGCCATTGTGGTGGTGATATTTCAGTATTGGTACGGTGATCAGGGTTCTTATGACGTACTGGCAGACAGTGGAGCTCCGCAGTTATCGCTGGTGTATGTGCCTTTTTTAAAACAGGTGGTTATCCCTTTAAGTTGGCTCGCTATTCCGTTTGCGTGTGTGGTGATTGTGGGAAGTTCAAATGCCGTCAATCTCACCGATGGTTTGGATGGTTTAGCTATTGGTCCGGTGATGATTGCTTCTGCTACTTTCGCTCTTCTTGCTTATGTGACGGGGCATATCGAAATATCACGGTATTTACATTACCATCATCTGCCCGGTAGTGGAGAGTTAAGTATTTTTGCTGCAGCCATGGTGGGTGCAGGGTTAGGCTTTCTTTGGTATAATACTTATCCAGCTCAGGTCTTTATGGGTGATGTGGGCTCTTTGCCTTTGGGGGGAGCTTTAGGACTTTTTGCTGTTCTGACACGTCATGAGATTTTATGGGTGATTATCGGTGGGATATTTGTTTTAGAAACACTCAGTGTGATCACACAAGTGATATCGTTTAAGCTAACAGGTAAAAGGCTGTTTAAAATGGCTCCTATTCATCATCATTTTGAGTTAAAAGGTTGGCCTGAGCCCAGGGTGATTGTACGCTTTTGGATAATTGCTATTATTTTAGCTATGGTGGGGTTGTTAAGTCTTAAGCTTCGTTAATGTGTGCTGTATACCTCTTGTTATATGGTTATAAAAAATAGGTGTTTATAGAGAGGGAAGCATTCAACAATGCCTAAAAAAAAGCGTTTTTTTCAGGGATTGTTGATTTATGGTGTGGGTATCAGTGGTCTTGCAGCAGCAAGACTTGCCATGAAACATCATATTGCGTTTCATCTATGGGATGATGCGTTCGTTAAACCACACGATCATATGGATATTCCAGCAGATATCAGATCATATGCCAGTAGTATCCAGCAAAAAAATATATGCTTAAAAGATTTATGGTTTATGCCTTCACCGGGTATACCTGAAACAACGCAAACGTACCAGTTTGCTCAGAAACACTGTTGTGGATGTGTTTCAGAACTTGACTTTGGCTGGTTTTTTCTACCACGTCCGGTGATAGCTGTCACAGGTACCAATGGCAAATCCACCCTGACAGCTATGATCAGTTATCTCAGTGAACACTATGGTTTGAAGTGTCCGATGCTTGGAAATATCGGTGTTGCTATGAGTACGGCAGCTTTATCTGAGCATGACACACCATGGTATGTGGTGGAGCTTTCGAGTTATCAGCTGGCAAGTAGTCAGCATATATCTGCTTTAGCCAGCGTGATGACAGGCCTGGGTAAAGATCACCTCAATCGTCATCAGAGCCTTGCTTGCTACATTCAAACAAAATGGCGGCTGATATCACTGTATAACAACCGTTGTGCCATACCACCGCCTTTTATTACTACCAAAGCGGTGATGGATATAGCACACACCCATAATCTTTCAGCTCCTCTGCATCGTTACTGTGAAGTGACAGCACAAGAGGAGGATCTTTTAGAAACTTTAGCCATAACCACCCTTAAAGAAGCAGCTCAGGCTTATTACCAACGTTGTTATCATCCCTTGGCTAACAGCACAGTAAGGTATGACATCAAGCTTAAAGATGCCATGATGCGTGTAGCAAATATGCCCGTATCAGCAATGAAAACGGTGCTCAAAAGTTTTGAAGGTTTGCCTCATCGTTGCAGTAAGCATACATTTCCTTATAAAGGCCATATCTATACGGCCATCGATGACTCTAAAGCTACCAATGTGGAAGCTGTGGCTTATGGTTTACGTAGGATTTTGGTGACTTATAAGCCATGTTATGTGGCGGTGATTTTGGGAGGTTGTCCTAAAAAAGATCAAGATTTTTCATTACTTACAGAACATCTTAAGCAGATTTGTAAAGTCTTTATTTATGGAAAAGCTTGCCATGACATAGCCAAAAGCTTAACCGCTGTTAGGGACTCTGTTCTTTCTCCATCGCTTAAAGAATTGATGTCCCCCAATGGCGCACTTGCTCAGTGGTGGCGAATGCACCAGCAGGTGGTGTTGGTGTTATCTCCTGGATGTGAGTCTTTTGGAGAATATCAAAACTTTGCAGCTCGAGGCTTGGCTTTTCAGTCTTATATCAAAGATATTCTTGCCTAAAGTGTATGAGTTTTTAAATCACTTTTACTTATAGGTGCTGCTTATTCACTACTTATATCACTGCTTATATAGTTCAGTAACGTGTTTTTGAAGTGTTTGAGGTATTTAAAAGAGCCAGAGTAAAGAATACCTTTGGTTTGTTCCACAGAGACTATGTTGTTGAGTTGTTGCTGCCCAAGAGAGTTTTTTGTTTGAGTGGGTGGTTTTTTTTCAAGAAATGTTGGAGCTTGCGCATCGCCTAAACTCACGGTTATGACCGTTTGGCCATTTTGAGTGGATCTGGTGGTTGTGGGGGTTGGTTGCGTTGGTTTCGCACGACTTTCTTGGTTGGCATTCATAATGAATTGAATCAGCTTGCTTTGAAATTCTTTGACCACAGCTAACTCTTGTTGATCCTGGCTACTGAGTACGGGCTCTTTGAGAGCCAGAGATTTCATCAGTGCTCTTGTTTCTCTGCCAGATGCTTGTTGCTTAGGATCCATTCTTTGTGCCATAAGCCGGGTGACTAATGGAAATACTAAGGCATAGAGGGCTTCAAGTTGCACGCTTGTAAAAAGCAGTTGTGTGGCAGTGTCATGAGCCTTTAAGCCTTCAGGATGGTTGCCTTTGTAAGAAGCGTTTAAAAAAGCTTTTTTATCTTCTAAAGAGGTATTGCTCCAAGTGAGAGCATTTTTTTGTAAAGCTTGAGGTGAGAGATCTAAGGCAGTACTCACTTTTTGTAAGATGCCATACGTTTCCACAAGAGCAAATGAGTGAGGTGAGCGATATAAGATGCCTATGTTTTCAGGTAAGGCTTGATGTAAAGCGGGCATGGTAAAAAGAGATGCTTTGAGGTTATTAAAATGGTTATAGGCTTTAAGCATTTTTACAAAAAATTCTTTATGCAAAGCTACATTGCTTGCACCATAAGTGGTTTGTGTGAGATTTGAGACCAAAGGCAATATAGAGGCTAAAGAAGCAGATAGTGCCATAGACATTCTTTTAACAGGTGTATTGTAAAGAGTCAGCACATCTTGTGTGTTATCTGCGGCATCAGAATGTGGCGGTGCTGCAGGCACTAATTTGGGCTCTTTGGGGCTACCAGCAGCTAGAAAGTCGGTCTCAGAGGGAGCTGCCTCAGACCAAACGCCCTCGTTTGAGTGAGTTTGTTCACCATGACTCATCCACACAGCATCTAAAGCTGTCTCTTGGCCGGTGGTTTTATGATGAACATATGCTCCCACTCCTAAAGCTGCTGCGGTATAAAGTGCAGATCTTTTAAAGACAGTTTTAGGGATGTTTATAAAAGGAGGTTGTAGCATTTTTGGAGAAAAAACCTGCAATGCTGCTCCAAGGGCTAGCGGGCTTGTTGCAGCATGAACAAGGTAATCGGGGAGATAGTCAGGGATAAAATAATTTTCTTCAGAGAGTTCTGTTTCGAGTTCGGGTTCAGCTTGTGCGTATGGTGAGCTCGATACACTTATGATAACGACAGGTATGAGGCATATTCTTGCAAAACGAGAAAGTATAAGTTTGTGCCACAAAAAACTGTCAGTTATGTTTTTATAAAAGGTGGTTATCACAATTCTTACTAACACTATTTTTGCCAGAAGCTGTTTTGCTGGTTGCATCATAGTTTCGTCTCCTTTTTTTTATGTTTTTTGTAGGTTATGAGCAAATGAACCCAGCACTCGGTTCGTCAAATAACCTCACCGTGGCTAGTGGCTCACCCTACTATGCGCACCAAAGAGAGTCAATCAAAGATCCTAGGGTTCAGTTGGAAAAAACCGTGGGTTTGCTTGAGATGTCATTATAAAAAAGCAAAAAAGTTAGATAATCAGCAAAAAATAGCAGATTACTTTAGCTGTAATGGTTGATGGTGGGGGTTGTTTTTGACCAAAGGTGTGTTTTCATAACCCTTGCGTCTTTAACCCAGCATTGTGGGTTAAATCTATGCCTCGATTAAGCCGAGGTATGTACGGTTGTTAGGCCGAAAGCAATTATCTGTTGTGTTTATGGTGTTTTGTAAGTGGCATAAAACTAGCGAAAAAAACTAGCGAAAAAAATAAGTAGAATATATGAGTGCTTATTACCTTCATATTACCCGTGGTCCTAATCAAGGGCAATGTGTACCTTTGTCGCAATTTCCTGTTGTGGTGGGAAGAGAAGTGGCAGAGGGAGTGAGTGTGGAGGATGGAGAGACATCTCGTCAGCATTTTCAAATACTTCGAAAAAATAATGTGTTTTTTGTGGAAGATCTAGGCTCCACCAATGGAACCTACTTAAACGGCAATCGCGTGATGAGTGCCATGTTTAGTTTAAGTGATCGTATCTTAATTGGTACCACAGAGATGGTGCTGTATAAGAAAAATGAACAGAGTTATGCACTCTCAAAGGATCTGCCAGCTTATTCATCACGTTGGGGACAGCATCTGTCTTTTGGAGAGTCTGCTGATGTGTCATCTGGATCTCAGGAATGGGTCTTTTATGAAGAGCAGCTTGATGCTCCTTATCATCCTGAGACAGTGGAGATGTCTGCTTTGGTAGCTTCTTATATCAGCTCTGTAGGTCATGGTGAGGCATTATTTAACTATCTTGGTGATTTTTTGGTTAAAGATAGCCTGTCTGATGCTGGCTCGACTTTGCTCAATGTGCTAGGGCAAAATCTGAGTGGTATGAAGCGTGGTATGTTTTTGTTACCTTCTCAAAAAACCAAGCAATTGATTCCTAAGGCTGTGCATTACTTTGATGAAGACCCTGCACCGTGTTGGTTGCAAGTACGTGGTCTTGGGGAGGTGATGAATCAGAAAAAACCCATCTTTTTGAAAGCTTCTGAGCATCAACATCCTCAGCGAGTGCATCGTTTGATTGCTCCCATATTCTCTCAAGGAGAGGTGATTGCTTTAGTGCATTTAGAGATAGAAGGCCAAGTGGCTTTTGATGTGATTGTGCCACAGTTGAGTTTTTGTCAGGCTTTTTTATCACGGGTTTCTCCGAGTATTGATCGCTTGATTTTACGTGCTGGTATTGATGCTTGGACCTTGAGCTCTGTGGATTCCTTGATGACGGCTCTTGAGGCAAAAGACACCTATACAGCAGGACACTCTGAAAGAGTGTGTCGTTATTCTTTGGCTATTGCCGATGAATTAAACTGTGATCGTCGCACCAAACAATGGCTGATTATATCGTCTTTATGTCATGATGTGGGTAAGATTGGAACGCCTGATCATATTTTGAAAAACTCTTCTATGCTCACCCATGAAGAGTTTGAAGAGATCAAGCATCATCCTAGTATTGGTGATAAAATTATCCGTCACTGGCCGAATTATCATGAGATTATGGGAGGTGTTCGTCATCACCATGAACGTCGTGATGGTACGGGTTATCCCGATGGTTTGGTGGGTGATGATATCCCTTTCTTTGGGCGGGTGGTGGCCATTGCGGATTCTTTTGATGCCATGGTGAGTGGGCGTAGTTATGCTGGCTTTATGGAAGACTATGATGCTGTGGAAAGATTAAGCAAAGAAACGGATATTTTTGATCCTGATATTCTTAAAGCCTTTGGGCGTGCTTTTGATAATGGTCAGATATCTTTAAGTACCGGTACACAAAAACGGGCTCTTAAGCCGGCTTAGGTTTTTTTTACAACCCCTCAAAAATAGTTGTATAGGATTAGCTATCATTGGGTTAACGTAGAGCATGTGGCATCTCCTTTCTGTTGTTCTGCATGATTCTATACTCCTTTCTCACCTTGTATATTTTTTTATGATCATCAATCCTCCTCATAAGCCGTTTATTCCTCCTCAAGAGTTGCAGTCATACTTAGCTAAAGGTCCAGCTTGGCAAGGCAGTACGGTGTTATTGCCTTTAGGTGGTTGTGGAGAGTTTGGCCGGAATATGACAGCTCTTTTGTGTGATGATGACTTTATTCTTGTGGATTGTGGGGTGTTGTTTTCTCGAGAAAGCCATTTGGGATTATCGGGCTTGTTTTATGAGATCACGCCATTGGTTAAGCGTTATGGTCATCCTAAGGGGTATGTGATCACTCATGCTCATCGTGATCATGTGGGTGCTTTGATGTATTTTTTGGAGCGTTGGCCTGCTCCGGTATATGCCACCCCTTGGACCATTGCCTGTATTGAAGGGGACATTCAAAGACAGAACAAACCTGATTTTCGTAAGTTTTTGGTATCTCTATCTTGTGGAGAGCGTTTTTCTGTGGGTTCTGTGTATTTTGAGTATATTTCTGTGAATCACTCTATTCCTGAATCATACAGTGTGTTTATTGAAACCAGGTACCATCGTATTGCCCATAGTGGAGATTTTAAAATCGATCGGCATTCTTCTTTAGAAAAACCTGCGGACTTACAACGTTGGCAAGAGATTGCATCAGATGGCATGATTGATGTTTTTCTTTGTGATAGCACCAATGCTCATCGCCAAGGAGCTAGTCCTTCAGAAGAAAGCACACGCGTGCATCTTGGCGCTGTTTTTGCTCGTAGTGAAGGCCGGATATTTGTTTCCACTTTTTCATCGAATTTATGGCGCTTGATTCATATTATTGAAGCAGCTAGGCAGTGTGGTAAGCGGGTGTATGTGTTGGGTTTTGGTATGAATAAAACCTTGGAAATGGGTAAGGCTTTAGGAGTATATGAACCTCCCAAAGAAGGGGTGAGTTATGGGGAAGCGGTGAGTGGTTATAAAGGAGGTGTTTTTTCTTTATCTGCTGAAGAGCATGAGGCGAGTCGTGATAATGGTGATGTTTTTATTGTGTCTGGCTCACAGATGGAACCACGTTCTGTGCTGTCTCGTATCATCAATCGGACTTATGGCAGTTTGTCTTTGCAGGAAGGTGATACGGTGGTGTTTTCATCCCGCACCATTCCTGGTCATGAGCGCGAGATTGTTCGAGCCCAGGGCATGATTATGTGGCAAGGAGCGAGTGTGGTGGTAGCTGATACAGAAAGTCCTATTCATGTGTCGGGTCATGCTTATAGTACAGATATTGATATTATGCTTTCGTTGATTAAACCGCGTTATTTCATTCCTATTCATGGTGAGTTAATGCATTTGATGGCCAATGCCCAGCATCGCAAGGAACATCCCACATTTATGTGGAAAAATCAAAATGGCTGTTTGCTCTATAAAGATCAGATATTCCCTTACTCTTGTGAAGAATCTTTTAATGAGTGTTATGTGGACAGATATGATCGGGTGATTTCTCATGACAACGTGATAGCTCGTCGCAAGTTAGCTCTAGGGGGGGTTATGGTGGTGTCTGGGATATATATGGTTCATCAAGATGACTTTACCCATGGACCTGTGTTTGAAAACAAAGGTTCTGCACTGGACTGGCAAGACCATGACTACGAGGAAGCTTGTGAGGTTATGTATAAAATTATAGAGAAGTATCTTTCAGGACGTCATAACCAAGACACCTCTTTGGATCAGTTTATTTCGGTACGTTTTGAGAGCTTTCTTTCCCAGAGATGGCAGTGTAAGAGCCAGGTATTATCTCATGTTTGGGTTTTGGACTAGCTATGACAGACTAGCTATAACAGACTAGCTATAATAGATAGCTACTTGAGATGATGATTGTTCAGTAGGGGTGAGGATATCTTTGACAGTAGAGGCTCCACTTCAGGTACTTGCAGCTCAGGCTTTTGAAGCTAAGCCGACTTTGGATATGTTGTCTGATGTGGCTTTGTCTTATAGATTTTATGAATTAGGCATAGGGCCTTTAGTAGCAGGACGGTCTGTTGCGCAACTGCCTCCATCTTCGAAGGTGATCTATATTGGTAGTTGTGGAGAGTTTGCTTGTCATCATGTTTTGGAGTTAGTGACCTGTGAGACGCTGTATTGGTCTCCGCCATCCATACGCACAAACATGGCTGCTTTAGTGGAACCCGCTCCTCCCTTGTCGCTCCCTTGTGTGTCTCGTAATGCGGTGGCTTCTCAGCTTTCTTCGGTGATGTGTTTTACCTCTCCTGCTATCACGTTGTGTGCTGACCTCGTTCCGAGTCAGTTAAGCACAGCTAGCCGAGGTGTTGAAAATCTTGAGTTGTATGCTGTGGGTGATTATTTAGCCCGTTGTCAAGACGTGACTATTGTTCTTGGCATCACAAATGTTGTCGGCAAGGATGGTCGTAGGCAGTGGCGTGAGAATTATGGCAAGGCTGCTATGATAACTGCAGAGTTTTTGTATGAGCAGCGACATCTTTTGCTTTAAGATGTGTTACAAGATGAGTGATAGAGATGACGAAGAAAGATGAAGAAAGACGAAGAGAAATGATAAATAGAGCAGGCAAGCTCTTTGATAACAAAAGATATATGACATATAAGAGTTTATAAGGACGCATAAGTAAACATACGTCAAAGAATATGAATAATGAATATTTCATTGTAGAGAAGACGTTTATAAGCTGGTTGTAAGCTGGGTTTTGTGTTATAGGAACTGTATGGAAGCCTACGGCATTGGCATGACAGATGTGGGGATCGTACGGAAGAGTAATCAGGATTCGATCTTTATTGACAATGAAAATCTTCTTTTTATTGTGGCTGACGGTATGGGGGGGCATGCTGGAGGAGAAGTGGCATCACAGATGGTGGTGAGTCACTTTCAAACTTTGCAGCGCTCATCATTACCTCGGGGACAATCAGACCGTAAGATTCAGGTGTTTTTTGAAAAGCAGGTGAATACGGCTTCTTCTACGATCTTTTTGCGTTCTTTAGAAAAGCCTGATTTACGAGCTATGGGTACGACATGTTCTATGATATGGATCCATGATCGTAAAGCTCATTGTGCTCATGCTGGAGATTCACGGATTTACATGTTGCGCTCGGGGTTTCTCTATCAGATTTCTGAGGATCACTCTTTGATTGCTGAGCAATTAAAAGCCGGACTTATCTCAGAGAGTTCGGCAAAAAATCATGCATTAAGGAATGTGATCACTCGATCTGTGGGGTATCGTAAAGAAGAGCATATTGATACCTTTTCTCAGTCTTTACGCTCAGGAGATAAGTTGTTGCTGTGTAGCGACGGCTTGCATGGTAAAGTTTCTGATTCTGTGATCGCTAAGGTGCTTAATGGAGATGAGTTAGAAAAGCAGCATGAATTGATTGAGTTAGCCAATGCGGCTGGAGGAGAAGATAATATATCGGTGATCATCGTGTCTATTCTTTAGCTCACCTCTAGTTCACCTCTAGCTCATCTTTGAGTTATGCCACAGAATATCTATAATCTATAATCTACCGTAATGAGTGATACAGATACAAATAATACACAATCCACCATGGATACAGGTGAACCAGTTGAGGCGCTATATATGAATGAGAGATGAATGAGAGATGAATGAGAGATGAATGAGAGAGAGAGTGTAATTCTCATTATGTGAAGAGGTGTTATTGTCGAAGTGATGGCTTAGGTGATGTTACTTGAGAGCAAACAAGAGAGATAAAACAATAGACGAAATAGAGAGAATGAGCGAAGAGAGTTAGATCGTTTTTAACGGATCAGAGAGGGATGTCATTGTCTAAACACTATACGGTTATGTTGCTTTCTGAGGAAAGCCACACAACACGTCGTTTACATGTCTCCCATCGTTTGTTGATGGTGGTGATGGCAATGAGTAGCGTGTTGTTAGGTGTGGCTGTGTTTGTGGTGAGTCATTATCTGTCGTTGCGTGGGATGCAGCATGAATATAGAGAAGCTTTGAGTGAGCGTGAGCATATGCGTTCAGAAGCATCTTTGGTGTCATCTCAGCTTGAAGTGGCTAAAAAGCAGCTCAAGAAGGTGGATAGTTACATGGCAAATCTCAGTGAGTTAGTAGCTTTTAAAGTGGACCGTGTTTCTAAGCGTGCTGGCATAGGTCCTTTAACCGCAGAAGAAGAGCGTATTCATCATCGCAATCAGCTAGCTCAGCCACAAAGGGATAATGCTGATCGTGGAGCTTTGGGGATTGTTTTTGATGATTTTGTGTTTCGTCCTTTGATCCAAGAGATTCATACTGTGGATAAATTAGCTTATCAGCAGAGCAATCTTTTAAAACAATTACTCTTAACCCTTCAGCAAAAGCGTCATTTGTTTTCATCAATTCCTCTGGGCAAGCCGGTGAAGGGGTGGGTCACTTCAGGGTATGGGTACCGTATTTCTCCTTTTACGGGGCAACGTACCATGCATTATGGCATTGATATAGCTGCTCGGGTGGGTTCTCCGGTGTATGCCCCAGCTAGTGGCGTGGTGATTTTTTCAGGTAAAAAGCCTGGCTTTGGCTTGTTATTGATGATTGCTCATGATCATGGCATGGTGACAAAATATGGTCATAATTCGGAGTTGTTTGTACAAACAGGAGAGAAGGTGCAACGTGGTGATCCCATTGCTGCTGTGGGCTCTTCAGGGCGTTCCACAGGGCCTCATCTTCACTATGAGGTATGGGTGAATGGACGAGCACGTGATCCCCGTAAGTTTATGATGCAAACTGACCTGGCCTGGAACTTTGCAGCAGCGAGTGCTTCGGATAAATTGTAAGCTTGTAAATGTTTTCTATGGTTTTGGTGTAGGTGTGTTTCATGGCTTTTATGCAGCGATTGTTTGGCACCCAAAACGATAGAATTCTTAAAAAAAAGATATCTCCTTTAGTCAAAAACATAGAGGCTTTAGAGCCTACTATCAGTGCTTTGAGCGATGAGGAGTTGCAAGCTAAAACGCCTTATTTCAAAGAATTGTTGCGTAACGGAAAATCTCTTGATGATCTGTTATGTGAAGTGTTTGCGGTATGTCGTGAAGCGAGCAAACGTGTTCTTTCTCAAAGACATTTCCCTGTACAACTTGCTGGTGGTATTGTCTTGCATTATGGCAATATTGCTGAGATGAAAACCGGTGAAGGTAAAACACTTACAGCAACTTTGCCGTGTTATTTAAGAGGTTTAACCGGCAAAGGTGCTCATGTTGTTACGGTTAATGAGTATTTAGCTCAGCGTGATGCTAAGTGGATGGGAGCCACATATACTTTTCTGGGTTTATCGGTTGGGGTGATTGTTCAGGGTTTGTCTTATGCGGAGCGTAAGAAGGCTTATGCTGCTGATATCACCTATGGTACTAACAACGAGTTTGGCTTTGATTATTTGCGCGATAATATGAAAGTGGATGTGGATCACTTGGTACAAAGGCCTTTTCATTTTGCCATTGTGGATGAAGTGGACTCTATTCTTATCGATGAGGCTCGTACTCCTTTGATTATTTCGGGTGATGCTGAAGGTGAGCAGGACAGTTATCATCTTGCGCGACGGACCATTACAGGATTACGCAAAGACAGTGATTATGTGATCGATGAAAAATCCCGTAGTGTTTCTTTAACAGATGATGGGGTATCACGTATAGAAAAGCGTTTAAAGATAGCCAATATGTTTGATCTTTCCCATGCACATTTATTGCATCATATTCATCAGGCGCTTAAAGCTGAGGTGTTATTTAAAAAGGATGTGCATTATGTGGTTCAGCAAAACCGGGTGATGATCATCGATGAACACACCGGGCGTTTGATGCCTGGTAGGCGTTATGGTGATGGTTTGCATTCAGCCCTTGAGGCTAAAGAAAGTGTGGAGGTCCAAAAAGAGACACAAACTCTAGCGAGTATTACCTTTCAGAATTTCTTTCGCATGTACCCTACTCTTTCTGGCATGACAGGTACGGCTGATACAGAGGCTGTGGAGTTTAAGAAGATTTACAATCTCGATGTGGTCGTTATTCCCACCAATAAGCCCATTATTCGTCAGGATATGGTGGATGTGGTGTATCGTACAGCTTCTGAGAAATTTGAAGCTATTGCTGCTCAGATTGCCAAAGAATCGCATCGTGGTCAGCCGGTTCTGGTAGGAACAACATCGGTGGAAAAATCAGAGCTGTTATCATCTCTTCTTAAAGATAAGGGCACTCCTCATGAGATTCTTAATGCCAAAAACCATTCTCGTGAGGCGGATATTATTGCTCATGCTGGAGAGCGCGGACATGTCACCATTGCTACCAATATGGCAGGTCGAGGAACGGATATTCAGTTAAGCGATGAAACCTTAGCTTTAGGTGGTTTGTTGGTTATCGGTACAGAGCGTCATGAATCACGTCGTATTGATAATCAGCTGAGGGGGCGTTCAGGCCGTCAAGGTGATCCTGGAAAAAGCAGTTTTTATCTGTCTTTAGAAGATGATTTGATGCGTATTTTTGCTTCAGATCGTTTATCAGGAATTATGAAAACCATGGGTCTTACAGGTGGTGCAGCTATTGAATCATCCATGGTGTCACGGGCTATTGAAAAAGCTCAAAAACGTGTGGAAGAACAAAACTTTTCATCAAGAAAGCATCTTCTAGAATACGATGATGTGATGAACACTCAGCGCACGATTATTTATCAAAGACGTGGTGAGGCTCTTAGAGGTGAAATGGACTTTGCTGAGGTGATGTTTGATGCTGTGGATCGTATGGCAGCAGAGTTACTCGAAGATGCTGCCATGGTTAAAGAGCTTCAAGCGATGGATAAAGATACGCACGATTCTTCTTTAGTGCCAAAACAGCTCAAAGATGATCAAGAAGAACGTGACAGCTGGCCTTTAGCTAAAATGAGAGAGAAGGCTCAGGAGCTCTTTCATTACGTTCCTGTGATTTTAGGAAGCAAAGACGATGTATCACGTTCGGCACCATTACCTCAAGATGAGGAGTCTTTTCTTGATATACTCAAACAGGACCTTCATAAAAAATGTGACGATGTACTTGATGTGCTTAAAGAGTTTAAAGAAATCCATTCTCTTTCTCAGTCGGTGTATTTGCAAATAGTGGATGTGAAATGGAAGAGTCATCTCTTGGATATGGATGGTTTGAAAGATGCGGTAAGATTACGTGGTTATGGGCAAAGGGATCCTCTTCAGGAGTATAAAAAAGAAGCTTATCAATTATTTAGCCGATTGATGGATACCATCAATCGTGAGATAAGCCGCTTTTTGTTATCTGTGCCTCCACGCCAAGAAATTGTGCGTGCTAAAGAGGCTGCCTTACAAGAACAGCAGCAACAACAAGGAGAACAAGAACAGCAAGAACAGCAGCAAGATACAGCTGAGGTGAGTCCAACGACTCAAGCGTTACTCAGCGATGCTTTAAACACTCTTCCCAAAAAAGCTCGCAAGATTCTTAATAAGAAAACAGCGGACTTGGATCTTGATAAGCGTGTATCTTATCATGGAGCTGGTGGTGGAGATAACAGTGATGGTAGACGAGCTATGACAGAGGGTCAGAGTTCGTCTCAAAAAAGTCTGGGAACTGTGGTACGTAAGTCTGAAAAAAAGGTGGGTCGTAATGATCCGTGTCCATGTGGTTCAAAAAAGAAGTATAAACATTGTTGTGGCAGGAATGTTTCCTAGCTATAGAACTAGCTATAGAATAAGAGCTAAAGAGCTACTGAGAGGTAAAATTGGCGGAATTTGAACTACCTCAATTGGATGAGAAACAAGAGCTCGAAAAGCTCTTGCAATTGGTGGATGAACGTCTTGAAAAAAAGCCTATGTCAAAGACAAGAGGTTCTTCCAAAAAAATGGCAAGTGGTAAAAGCGCTCGCTCAATATCTTCATCTATGTCAAAGCTAAGTTCTTTTTCAGGAGGTGATTGGACTTCTTCTACCCAAAGAACCTCTGTTAAGAAGACATCAAAATCTTCGCTTTGGATTGTGCTAGTCCTTGTGGGTGTAGTTTTGTTAGCAGCTGGTGCTTTTCATTACTTTGCGGTCTATTACGGCAGATAAGGCGTGTTTGTTAGGCCATGTTTTAAGACTCTCCTGTTTGAAGTTTCCACAGATTATGGTAAGTGCCTTGTGGTTTGTTGCAGAGATCTTGATGGGTTCCTGTTTCGGTAACTTTCCCTTCTACAAGCACATAAATACGATGAGCGGCTCTGATGGTAGAGAGCCGGTGGGCAATGACGAGCGTGATTTTATCGCTTGCTTGTCCGTAAATCACCTCATTAATATCTTTTTCGGTATCATTATCGATGGCAGAGGTGGCTTCATCGAGGACGAGAATGGGTGCTTTTTTGAGCAATGCTCGTGCTAGTGATATCCTTTGTCTTTGTCCTCCTGATATCTTCACCCCTCTTTCGCCAATAACGGTGTTGAGGCCTTCTTGTAAGGTGGCTATCCACGGAGAAAGCTTGCATAAATCCATCACCTCTTGAAGTTGGCTCGTTGTGGCATCAGGATTGCCATAGAGTAGGTTATGGCCGATGGTGTCATCGAACAAGAACGTGTCTTGTGAAACAAAAGCTATGGAATGACGCATGGCTTGGGGTAGACTTGTTCCTGTGAGATGATCATCAAAATAAATACCTCCTGATGCTGGTGGATAAAACTGTAGCAAGAGTTTGGCAAGAGTGGATTTACCACTGCCTGTTGGGCCACAGATGCCAATCACTTCACCTTTTTTTGCTGCAATATTCACATTTATCAAAGTGGGCTTTTCAGATGCTGGGTAAGAAAAGTGAACATCTTTAAAGTGCAAGCTTTGACATGTCAAAGCAGAAGGCGGGGTGCTAGTTATAGTGCTAGTTATAGGGCTGGTTATAGGGCTAGGTGTGGCAAGCTGTGCTGCTTCGAGGTTTTGGGTTTTTTGAGAAAGGAATGTCATCACTCTATGACTTGAAGCCATAGCGCGTTGATATTGATCGATGGTTTCAGCAAGGGTGGTGAAGGGCCAAAGTAGGCGTTGGGTGAGGAAAACCACGATGGAGTAAGCAGGTACACCAATTTTTCCGCTAAGACACAAATATCCTCCTACCATCAATGTGGAAAGAAAACCCAGCAGAATAAACACTCTTACAGTGGGAGTGAAAGCACTGCTGAGTAGAATAGCTTTCTGGTTAGCTTCCACATAGGCATTGGATAATGAGGTGAGTGTTTTGGTTTCATTATCTTCTTGATTAAAACTTTTTATCACCACAATACCTGAAAAGACTCCACTAAGTCGTACCGCTACATCTTCTGAGGCTTTGCGTGCAAAGCTATAGAGGGTGCGTAATTTTTTATGAAATAGAGAAGACCACACAAAGAGTAAAGGGATGGGAATTAAAGAGAGAATGCCCAATAAGGGAGAGACATAAAAAAACACCAATGACACAAAAACCGTTGAACAGATCAGTTGAATGATGGTGTTGATACCACCATCAAGAAATCTTTCCAGTTGATGGATATCTTCATTTAATGTTGTTACGTAGTTTCCGGTGGTTTCTTTTTCAAACCAACTCAATGCATAATGAATGGTTTGGCTGAAAGCTTCGATACGTAAGGCATGTTGAACATTTTGTGCCAGTCGTCGCCAGGTGATTTTTTGTAAATACTCAAAAACAGACTCGAGTCCCCAAATAAGAAATGTAAGAGCGCCAAGGGCGAGGATTTGGGAAAAAAGATCTGAGGTATGAAGGATATCAGCAAGAAAACTGCTTTCTCGATTCACCACAGTATCTACAGCAAGGCCAATAAGAATTTCTGGGGCGATATCAAAGAGCTTGTTCAGAGAAGAAAATACAGCTCCTACAACGCTTCTACGTCGCCAATCTTTACGTTTAAGCCAGAGTTGAAAAAGGGGGTGTTGTTTGAGGGCTGTGAACATAAGTGCCTGTGAATGATTCAAGCTTTGATCAAGAAGTATGTGTGGGTGTTGAATGATTCAAACACATTTTCTACAACATAACATCTTTTAAGCTTTTCTAGGCAGCTTGTTTGCAAGATGAATCAGATGGATACGAAAAAAATCGCCTAGCACGCTGTCTTATGATCTGCTTGGCTAAGCCGAGTTTCACAGAGCCAGGCTAAAAGTAAGAGCTTAAGAGATGTGTTAAGGAGTTTCATATGTTCTGTGTAGATATGGCAACAGCTAAAAGCAAGCATTCACTGATCATATGTGCGCTTTTTTGTGAACTTGTTAGTGGTTGTGGAGATATACCCATAACACGTCGTCAGGGGCCAACAGTTACGGAAAGTGATTTTGTTGATGCTGCAGCTGAGCCTATGAGAGGGGAAACGGTGGTGATGTCACCACGTTCTCGCCCACCGGTGGCTATGGAGGGTGAAGAAGTGGTTAGGATGCCAAGAATACCAAGAGATGCGAGTAGGATACCTCCTTCCACAGAGCCGACTGGGATAAGCTCGAACATGACAGCAGAAAACGTTAATGCTAACATTCCAGCTGGTAGCACAAACCCCATGAGCACCAGAGCCATGAGAGCAAGCCGCGCTCCTGTTTCTGAGGCTTGTGATGATCCTGCAAATCAGGTGATTCAGATTGGCTCTTATGCCTTTGCTATGGCTGAAACATATGTGCAATTGAGTGTGTTTAAGCATATGTTGCATAAGAGATTTGAATTCTATTACATAGATGTCACCGGACGTAGAAATAGATTCATACCTGGCTTTCGCAATTTGATATCAGGCCATTGGTATCGTCATGCTTCCGTTGGTGAGCGAGAAGGTTATTTGGTGTTGAAGTTTGTGAGAACCTCAACAGACGGAGCAGAGCGTCATGAATATATTCATCCTTTGGGTGAGTTGATCAAAAAAGAGGCCGTAAGTGAGGAAGGGGAAAACTATCTTCTTAACTTATCAGCCTATGGAGCATGTCTTGCTACTTATAAAAATGCAGCAGGGGCTTATTTCTCCGGCGGCATGCCTCTTTTACTTCTACCCAAACTGCCTCAAGTAGAGCATTACTTGCGTGCAACGCCTTTAAAATAACACCTAAATAGCTTTTTTTTATGTCCCTTTTAGCCGATCCCTGCCACAAAGAAGCGGCAAGGATTATTGCTTAACTCATTGATATTAAAAACAAAAATAAGTTCTTAGGAAAATATTACTTATTTGCTTCCTTGCTTGTCCGAGAATCATGAGGTCTTTAAATGCAGGATAGATTGGCAAAAGCGTTGCCCAGCATAATTAAGGCAGTGATAACGATTAGACATTAGAGCTGAAGTAAAGATTTTAGATGGTCAGTAATCATGAAAAGGTTGGGGAGTGAGAAGTATGAAAACATTGGTTAACAGGCAATTGTTTACTTTGAGTGCCTATAAAATGCTGGCCTGTGTGTGTTTTGCTAGCGTAATTGTGTGGAGCTGTGGTGAGTCAGCAGATCAGACTTTGGCTCCAAACGAGCCTGACGCTCCCGCTGCACCACCACCTGTTGAAGAAATTCAGGAACAAGAAGAGCCAGAGGAAGTTCTTGAGGATGTGGAAGAAGTTCCTGAAGATAGCAGCGGTACTGTGGTTAGCCAAAAAGGCGTACTTCAAGGTGGAGTCGTCCAGCAAGGTGGTGTAGGTCAAGGCAAAGGCGGCGTACTTCAGGGTAAAGGTGGCGTATTGCAAGGTAAGGGTGGTGTTCTTCAAGGCAAGGGCGGCGTACTTCAAGGCAAAGGCGGTGTAGGTCAAGGCAAAGGTGGCGTACTTCAAGGCAAAGGCGGTGTAGGTCAAGGTAAGGGTGGTGTTCTTCAGGGCGGTGTCATGCAAGGTGCTGTGGTTGTAGGCAAAGGAGAACCAACTAAAGGCGGCGTACTTCAAGGAGGCGTATTGCAAGGTAAGGGCGGTGTTCTTCAAGGCGGTGTTCTTCAAGGCAAAGGCGGTGTAGGTCAAGGTAAGGGTGGTGTTCTTCAAGGCAAAGGCGGTGTAGGTCAAGGTAAGGGTGGCGTTCTTCAGGGCGGTGTAGCGCAGGGTAAGGGCGGTGTTCTTCAGGGCAAAGGTGGCGTAGGTCAAGGTAAGGGTGGCGTTCTTCAGGGCAAAGGTGGTGTAGGTCAAGGTAAGGGTGGTGTACTTCAGGGCAAAGGTGGCGTAGGTCAAGGTAAGGGTGGTGTTCTTCAAGGCGGTGTAGCGCAAGGTAAAGGTAAGGCTGGTGTATTGCAGGGCAAAGGCGCTATGCAACAACAGACAGGAGGCACTGGTGCTCAAGGAGAAACCGTGAGAATGTGGGCTCAAGAAACGAGAGGTGATTTGGCGTGTGAAAATGCGGTTAATCAGGTCATTTATCATGACGGTGGGGAATATGTCATAGATCGTTATGTGACAACGTTGTATAGCAATCAGGTAGATGATCAAGGTAGTATTTTGGATTATGCTGGTTTTGCCACAGTGTTGTTTGGTTCACTGTATCGAGTGACAGCCAGCACCTTAGCTACATTTGTGGTAAAAAGTGGCCGCCT
The DNA here is from genome assembly GCA_002238945.1 of Proteobacteria bacterium bin106. GTDB lineage: Bacteria > Bdellovibrionota_B > Oligoflexia > Oligoflexales > Bin106 > Bin106. The sequence continues at coordinate 103,653 of MPNI01000002.1, read as the reverse complement.
TATAACCCAAGCTCTTGGCTTAGAGGTTAATCAAGGAAATGTCTATATGAAAGGTTCTGATGTGGTCTTGGGCTCAGTGAGTTCAGGGAATTACACATCTGACTTGACTGCAGAAGGCAGCCAACCTGTGGAGCGGAATACGAAGTTTGATTTTTCTCACTATGGTACGTGTTTAGCTTTGTATAAAAATGTTAATGATCTATCCTACTTAGGTGATCAAGCGTTGGTGCTCGTTGTGCAATAAGTTGTGCAATAAGTTGTGCAATAAGCTGTTCAGTGATTTAAACATGTGTGACGTGAATCAATATTTTAATAAAAAAAGCCCAATCTCTTTTGTTGAGGTTGGGTTTTTCTATATCTTATATGATGTTTGCGTAAGCATCTTTTGGATTACTTTTCTGTGAGTATGTACTGTCTTCCTGATTGTACAGAGTGATGAATTCTTTCTAAAATATCCACAACACGACTGTCTAACCAATAACCGTTTTCAGATTTGAGAAGCCACTGATAACGGCCAGGATAAAGATTAAAGAAAGCAGCGTGTAATACGTCATTGTCATGGACACGTAGCCAGTCGTGTTTTTTCACCAGTCCTCTTTCATCCCATAGCTCACTTATAACAGAGATGTTTTTTTCTTGAGGCTTAAGACCATGAGTGATTATCAAAGAGGATAGATTTTCTATGAACCCTGCTCCAATCATGTGAGCAAGTTCAGAAAAGGTGCTTTTGGGGAAGACTAAGAGGAAATGATGATCTGTGGCGTCCATAGGAGGGATGGTGCTTAGAGCACTTTCCCAAAGAGGGTTTGTGGTGCTAACAGTGGGTCTTCGGGCAGCTGTATGAAGAGATAACGAGACACTATTAGCGTCACGTAATTGAGATACTTTGGTGCCAGTTTGTGGTTGCGCGCGGTTGTGTTTGATCTGTCCTTCAATGACATGTAAGGGTCTGGTGGATGGTTGTGGTTGGGTATGAAGGAATTGTGGTTGTGGGACATGAAGGGTTAAATCGGTGGCTGAACCTCCATGTAAATATGTGATGTCATAAGGAGAAGGTTCAGCTACATTGATGATATCGATAGAGGTGGTGTAGCCTGCAAATACGGCACTTAAGGTTCTTAGGGGAGCGCTTACATCATTAAACGCAACACTTAAGAGCACAGATTCTGCTGGGTGATTGAAGAAGCAGAATTTTCCTGAAGAGGAAGTGGCTTTAAGGTCTAAATTAACCTGACCATTGGCATCAAAGTAGATAGGTTGAACGGAGCTTTGAAAAATAGAAACTTTAAAGTTTTTTCGAAAAGTTTTGTTGGTGTTTTGATGACTTTGCCATGACACTTTTCCACAAATATGCCCACGGTTGTTTTCTTCTTTTATACCCACAGCTTCAAGCCATGAGTTAAAATGCTCTGTGGTGATCTGTTCTAGTGAGATCATAGGTGTGTCTTCTTCGTCTATGGCTGTGGGTACAATCACTCTGTGAAGCATGGGCTTATAGGTAATATCTTCTCCTGAAGCTAAGAGAAATTCACTTCCTGGAGGAAGGTTGCTGATTATAAGGCGTCCTTGCTCATCTGTGCTGGTTTGTTGCTGTGTTCCGATCAATGTGACTTTAAGAGAGGAAGTACGTTTTTGGAGTGAAGGTCCTGCATCAAAGTGTACCGATTGTAGAAAACGAATTCTTACTGCTGGGCGTTTATTGTTATAGTTAGGATTTAATACAAATTGCTGGTTTGGCAAAAATGCAGAGAAAAAAGAAGCTGATCTATCTGTTATTGGTTCTTGATCTAAGGCACCACCTGATTCAAAAATATCATCAAGATAAGAACGTGCTGATGAGGGATTGTTTTGTCCGTAAGTGTGATCAATGGATAAACTCAGTAATATCAGAAAGACAGCAAAAAGTTCGCATGAACGTAGCATATGAAAGACTCTCGGCGATGGTAAATGTTGGAGTTGGGTTAGCCTTATGGAAGTTGTGGTGAAAGTGCTTTTTTCTAAGCACCACCATCTTTTCCAAGATAGGCACGCCAGACTATCATGGTCGGCAAGAAAGGTCAAGGTGATGAGTGAGTGTGCTATTTGATATCACGGATATCAATAGATATTTTGGACCGTAAAGAGGTTACTGGCTTCATCACTCATGGAAGAAAGAGTGACCGTAACAAAGACAATTTTATCGCCTTTTTTAAGCCATCCCATGGCTTTGATGAGTTCATTGATACGTGGCAATATTTTATCTACTCCTGGGTTGGATTTGAGCACAAGACTTTCCACTCCTCTGAGGAGTTGCAGCTTACGGGAGATGGTTTCATGGAAAGTGATAGCGATAATGGGCAGTCCTATATCAATACTGGAAAGACGCAGGGCGGTATTTCCGGTTTTGGTTATACAGACAAGGGCCTTAGCGTTAATGTGTAGAGCTGTTTTTGCAGCTTCGATACAGATCACATCCATTTCCATATCTGAAGGATCCACATCTCGCAGTTTGTTATGATGATGATGTAACGTTGAACGATTGGAGGTGACATCTTCAATGACTCGTGAGGCAACTTCGGTGGCAGTGGTTCCATAAGGGCCTATGAGGGTTTTTTCAGGAAGAGTGATGGCATCAGCTCCATCAAAAACCGCATAAGCGATATCACTCACCTCTGCACGGGTAGGTGTGACCTGTTGTCTCATGGAGCCCAACATATGAGAGGCAACAATGGCTAGTTTGGCTTTATAGCGACAGCGGGCAATCAATTCTTTGGTAAGAATAGGCAGCATGTCAGGATTTTCTGTGAGAGCAAGATCTCGTCTTGAGATCATCACCCCATCAACATCCTCTTCAACAGCGCGAAAGCGCTTAATAGCCTGTTTGGAATCGATGCGAAAGATCAGCCATGGAGAGGTTTCATCATCTCGCCTAAGATGCCGGCGTAAAGTTTTAACGGTTTTTGGTGATAGCGAGCCGGGTAACATGAGATAATTCACACCGACCTGTTTAAGCTCTCCGGCACTGATGTGTTGCTCTAAGAGGTTTTCTGTGGTTTCGTCAGAGACATCCACAACAAAGGAAGCTTCAGTATGGATGGTACCTTGGGATACCACTTCAGCTAAGAGGCTTTTTTCTTTAACCTCTAAAGCCTTAACAACACAATCTCCATAGCCAAAATAAAGCTCATCACCACAACGCACACTTGCAAAGTCTTGCATAGAAACCACAACTGATGGGCACAAAGGAGAGTTGTTTTGTGGTTTATTATGTTGACGACTATGTTGACTGTGTTGACGACTATGTTGACTGTGTTGACGGGTTTGGTTTGAGGCGTAGATCATGATGGTTTGACCTGTTGTCACATCTTGGCTCTCAGAGAGCACGTGCCCTTTAGGTGTTTTGCGAAATGAGAGCATAAGTGCAGGCATAGGGCTTTGCAGTGAGGCAAAGTAAGTACGCATTTTATGGAGATAAGATAAGGTCTCTTTTTTGTGTCTTTGAGACGATTCAATGCATAAGCCATGGGGCCATTGGATGAATGGCGGTTTGTTGACCTCAGGCTTATCACCGGCTCCGATAAGACAACAACCTACTTTTGAGTTAAGCAGTTGCCTGGCTGATAGGTTCCAAATAATCCGGGTGGAGGAGCGTTGATGCATAGGCTATGTTTATGAAGATGGTTTGTCTTGGTTGACGTTATTATTAACCTAAATAACCTAGCAGCATGATACCCATAACGATCATGGCGATGTTTTCAGCGATGCTGAGTAGGCCTAAAGGAACTTTTAAGTGCCCACCAGTACAAGCGCAATGGTTGGCTGCATGGCCGCTGGCGGTATTTTGTTCAGGTTTGAGCTTGTTTATGGTGATGGAGATAGCACCAGAAACCCCCATAAAGGTAGCGAGAATACCGCTAGCGAGTTGTTCAGGAAAAGCTAAAAAACTTATTCCTACACTCAGTTCTAGCCACGGATAAACTGTGCCGTAATAAGGGAGCCGAGATGCCACAAGATCATAGCGTAGAAAACTTTTCTTAAATGCACCAACATCTAAGAGTTTTAAAAAAGCGAGGTTACATACAAAATAACCCATTGCAGACATGATGAGTTCTTTTAAAGATTCATTTAAAGGTTCGCTGCTAGAGTCACTAAGATAGAGAACCCGCAAGCAGGCTAGAGCAACAGCACACATTAACACCCAAACCAAAGGTAAGTAAGAGTTTAAGTTAATGTTGGGGCTAGAGCTGGATGGAGATTTCATAGTTTATAGCCAGTTATGAGGGTTTTTGGCAAAAGTCTCGAAACTTTTTGATGTCATTTTTTAACAGATTGATAGCCAGTGCCACCACTTGAATATCATCGAGTAATCCTAGAGGTAAAAAGTCAGGTACAGCATCAAAAGGGTTAAAGAAGTATAAACACACCATCGCCACAACAGCAATGTTTTGAGGAGAAATGTTGCGGTAATAGCCAGTGCTATAGTTTTTAAGAAGGTCGATAAAGGTGAGAAGATCTTTTCCGGTTTCTTTGAGACGCGGTCTTTGTCGAGCTACTTTAATAGATGCTTGTTGAATAAGACGAGCTAAGGAATCTTTGCTCAAAAGAGCTTCTTCAGCAAGGTCTTTAAGCAGGTAAAATGTGTGCATAAAGTTGTTTTTCATGGCTGTGTAGGTTTTTTCTTTTGTCTATTTTTTATATGATGGTTAATGGGTTACGTTGCAAAAAATGTATGGATGATAGGAATAGATATATTATCCTTAGGTTTCATGGAAAATCTAAGCAATCATTCAAAACTCTAACATATTACCGGTTTTGGAGATACTTCATAATGTGTTTTGCAAAGTCTTCCTAGCCACTCTAGGGGATGGTAGATGTGACAATTCTTTTTTGAAAAAAAACGTTTTATTTGCATGCGACAGCTGCCACCAGGGACCAAAAACACCGGTGTGATATGACCTGGTGTTTCAGCAATAAAAGTATTGAGGGTGTTTTGCCAGTGGATAGAAAAAATATCTTTGGATTCTTTGAGATGTTCTTTTTCATGCCCAAAAAATCCTGCCATACCACAACATCCCATGGGTTGGTATTCGAGAGAAATATCCATCTTAGCACATACCTCCTGCCACAATTTTGCACTCCCAGCTAAAGTGGTGCGTTCAAAACAATGCTCCACTAATAGAGCTCGCCATTTTGATGCGGATTGTTTAAGGGATTTTATGGACTCACCACAAGCATCTTTTTTTTGAAACAGTTGATGAAGACATTCTTGAGGGGTGAGGACATGCCAGTTACGAGGGCTATTTTTGGGCAGGTATTTAGCATAATCACCACGATAGGTGAATGTGAAGGCAGGGTCTATGCCCATGAGAGTATGGCTTGCGGCAAGTTTTTCGAGATGTTGGTGACGCGTAAGGGCGATGTGGCTAAAGCGTTTGAGAAAACCTCTGAGATGCCAGGATTTGCCGCTAGCAGAATAAGGAGCAAGATAAGGAGAGAGGTTTACGGCTTCTAAAAAATGAAAACTGTAATGGAGCAGGTCCTTTTCAAGAGCTAAAGACATCATATCGGCAACAATAAGAAGTGATGGCTGTGGGGGGCTATAGGAGTGAAGGATGTGATGTTTTTTGAGATGTTGTGTACCATCACAGAGAGGTGGAGGATCACACAGACGGATGACATGCTTCATAAACCATAGTGAAGGTTTTAAAGAGATGGTGGTGTTGTAGAGGGTGCGTAACAGTGTGTTACGTGCAAGACGTGGCAGAATATCTTCGCTGAAAGCGATGATATAGTCTCGCAGTGGCCGAGGACGTTGCTTGTGGTAGATGTCAAGAAAGCGTGATTTGAGCTCTGGAATATCCACTTTTAAAGGACAGGTACCACTGCATGCTCGACAGGATAAACAGCCGTTGAGGCTGTGATAGAGATGCTCAGAGATATCATCACTTTCGTGTTCGTAAAAAGAAGACTTTTGCTGCAGCCGAGCTTTAAAGGGCTTGGTGAGTTGGAGCCGAATTTTGGCGATATTGCTGTGTTTTTGAGTGGCTCGCCCTGATGATAACTGAGATTGCTGCAACCATGCTCTGATGATGGCAGCTCGTCCTTTTGGCGAATGAACTCTTGAGCCAGTGGCTCGAAAACTCGGACACATGATATCGTGGCTATGTACACTGAAGCAGAGTCCGTTGCCATCACAGCGATAGGCATCAGCAAAGAGCTCTTTGTCTAAATGAGGAATAGAGTGTTCGTGGTCTGCTCGCATGGGGACTTCATCAACTTGCGGGATAGCTTCATCGCTGTAGTTTTGTGGAGGACAGATTTTTCCACAATTGAGTTGATAATGAGGATCAAATAGAGTTTTGATAACTTGCAGAGAATCATAGAGTGTGTCTCCAAAAAACTCTTTGGTGTATTGGCTACGGAGTCCTTTGCCGTGCTCTCCCCATAATAGTCCTTTGTATTTTAAAGAGAGATTTTTGATATCTTCGCTGATGCGAGCTATTTGCTTGGCAAATTGTGGTGCAGCGGTATCGAGTTTGGGACGTACATGCATGCATCCTGCATCAAGATGCCCATACATACCATAAGGTACTTGATGTTTATCCAGGATGGCACCAAAAGCTTTGATAAACTCTGGTAGGTCTTGAGGATGCACAGCAGCGTCTTCTATAAAAGCACAGCTTCGTAGCGAGGAATGTGCAGATGATGAGCTTGCTGCAAATAATCCCACGGCATTTTTGCGGATATTCCATAAAGCTAAGCGTTCTTCTTCACTGGAAGAAAAGTGCCAGGCAATGATTTTGTGTTGTTTGCCGTGGCTTTCTATGGCTTTGATGCAACGGCTTTGAATGTCTTCTATTTCGGTTTGATCTGTGGCATCAAACTCCACGAGTTGTACAGTGAGTGTACTGTCGGTGATCTGGGAGAGCTTTGTTGCAAGAGGCTGGCTGTGCCAGGTGATATCGTTACGAGCAGCAGTGAGTAGTGAGTGGTCTAAGGCTTCAACACAGCTTGCTCCCAAAGCCACACTCCACTGGCCTGCTTGTAAGCAAGCATCCCAGTCTTTAAAAACACAGGCAAGTAAGGTTTTATGGCGAGGTTTTTTCACTATAGCTAATGTGCATTCACTGATGATGCCAAGAGTGCCCTCAGAGCCAGAGATGAGAGCTGGTAGATGTAATGTGTTTTGAGAGAGAATATCTAGGTTGTAGCCGGTAAGAGAGCGGGGCATCTTTTGAAAAACCCGTGCTATCTGGGTGGTATTTTTTTGGATTTCTTCACAGATCCGTTTGATGATCAAACGGATCCTTGGAGAAAGGGTGTTTGGTGAGGTTTTAGTAGCTAGGGTTGTAACATCCCAACTCTCTCCTCCCAGCAATATAAGACGTACTGACTTGAGATGATCGCTGGTACGTCCCCACTTGCTTGAGCCAATTCCAGAGGCGTTTGTGGAAACCATTCCTCCGATAGTGACACGTGAGCTGGTGGAGGTGGTGGGAGCAAACATGTAACCATGCTTTGCCAGCTCCTCATTGAGTCTTCCCAGCACCACTCCACTTTGTACGCGTACGTATTGTTCTTTAAGACAGATCTCAAGGATATGATTCATAAATCTTGAGGTATCAAGGATAATCCCTTCTTGCCAAGCAAGACATTGGCCATTGGTAGATGTACCTCCTCCTTTAGCTGTGATAGCTATGTTTCTATATTCTTTACGTTCGAGTAAGGATAAAACAAGGGAAATATCACGTTCTTGCTTGGGATAAATCACAGCACGGGGAGTGAGTTCATAGATGCTGTTATCGGTGGAATGTACGGCTAAATGACTGATAGAAGTGGTGATGACTCCACAAAAATCGTGATGATTTTTAAGAGTGTTAAGAAAATCTTGGCTGTGTTTTTGCTGCGGAGGGCAAACGGTAGAGCTAGAGATAACATAACCTTTTTTGTTTTTATATGGATAACTCTAGAGAGTGTGTGGCATTTTCTTTTAAAACACGAGATGTGCTACGAAGAAGAACCTCGATGAAAGGCACGGATTTTTTGGTTGATCCAGTTGAGGTAAGGATAAACGGGACGTGCTATACCGATAGGATTGCATGAGGTGGCTTGATTAGGTTGGGGGTGTGGTAGCAAGAGGTTGTATTTGGTGGATGTAGCAGCGGTGAGTACAGCTGCTACATAAGCTGAATCGAAGTATTTTTGATAGAGAGGAGCTCCTGAATCTCCGGTACATACCCATAGAGATGGTTGGGTTCTTGTTTGTAAGAATTCTTCAGCATTGACAGGCATGATGAAGCCGGTGTGTTGATGGTGGTGTGATGAGATGTTGGCTAAATAGGTACTTAAAAAGCGCAGAAATTTCCTCTCGCTGGTAATCAGCCGTTCAAGGTAAGGAGCTGCATTTTTCACAAAGCTATGAGTTATGAAATCTTTCCACTTATCAAAGGGATAAAACATCACGCGGCCCTGTCGTAAGTGATACTTGGTGGCATGGGCCGGATTGGTGCCAGCAAAACCTTGAAGAGTCAGGCTGGTGGGTGCTGTGAGTGGTTTGTCTAGCAAGCGGGTGGTGCTTGGTGGCTTAAGAAATTGTTTTCTTAGGTCTTTTTGAAGGTCCATCTCATCAAAAAAGGCTAAAGCCATGTCAGCTTTCTCTAAGACAACGTGATCCTTGATATCTATAGAAGTGTAGTCTGTTTTGTTAATAGCGTTAAGGCTTGCAAACATGATTTCGTCAGCGTTCACAGGTCCGATGAGGCAGTGTGCTGCAGTGAGTATCACTCCTGTGTGGATGTAGCTGCCTTCACAGATAGCTTGTCTGTTTTCTCGTAAAATAACGGAAACAGCATTTTTTTGCTGAAGGGGTACGGTATCACCGCCCACTAAGTGAAGCTTGCTATGGTGGTGGCTGTTATGATTCTTTCCACAGCCACTGAGGAGTAGACATAAACTCCCTGCAAAGAGTGGGATAGAGATATAGAAGATATGAGAGATATAATAGCTCAAAGACACGTGCATAGTTGGTCCTATGATGTCATATATGTATGCTTGTCTGTTTTTTGCTTGTTTATGTTATTAGGAGGCGTTGTAAGTAGTGTTGTATGTTTTTAACTTCATCTTACACTCCTTACATTACATGTGTTTGGTTCTTTTAGTGTTCATTTAATGTTCATGCTTTCACATCGAGCCCTGTACATGAGTACATGGCTCGATTATGTATACACTGTGGAGAAGGATTTTGCAAGATGAGCAGATAACTTGCCGCTTAAGACAATGCTTAGCTCTTTGGATGAAAGCGAAGATCATTCAAGAGAAAATAGATGAGACATAGAAGATGGCTGTCAAATTATTACTTGTAGGAGATGGTTACAGGGCCAACTGTGGGTGGGATGAGATGGTACGGAATGACAACGTGTTGCCTGGAGCAGCTTAGAGAGGCTGTATCGGTGATGATTTTTTCTGGTAGGTTGATAGCGATGATCTCTCGGCAGAAGGTGGGAAGAGGTACTGTGTAAGGAGGTTGGTGTTTGGCAATATGGCCAAATAGAATACCTAAATGATCACTGTAAGGAGCGGGTGGATGATAACTGGGATGAGCCTCAGAGGTGCTATGGCTAGGTAGTAGACGCATATAGCGCGCAAGACGATTTTGGAGGAGCCTGCCAAATTTTGGAGACGTAACAGTGTTTAAATCAAAAACCGTTCCGGGAAGAAGGTTTTTAAAAGGCAAATTCAGATCGATAAGAGGCTCGTTGAGCTTGTGGCGGAATGTATCTCCATGGGAGCCATTGTTCAGTGTTGCATGGCTTAGGCTCGGCGGGTATTGTCCACCGAGGAAATGAAAAAACAATAAAGGAGAGAACTCACTGGAAGGATTTGTGGTGCGTCTTTCAACACTGAGAGATGGCCTACGATAAACAGCTTTGGCAATATACTTTCGGTAAAGGGTTTTTGTAAGTGTTGGTAGATCTGAAAGGAATGTGTTTTCTTCAAACTCACCATCTAGCTTAGAAGGAAAGACAGCAACCTGGATAAACACATTAATATAGGGTTGATCTTGTTTTAGTTGAAAAAAGTCGTGATACATGCCACGAAAGAGTTCATTGAGTGTTTTGAGCAAATGTGTACCGAGGAAGATATCAAAATGGTTAGTCTTTAGGCCTATATGTGTCTTTGTCTGGGGAGTATGAGGGGGATGTGGTAGCTTTTGGATGCAGGTAGCATCGTTATTTTTGTCCCCTTTAAGACAGCTGATAATCATGATTTTATTGAGTTTATGCCATGCTAGATGTTTGGCAGCTTGTTTCATAAACGTGTTCAGTAGGTCAGGTCCATGATGCTGTGTAGCGGGAGTATTACTTATAGCTAGTGCCATCCTTAGAGGGTAAGGGTTTGCGTAAGGTTCTAGGTTGTCAAAAGAAGTGCTTAGTACTATTTTGCCAGAAAGCTCACTTTGTGCGGATCTTGGGTTCTGGCACCCAGCTATACCTGCAACACCCAAAGACACTATTAAGAAGATGTAAAAAGAGGCACAAAGACCTCGTTTGAAAATAAGTTTGAAAATACGTTTGAAAATACGTTGAGAGATAAGCCGTTCTTTCTTGAAAAGGTGTTTGGTGGTTATACTTCTTTTCTACGAGTCATGTGTTATCTGTTGACAGAGCTATTTGTGTGTTCTTATCAGGCATTCTAACAGCACAAATACATCCATAACAACATGTACTGGTGTGATTGTAAGCATTTTAGGTCTTTTTTAGATATATGAAATGTTTCGTTTTTTATAAACAGGCTAAGTTTTTACCAGCCAATACCGTTAAGCAAGTTACGTGTCTACATTTATCTAGCTTAGGTAGTGAGTCTTTTAGGACATGTTATGAGCTTAATTATAAGACTGATTTGTAACATCATCCATATAGAGAGTAAGGATAATTTCATGATTGAAGATATCGTCTTGTTAACCGAGCCTTTAATGTCTAAAACGCGAAAGAAAGCAGGAGAGTTTCGTAGCTTATCTTTTCTTCTATGGAAACAGACAATCAGAACTCTAGGGCGGCCATTTGTGTTATCGGTACTTATGGTTTTTTTTGCAGTTTCTTGCCGTAAAACTCCTACGTCAACATGTGACACGTCCGATGTGGCTGCTTACTCTGGTGGAACAGCCTCACAAGATGACAAGTTTTATGTGGGTGCTGTTAAATGGACGGAAGGAACAACAGTAAAAGGTTGTGCTGTATATGTGTATAACTACATAAACGAGGACTATGAAAATAAAGATCCTCTTTATGAAGATCGTTATAAAAAATTCACTCTTGCTGGAAAAGTTGATTGTATAAAGCAAGTTCTTGAAAATAAAGAGAATGCTCAATTGTTACTGAATGTGGATTTTAAAAAATCACTAGGAGAAAGTTATGAAGAGCATACAAAGACATTGGAGGTTCCTCTTAGTGAAGATCAGTATCATGAAATCATGAGCAAAAAGATTTTAAGCATATCCTTGAAGGACCGGATGGACGATGTAACGATTGAACTACCAGCTTCTCGATCACCTGAGTCATCATCAACTGGGACAACAGCTGCTGGAGGAGAACCTGAAGGCCAAGAATCAGCAGAAGTATCTACAGAAGCTGAGCCAGACGCTAGTGGGGTAGCGGGGACTGAGGAGACTACAGAAGCAGGCTTTCATTTTGATCACATTATGGAAATAGATGTTGATCTTAACAAAGGCGATGTTGAAAAGGAGCTCTATAACCGGTTTGTGGTCTTGGCGGGATTTGCAGGAGGAAATCCAGATTGGGGTGTGTTTAAGACAATCGACGTGGACATGGCTACGGTGAGTGAGGTCTCCGACTGGGGAGCTTGGGATGCAGATATATTGGCGTATATCAATGCTCAAAAAGGCAGCACCACGCAGACAGGCCCGGATATGTTGCAAATGTCGCGATTACCGGTATGGGCCGCTCTTAGAAGTGCTACAAAAGCTACACTTGTGGGGCTTGCTAAAAGTCAAAGTGATGATATGTTGCTCACTAAAGGTTGTAGTGTCACACTTTCTCCTAATGATGATCCTAGTGGCCATCTTGTTGTATCAGATGAAAGTGGCTGTGGTGATGTAGCCAAAGCTGATGATGCCTTTTTGATGGTGAGTAACCGTGTTGTTGCTGTAAAGCAAGGTCCGTTAGAAGCACCAAATTTACCTGAGTGGGCAAGTCAAGGTCTTGAGGAAACAACTCTCAATTGGGATGATGGCTTGGCTGCTATTTCGGGCACACCTGCTACGGGTAATGGTACAAATACCACCACAGACAATACCGCTGGTGCTGGTAATGAGCAGAGATCCTTTTTAGGAGGAGGTGCAGGACAGATTTTTCAAAGTGTATTAGAAGTTGTGCCTGACATACTTCAATATAAAGTCAACACTAATGCGCTGAATAAGGGTCATAGTATTGAAATGGCAAAACTGCAGAATAAGGACAAAGCAGATGAACGGGATCATACGCCTACAACAACAGAGGTAACGCAAGATAGTGGAGAAACAGAGGCTGAGAGGCAACAAAGGGAGAAAGAGTACCAAAAGCTAGTAGCAGATGCTACTGCTCCAATAAACAGGGAACTAGGATTGTTGGAGGAGAAGTTACGATTAGCCCAACAAAGAAGGTCGAGTGATGGGACAGCATCTGCCGGCACTCCTGCTACAAACACATGTCAGCCATAAGGCAGAGTTGCTGAAAGACGTAGTAAGATAAAACAAGGTGGTTGTGTTTTTTGGGGTAATAACATCACAGTATACAAAATATATAGAAAGCCCATACATAATACATATATAATAAGTAGTACACGTAACATCTCATACGTAATATACGTAAATAGCTTACATGTAGCGTATAAAGAAAGTAGCTTCATAGTAGAAAATCAGCATGGTTTGTAGCCGCGATCCTTGGCTGCTGCCTGGTTATCCTGGTTATAAGGGTTTATTTTGTGTCTGGTAATGTTTTGAACACAATATTACCTATACTACTGATTCTTGTGGTGCCTTTTGTATTGTATGTTGTGGTGCGTAAGCATCAAGGTACAAAGAAGGCTGTGCTTGTCAGCATGATCGCTACGGTGATGGGCTGTGGCTTGATGTATTTTTTGATGGATGGCTTGGGTGATAAAATCATTGCAGCTGCTTTGGGCATTGTTGTTTTAGGAACCATTAGCTATAGATCAGATAATCCGTATTTTTTTAGACTAGAACCAGCTATTAAAGGATTTGCTACAGCTGGTTATTTTGTTTATTTTCGCGTGGTTTCATCACCGGTTATTGAAGATGTTATGAGCCATATGAGTAGCCACGATTTATTCACAGATGCCCCAGAAATAGGCGAAGTATTCCGGCTTGTCTTAGGAATATTAGAAGATGATCCTGTGATTATGAGTGTGATAGAGATATCATTGATTGTAGCTTCGTTGATTTATGGGGCTGGAATGGTTTATGTGGCTAAACACTGGAGTGATGTATCATGGCTGGTGGCAAAGTTTTTACAAACGCCTTTTTATATTATTTGCATGGTCCTAAGTTTGTTCATATGGGGCAATATCACATAGTAAGCCAGGTGCTATGAACGTTTCGGTTCCTTTCATTGTTGACGAAGAGCAATCGGGACAAAGGCTTGATATATGGCTTACAGCACAGTGGCCTGCTTTATCACGATCAGTGATTCAAAAATATATTCTTTCTAAAGATATCTATGTCAATGATAAACCTGCGCAAGCGAGCACTTTACTGAAAGCTGGCGATGAGGTGATATGTAAAAATCCTGACAGCTTTAACTCCTTGCTTGAGCATGCTTTAACGCAAAAGCCATCTCTTTGGCAGCCTGAAAATATGGAGTTAGATATTGTCTTTGAAGATGACTATCTTCTTGTTATCAATAAACCACCAGGTATTATCATTCATCCTGGTGCTGGTAGGCAGCAGGAAAAGACTCTTATTCAAGGTGTTATGGCTTACCTTGGTATAGGTTCTTCTTTGCAGCCAGATGTGCCACCACGTTGTGGGCTTGTGCATCGTCTCGACAAAGACACTTCAGGGGTTATTGTGATAGCAAAGGACGGTCTTACCCATAAAGATCTTACCCAGCAGTTTCATCAGCGTACCACTTATCGTGAGTATGTTGCCTTATTAGATGGCTGTTTAAGTCAGCCAGCCATTCGCTATGAAAGCTATCTTTATCGCTGCCCTACTTCACGTACCCGTTACACATCCATGGAAATAGATGAAGCAAAAAAGACCTATAACGCATCCTTACCAGCTTATTTTCATTATGCTTGCTCTCAATTTGTACAAAAAGTGAGTTTTGCCAAACGCTTTGATTTATGCACCATCAAACTCAGTACTGGCCGTACTCATCAAATTCGCGTTCACGCACAACACCTTAAAACACCGGTATTAGGCGATAAGACCTATAAACGACATAGAAAATGTCGGTACGGTGCTTTTTTAAAAGAAATGGGCCTTTCCAGTGGTTCTTTGTCTACGTCTACAGATACACAGCCATTGCAACTATCAGGACAGCTGCTTCATGCACGTTATCTAGGCTTTAAGCATCCTCATCATAAAACCCATCTCACCTTTAGCTCACCACTACCTGATGAATTTAAAACAGTGCTCAAAACACTCTATCCCTATGCTCATAGTCCTCATAGAGATTAGGGATATCGACTAGGATTGTTCACAAGGGGATTCAGACGTTAAAGGTTTGCCACACTGCCTGCATTCTATGGTGGTGTTTGTGTCTGACAAAGAGGCTTGCGTGTTCTGCCAAGCAGCTATGCCTCCACAACTGCCCTTAATAGCTTTTTTTTGACATATATAACCCACAGCCATCATAGCTATGGATAGCAAAACGATCACACAACATAGAATCACCATCGTTAGCATAGAAAGACACACCGTAGCAGATGAAAAATGTGATATGAAAATTCAGTTAGGATAAGAGCTTGCTTAGGCTCGTTTTAGGCTAGCTATAAAAAATTAAAACTAAGGTTGTGTTTTTTGTAAGTTGTGTTGATTTTTGACTAAGCTTTTCCAAGCACTAGATGTGGTGATTTTAAAATCTTTGTTTGTACCATGAGGCACATCACCTGTCATAAAAAGAGCAGCAATGCCGAGTTTTTCGGCAAGGGCTAATCCTTCTTTTAGCCCTAAAACCAAAAGTGCTGTGGCGTAAGCATCAGCTTCGATGCAACGTTTAGCCATCACAGATACAGAAGCTACCAGATGATCGATGGGATAAGAAGTCCGGGGATCGAGGATATGTGAATAACGCTTGCCATCTTTAATAAAAAAATTCAAATACGTACCTGAGGTTGCTAAAGACATGTTTTTGAGAGGTATCACTCGCTTCACATGACTAGCTTCTTCTGAGGGAGAGTTCTCTGTTACCGCTGTGGGGGTTTGAATGCCCACAGACCATGGTTGTTTGTTCACATTCATACCACGAGCACGAGTTTCACCCCCGATATCCACAAGATAATGTTTTAATCCCTGCTCTTCAAGATATTGAGCTATCTTATCTACCCCATAACCTTTAGCTATAGCAGATATATTTACAGATATTTCAGGATGCATTTTCTGCAAGCTTTGGGTCTGTGGATCAAGTTTGAGGTGTTTTTTAAAGCCTACTTTTGCTGCAGCTTTCTTTAAAGCATCCGGATCTGGTAGTACCATCTTTTTTCTGGAGGTTTTTTCACCAAATCCCCAGACATTGATCAAAGGAGCGATGGTGGGATCAAAAGCAAATCTAGAACGTTCATGGACCTTACTGGCAAGCTCTACTACGGCAAAAAAATCTGCTGAAAGGGTAATGGGTTCTAAAGATCGAGAGTTATTGAATTTGGAAATCTCAGAGTCAGGATCGTAGGTGGAAACCTGAGCGTTAAGACGTTCCAGGAGATCCTCTATGCCCGTCGTTAAGGATGTGAAGTCAGCTTGCGTTGCTGAGCTATCTTCTTCATCCACTGCCCCACTGATGTATTTCACCACATAATGGGTGCCCATGGTTTGGCCCTTAATGACAAGTTGCCTAGGGTTAGTGGAGGCATAGACAAACCAGCCTAATAACCCAACACTCACCACAGCTAAAGCAAAAAGAGATGCTTTTGTTTGTGCAGGTGATTTCTCGGGTTGCCTTAAAGCATGCTCTAGGGCTTTTTTGGGAATGTGTTTGTAATCTTCGGTGACCATGTGAGGGCTTTTTTAAGTTTAAGTTTAAGTTTAAGTTTACTTCTACTGTTATTGTTAATGTGAATTTTAAGATCAGCTTGTTGTGTTTATGCTATTTTTATCTATCTTATCCACCAAAATCATCGAGCATAATGTTTTCTGGCTCCACACCTAAAGAAGTTAACATGGCAATCACTGAGGTGTTCATCATGGGAGGGCCACAGATATAGTATTCACAATCCTCTGGTGCTTCATGGTTTTGTAAGTATTCATCTAAGAGAATCTGATGAATAAAGCCTTTGTAGCCTTGCCAATCATCTTCAGGGAGGGCATCAGATAATCCCACATGATAGGTGAAATTGGCACATTTTTCTGCTAGAGCCTTAAAATCTTCATCATAGAACATCTCTTTTTTAGAGCGAGCTCCATACCAAAAAGATATTTTTCTAGTGGATCTCTTGGTTTTAAGCAGATCAAAGAGATGAGATCGCATGGGGGCCATACCAGCCCCTCCACCCACATAGATCATTTCAGCTTGGGTGTTTTTTGCAAAAAACTCTCCATAAGGTCCCGAAATTGTGACCGTATCACCGGGTTTTAATTGAAAAATATATGATGACATCCATCCCGGTGAAACCTTATTCCATAGAGCCGGTGGAGGTGTGGCGATACGGACATTAAGCATAATAATACCCTTTTCAGCAGGACAGTTGGCCATGGAATACGCACGAATGACGGGCTCTGTGATATGACATTTTAAATCAAAGATCTTGTATTGATCCCATTCACTGCGATACTGATCATCCACAATGATCTTGTTAAAATCAATGGTTGACGGTGGAGCTTCGATTTGAATATAACCACCGGCTTTAAAATGGACATCCTCTCCGGGAGGAAGCTCAAGGACTAGCTCTTTGATGAAAGTAGCCACATTATTATTGCTTTTTACCTTACATTGCCATTTCTTAGTAGCAAAAACCTCAGCAGGAACTTCAATTTCCATATCCTGCTTCACAGCCACTTGACAGGAAAGTCGTTGGCCCTCTTTAGCTTCTTTATTGGAAATATGGCCTTTTTCTGTAGCTAAAATATCACCTCCACCAGAAAACACCTTCACCGTGCATTGGGCACATGTACCACCTCCACCACAAGCAGAACCCACAAATATGCCGTTACCAGCAAGAACTTCCAGTAATTTTCCTGAAGGCTCGGTTTTAATCTCGCGCTCATTGTTGATTTTTATGGTTACATTACCAGCAGGAACAAGATAGTACCTTGCAAGCAAAATCACGGCCACTAAAAGCAATACAATGCATGTAAAAACCACAGGGCCCAGTATGAGTTCCATTAATTAAAGACCTTTCTTACTCTCTTTCTTGTTCTTGCTTGTTGTTATCGGTATACATGTTTTATTTTTAGATATCTATGCCAGAAAAGGCAAGAAAACTCAGAGCCATCAAGCCCACTGTGATAAAGGTGATGCCAAGACCACGTAAAGGAGCAGGAACATCAGAGTATTTCATTTTTTCACGAATACCAGCTAAAGCAGCAATAGCTAATGCCCAACCAATACCTGTTCCCACCCCATACACCATACTTTCGGCAAAGTTGTACTCCCGCTCTTGCATAAATAAACTGCCGCCAAGAATGGCACAATTCACGGTGATGAGTGGCAGAAAAATGCCTAAAGCATTGTAAAGCTTAGGGGTAAAACGATCTAAGGTCATTTCAAGGATCTGTACAGAAGCTGCAATGGTACCAATAAAGGTAATAAGAGACAGAAAAGTGAGATCTATATCCTTAAGCGAAAAAAAAGATAACACAACAGAGCCTTCAGCAAGAAGGTATTTTAAAAAAAGATGGTTCAAAGGAACAGTGATGCCTTGTACTACAATCACCGCAATACCTAAACCTATAGCAGTACTTACTTGTTTGGATACCGCAAGAAATGTACACATGCCAAGAAAAAAAGCTAAAGCGAGGTTTTCCACAAAAACCGCTTTAATCAAAATGGCAAGATAGTGATCCCACATCATCGCAAGAGGTTCCTTTTTGTGTTGTTGTGTTGTTGTGTTGTTTTATTTTATAGATAATATAGATGAGAGTTTAGTTGTCTTCTTCAATTTGTGCAGAATCATAGAGACGGATAGCGCAGATAATAAAACCGATAATAAAAAAGGCACTGGGAGCAAGTAAAAATAAGCCATTTGGTGTGTACCAACCACCATCAGAAACCTTAGATAATATCTCTATACCAAACAGGCTACCTGATCCTAGCAATTCACGGACAACACCCACAATAATCAAAACAAAGCTATAGCCTAACCCATTGCCAATGCCGTCTATAAAAGAAGATAAAGGAGGGTTTTCCATGGCAAAGCCTCCAGCACGTCCAAGCACAATACAGTTGGTGATAATAAGTCCCACAAAAACACTCATGGTTTTAGAAACCTCAAAAGCATAAGCTTTGAGAAACTGATCCACCACAATAACAGCTGAAGCAATAATCACCATCTGGACAATAATACGGATAGATCCAGGTATGTACTTACGGATCAAAGAGACAGCAAGGGATGAAACACCACACACAAACACCACAGCTATACACATAGCCATAACTTGTTTCATCTGAGTGGTTACAGCAAGAGCGGAACAAATCCCTAAAACCTGTAAAGCAATAGGGTTGTTGGCAATAATAGGCCGAAAGAGTAATGTTTTTGCTTTGGTTATCATAACGGCCAACCTTGCTTTTGTTGCTCTTTTAAAAATCGCTGATAGCCACTTTCACCCAGCCAATACACCATCATCATCGTCACTCCATTGGATGTTAAAGTGGCACCAGAAAGGCCATCAAGATGATAGTTTTTCCTTGGATCATTTGCTGGTACCTGCCCTTTTAAAACCCTAATAGCCACATCACCACGATCATTATAAATGCGCTTACCAGGCCACTGAGCCCGCCAGCGAGGATTATCAATTTCTCCACCAAGTCCCGGGGTTTCACCATGGGAATAAAAACTCAATCCTTTAACCACCAAAGATGTGGGATCTAAAGCCAGAAATCCTTTCATAGTGGACCATAATCCCTTGCCTCGTAGCGGTAAAATAATACTGGTGATGGTATCCTTATTCTCATCCTTATCTTTATCTTTATCCTTATCCCCATCATCTGCTTTGTTGGTACTGTTGTCGGGTCTTTCTTGAAAACCCTCAGGAAGTCTTGTAGCACGAAAAAAATACACCTCACTGATCCGAGAACGTCTTTTGATGCGTGCTACATCTTTTTTGGCTGGGATAATTTCCATCCAAGCAGGCTCTTTGGCTGCATCCACAGAATCAAAAGTGGGATCATCAGGAGCTTTGGTGTAGGTGCCTTTGCTGAGATCCACAAAACGTTTTTCAATAGTTGCCTCATAAACCTCTTCTACCTGATCGTTAGCCACTGTTAAACCTGCTGCAACCAACACATTTGAGCGTTTAAAGAGCAACATGTTCTTTTCTTGCTTGTCAGCTAACAACACCACAGCACTACTCACTAACACCGAGCAGAATACAGCAAGAATTGTGGCCACAAGAAAAATAGATTGAGTGGAGTGCTTAGCCATCGCGCGCTAACCTCCTTTTGATGTTAGAGCGGATCACAAAGTAATCGATAAGAGGAGCAAAAGAATTAGCAAATAAGATAGCCAGCATGGTGCCTTCAGGATAAGCAGGGTTGATCACTCGGACAATAGCAACCATAACACCAATCAATAACCCATAATAAATCTTACCGGTACCGGTATAGGCTGCTGAAACAGGATCTGTGGCCATAAAAGCCATGGCAAAAGCAAACCCTCCCATGACAAAATGCCAATAAAAAGGCACGTCAAAATACCCAGAGCTACCAAATACATTGAATAAAGTGATAACGGTAGCACTGGCAAGGACCATGGCTACCATGATCCGCAATGAAGCAATGCCCATGACCACAAGCAAAGAAGCTCCCAGCAAACACCCTAAAGCAGAGGTTTCTCCCATGGATCCTGGGATAAAACCTAAAAAAGAGGACCACCAATCAAAGTTTGCTGTAAGCATAGGCATGCCACCTTCGGCAGCATCAGCCAAAGGAGTAGCTTTGGAATAACCATCCACTGCAACCCACACCGAGTTGCCAGAGCTGTCAGCTGGGTAAGCAAAATACAAAAAGGCTCTGCCTGTTAAAGCAGGATTAAGAAAGTTCTTGCCCGTACCTCCAAAAATCTCCTTACCCACAGCTACACCAAAAATAATCCCTAAAGCCACTTGCCACAGAGGTATATCAGGAGGCAGAGTTAAAGGATAAAGCATGCCGGTAACAAGAAATCCTTCGTTGATTTCATGCTTACGAAAGCTAGCAAATAAAGCCTCAGTGATGCCCCCTGCAAGTTGAGTCACTAGAAAAATAGGTACAAAATACAGCATGCCATGGACAAAGTTATCCCATAGACTATGAGGGTTGTATCCTAAGCCTAAAAACTCCAAAATCAGGGCTCGCCACTGTGAAGGAGAAGCATCCATTCCCATGGCTTGCAAGCCTAAGTTAGCTTGCAAGCCGGTGTTGTACTGAGCCATCAAAATCACCGGCTGGAGAGCGATAATCACAGAAAACATCATGCGCTTTAAATCAATGGCATCACGCACGTGAGCTGTGGTTTGTGTCACCGATGAGGGCGTAAACAAGAAGGTGTCAGCTGCTTCATACAATGGAAACAACTTAGCTAGCTTACCTCCTTTAAGAAAATGAGGCTCTAGGGTATCTAATATGGAGCGAAGCTTGCGAATCATATCAACCGTTTTTCTCTATGTCTGTAAGGTTATCTCTTAAAATAGGGCCATACTCATATTTGCCAGCACACACAAATGTAGCTAAGGCTAGATCCTCTTCATCAAGCTCTAAAGCCCCTAGTTCTTGAGCTCTTTGGGTATCTTTAGCAATCAAAGCTCGGAGCAAATAGGTGGCTAAAATATCCAAAGGCATCACTTTTTCATATAACCCAATAGGGACCATGGCTCGCTTCGATCCTTGAGTAGAAGTGGTCATAGGAAACAGATAGCCTGGTACAAACTTACCCAGATAGGTTCCAAGTAATGAAAACTTATGAAAGCCAGGAGATAACCAGCCTTTGGTTAAAAAGAAATCGCGCTCGTGGCCTTCTGCTAGCAAAGTGACTTGATAGTCAAAACGTGATAAATAATCGTGAGCTTCTCTAGCTGTATGTCCCCCTAATACCGAGCCTGATATCACTCGAATGCGGTTTTTTTTATTCTCTGTAGGACTAAGCTGATCATAAGGAGCTGTCGTAAGTCCTTTGAGGTTGATATGTTCTTGCCCCACTAACTCACTTAAGCAAGCACCAAGACGGGTTTTGATAATGCGAGGATTATCCACCACCGGACCACATAAAGCCACATAACGATCTAACCAATGACATCCTTTTATAAAAAGATATCCCATGGCTATCACATCTTGATAGCCCACATGCCAATTCACATGCGTTAAACTCACAGGCAGTAGCATATGCATATGTGTTCCCACTAATCCACAAGGATGCTTGCCTTGCCATTCTTCATGGTGAATAAACGGCTTGTTTGGAACACTTTGATTAGGAGCCGTATTCAAGTAAATATCTTTACCGGTTAAGCCATGTAACACCCCAAGGCCTGCATCAAAAGCCTCTGAGTGCTCAGCAATGACTATTTGGGGATTAAAGGCTAAAGGCCTTGAATCCACTGTGGAAACAAAGACCGCTCGAGGCTGTTCATCCACAGCAGGGGTTTTAGAAAAAGGTCTTCTGCGGATAGCTGTCCATAAGCCAGAATCAAGCAAGCGCCTGCGTATGTCTGCTGAGGATAAAGAAGCTAAAGTGCCTGGATCTATGGGAGTAAAGAAAGCCTTTTTACTTAAACCATCATCATCTTCTAAGTGCTTTGCAGAGCTTTTGATCACACATGACAAAAAAGTGCGACGCTCGCCACGATGGATAGCAGTTACTTTGCCTGAAGCAGGAGAGACAAAGGACACACCTGGTTGTTTTTTGTCTTCAAAAAGTATATCCCCTAGCTTTACCTCATCACCCACACGCACATGCATGGTAGGACGCATACCATGATAATCACGGGCGAGTAAAGCATAAGAGCTTACAGGTTTAAGCTGGTCCACCACATGTCTAGGTGATCCTTTAATAGGAATGTCTAGACCTGTAGAAATATGCATAGTGCTATGCCTCAACCTTTTTTTTTGTGTTTTTATTATGTGTTTTGTAGAAGGGATAGGATGTCAGTTGTGTTTTTTGAGTCTTATGTCTAGCAAAGATACCCGCAATATAATGTTTACGATACAGAATACAACATCAAATATAGAGTTTTCCTTAAATCAAAACATCAAAGCTGCTGAGCTGGTTAAACGTTTGATGTCAGCATCATTGAAATGGAATCCAGCGCCAACAAATGGGCTCATATTCTCTATGGATGATCCTATGTTATTGTTGTTGTTATGGGAGGATGTATCGGTGGGGTTTTCTGTTTGGCCACGTCCACTGATATCAGCGAGTCCAAAAGAAGCATAAACATGGGGAAGAAAGTACCAAAACCCATAAAACTTAAACTGCGCTAACCAGCGTTTCGGAGAGCTTTGGCTAAAACGAAAAGCCTCTAGAGAGAAGCGTAACCGATTGTCTAACAGATGCAAATCGGTGGCTAAGCCTCCAGAGTTTTCAAACACACCGAGACGAAAAGCCCAGTGGTTGAAACGATGTCCCCATTGAAGATGAAATCCGATGGTGTCTTTTTGTGTGGTAGCTTCTTGTGTGGTTATAACTTCTTGTCCATTTTCTTTAGCAACAATACGACTAGAGGTGGTGGTGGTAGCTGGATAAGCAGTTAAGCCTAAGGTATAGAAAGTGTTTTTTTGCAAACTCACAATAGTTTGCAAATAATGCTGGGAGTGAGAGCCCCAACGGAATTCATTATTGTACTGTAGTTGTATGCTTAATCCTTCCTTAGGAGAAACCACCTGACGGATCTTTGCAGCTGTTTCTCGTAGGTCTTCAGCAAGATCTTCATCGGTGAGTAATTTTCCCACTGTGCCTTTGCCTTGCTGCATCCCGCTCACAATATCTTGAAGTCCCGTGACAGCTCCTTTGGCATCTGTGATGAAATCATCGATTTTGGCTGAAGCTTCTTTGAGATTTTTGAGAGGATCTTGTTGGGTATAGGCCACAAGATGGTCACTGGTGGTTTTTATATTGCTGAGTATCTTTTTTACCTGAGCTTCATTGCTTTGAATGATACGTCTGAGATCGGTGGTGGATTGTTCTACGCCATCAAAAACGGTTTCAATCCGACTTTTTCCATGGGAATCTTTTTTGACCAAGTTGGAAAAGGATTCTGTGACATGTTTCACATCCACAGCAATACTGCCAATGATACGGATCAAATCCGAGAAATCCACAAATTGGGTGTTCATGGGAACCAGATCTCCTTCGGCAATATATCTTCCTGAATCAGGAGCTCTTACCACCTCAAGGAAGGTTTCACCGAGTAAACCACGGGTACGTAGTTCCATCTTTGATCCTTCGGGAATAAGGATGCTGCTATCAATGGCAAAATAGATCTGTGTCATCTGTCCTTTCAGCTTAATGCCTGTAACCTGTCCTACGGTCACACCACCAGCTCTTACATTTGTCATGTTCACAACCCCTTTTGCATTGTTGGTAAGGGTGTAGTGAGAGATGGTTTTTTTAGAGCTGAAATATTTGGAATTAAGAAGAAAGAGAATATAACTTAAAGCAGCAATGGAGAGAATGGTGAAGATACCCACTCGAAACTCTGTGGTTAACTTCTTCATGGAGCTACTGTCCTACTCTCTAGATATAAGGATGCGTTTTTTTGGTTGTGTATAGCTTTTTGTATATTGTATAGCTTTGTGTATAGCTGCTGAGCCGATCGGTTTTATGATCATATCTTTATGAATTCATAGCCCTATCTTATCGAATGGTCTTTGCTAAGAGATATGCTAGCAAAGGGCAAAGTCTGCTTATAGCTATGGTGTCTGTGATAACGGGAGGGCATTTTTCCAGCCATCACATACGATCATATCTGTTTGGGTGGTTTATTGTTATGAGATTACGAGCGTGGCTTACTCATCTTCAAAGAAGATCAGCTCTTCGTTATCTTCCATAATGTGATATTTGCTACGCAGGACCTTTTTAGCATATTGATGAGAGTGACGAATGCGATGAATCTCAACGCTAATAGCTTGGCTTTCTGCTTCGAGCTTATCGACTACTTCTGAGAGCAGATCTCTTTTTTCTTTAAGCTCTACGTAATCGGAAAGGGTGCGTTCACCGCGAATAACACCATTGAGTAAGATTCCTAAAAGAGCAACAATAATGCATCGTGACCACAAGGTGTATATCAGCATAGCTAGCTCGCACGTATGGTGGAGAGTCCCCTACTTTTCAGCATCAAAGTAGCATGCCTGAGATGGTCTATGTTGCTTTCTGCAGGAAAATCATGCCGAATACGACACTGGGCTTTGTTTCGTTTATCAAAATAAATTGTGTAAACTCTTGAGGATAACATGAAAAAAGCGGCTTTATAGATTATATTTTTTGAAAAGCACTCTCTTTTATGCGCCTTTTGCCACCTCAAGAACCTGCGAGAGCTGCCATACTGACATCTGTGACACGTATTGCTACATCGTGTTTGATCAGTCTTCTTGGTGCTTTTTTGGTAGATGATCCTGAGGGGTTATTAGGCGTTGGAGGAAAATATAGCCTGACAGGGGCTGTGCTGTCAGTGTTTTGGATCACTATCAGTGTTTTAGCTATCATTGGCTTTAGTTTTAAGCTGTTTTGGGCCACAAGCTTGGCTTGGTTAGTGATGTTTTCCAGTGTGGGTGTGTTTGCTTTAGCTATGCCAGTGGATACATGGTTAGCTGGTATCTTGGTGTTTTATCAGGCCTATCTCGGTGCTGTTACATTTATGTACGCTCGTCCTTTAGAACCAGAAGGACATTCTGCTTTTATTGGTTTTTCTGATCGTCGTCTTCGCGGTTACAATCCTTATCGTGTTTGGATGCAGAACTATGCTCCTGCTCTGTCTCATGTGGTGTTGATTTCAGCCATCAGCTTGCTTTTAACGTATGGTTTTAAGGTTACAGAGTTGAAAGCTGTGAGTAACGCTATTGTGTTGTATGCAGCGGTGGCTTTACTTCTTACCACCCGTTTTCTTTATATGCTTATTCGCTATCATCCAGCCTTTAGAACTCTGGGTGTGATTTTAGTGATACTCGCATTGAGTGCTATCTCTCTTTTTGGAGTATGGGGAGGGATACTCTCTCAGATTTTCATGTTTATGTATTTTATTACGGTGTTGAGTTTTCTTGTGGCTGAAAACTCAACAGTAAGAGATATTTTAGAAAATTTTCAATCAGCTCCTGCTTTATTGGTCCTTTTTAGCTTTGCTGTTTTGATTAGTTTAGGATCATTGTTTCTTTATCTTCCAGCAGCTTCTGCTACGGGAAGCTCTATCACATTTATGCAGGCTTTGTTTACCGCTATCTCTGCTACCTGTGTCACAGGATTAACGGTGGTGAATATTTCAGAGGTGTTTTCTGAGTTTGGCCGGTTTGTCATCCTTGGGCTGATGCAGGTGGGTGGTTTAGGGATTATGGTGCTATCTACTTTTGCAACCATTGCCTTAGGTGGAAAGCTCGGTGTGCGTACAGAAAAAGCTTTTTCAGAGTTTTTTTCTAGAAAAGGTATGAAGTCTACCAGTCAATTGATTATTTTTATTGTGATATCCACAGTGATCATTGAGTTGATAGGTGCAGCGATCATCGGTTATCAACATTATCATAGTGTGAAAGATCCTTCTTTTTATACGTCTTTAAAGTTGGGTATATTTCAGGCTGTGAGTGCTTTTTGTAACGCAGGCTTTTCTCTCACTGATGATTCTCTGACTCATCTCCACGGCTCTCCTGTAGCGCTTGCAGCTTATGGGGTTTTGATTGTGCTTGGTGGCATGGGCTTTGTGGTGTTGTTTGAGTTGATCTCTCGGCTTTTCAAAAGGACGCATATCACTCCTTTGAGTGTTCAAACCAAAGTGGTTGTGGTGGCAACGGTTGTGTTTGTGGTTGCTGGTGGGGTGTTGTTTTTGATGTTGGAATGGGATTCAGCTCTGGCAAGCTTGTCACTTCGCGATAAGATAATGAATAGTTTTTTTCATAGCATCACTTTAAGAACAGCGGGTTTTAATACCTTGCCTTTAGAGCTTTTTACGTATCCTTCATTTGTGGTGATGTTGCTGTTTATGTTTGTGGGAGGAGCTCCTGCCGGTACGGCTGGAGGAGTTAAAGTTACGACATTTGCCACTCTTTTAGCCACCCTTCCTACGTTGATTCGCAATGATAATAGAGTGATGTTATTTTCTCGAAATTTTTCCATGCAAACGGTGGCAAAAAGTTCGGCTCTGATCATTCTTTCCTTTTCAACTATCGGTGTATTATGGTTTTTGTTACTGCTCACCCAAGATTTACCACCCATGTTATTGTTATTTGAGATATTTAGTGCCAGTGGAACTGTTGGCCTAACATTAGGTATTACTGATAAACTCGATCTTGTGGGACAAGTGATTATAGCTATTGGGATGTTTATTGGTCGTATTGGCCCCTTAACCCTTGCCATTGCTTTAGCTAGTGATGATCGTTCACGCATCAATTTTCCCAGTGCTGAAGTGATGATCGGTTGAGTGCGGTTGAGTGCGGTTGAGTGATGTGTTTTGTTCATCTGTCCAGGAGATCTTTCCATGACTCATGCATTTGCTGTTATTGGCCTCGGACGTTTTGGTAGCTCTGTGGCTAGAACTCTCTCTCAGAAAGGCTATCCTGTGCTTGTCATCGATAGCAAGAAAGAGCTTATCGAGGAGATTTCCAGTGAAGTATCAGCAGCGGTGCAAAGTGACACCACAGATAAAGATAGTCTTTTGGAGTTGGAGATCCAAAAGTTTTCTTGTGTGGTTGTGGGGATTGGAGCGAGCTCTCTTGAAGCATCAATTCTCACCACAGCTTTGCTCTCTCAGATTGGCTGTGCTCGTATTATTTCTCGTGGTATTCATGCATTACATGAAAAGGTATTGCGCTCTGTGGGAGCTCATGAGGTGATCAATCCTGAAGAAGAGCTGGGGAGGCGTTTAGCTGAACGTCTGTCTCAGCCGTATTTATTGGAGCAGTTTAATCTTGGTCATGATTTGAGACTTTCTGAGATCAGTACCCCGCAGCGTTTTGTCAATAAATCTCTTCAAGATCTTAAATTACGTAATCGTTATAACGTCAGTGTGGTAGCTCTTTATCGAGGAGATATGGTTATTGCATCGCCTAAGGCTACAGAGATTATTCAAAGTGTGGATAAGTTGGTGTTAGTGGGAAGCTCAGAGGATATTCAAAAACTAGCGAGTATCTCCTAGGAGCAGCCATGAAATTACGCACACGTATCACATTTTTATTTATGGCTGCTATGATCCTTCTGGCTGCCATGATGATGATCAATTACATCAATCAGAGCATAATCTTTCAAAATCTGGAAAAATCCCTTGGTTTACTGACACTTGCGGCTGTTCCCGCTCAACATCTGCAAGATCACATGACCAACGAGCTTGCTTTACAGCTTGCTGCTCTGCAAACCAGAGGGCAAACCATTCTTAAAGATTTTGAAAATTACCGCTATCAAATGTATTTGCTGATGGTGATATCAGCTGTGCTGGTTATGTTGCTTTTTGCCATTGGGATGAGCACTTTAAAAAAGCATGTGGTGACACGTCTGAATTCTTTAAGGCGTTTTGTTTTAGATAGTCATAGTCATGGGTTACTGCATAAACGTTTGGTGATGAGTGGTTTTGATGAGCTTTCTCAATTTGCCTCTCTTTTTAACTCAGCTCTTGATGCCATGGATAAAACCTCATCTCAGTATGCTGGACGACTCGCTGAGATTCGTAAAATCATCCTAACTCTCATAGCTGATATGCCATCACCTACGGCTTATTTTCGTATGAATGGGGATTGTTTGGGATCGAATATGGCTTTTTCTAAAGAAAAAACCATCATGGAACTGGTGCGCAAAGAAATCAATGATATCCAAGAACTCGATAGTCTTGAGGCTCTTTATCCGCTCCAAGAGGATGAGTCTTTGCGTGTAGAAACCATTGGTCCTTCTGCGGGTGTGAAGTTGTTGATCCGTGCCAGTGTGGAAAAGGTGGATGCATCACAAAACACCTCTCCACGCATGAAAATCGCAGAAATCGTCATTTCTGATGAGGATGAATAAGCTTTTATTGTTGATGTAAGGTTCATGTATGCCACGAATGGAGCTTTTTCGCAAAAAACAGGTCATTTATGAACTCGCTGTGGGTATTTTATCGCTGGTGAGCTTGATCAATCTTGTCCCTCTTACTTTAGAAGGTAAGGCTGAGGCTTCAAGAGCTTTAGCCTTGGGTTTTGATCGTTTGTTATGTGTTGTTTTTTTGATGGATTTTTTCTATCGCCTCAAACGCGCCTCATCTCGCAAAGTGTATTTTTTTAAGCAAGGTGGATGGTTGGATCTGCTATCTTGTATGGCTTGGTTTGATGTTTTCCGCTTAGGACGTCTTTCTCACTTAGCACGATTATATTATTTGTTGCGTTCTTTAAAGGTTTTTAGGGGTATAATTCCCTATTTGATCAAAAACAATAATGTCTCAGCTCCGGTGTTGATTGCTCTTATTACCAGCTTAATTATCTTTCTGACTTCGACGTTGATTCTCTATTTTGAAAATGCGCCTGACTCGAGCATTAAAACACCACTGGATGCTGTGTGGTGGAGTGTTGTCACGCTTACGACTGTGGGATATGGCAATGTCGTACCCATCACCTTTAATGGCCGCATACTGGGCATTGTGGTGATGATTTATGGTGTGGCTTTTTATGGTGGTATTTCTGGCTTACTGGCAAGCTACTTCATTGAACTCGACGATCAAAATAAAGAAGAAGTTTACAACAAAAGACTTGTATCCATTGAAAAAAAGCTTGATAACATCATCAAACACATGGATGTGCCTACAAAGAAATAGCTAGAGCTCAATAAACCCATAAATCAATAAATAAGCTACCTTACCACTACAAACAAAAAGCGCCATCTATTGTTGCTATCCAAAGTTCCTTGCAAGCTGGGCAAGTTGGGCAAGTTGGGCAAGTTGGTGGTGCCTAGGTGTATTTTTCCAAATGCATTTACGACGTGTGAGTACGTAGGATAGTAATACACCAAGCAGGCATAATCATGGAGGATAAATGTGGAATTGACGAACACCTGTGAGTTATCCCATAACTCAAAAGACCACTGTCCATCTTCTCTGCTATTATTTAGCGGAAGATTTAAACGATATCCCACCACTGCTGGTTGAGGGGTTAAGGTGGGGTGGAAGGATATGTGCAAGACCACATCCAATACTCCTGGGTAGTCAGCTAAAGCAGCAAATGTGGCACTAAGAGGCTGAAAAGATCCATCTGCTTGTTGGTTTCCACTAAAAATCATGCCGTTATAGATAATAAAAGGAGCTATGTGATGGATATAAAACGGATAGTTTTCAAAATTATAGGGATGACTTGATGTGTTTGATCCATGGAAGCTGAATACACCAACATAGGGCTCGTATGCTGTGAGTTCTGTTTGAAAGGGTTCTTTGGCTGGTTGTTGAGCAAAAAAACGAGAGGTATGAGCACCAGCTTCAAAGTCAATGCCTCTGATTTGGATGTGTGCATTGATACTTTGAGTGCAGGTGTTGTTAGTGTCCCAACGTAAAGGTGAAACAGTGCCATATCTTTGGGCAGCATGTAAAAAATTAGGAAAAGCTAACAAAGCACATACTAGACATATGATGTGAAAAAAAGACATGACTTATGGCGTAGAACTTGAGGTTAAAGAAACAAACAGAGTAAACGGGCTCATTTTAAGACGTTAGATTTTTAAAAGTTTCGTGATTGAGATGTGCATTATGGTTTTGGCCACAAAAAGTACTTAACGGCACTGGCAGACACTATGTTGTATTTTTGTCTAGTTAAAGAATACAGATTGTTTGTAGCGGGTAAGATGTGGTAAAAAAACGAGATAGAACGCTTAAAACGTAAAGCAGGTCCTTTCTTAAAAGATCTTAAGAGAGGACCTGCTTAGGTGTGTCACATCATGACGTTCTTGTGCTGATGATTATGATGTTGACTCCTATTTATTCGTAACGGTAAGCACATAAAAAGGCGCCTCCTTTTTTGCGATGGAGTTTAATGGAATGTACATCTTTGTCATCTAAAACATTCTTTAAAAATTCTTTCACAAGAAACTGCGCACCGGCTTCCATTCTATCGTAATGTTCTTGCGGGTATAAGTATTTACCCTTCTTGCCGCGATATGGAGATGCATCGTCTGTGGTAGCTGAGGAGTCATCTGTGGAATATGCATCTACGCTGTCGCGGCTTCTTTTTACTTCTCCTCCGTCATAGACCTTGTCTCCGCTGTAGTCCTCTAAGGAACTGCTGAGCCTTGGCATGTACCTTTTGCTGTCATAAGCGTCGCCATAAGCCTTGGGTGTGGGAAACACGAGACAGACGGAGTTTTTACCATTCCAGGGTTTATCGCCCCAGGAGTCACTTGAGTAGCTATGAGAGTGTTTGAATTGTTTGATTGATTTGAGTTTTTTGTGGAGGTCAGTAAGAAAATCTCCAGGATGAGGCATGTCTTTTGGCATAGGCGCGTTTGGCATAGGCGAGGAACTCATGTTGTCTTCGCTGCCTTCTTTAACCGCTGTGACATTGACGCTGACACGTTCAACAAGTAACTCAATATCTGAGCCTAAAGGGCCGCCAAAAAACTCTCGGGTTTGTTTAAGGACTGTGTCTGAGTCATCGCCGAAGTCAAAGAACCTCACATATGACCATTCACTTTCAGGATCAGTAAGTGAACGTACAGCTAAGATACGGTCTCCTAATTCAAGGTCAGTAGGTTTGTTTAAAAAGCCGGTGATTTGAAGGTAATCTTCTTCTTTAGCAAGTTGAAGACCAACTCCTGCTAAGACATCATCAGCATCTCCACCCTCTGTCATCACCCTTGAAAAGGCTTCAAAGTCGTATGGAGACAAACGTTCTAAAACCACAGAGAATGTTTGTACAGAGGATTCGCATTGGTAAAAAGTAACACCGTCTTTTCTTAACTTATCGCAAGGATCGAGACCTTCGAACTCACCCCAGTCTTCTCCTGTCGTGTGTTCATATACTTCTACTTCTCCTGCTGTGTTTTCATATAGTTTTTCGACTTCGAAGCCAATGTCTTCTGTTGCTTCTTCTCCTGTGTCTTCTGCTTCTGTTGCTTCTGTTTCTTGTTGTGTCTCTTCATCTCCTCCTGCTGCTTCCTCTGTGGCTTCTTCTACTTCTTGGTAGTCACTATCTTCTGCGGTGTCTTCTTGGGCGTAAGCCAAAGAAGCAGATAATAACCACCCCATACACAGACATAGAAATGTTTTTAAAAAGGCTAATTCTTTGTGTTTCATGACGGGACTCCTTTGTTTGTAGTAAATGCTTGTAATCATAAAATAGATAAAATAAACGACGGTGCTATCTAAGAAAATTAAGAATGAGAAACTGGAAAGCTGTGCTTGCTATTTGCTGTTTGTTTGATGTCTGTACTGTTTTACGCCGTCGTAAACGCACAGACAAAAAAGTAGATGGTATTTCAATAGCATGTTTTTATGTTTTAAGCACCCTGTATTGTTCGAACTATGAATAAGATTTCTTAAAGATTTTTTAGATGTAAGTCCTACAGCTGGCCTTAAGCCTTAAAGAGGCGCGTTTTTTTATAAAAATTCAGTTCTATAATCTCTAAGAGCATATAGTCAATGCGCGTTTTAAAAAAAGCACATCATACATCTCTTAGTTCATTTAGTTCATTGCGACATAGAGCATAGAATGAGTTGCAGGCTTTTCATCTCTGTTTGCTCCAAATACCCACGTTATAATAGAAAAAATATCTGTACATTTTAGTTGTTTTATGTATAACAATAGTTATGTACTAGCGCTGTCTTATGCTGCCGTAAACTAAAGAGGTAGAGAAAATAAGGGAAAATAAGGCTAAAACCGATTCTGGGTTGTGTCAGTCGTAGGTGGCAGTGGCAATAATGGTAAAAATTGTGAACCAAAAACCGTAAACGAAGTATGGCTTATGAGAGTAAAAGAACTTATCTTGTAAGTCATAAGAACTCTGAACTCAGAGCCCTTAACTCAGAATGCTAACTATGTGGTAATGATGAAAGGCGGGATGAACTTGATAATGAGCTTGATAAATAAGCAGTGGATAAGTAATAAATTAGGTATCTAAGCGGGGATCAAACATCAAAATATCACGTGATGTGTCTAGTTTAGATGGGAACTCACCTCATCACCCCATAGGCAAGCATTCTTGGCGGCTTGGAATGTGATCAAAACATCTAACAGACCCATCTAACAGACAAAGAAACCGCCCAGCATCTAATTTTAGCATCTAACTCTGACATCTAACGTAACCACCATTTATCTAAATCAACTCCAGATCTTGCATTGAGTGTAACAGAAGCGAAGAGAGAGGATATCTAGAAAAAACTGGTAAAAACATCTGAGCAAAGGGGGTTTTGTTTGGAAAAACTTGTCTGGGAAAACAGGTATTTAAGTAATTGAGGTATTTAAGTAACTAAGAATGAAACGTAACCCAAAATACTAAACAGTACATTTTTAGCTCAATACTTCAAAATCCTTCTACCGGTGAGGTTACGCCTGATTTTTTGTTAGGAATTTTGCGAAACTTCCGTATCAACAATAACGAGGACGTGTTGTTGTGTGGGTAAAATAAAAATGTCTACGATAATGAAATCTTTTCTTCTTGTTTTTACTTTGAGTGTTGTTTCATGGTGTATGGCTGTAACAGCTTTGGTTTATGGTTCTGAGGATCATCTTCTTTTTAAAGAAGATGATCAGATATTGTTTGTTATCACAGAAAATGATCATGCTTTTGAAACACTGACCCATGATGATATAGATGATATAGATGATATAGATGATATAGATGATATAGATGATATATATATTCTCAAAGACCCTGATACTTTGCATCACTCTCTTGACTTCGAAGCAGGTATTCCTGTTCTTGGAGCTATGGCAAGCTTGCAAGCTCCGCGAATACTCAAAGGTTTTGCTTGGCTCAAAGAGCTGATGCTCACACCATCAGCAAAAAGAATGACTTTTTTCTTAGCAGGAATAGGAGTGGTTAGTGGCTATCTTGTGGGTACGTATCATGATGTTTTCTTGTCTCAAAACATAATCCATGGTCTTCCTCTTCGTTACCGGTCCGGTCATAAACATACAGGATATGGTGTGAGAGAGGAAGAAGGCTCTCCTGATCCATCTCCACCACCTAAAGTATTTGGTGTGATTTATCGGCAAGTAGAGCCACTCTACGATGATGTCTCTTTTGACGCGTTTGTGGATCAATCCCCTCCCCTGTTTCCCATAGATGCTCTCGCGTACAGTAAGTTGATCGTACGCCAAAAAGACTCTCCTCATGGGTGGGAGCTGATGGTGGGGCGTAAAAAGTCTTATTTTTCGTTTGCCTCTTCTTATATCGATATCTATGACAGCCTGTATGATCCACAAGAAAATGATATTATTGAAATTTACACCGATGGTAGCTGTTTTCCTAACCCCGGTGTGGGAGGTTGGGCAGCATTGCTTCAGTGGCGCAATCAAGAGATGCTGATTCAAGGCAGTATTGAGCCTCAGACCAACAGCAATCGCATGGAGATGATCGCTGTTATTGAAGCTCTAATGAGTGTAAAACCCATAGGAGTTCCTGTTAAGGTTTATTCTGATTCTCGCTACATCACCGAAGCCTTTCTTGAGGGCAGGGTGAAGCAATGGGAAGATTCTGATTGGAGTAAAAAGTCTTTAATGAATAAAGATCTTTGGAAGATTTTAAGCAAATTAGAAAATCGGCATCAGGTCACTTTTGAATGGGTGAGAGCTCATAGCGATCATGCTCGTAATAACATGGTGGATAGCTACGCTAAGCAAGCACGAAGAGAGCTTATACACAAACGCAGAGATCTTTTCTATGAAAGAGCAAGACCGTACGGCTGTTTTTAGCCCTAAGATCCGTTCTAGTGAGGGCGCCAGTAGCGGTTAAGATTTCATTTTAGGGGCGTTTGTGTTAGCTGATTGAATGATGGCATTCCATGTAGTGCTTGGGCGCATCAGCTTTTCAAGGCTTTGAGGGTTGGGATGAAAATAGCCTCCCATATCTTTTGTGGTGATGGCTTTGCCTTGTACAGCCAGAAGCTCTTCAAGAATGGTGGTTTCGCTTTTTTTCAGCTGTTGAGCTAGAAAAGTAAAGTAGGTTTTATGATTATTGCGATAGCTGTGTTCTGCTAAGGCCTCTGCTAAGTAGAGAGAAAAGTAGAAGTGAGAACCGCGGTTATCCAGTTGGTGGCATTTACGAGAAGGGTATTTTGCATTGCTCAGATAGTGCGAAGTGGCTTGGTGAATCGAACTCAGTAAGGGAACAAGTTGGGAAGAGTCGCCATTATAAGCAAGAAAAGTGAGGGCTTCTCTAACGGCAAGAAATTCTCCGAGAGAGTCCCAGCGTAAGTGATTTTCTTTTTGAAACTGTTGGACATGTTTAGGTGCTGATCCACCAGATCCTGTTTCAAAAAGTCCGCCACCAGCTAGAAGTGAGACTTGAGAAATCATTTTTGCGCTGGTACCAATTTCTAAGATAGGAAAAAGATCGGTAAGATAATCACGTAATACATTTCCTGTGATGGCGATGGTGTCTTGGCCATTTTTGAGGCGCATTAAAGTGGCTTCTGTGGCTTCTTTGTATGACAAGATAGGGATGAGTTGATGGACTCTGGACGGATGTTCTTTGATCTTTTTAGCTAATTCTCGATCATGCGATCTGTTGTTATCGAGCCAAAAATAACTTCTAGAGTCTGTGCCAGAATCTGTGACAAGATCGGTGCGGGTAATGGCAAGTTTTATCCAGTCGCGTACGGCTGAGTCGGCCGTGTGGCATAAGCGCCAGATATCGCCTTTTTCCACATCCCAGCTGTAGTAGGTTTTTCCACTAGCTTCATCCACCACAGAGAAGGTTCCGTCGGCTTCACTGGCAAAGGTGGTGTCATGAGAGCCGTATTCTTCAGCTTTTTTTGCCATAAGCCCTACGTTTGCCACAGAGCCCATGGTGAGAGGATCGAAGCGGCCGTGTTTTTTGTGAAAAGAAATGGTCTCTTGGTAAAGGCTTGCGTAGGTGCGATCTGGGATAAGAGCTTTGGTATCGCCGGTGTTTCCGTCTTGTGCCCACATCTTTCCACCAGCACGTATCATAGCAGCCATGGAGGCATCGATGATGATATCACTGGGAACATGCAGGTTGGAAATACCTTTGTCAGAATTTACCATGGCTAGTTTGTGAGGATTGTTAACACCAAACAGGCTCTCATGGATATCTTTTTGAATGTCTTGCGCTTGAGGATGTCCGCTGATCTTAGAAAGGATATCGCTTAAGCCATAGCGAGGATCAACTTTGCATGTTTTGAAAGCAGCTGCGTAACGAGTAAAGACTTCTTTGAGATAGCTGCGTAATGCCACCCCAAAGATCAATGGATCTGCAACCTTCATCATGGTGGATTTGAGGTGTAAAGAGAGTATCAGGCCTTCTTTTTGAGCTTCTTTTTTGGCAGCATCAAAATAGTCTTCAAGGGCTTTGATGCTCATAAAAGTGCCATCAATAATGGCTCCTTTATCAGCATATATGCGTGCTTTGGTGATAGGAGATGATGCTGTGTTGCTTTGAAATGTTACCAGCAGATGGCCGGCTTTGCTTGTAACAAAGCTCTTTTCGTTGGCATAAAAATCACCATGTTGCATGCTGCTAACGTGGGTTTTTGAGTCTTTGTTCCATGATCCCATGGGGTGGGGATGATTGCGAGCAAAGTCTTTTACGGCTTCAGGAATACGTCGATCAGAGTTGCCATCGCGGAGCTTAGGGTTAACAGCACTACCGAGAACGCCTCGGTAGATGTGTTGGATGTCTCGCTGGCTATCTGTGGTGGGTTGTTCGGGGTAGTGAGGAATGTTAAAGCCTTGTTGTTGCAGCTCCAAAATACAGGCTTTGAGTTGCGCTACCGATGCAGAAATATTGGGAAGTTTGATGAGGCAGCATTGAGGATCCTTTACATATTTGGCTAGATAAGCTAGATCGTCGGTGACTTTATGCTCATCAGCTAAGTACTGCGAAGATGAAGAAAAGGCTGCTAGCACTCGGCGTGCTAGAGAGATATCAGCAAGTTTGATATGGATACCAAAGGGCTGAATGAAGGTTTTGAGTAGTGGAAGAAGAGAATAGGTAGCTAGATGAGGAGCTTCATCGGTGAGGGTATAAGTGATGGTAGGGCTCATGGGGCTTCCTGCAAGGGTGGGTTTATAGGGTTGTAATGGGTTTGTGGTATATGAATGTCCCAGAATATGGGGCCTATGCCACACAGCATCATACAGTATAGACGGTCACTTATGTTACTTTCCATCTATACAGAGTATGTCATTTAGGGTAGCGCAAGTCTTACAGTTATGCAAAAAGCTTCTATGTCGCATTGCCGGTGTTAAAAAGCTATTCCTCCTTTACTGCACTATCATCACTTAAATCTCGGTGAGATTTAAGTGATGATAGTTAAGAACTGATTGTTTGATTGTAGATAAAATATGAAGAAATATGAAGTAAGATCTATGTTTTTGGATTTATTTACAGGGTTGTATATAGTCACAATCACTAAGAATAGCGCTGTTTAGAGCTGCTATAAAAAGAGTAAAAATGACTAAAATGTGTATTTAGCGGTAAAACATTCATTTTTATGATGTAAAACATGATTTTGATACGGGCTATATATTGTAAATACTTGCGAAAAATTATAGAGGATATTGCTTCCCGTAATGCCCTAACAGATTGAAATCAATGTATAAATTTTGTGTAAATGAGTGTGCTTATCCTAATTATTTTTTAGATGTTGCCGAATAGTATTATGTAAGAGCCTGAATAGGGACTTTGAAGTAGAGCGGCTTTTTGTATAGTTGTAGAAGCTTCGTATGGCGCGCTTACGAATTGTTAAGAAATCTTTATTTAACCATCAAACAGCGCGTTGCTTAAGGTAATTTTCCCTAGGCTGTGTTTGTTGAAGTACTACTTTGTTGTCTAACATATTGCTTGTTCTAGACAAACATGGTAAAGTGACTTACAATATATGTATGAGGATGTGTGCAGGAATTGCATGCAAATGACGAGTTACTCAAAGTCTTTGTAGGCTTGCCCCAAAGACCTGGATGATTTTAGCCTGTTTTGCAAAGGATATTTAGATGATGTAAGTGGATGTAAGCAAACGTAATTAATAGTAATTAATATAATAAATAATGAATCACGAAAATCAATAATAAGAAATAATCAATAATAATTTGTAAATAAAGAAATAATAAAACATAATAATTTCATATGAATGATAATTATACTATTATTACAAATCATGGTAAAAATGAAGAACGAATAAGAGCACATAATAATAAAGAAATAATAAAGAAATAATAAAGAAATAATAAAGAAATAATAAAGAGGAATAATTACATAGTAATAGTAATTCATACGAATAATGAACGAATGCGAAGTAAGCCAGACAATCTTTAGATTATTTTTGCGATCCATCCAACTAAGTGCTATTTTCGGCGAGCGCGGACTTATCATAAGTTCTGAAGGCCTGTTCAGGTTAGCGGTTGCGTAGCAATAGAGATTCCCATAATACGCAATACACTGCATAGACGCATAGATTAGAGAAGATGATAGCACGGTCCCATCCGCGATGGATGAGCAGGGTGTTGTAGAGATCGCTTGAGTTATTCTCATATATAGAATTTCTTCTTGATAATTGTGTTGTGATTGGTAGCATGTTTACTTAAGAGATACAATAAACACAGATAGCAAAACAAATAGCAAAGAAGAAGAGGATAAACGTAACGAAAAAATAAAGAAGCTAGAAGCTAGAAGCTAGAAGATTACATTGAGAGTCTGCTTAGCTTGTGAATCATAGCTTAAATAGTAGCTAGTCTGAGAAGTCAGTAAAAATACGTGCAATAAGCACACAGGAGCCATAACGACATGAGCAGTATATGTAATAATAAAGGCGATTATGTGGTTGTAGCTCATTCGTTGCGTAGAATGCGCTCTCATGTGTGCAATGCTTGTGCTGGTTTTCGGGTGTTTTTCTTGTTGCCTTGTTTCTGTTTGTATCGCGTTTCACACTTTCTTTTTCGTGGATCTCATCGCGCTCTTTATCTTACATACGATGTGATATAGAAATTTTTGTGATCTGGTTCCTAGCTTTTTGCTTGAGCTTTCTACAAGCTTTCGGATGAAGATGTTTATCCTGCCTGGCAAAAGTTGGTTAGTGGGGCTTTTGGTCATATGTGCACATATTCTGTGTATGCATGGTGTGTACCATCTTTTTGTTTTGTTTGATGTCTGGCGTGTGCCTGGCTTAGCCCACGGGCTTTTTGGGGTTGTTCTTCTGAGTTGCCTGGTAATCAGTATAGGTAGGCCAGTGAGAATGAGAAGAAATGGTTAATGTTACAAGTTCTAGGAAAGTTTTGGAAAGCAGCTACAGCTACTAAGAGCTACAGCTACTAAGAATCAGTGAGGAGTGAGATAGAGAAAGTCAATTGAAAAATGGTCACTCGTCATAAGCGTTCACTTAAGTAACAGTAACAAGGGCAGTAACAAGGAATGGCTCACAATTAATAGACTGCGAATGTTGTGAATAGAGAATAGTTGTGAATAGAGAATAAATAATTAAAAGGAATTGTAGATAAGTTATGATGGGATATTCAACACACCATACAGATGTAACAGCTGTTTTGCCAAGGAGCTTTTTGGCAAAAGCGGTGCTGTACTGTGTTGTGTTGTGGGTGGTTGTTTTTGTATGGAGTTTGTACAGTTCATTTGCTTTGGCTCAAGAGGCTGTATCTTCTTCTGCTGATTCTGTGCCCCCTGTTTCATCTTGGTATGATGGTTTGGCTGATAATTTGGAAGTGTCTTCAGATCTCTCTGTGGGATCTGTTAAACAGTATGATGATCTTACCAATGAGCATAGCTTTTATGCCAGAACTCATTTAGATTCTCACTGGAGTAATGGTTCTTTTAGTGCTCGCGTCTTTTTGTGGGCTCAGGCCAATAGTGATGTGGGCTTTGAGCCTAGAGATGCTTTTGAGATTGGTTTGCGTCAAGCCTATATTGGTATTGAAGCAGACTTGCCGTGGAGAACATATGTGGGTTTTGTTCACGATGATTTTTGGGGATCCGATTTAGCTTCTTACAGTAGGTCTTTGCCAACGATGAAGGTGACTTACTCTTATGATGCGTATGAGGTAGAGGGCTTTGTGAGTTCCATACCTTATAAGAAAAAAGATGCTTTAGTGGTATCTAAAAGTGTTCCTTATGTTGCTGGTCTTCAAGCGGGACGATCCTTTGATCCTGATAGATATTTTTTGCTGAATTCGGTGTCGTTACGTTGGTTTGGCACAGGTGGTGTTCCATCTGAGCTTGCTGAGCGTTATGCCATGAAGGGCAATAGTGTGATTAAGGGCAAGTATGTTAACGCATTAGCTTATTCCATGTCTACTTTGGGGGCACGTGCTAGCTTTGGTAAGAGGCTGTCTGCAGAGCATGGTGTGGATGCTTCAGTGGAGATATTAGGCAATACCCAGGCCCCAAAAGAGTATGCTTATGGGCTATGGGGAGACCTTTCGTACCAGCGTTATTTCTTCTTGTCTCAACGAGAGGCATATGCTGGTTTAGGAATGGTGTTTTTCTCGGTGGGTGAAGATGTGTATTTGGCAGAATTTGGCAAGCATCATCTAGGCTATACCGGAGTGGAAGGATACGGTGTGAACATCAGTTTTGGCCAAGAAGATACCAAAGTGGATGCGGGTTTTTATGTCCATACACCGCGTCATAGAAATATGTATAAGCGTGATACCAGCCTGGTGAAATTGAGGTTAACTCAGAAGCTGTGGTGATAACGAGCGATATGAGCGATAACTATAACTATAATGAATGATATTTCATTCCCGTAATGACGATTTAGATATACTTGGAGATATGACATATGTTACACACACTTATTCTCAATCATCTCGCATCCTCTCTGAGGCGTTATGTATTCAGAGGTAAGGCTGCTGTGGCACATAAGGCTGTGGCACATAAGGCTGTGGCACATAAGGCTACTATGAAAGCTGCTACGAAACAAAAAACCCATAGATACCTTATGGTTGCCCTAA
Organism: Proteobacteria bacterium bin106; assembly: GCA_002238945.1. Lineage (GTDB taxonomy): Bacteria > Bdellovibrionota_B > Oligoflexia > Oligoflexales > Bin106 > Bin106. The sequence goes on along the minus strand of MPNI01000002.1, from coordinate 63,028 downwards.
CATGTGGTGTATTGCTATCCGTTGGTGCCTGCTTTAAAGATAAAGATAAGGCACAGATGGGCTTTCATGATTTTGTGAGTTCTCCAGTTAGTTACCGTATGATTGAGTCTTATCGTCCAGAAGGTGAGATGTTAGCTACTCAGAAAACCTATGAATTTGAGACGTGTCTGAAAGATCGTATCAGTATGCGCAGTTTGCCTTTGAGTCTTTTCAAGGTAGGTGGTGAGTCATATGTGAGTGATGAAGAGGGCTGTTTGAAGTGGAAGCAGACCGAGTCATTTAATCCTTATGTGCAATCTCATGCTTTGAGCAAAACATTTGAGATTGTGGGAGAAGGCAAATACCCTGGTCGTTTGGTGATTGCTTACAAGTTGAATCCTTGGGCGGGTTTACGTCCCACAACCTCTGCTGAGTTTGTGGAAGTGGTGGGTGACGATGACCCTCATAATCCTAACAATAAGAGCGTTGCTACAGAGCAGAACAATGCAGCTACAGATCAGAAAACTCATCCATCGGATGGGGCTGATGGTGTAAATAAGCCAGCTTTGTTGAAGATTTCACGTGTTGAAAGGAGAGTCTTTGCTCATAACACGGCTGCTAGGGATCATGAAACTCATTGGCATCTTGATATTGACCCACAACTTGAAGTATTTGATGACGCGGGGGTATCTCATTCACTTATTCCTGAAAATGGGACACTTGATGTGGTTGTGGAGTTGATGAGCTTGAATAAAGACTATAGTTTGACAAAACAAAATCTTTCTCACGCCAAGACACTCAAAGTACATACTTTTAAGAAACAGAGTATTAAGGCTGGTAAGCTTCATGTCATTGAGAAGCTCTCTTCGGCTATTACTTCTGAGCGAGATAATCTTTTATTGAAGATATCTCTTAAAAGCCATTCAGAGTTTGCAGGGGATGGCTTGAAACCGGTTAAGACTTTGTATTTTGTCAATCAAGATCTTGATAGGGAAACTCTCCAAGAAGCAGACCTTGCAGAAGTGCCTGCTGTGGCGGGTGCTGGTGAGGGGCCTCCTTTGCAAAAAGAGGGTTTTGCTCATGCCACATTCTTTGCCCAAAACCCTAAGATCGCCTTCCTTAAGGAAAGCTCACGTACGACAACAACAGTCACGTATGATTTGCAGTTTTCTGTGAAGCTGATTCATCGCTCTTCAAGAAAGCCTATTAAAAATACCGACTTGCTGGTGAGTTTACAGGGACATGATGAGTCGCGGCAGGTGAGGGTGAATAGTGATGGTGTGATCCATTTTGATTTCCCTTTCTTGTATGACATTTACACGATGCAGAGCAAGTTGCAGGATCTGCGTTTTGTTATAACGAATACAGAAAAAACATTGTCTGTGGAAGTACCTTTATTCTTCCGCCCTTGGGGTGATGGTACGGTATGGAGTAGTGGTAAAGTGCTTTCAGAAAACCCAGATAAACTTTCATCAGACGTGTTAGCTAAGTATCGTGCACTTAAGGCTAAAAAGCCCACAGTATTCATCCACAAGTATGACTTAAAGCCGCCTAAGGATTTCCGTTACTTGCCACGCAAGGATCTATCTTTGCGTATTCATTATGATTATCAATTTAGTGCTTCTGTGAAAATGCGTTCCAAGATCATGAAGGAGTTCGGTCAGAAATCCATGGTGGTGGATGCTCCAGATGGTTTGTATCGCTTAGATGCCTATTTGACGTGTGCTAAACAAAAAGATCGTCATTTGATTAATCGATCGTTGTATCATCTTTCCATTGGTGATGATTTACGGCAGATTACAGTGCAGCATATTATGAAAAACAAGGGTGATAGCTCCAAACCTCGTAAGTATCTTCGCTTCCCACCATATGAGCAACGTACTGTAGAGCAAAAGGCTGGCGAAGCTTACAACTATACATTTTGTCCTGCGAGTATGACGAGTCAGGATGTCTATGTGAAAGACGGTAATATTCCTCCAACAGTACTGCCTATTACGTTACCGGATGCGCGGATGAGTTGGTTAACCACTCAACTAACGTTTGTCTTGACTCCTTATGAAACCAAAGAGTTGGCAGTTCCCATCCATCTCACACCTCCTGTAAAGCTTGCTAAAAACGTGGATGTTGCTCCTATGACCAATCGGGTTACCATCAAGCGGTTTAATAAGTCTTCGCGATCCACGGAAGGCGTGGATCTGGCTCATCGAGATGGCGAGAGTGTTTCGGGCAACGATCAAAAAGATGCTAGTAGTGGTCGGGTATCTTTAAGTGAAGAAGATATGAGCTATGATGGCAAGCCTTTGCTTGGTGATTCGGAGTATCATTCCTGGGAGGAAGTGCAGCTTCTTGTGAAAAAATGGAATATTCTTGAGCGTTATTATGCTCATTTTAATACTTTGGATTCGGAGTATTTGGAGAGTTCTAACTTGAAATATGTGTCTTTAGAAGAAAAGCCTTATTCGGCGTTGCATTTTCCGAAGCAGAAAACTCAGAAGGGTTCTGTGCCTCTTAAGCGGCATTGTTTGGTGGAAGGTGGCGAGTGTTTGGATGATGTCAGTAAATATCGCAGCATGTCGGTTGCTCAATTGAATAAAAAGGTTTTTTCAGAAGTGGGTCTGTCTTTAACAGCAGAAGAGCTTAGAGAGATTGCTTGGAATCGTGAAGGTAGTCGTCAGGAGGAGTTGGTCCATCAAATATGTGGCTTGTGGTTTAAAGACATACCTCATTTACGGACTATGCTTAGGGAAAACTATCTTTTTTATGAAAGGAGTCATTTCTTTCAAGTCGGAAGTCCGGAGTGGTATGGTTTAGTTAAGCACTATTTTGAGCCTTATTTTGAGAAGTGTCGTCAGATCCGTTCTGGTGAAATGCATCATTCGCTTCGTGAGTGGCTCAGTCAGACCGTTGTGGTTCATCATCTTCTTAAAGGATCTAAGGTAGAGGCTCGTGCAAAAGATGCCGGTACGGATATTCTTGCTTTTAAAGATGTTCGTTCAAAAGCCATTACTCGGGGCTTGGCGTTGTATCAGACCATGTCTGCCAGTTTTAATGCAGTGGAATTCTTAGAAAGCTTGTCTAAGGCTGTTGTGAGCTTTGGGGTGGGACTCAAGACATCTTTTTCAAAAAGTGGTGAATATGAGGAATCTGATCAAGAAGAGCTTGGTGGTGGGGCGACACATTATTCCAATTGGACCACCTTGCAGGTGTACTTGAAGTTTGATCGTCCTAAGCACTGTTTTCTGTTACGTCTCAATTATGAGAACTTTTATAAGAACTTTTTTGGGGGCTTTCATGAAAGTGAGTTCAAGAAGATAATGGACACACAGGTAGCTCGTGAATGGCTCGAGAATTTGTTTAGAGGTATGGGAGATGGGTATCTTATATGCACTGACAAACAGCCTCCTGAGCTTCTTAAAGCCAAAGAATCCGATCCGCAAACTAGTGTAGCAGTTGTAGAACACTATCGTTACCCTGCTCCTCGATTTGAGGATACAACCATTTATGATTCCAGCTTAGAGAGGTTCCGTAGTTGGTTATACCCTCTTAGAGGGCAAAGTGATTATTTGAAGTTTATCTATAGCCTAACAGATCTGGATGTGGATGATCCGGAGGGTCGCAATGAGGTGAATACCATACCGGAATTTCCTGGTCTGGCAGGACTTAAGGAAATGACCGATGACTATGTACTATGGTTTATAGACGATAAATCTGTGTTGAGTGTAAATAAAAATCTTTTTCCTTCTTCACAAAAATTTATCAAATTTCCTAAGGGATTCATCTATAACCGCTTCTCTCAGGTCTTACCTTCTATAGGTGGTTATTATAACTATTGATCTGTTATCGAGTTTTTCATGCACACTACTAGTTGGTAGCTTGTTGTTCTTTGCTAACAACAAGCTATGGGTGTGTTTTCTTCCCCTACTCTTCTTATGACTTTTTGTTGTAGTGTCTGTGCATTGTGATTCATGTTGTTTCACTAAAGTGCCGATGACAGTAGCAGCATAGTATGGCTAATAGTACGGCTAGGTGTCTGCTTGACAGTGCTTAGTGGGATTTTTTTAAGATTCACGCTTTATATGTTTATGATAGAATGATAGATGGTGTGAGTTTGCTTCATTTGTGGGAGGTAACTTATGAAACATTTAAGGATGATTGGATTATTGTTAGTTGCGGCGGTGTTGTGTTTTGGTTGTAAAATGCAATCGGACGATCAAAATGGTGGTTCTTACGTCTTAGCAAACACAGGTCAAGGCTCTGGCGAAGAAGGTAAGAGTGATGATGATTCGTTTGAGTGCGAAATCACTTGGGATGAGGTATGTACTGGTATAACTGCGGTAACACAATACGATGGAGTTGAATGGAAGGATGCACTTTCACACAGTTATGCTCAAACGCCACTGAGTAAAGCTTCTGCGGCATGTAAACAAAAGATCTTAAAAAAGATGAAAAGCTATTACGCCGCTGTAGCAGAAGAAGATCGAGTTTTAACTAACTGTATCTCTGGGTGGAAAAAGTACTAATATAATCAGGCAAAGAGGTTTTAGATTCTCAGGCCTAGTCCACCTAACAAAGCAAAATAGACCTCATACTTGCTGCCGCCAGTACCAATCAGGAACATGCTGCGGCCTTCTAAGTGGAGGTTGATGTTTTTTGTAACATAAAACTTTTGACCAATACTTATAGTAACGGTAGGTGTGTAATACTTTTGGCTATCTGGCCTGCCTGCTTTACCATATTCATTCACTTCATCTGCACTTACTCCTGGCGTGGTGAGCTCACTAATTGTAGCTGAGATACCTTGTGCTGGAGCAGATCCTCGCAGCGACTTGCCTGTTGAAGATTTGGACTTTCCTGGATAATGTGTGTTAATGGTAACACCACCGGCAAGGGACACAAATGTGCTAAAGTGGACAACCTGTGACATAAAAAACAACAGTTTCCCATATATAGGGGACCAGATAAAGGCAGCTTGTATGATCATGTTGAGTTCGCGAATGGGTGGGTAAGCTGGTCCCATATTTGGGATAGGAGGTGCTGAATTTTGCACCTTTGCTAGCTCTTTTTTAGCTGTTTCTGGGTTGCCATCACCGGCACACACAGAGCTTAGGGGGAGATTTTCGTGGTTAAAAGTGTTATAGAAATTTTCTACACAGATACGTTCTGGTTTGTCTTTGTTTAAGATGTGGGTATAATCGAGTCCTACTCCGATACTTCGTGTAATATAGTAATTAGCAGTGCCATGAATGGTCCAGGGTTGGATATAGGGGTGATTAAGAATAGCCCCACCATGCACACCTATATCAAAAGCGCTGCGGGTTTTATAAAGACGGTTTTTGATTTCCACATCAAGATCAGCGGTGTCTTGTTGCTCTTGGCACAGAGCTTGTGTGGATAGCCATACCCATCCAAGACATATTATTACCGCATATACTGCATACCACAGGTAGTTGGTAAGAAAAGAGTGTTTAGTGATCCCGAAGGTGCCATACACCGATGTATCTTTGGTATTCATGAGGGTTGTTGGCCTTAAAGCGTTGATCACTATATTATGTTACTCACATTTATTCTACTCATATGTGGTTGTATGTTGACATGGCGGGGGTATACATTGATGCCTATCTGTTAGGTGTTTGTTGACCTTCTTTTCTTGTTTATATGACCTCAAGTGTCAGTGTGTGGTTTTGAGTGAAAATCTAAAAAAGCAGTTACTAAAAAACATTCAAAAAAATAGGTCAAGATCGTATACATCATATTATCTTCGATTTTAGCACAAAATGTATTAAGGCATTTATCATAAGCCATGAGAGGCATGTGTTTTTGCAAAGTCTTGGTTTTTGCTATGGTGATATCTGACAACTATTGCTAGCAGCTATGATGTCTCTAGCGGTCTTTCCTAAGAGTTGGCCCATTGCACTTTGTCCGGTAAGAATGCTTAGAATATTGCCTCCAGCTTGTATAAAGGAACACGTTGTGGAATCAGTAGTACTTTTTACTCCTGTATCTATGACCTCTATGGGTACGGTTATTTCTGCTGTAACATCGCTTGGAGCTGAATCAATGGTTGTGCATAGATTGGTGTTGCTAGAATATTTTATTTGGCAAGCTTCTGTAGGAACCATTTTAAAGGTAATATTGGTATTTCCAGCATCAATAAAGAGATTTTCCATGGTATAGGTGTGGCCATGTGTGCCTGATTTTGTGGATTTTAGCCCTTCTCCTTCAACATTTGATGCGACAATTTTAGACAGGAAAGGCTTGCTATTTTTGTTTTGGAGCTCTATCACCCACTTTGTGGTGACATTGGTGGCAGCAAGTAATGTTTGATGGCCTTTCTCTTTTAGCTTGCTCTTAAACTTACCGGTTGCTGTCGCATTACTGGTGGTGGGAGTGGCTCCATTATTATGGATCACATATTGAAAATCGGCTGTGATGTTCTCATGTGTGGTCACAGTGTTTGGTGTTGTACTTTGGTTGTTGTCATCAGTTGTGTTGTTGTCATCAGTTGTGTTGTTGTCATCAGGCGTAGTACTACTCGGTGGTTTCAAACAAGAGACCAGAAGGGTTAATAGAGCTGTTGATATGAAAACATTCCACTTCATTATGTGTATCTCATAAGGCTTCTTTGTCACAATGTTTCTCTGCAAAGGTCTTGCCTAGGTATGCTGGTTGATGTTCTTTCTTGTATCTTAATAAAATCTTGTCAACGTAGAGTATCTGTTGGTTATAGCTACAGACACTAACCCAGCACCTTGTCGGCATGTGAAGAGCTTTCTGAAATCACTTCTTTAGTAAGAGCCTCTCTCTTTATAGGCCTGCTTAGTTGTATCACTTTGCTATCGTTGTCTTTATAAGATGATCTATCTCAGCAAAGTTACGTTGTTGGGATATCCCATCCACCACGTCGGTCTTTTTTTTACGCGGAGGTTTGTGTGGTCAAACACCTGAAGAGCTTAAAGATGACGTTTGCAAAGAGGTTACTATGAGTTTTTCAGTTAAGAAAATAGAAATGCAGTGTCTTTTTTGTTTGATTAGACAAAAACCTTTTATCAAAATGAAAACACGGATATAAGTTTTATAAATAGGGAGTGATAAAAGAGCATTTTTGCTTAAGGTCTTTGAACTTGTCAGCTAATTTTATAATAATTATCACTAGAATAAATTTATCCAATAAGATGTAACATAGATGCTTAAGGTTTCGCAAAAAAATTATGGCTAACGTCATTAAGGAATTTATTTTAGAAAAAGGAGTGTCTTTTTAAAAATAAACATTATGCGTTTAACAGATAGACTGAAAAATATCATGAAAGTTACAAGGCTTTTGAATCATTGGACTTGCCCAAAAACTGATGGTATTAAGGAGAAGTGGTAGATTTTGCAATCCTATTTAGGTAAAATTTGGTACCGCCTTAAAAATTTTTGATGACTCAGGCAAGACAGAAGTGTAAAGTGCAACCAGATGCATATATGGTAGTGAGGTTATTTTTATACAAAATTATCACAAATTTTAGAGCGTCTCATGACGCATCGTAAGAAGACTACGCTTCGTTTTATCAAAGACCAAAGCCATCAAATGAATAGATTTACCCTTACCTTGATAAGGATCCGCATATTCTTGAGAGTGGATTTGATTCATAGCAGCATCTGGTGTCTCTTTTTGCTTGTTTTCACCAGATGCGGCCTTTAATTTAAAAAAATTTTGATCCTCACAGGAAAACATTATATTACAGCGTCCTCGGGATGAAACTTTTCGGCTTGTAGATCTCCATGTAAATTCCATAGCTGACTATGTAAAATAAGAGCATAGGTGTGTTTACGCTTTTTATGGAGACTGAATAAAGTAAGGAATTTGAGCAAGGTATATTTTTAGGGCTTCTGCAAGTTTATCAACATTGTTTTGACTTAAAAATTTTAATAAATATTCTTCTCCTAGAAGCTGTGCCTACCCGCAAAATATCTAGTTACCAAAATAATATCTTCATAAAAGTAGATTTTAATAATTTGTTTTTTCTATGTTTTGAAGGATAAAAATGTAAAAATTTATCACAGACTCTATACTCGTAGCCTATCAGATAATATAGAACCTTATGGTAAAGATAGGCTTAGAATACATGTTTTTTATGTATGATTCAGCTATGTACTTGTACATACTTAAAACTGACAATTACCTATGAACTTGCCGGCATCCATGTTATCACATCTATTGCCAATGATATGAGGCATGTACTACGCTAGAGGCTTTGTGAAATTCTGCATGAAGAGTAGCTCAGTGTCAGTTTATATTTTCCTTCCCCACCATCTTGGTGACTAAAGCCATCTTAAAAAGGGCTTTGCTTTCAAGTAAAGTGAGTATCCCTAAAGAATTAATGTGCTATACCGATCATAGTATTATAATTATCGGGGGGTTTAGGGCTTAATAGTGTGATAGTAATGCCAGAGAAAGTACCTGGTGTTACTAAGTGGTAGGGGTTCATTAAAAAGATAACAAATACATTAACAATTAGACATTAATGTTTTGTTGTAATTAAGCGTTGATTATGCTTGCATTATCCATTTTTGTCTGTAGAAGGAGAAAAAAGAGGTCTTTATGAATTTGAATAAAAAACAGCTTACAACATTATAAAATAAATTTTTTAACACGTTATCAGTTTAGTACTATATGGGATTTCAATACAGGATTTCAAATGAATATAAGATCATTATTTAATGAAAAGGTGGTTAATATCAAGGCATATCAAGGCATATCAAGGCATATCAATTTTTCTTTGGCTTTGTTTATGTTTCTGCCTGCATTTTCGTTTGGTTGCACTGATGTGTCAACACAAACTAGGGAAAGTTCATCTCTTGCCCCTTCTGCTATTTCACAGGACAGTGCACCTTTGACTGTTTCACAGGAAAATGAAGAGTTAGCTAAAGGCATAGATGATTTTTTGTTTGATATATCTAATGATACTAATAATAAAGGTGATGATGTGCCATCACCTCCGAAGTACTCTGTAAGCTCTTCTTTAGTAGGGTCTGTTGTTGATAATAGCTCAGTAAAAAGCAAAAAAAAGACCTGTATTAAGTATGATAATAATAATAGAGGCTCTTCTGTCGTGTTTTCTCAATACGCCAATGATAGTCATGGTCATTTTCGTTTCTTTGGTATGGATGATCGCTCAGAATGTCAAAACCATTATGATTATGCAAAAATATTTGTTTGGTTTAAAGGTCCAAATGGTTCAAGAAGTGTGCCTATTTCTTCTAATTCTTCCGTGCCTGATATTGACCTCCGAAGAGTTATAGAATTTTCTAAAACTCAAAGAGATGGTCATAGATTAGGAACTCTTAGCCTTTTTGGTTCCTCTCTGAGAGCCGATGGTCCTTTAGCTGCTATATTGAAAAGTCATTATCCTGTATATTCTGATTTAAACTTAATGTTTTATTTATATAAATCTGGTATAGACAAACACCAACATTCTGTAATGTTTAGTGTGGAAGAAACTAAAATATTGAGCCTTGTAGCTGGCTACTATAATAATTTTAGTAAATTTTCAGAAGCAGATATAACGAAGCTTGTAGGTATGAGGACTGGAGTACCACTTCGTTTTATTTCTTCTACGAATAGTTGGAGTGTTAACTATGAAAGACGTAAAGTAGTAGGAGGATATGTGAAAAGATTCGTGTCAAGACTCATTGAAGCTTTGAATCAGAATCATTAAGATAAAATCGGCTAAGTAAGATAGTGTTTGTTTATTATGGAGGTCGATATGAAGAGAGGAGATTCTTACAATGAAGAGTTTAAGCGTGATGCTGTCAACTTAAGTGAGGAGCATGGAGTCAAAACTGCTGCAGAGAAGCTGGGTGTTTCTGCATCCTGTTTATATAGCTGGAGACGTATATACCTTGACATCAAATCCCCTACGAGTGGAGAGACTCGCAGCTATGCTGAGCTTCTTAAAGAAAATCGTGCCCTTAAGAAAGAAGTAAGCATACTCAACAATGTAGCTTCTACGCTAAGAAAAACTGCAGCGATTTTATCGCAAAGCCACCTCGCAGGTATGAAATGATTAACATGACAAAAAACAATAACGAGAAGCATTCATTTAAAGCTTTATGCCTACACTTCGACGTTTCACCTTCAAGCTTCTACAAGTGGAAACTCGATCAAAGCAAAGGTCTACCAAGCCGTAAAGATAGTATCAAGGCAGAGATTAAGCGCCTGTTTGATCAATCAAATGGTACCTATGGATCTCCCAGGATCTTCCATGCCCTTAGAACTTCCGAGAAGTCAGTTTGTAAGAACACTGTGGCTAAATATATGGAAGAGATGGGGTTAATGCGAACCGTAAGAAAAAAAGAAGGAGGATTGTTACAACTGACTCAGATCATAACTCTGCTGTTGCTGAGAGGAGATTTGAGGTAGAAAATCCAAACAGTTATCCTCAATCGCCAAGAGAGGTTTTAGCCGGTGATATCACGTATTTAAAGCTGTCTAATGGCCAACATATCTACCTTGCTGTGGTGTTAGATATCTTTACTCGTGAGGTCTTAGGGTGGTCTCTAGCAAAGAACTTAGAGACTTCTTTAGTGCTCAATGCTACAAGCAATGCATTACATAAAACTCCCACCACCCCCATAAACAATGTCAAGATAATCTTTCATTCAGATCGAGGAAGTCAATATGCAAGCAAGGCATACAAAGACTTTTTAGATGCACATCAGATCCTCCCAAGCATGAGTCGTCGAGGTAATTGCTATGATAATGCTTATGTGGAAAGTTTCTTTAGCACACTCAAAAAAGAACATATATACAGGCATAAAATTGACTGTCAAGAGGAGATGCAAGCCCACTTATTTAAGTATATTGAAGTGTGGTACAACCGCCAGAGACTCCATTCTTCCCTTGGCTATCAAACTCCGTTTCAATACGGAGAATCTCACTACTCCTCAAAGAAAGTTAGTGGTCAAAAACCCCACCCTCTTGATAGTCGGGTGGAACAAGGGGCTAAGGACGCCAAAGAGCTGGCCCATCCCGAAGTAAGTAATATATCATATTGAAGTAGTGAATTTAAGCTTGAAGAAAGGTTGCCGATACATTAGTGTAATGATGATCCTTGTCCTGTGGTAAAGATCATATATATGAAATTGAGTTGCGGGGAAAGGGAAAGGAGCCATCAGCATACCAAGAGCCATCAGCATACCAAGAGCCATCAGCATACCAAGAGCCATCAGTACACTAAAAATCTGGCGGGTATACGAGGTGCCATTAGCTCACTGTTGCATTAAAGATTTTATCTAACAGCAGGCTCGCAAGGGGAGAGGCTAAAAGCAAGAAGCAACTGACAGGTTAGTGAAGGAGTTACTGCTCCTGTCAGTTGCTTAGAGGTGAGACTAGACAAGCAACACCAATTGGTTGGAGGAAGTACTCACAAGGATCACCACCTAAAAAATTGGATTCTATTTCGTTATGAGCTACAGCACTATAACTATAGGTGCTCATAAGAGAAAGTGTTAGCAAAAGGATAATTGTTTTCATCAGGATTGTTTTCATAGCACGCTTTTCTTTTAAGTGGTGTTGTTTCTTGGTTTTCTGTGAAATTCGTTGGCTTTTTTAGTAAGACCTTTAGCAAGACCAAAACACACATCTTGTGACGTGTATAACATAGTTATTTTGAATGTAAATATAAAAACTGCTACTTTTTTCAGGTACAACCTTTCTTTATGTTTTAGGTGTTGAAGTCGATATCTGCTAGAACAGGGAAGTGTGTACATGTGAGGGAAGAAGAAATGTATCTCTAAGATCATGAATGATTTTGATGATATTTACCCTTCTTTAGAATCTGATTCAAAGTTGTTTCAGGCTTGCATATCTAGGTATGCAATAAGTAATAGGGATGCGGTAGGTGCTTTTGAGTTTGTAGATTTTTTTAGCTAGAGAGTGTTCCAATAGTGCAGCTAAGTAAGTTGCTGATAAAATTTTTTGAGGCGTTTTTGTTATGAAGCGATGTAAGATAAGTTTTGGTATTGGTATGTGTTTATTACTGGTTTTAGCTGCTTTGATAAGCTGTTCTGAAGAAACCAGTGTTGGAAGTGAAGGTGCTAAGAGTCAAGATCAGTTGCAGCTAGAGAAAGCATTTGCCTTCTCTGGTATGACCACTTATGAATTTCCACTGGAAGAATCTGAGCAAAAAGAAGACAGCATCTATTTTATAGGTATGGTGCTGCTTTATAGTGGCATGGTTTCTAAATTATTAGAAGAGGCAGGATCTAAGAACTTTATTCCAAAAGTGCTGAAGCAAATACAATCTTCTAATGCAGATTTTCTGCTCGAGTTTTTTAATGAGTCAGGTTTACGAGTCCCTTTGAAGGAAGGTAAGTACGATAAAGAAGATATTCTTTTGCTCGCTAATGGTTTGATTGCGGTATTAAAGATGATTCAAAACAGACTTTCAGCTAGTCTGGCAAGTGCAGAAAGTAAACGTTTGACATCTAACATTACCTCATTAGAGGAGTTTTATAAAGCAATAGAAGCTGGAGAGGAGATAGATCTAGAGGGGGAGAAATATAAAGCGGTGACACGTAAGGTTCAGTTAGATGTGATAGGTGCAAAGTTCACAGAAGATGAGCCACAAGATAACTCCAATGATCCTAGCGAGTTTTTCTTTGCCACACTTATGGCGAATACTAGCTTAATGGCAGCGGGTGCACTCGTAGCTGCTGTTTCGGTCTCAGATTCTAAAGTATTTGATGGTCCTGATGCAACAACTCCAGAAAAGGTATTGGTAGAAGTAGCATTTTCTAAAGCTATGATGTTTTTGGGAATGTTGGGGTCAGTGCCTGACAGAATGAAAGATGTGCTAACAGCAGGCGAAAAGACGTTTGTTAGTACGGTTGTTGATCAGTATGAGGAAATCTTTAAGGATTATTGTAAAGAGCTAGAAGAGTCTGTGACAGAATGCCAAGATGTTTGAGATTATTGAATGAAAAAGTGCCAAATAAAACAGCTTAATATATTGCTGTTATAGCATAAAGTATCTTTCAAGATAAGAGTATATATAGAAATAAGGCTCTGTTGTGATTAAGTCGTGATATGGAATGATCGGATTTTGGCTTAAGTTAATTTTTTAAAAAATAACTTAAAGTTTGTTATTTATGAGAATTCCAGAAGCTATTATATGATAGTTTAGTATGTAATAAAATGTTTCCACTCAAGCGGTGTAAAAATAGCAATACATATTGAATATCGATTATAAATGTGACCAATACGAGTATTGAAAAAAGAGCCCTTTTTAATTTCTCTAAGGGCCATCTGGTTTGATCTTATGTTTAAATATGTGGAGATGATACGTGCTTTAAATGTTTTTGCACATTCTGTGGCAGCCTTCTAAGACCACTCAAAGAGAGCTATATAATTACCTCATACTTAGCTACATCTTTGTCAGGGGCCAGAAATTCTTTGAAATGACTGTGTATAGAATTGACAGTTTGAATGTGATAAATACCTCTTACACCTCTAGAAGAAGACAGTTGTTTGTTGGCACTTTGCGCTTCCACTTATGAGATCCTTTTATTAAGGCTGCTTCAAGGTGTCTGTTTTCAATTTATGCCACCACCCATTTACAGGTTAATCCCCTACCTAAATTGGGACATCAAAAATCTCAATATCGGGACCACATTTTTACAAAAATGGGACTACAAAATCCACTACTTCACCTTTGCGTCAACCACCATCTAAACCCTCTCAACGTTTCTCATCAAAAATGAAATTCTTGTGTGAATATCCCCAAAAACAAGACACAGCTTTTGATCTTGGTTTAGAATTGAGTCCAAAATTTGGTGCATATAGATGTGCTATAAGCTTATCATTGCATGGAAGATATTATGTGACAGCAGGTTTGCAAAGGGAGGTAGGGGCCAAAAGCAAGAAGCAACTGACAGGTTAGTGAAGGATTTACTGCTCCTGTCAGTTGCTTAGAGGTTAGACTAGACAAGCAACCCCAATAGGTTGGGGGAAGTACTCACAAGTATCACCGCCAAAAGAAACGGCGTCCTCTAGATCAGGAGCTACAGTCCCATAGCTATAGGTACTCATAAGCGAAAGTGTTAGCAGAAGAAAAATTGTTTTCATCAAGACGGTTTTCATAACAAAGTCTCCTTTCGTTAGTAGTGTCGTTAGTAGTGTCGTTAGTAGTGTCGTTAGTAGTGTTTGCGAAGTCCACCGATCTTGTCAGCAAGACCAGGATCATAGCACGCATGTCGACAAATGTATCATAGAAAACCAATATTACAAAGAAAAAATAAAGATATTAATCACTTAGCAGTAATATGGGCATGTTTGCTAGCCTTAAAAGAACAAAAAAAGCTGAGAGTAGCTTATGTAGTTAGGGGCTTAGGGATGGGTGATGTGATTTTTTGCAAAATTTCAGATACCAGAATATGGCAGCGGAATGAAAAAATTGTATTACGTGCGGAGAGAAAACATTTACTTATGAGATGATGAACGCTGTTTCAGGTAAATCTAGGTATGCAGCAAGTAACAGGTATGTGATAGGTATTTACGAGTTTGTTTTTTTGTGGTATAGAGTACTCCAATGATATAGCTATGTAGGCTGTTGATACAATTTAATGAAGGACTTTTGATATGATACGATTAAAAATAATAAGCCTTGGTGTTTCTTTATTACTGCTTTTAGCTGTCGTAAGTTGTTCTGAGGACGATGCTGGTGCAAAAAGTCAAGGTGTACAAAGTGAAAGTGTACAAAGTGAAAGTGTACAAAGTGCAGATAAAAAAAGTCTGTCGCATCTCAGCCTCAGCCAAGATCAGTTGCAGTCGCAACTGGATAAAAAATATGCCGTCTTTGGCATGACAACTCGTGTATTTCCACTCGAAAAAGCTGAGCAAAAAGAAGACAGCATCAATTTTGTAGGTATGGTAGTGCTTTATAGTGCTCTGCATTCTTTCTTTTTAAAACAAGAAACACAATATACGAATTATACGAATGTTGTTCCAGGAGTTCTGAAGCAAGTAAAATCTTTCAATAATTCAGAATTTGGGTTCAGGTTATTTGATAAAGATGTTGTAAAAGAACTTGTGGAGAAAGGTGAATATAATAAAGAAGATATTCTTTTGATTGCGAGTAGTTTGGTCGAGATATTAAAAATGATTCAAAGCAGACTTGCAGGTAGTCTGCGAGACGTAGAAAAAGATCTTTTGGGATACTATATTACTCCATTAGATATGCTTTATAAGACAATAGAAGCTGGGAAAAACCTAATAAATGAGGAATATAAAGTGTTGGCAAAGTTGCATAGTGCAAGCGAGACGTTAGAAAAGCTCATAAATGAGCAGTCGGCAGGTCGCATATTTGGTGGTCCTGAAGTGTTTTTTGCAATGCTTATTATGACTACCGGTGTTATGGCAACGGGTGCACTTTTAGCTGCTGCTACTGTCTCAGGCTCTAGCAGTGAAGATCAGATTAATCAAGTACTTAATGATGCTGATGCTGATACTCATATTATTACTAGAACTAGAGGTACAGAAGAGATACTCCAAAAATCCTACTCGCTACCTGATGGTGGCTACGGTACATTTGGTATTCCTGCTTTATTTGTTAATATTTTGGAGACAGTTGATGACAGGATGAAAGATGTGTTAACAGTAGGTGAAAAGAGGTTTATTCAGCAGGTTATTGGTCAGTATGAGAGTTGCTCCGCAACAATGCACCACACTACTAGAGAGCACGGATGTTTGCTGCAAAGCAGTGATTAATAATGGTTCGGAAATCTGACAGACAGCAGAAGGCACTGATGATGGATGCCAGTGAATCATCATCAGATGCAGAGTACTTCGACCATCTCGTTATGTAGGCTGCTGGTAGTGACAAAGATATCTGGTTTTTTATGATGAAGATAACGGGATGTTTTTGTGTGGTGTGTTGGTGAGATTTTTTAAGAATGGATCATAAAATACTTTGAGATGATGCAAACACCACTGGGGATCCTCGGTGGTGAGATCATGTCCTGCTGCTGGATGGATCATGTGAGGGGCATGGAGATATTCTGCCAGTGCTAAAGAGCATTTTGGCGATACCAAACGATCTTTGGCTCCTGAGAGGATTAAGGTTGGGGGGAGATCTTTTGGCGATGGCAGGTGGCGACTGTGTTTGTGATGAAATAAGAGTTGAGAAATAAGTGCTTTATAGGTCCATGGCTTTGTCTCTTGCCATGTGAGTGCTTGTTTTTTGATGGATTTACGAATGGAAGGGCGGTTGATTGCGAGCTTAAGCATGGTCTTTTCACCGCATGAGCGAGACAATAAATGAGTGCAGAATAGATGTATGACAGCAAGAGGTGAGAAGCGTTGATGCAGTGAGGATAGTTGCCGGTGAGAGGGGTTGATGAGGCAGAGAGATTGACATTGCTTAGAGACATCTTTCATGTTGTGTTGAGATTGTAAAAGATGAAAAGCTGTGAGAGCTCCAAGTGAGGTAGCCAGTAGGTGAAAAGGCTTAGAGGTGTTGATATTGTGATGGCTCATGGATGCTTTAGTGTTCTTATAATGGAGAGCTTCTTTCCATGTGGATGGTTGAGGAGGCATATCTATGAACTGTACATGGGAGATATCAAGGAGATGTTGCAGTGCCTTATCAAAACCATACCAATGATATCTCCTACCCACAGGACCGCGGATCATGATGAGAGAAAAATCTTTTGACATAATAAGTGGCAGGTGAATGGAGGTGTGTGTTGGGTTTTTACTCATAAATCACATGTGTGTGCATCATGTGACTTGGGTTGGTGTATCTTCCGCATGAGAGTGTGTGACAACTCTATGGTACATGATGTGCGTGCAGCTTGAGCTTTGTTTAGCTCTTTTTTTGATATTTGGGATGCAGTTCGCTCATCTTGAGGACGATCAAAAAATCTATGCATTTGAGATCATTATCGACCCCTGCAGTGGAGCAAATTTTAGCACCTGAGCGTATATAGATTTTATAGAGATCTGGCATAGGCAAGACCTTTGTGTTAGAAAAGCCAGGCTCTGGTTGTTGCGAAGTGGAAAAGTTCAAACTGCGTGCTAGAGGGGTAGCGAGAGTTTCTCCAACATAGTTAAGACGTTGAAAATGCTCATAATATCTTTGGGCTAAGTCTTTATGGGTGGTTTTGATGCTTGGTAGTCCAAAGAGGTAGTTGATATGGTGCATGTGCGCGTAAACAAATATACCTCGCCATAACAGTAGAAAATGGATGCCTTTGCGGTGTCGAGGATGGATGCAGAATCGGGATATTTCGAGTTTTTTGCCAGGTTTTGCTAGGAGTGGTGAAATGTCAAATTCATGGGAGGCATAATAGCCTTGCTGATGATCAGCTTCAATCACCCGACATCCACTGATAAGCCGGCCTGTGGTGGTATTGATAAGAACAATCACTTGGGAGTGTGCATCCCATTGATCGAGGTCTTTTTTCATCTTTACCACATTGCCACGGAACTCACGCCCGAATACTCGGGAGCGAATACTGTAATAAATTTTTCGTTCTCTAGGTGATGCCACCTTGACACATACATCGTTAAGAGTAAGGAGTATGGGGTAGGCGTTTGGGTTGTTTTTGTTTGTTCTGCCCCTGAAATAGTAAAGACGTGTATCACCAAATTTGTTACGTAGATATGAAGGGGTATAGTATTTTGTGGTATTGATAAGAGTTTTAAAGAAAGGAAGATTTTGAGTCAGTGTCAGGACCTTCTTAGGTTTATACGTGATTTTAGCTAAGGTTTTTTTAGGCTTGATTTTATGAGGATCATTTTGAGGCTTGGATGGTGATTTTGACATCTTTGATCGAGCTGTTTTGAGCCGTGGCTGGGAAAGCATAAGGTTTTCTCCACATTGAGAAGCAAGTAGGTATAAGCTCTCTTTTTGTATTCAAAGATAAAAGATATGTATCCATTTATAAACAGAGAATTGAGCGGGGCCGTCTCTATGAGCATGGTAGCTACTTGAGGTCTGTTTTCAATCAGTACTTTCCTATCTCGGTTTGTGGACTGGAAACTCTATTAGGCAACATATGTCTTGACCGGAGAGTTATTTTTCTTGTGATTCTTGTGAAGAGCTAAACAAGGTTACGTCTAAAGTCGTTCGTCTTGATACGCTTTA
Organism: Proteobacteria bacterium bin106; assembly: GCA_002238945.1. Lineage (GTDB taxonomy): Bacteria > Bdellovibrionota_B > Oligoflexia > Oligoflexales > Bin106 > Bin106. Next base: position 44,918 of record MPNI01000002.1, on the reverse strand, counting down.
TGTCCAGCGAGGCATTGAGCGGTGATCCGGCTAAAAATATAGAGTGATTGTTGTCTTAAGTAAGCACTGGGTATCTGTGCAGGATCGATAGTGGACCATATAACTTTAACAGAAGTATGGGATCGTTTCACAATTCTGTAAAGAAGTTGCACAAAGGTTGTCTCTCCTATCCAAGCATTGTCCTTGGTGTCTTGGTAGCAAATAGACATGGGAATGATGGTAAAAGAGTGGTAGCTGAGAGGTTGCTTTTTATTCATAGCCCAGATGTTTCCTGATTTCCATTTGCCGTATACGGGAATGGTGGAGTCGGTGGTGGTGCCTTCAGGGAACAGACAAAAGGGCATGGTTTGTAAAGATGACTTCATCTTCATCAAGGCCCGGATACGTGAATAAACACTATTACGATTGACAAAATGAATGCCAGCCCAGCCGATCATTCTGCCAAGAATGGGCCAGCTCTGGACTTCTTGTTTGGCAAGAAAGGAAACATTAGCCACTGATCCAATTAAGAGAACATCTAGAAAAGAAACGTGGTTGGATTGCACCAATACTTTTTTGTTTGAGGTGTTTTTGTGAGAAGGAAAGTATTGGAGAAGTTCTTTACGTGATGAGGGAGTGAGGTTGTTTTCGTCAAGATATGATTTGTTGCAATCATAGCGATACACTTTGATTTTTACATTCATGGCTTGGCAAAAAATCCAGGAGTAAAAGCGGATGTAGGCTAGCTGCATATGTTGGATGCGTATACTCCAACGCTTTGGGCAATAAAAAGGTTTTAAAAAAAAGATGTGTTTGCCACAAAAGGCATATGTTCTTACAAAGATCTGCAAACACATCGTAGCAAAGTAACAACTGATGATGATCAGACAGATATAGCCCAATCGGATGAAGGCGCGAAGAGTGGATATCATGGAGGTTCTCTTAGCTGTTTTCTGTACGGTGTTGGATGTTGTTTTTTGGTTAGAGTTCTAAGCTAGAGTTCTAAGCTAGAGTTCTAAGCTAGGGTTCTGGGTTAGGAAGGATAGCGTCACTGGATGCTATGGCATAAGCATCATGGCTATGTAGGCTTTCGTAGTGAAATACTTGTGCTTCGAAGTGTTGGATATGCGGTAATTTGGCAAGATGAAAAGTCAACTTACGTGCTGCATCTTCAGCAAACATGGTGTTTTCAGCACTCAGTGCAGCAAACTGCTGTTCATCTTGGCGCTTCACGGCTGTTTGAGTGGGTGTGGATAGGATATCTTCTATGGTGTTGATCAGATCTTCGAAATCAAAGGCGTTTTGGCTGCGTTGCATGGAAATAAAAGCATGAGAGCGTTGCCCATGAGGTGTTGCAGTGAGGCCTTTTGTATTAAGCCAGTGGGTGACTTCTTCTTTCGTAAAGGTGTCTTTATGGGGATGTTGTGTGACAAAAGAGTCGCAAATATGACTTTTTGCCAGCGCTGTAGAGCAAGGGCATGTACTGCCGTAGTCCACACGTAGATGTATAGTGAGTTTGAGTGGTTCTTCTTTTGTCAGACTCGCTTGAATTTCAATGGGATACTTTTTCCATCCATGACTCTCTGTGATCAATGCTTTACGCAGCAGAGGTAGTTCAAAAGCAATATTGATAAACGCTTTGTCACATAATCCTTCTTGAGTGGCAATAAACTCACTGAGAAGATTGTGGATCATCTCTTGGCAAAGAGGTTGATGGGGTAGGGTTTTTTGAGCATGTAAGTATAACCGTGACATATGAATACCACGAATTTCTGGCTTATTAAGGTTGATGGAAAGCTGAGAAGTAGCTCCTAGGTTCAATAAGCCATTTTTTGTCTTCACTTGTACTGGGACAAATACCTCACTCATACCCACTTCATTTAAGGCAAGATGATGGTGAGAGGAGTTTTTGGCAACGTCAGGGAAGTTTTGAGGTGTCATAGTGGACATTCCTTCTTCTCTTAAATGTATAGAGAAGTTAAGATGATCAGAGTGTAGGGTATGAGTGATAAAAGACAGTTATAGCATGGTTATATTTGGATGATAGTTCTGAATGATAGTTTTGGATGATATGATTACGTTAAGCACTTATATCATATTAGGAAATACGAAGAAGCACTCTTTGGAAAGTTTACATATGTAAGACTTGTATGTAAGAGTCATCTAATGGTTGTTAGGGGCTGTATCTAGCTTGATATGATTGTGAGCGCATGCAGGCTGGTACGATATGGGTACAATGTGGTTACAATAAAAAATACAAAAAATATTAAGAGTTGTGTGTGGTTTGATATGAATGTACTGTGCTCATTGACCTACATGTTCTTTGGTGTAAAACTCTGAAGTTACTGTAGCATGTCGGTGATGAAAGTGGAAGTATTTTTGCCTCTTACCGATCAGTGAGCTAGCTTGCTCGCTAGTTTTATGGTTAGGGACGTGTATGTTTTCCTATTAGGCTATACGTGAGTAGCTACATGCATAAACGGAGCTTACATCTATTATAGATGATTTGCTTGTTATGTGTGGTAAAGAGCTATCCTCAGAACTTAAGAATATAAGCACTACTTAGTATGGTACTACTAACGTACTAAGAACATAAGCAAGAGTTCGTCACTCTATCAATTAAGAGTTAAGAATATGTCTGCATCACATACTCAAGGAATAGAGAGTTTATGGAGGCTTCGGCAAGCTCACAAAGGAAAAAATAGTTCTCCTCAGTTGGCTTTTTCGGTTTCTGTGCCCATAGGTGGTAGTGATACAGATGAGCAGAATGAAGGTGATCCAAGCGTGGAACAGAAGAGAGAGCGGCAAAGAATTGAGAGCATGGAAGCAGAGAGCATTAAACAAGCATGTCAGTGTATTAAGGATACTTTAACGAGCTTTGCAGATGCTCAAGGGAAGCTTGGATATATCGTGGAGTGTGGCAAACATCATCCTTCTTTAACTCAGCAGGAAAAAATAGATCGTTATCTGATTAAAGGCTGTTTATCTCAAGCATGGTTGATCAGTGAATACAGAGAAGGCAGAGTGTATTTGCGTGGTGATTCGGAAGCTTTGATTGTCAAAGGTTTGATAGCGTTGTTGATGAGAGTTTATAATGGGCGTTCTGTTTCAGAAATACTCTCTGTGGATGGAATGTACTGGAAAAGTGTTGGGATAACGGCTTTGCTTTCTATGAATCGTCGGAGTGGAGTGGCTCATATGCTTGAGCAGATTCGTTTGTGTGCTCTCACCTATGAGCTATTAGAAAAGCAAAGGAAAAGCAAAGTAAGTAGCGAACAAGGTGATAAGACGGCACATACCTGTGAGGATGTGAGAAAATAGAGGAGGCCTTTTTGATACTCACAGATGGTGAAATATTATCTCAAATGGAAAGAGGTCATATTGTGATCTCTCCTTTTAAAAGATCTTCTTTGGGTACCAATAGCTATGATGTGCATCTGGGTACAAGATTGGCTCAGTACACACATAATGAGCTGGATGCTAAAAAAGATAATCCTGTGCACTATTTTGATATTCCAGAAGAAGGCTTTGTGATGCAGCCTTCGGAGCTGTATTTGGGAGTGACAGAAGAATACACTGAAGCTCATCGTCATGTGCCGTTTCTTGAGGGAAAATCTTCGGTGGGGCGATTAGGTATTGATATTCATGCCACAGCAGGCAAAGGAGATATTGGCTTTTGTAATAGCTGGACCTTAGAGATTTCTGTCAAAAAACCTGTTCGTGTCTATTCAGGTATGCCCATTGGACAACTTATTTATTTTGAGGCATCAGGTGATATCCTTGTGCCCTATAACCATAAGCCAACAGCAAAATATGCTCAAAAAAGTCATGGTCCTGTGGCGTCCATGATGTATCAAAATTTTGGTCATAAAAATACAGCAGGTTTTCGTGTTTAAATCACGTATTTAGATCAGGTACTTAGGTAGCAAAGAGTTGGTTTGTATTTACCTTCACTTTCACTATACGAAGATATAGCTTTCTTTGCAGGGGAATTAAATAATTTCTCGTCCTGCTATATATCCAGAGCGTCGTGATTGACAACCACAGGAACGCTTGCCAGAAGATTCAAAAAGTTTATTGCAGACAATACATTTGCGTACTTTAATGGTAATAAGAGACAGACCAGCAAGTTGGCGTGCATGATTTTTAAGATCGATTTCACGGCGTACTGAAGGGGTGAGTCTTTTAACTTTACGCGGTGTATTGTTGTTTGGTGATGAGATATTTTCTTCTTCTTGTTCTTCTTTTTCCTCTTGTTCTTCAACATCAAGAAAGTATGCAAGATGATTTTTTGATGGCGAGTAGTCAGGATGAGTAGAAGATGGTTGATTTTGCGTGCTCATGGTGGACTCCTAGCAGAAAAAAGAGAAATCGTAAGTTATATAAATATGTGGTTTTATGTAATAAACGTCATGTGATAAATGTTATGAAAAAATCTATGAAAATGTGATGGTTTGTTTATATAGGGTATATTACAGGTTGTTCAATTGTTTGCTAAATGAGTGTTTTGCATATGCGAGCTAACTGATATGGTTAGCTTAAACGTTCCACCAACTACTTTAAGTAGTTGGTGGGAATTGTTTATGTGTGTTTATGTGTTTTTGTGAGATGTGTTTATAATGATGGATTATCTTTTGTCTTTTGTGTGTATGGTATATGAGTAAGTCATCTACCTTTTTTTGAGTGAGTTGTAAAAACACTTGCTTGTAATGTTTAAGTCAGTTTAATTAACATTAATCTAAAGATTAACCTAAAGTCTCAAGTGGCTTAAAGTAAGAGCAAGAAGTAAGAGCAAGAAGTAAGAGCAAGAAGTAAGAGCAAGCTTAATAAATCCAAGTAAGCGCGTTTAACAAGTGATCAAGTAAGTATAAGGACACGTATAAGAAGCTGAGTGCAAGAATTCTGAAACATCAAACACCATCTGCTGAGTCTTTGTCTCAGATAATCTAGTCTTTAATATATAAGATTTTTTAGTGGCTGTCAAGGATATTTTTTTGGTGTTTTTAAAGGCTTTTAAGTGGTTTTTAGAAAAATAGAAAATATAATGAAAAGGTGATTGTTGCATGGATCTATGTATGGATCTATGTGATTTTTGTTTGTAATCTTTATGACTTTTTTATGATTTGGATAGATCAATCTTATGGTAAAGAAAAATATTGTTGTGCCATCGAGCATACCTGAAATGCTTTCTGTGCAGAGATGGCAGAGTATGCCTGTGCCGGCTCGTCCCTTATCTGATGTGACAGTGGAGAGTTGTGGCAAAGTGATTATGACAGGAGAACATGCTGTCATGTATGGAGCTAAGGCAGTGGCTGCTGCTTTGGTGGATAAAAGGATGTTTGTTTCTGTATCCTTTCACGATGACATTGACTCAGGTGTGAAGGTGTTTTTGTTTGAAAAAGACTTTACTGCTGAATGTGTTTCAACCATCCACAAGGCTTTGGAGTTATTGAGGATAAAGGTAGAACGGGGCATGAGTGTGCATATTCAATCACATATTCCTTTAGGTGCTGGTTTAGGTGCTAGTGCTGCGCTATGTGTGGGTGTTATACGGGCCCTTGCTGCTTGTTATGACATCACTTTAAGTTCTGAGCGTTTGATGGGGCTTGCTAATATTCTCGAAGAGCGTTTTCATGGTTCGCCATCGGGTTTGGATGTGGCAGCGGTGTGTTTGTTTTCTGTAGCACCATTGATCAGTTTTGCCAAGCGTGAGGGCAAACCACATTATGTGACGTTGCCATCTCCACGTTGTTTTCATTTTTGGTTGGTAGATTCGACGTTACGCTCTTCTACGAAAGCTATGGTTGAGCGTAGTGGTGGTTATTTTTCATCTTCTCAATGCGCTCAAAGGGTGGCAGCTTTTGATGATTGTCATGATCTTTTTGTGAAAGCTTGCAGGTTACAAGATCATAACTTACTTGCCCAAAGTATGACGCGTTCTGCTGAGCTTCTTTCGGCAATTGATGTGGTGGGGGCTAGGCTTTCACAGATGATGGAAAAACTTTTGGACTTGGGAGTGCTTGCAGCAAAGCCCACGGGTTCAGGAGGTGCGGGGTATGTATTGGTGTTGCTGCCCAGTGATCCTCAACAAAGACAGAGTGTATGTGAGCATATTGAGTCCCATTACCCACAATCGGCACATATGGAATTGGTTATTTGATGGGTGATGGTAACAAGGGGGAGTATGTGGATATGTCACCGGTTTTTTCTATGGCTTATTCATCGGATAGCGATGATGCTTTGATGATATGGGCTTTAAAAAGAGGACTGAGTGATGTCTTTTTGCGTGATAAGTCAAGCCAAGAGTCTTGCATTCAAGACAATGCTTCCGATGTTTTTCGTTCACCTTTTTCCTATGCTGCACACAGGTGTGTTTATCTTGCTAGAGACATTGAAAAGCTTAACCAGCAGAGTCTTTATGGTACCTATGAAGTGAGTGCTTTATCTGCAGCGGTATTTCCTCAGGTTAAAGAGCGTTATCAGTTATTAAGTGTGGGGATGAGTTTTGCTGGTCGGGATTTAGGTCCTACTATTGTGACGTTAAAGGATTCTGCGGTGATCAAGCCAGCTGATTTGCGCGGCAAGGTGGTTGCTCTTCCAGGGTCCCATACATCTGCTTATGCTACGGCACGGATGTGCATTGGTGATTTTGAGCCGTATTTTTGTTCCTTTTCTCAGATAGCTTCTCGGGTATTGTCAGGCAAGTGTAGTGCGGGGATATTGATTCACGAAGAGCAACTGCAGCTTTCATCAGACAGGTTACGTGTTGTGGGGCATTTGGGTGATCTATGGCATAACCTGAGTGGTTGTGAGTATTTGCCTTTAGGGGTGATTGGGATAAGACGATCTTTGTGCGAACACACTAAGCATTGGTTGTTAGCTTGTTATCGTTTCTCTATTCAGTATGGTTTGCAGAATTGCCAAGAGATTTTGCCGGATATTTTAGCGCTTCAAAACGTTAAGCTGCCCATGGAGAAAGCCCGGGCATATATCCATCAATATGTGGGATCATCGGCGTTATCTTTAACTCCAGAGCACATAGATTCTTTGCAGTGTTGGTACAGAGAGGGCAGAAAAATAGGGTTATGGGAGGCATCATTTCATATTCAAGAGGATATGGTATGAAAAGGACCTGAAAAGAGATATATCTAGCTAGATACGACAATGAGCTAGATATCTCGTGAGTAAGAAATAAGAGAAATGAAATAAGCGTGATGAAAAGAACAGAAATCATTTATCAACCCGGGTTATGGTGATGCTCAAGCCTCTTATAAATGTTGCAAATAATGCAACAAGCGATACAAGCAATACAAGCGATACAATAAATATCCCCTTGCTGTGTGAGCAAGGGGATATAGATCAGCTGGTCTCATCTATAGTGAGTGGTCAGCGTTTATCTATGGAAGATGCTTTGTGGTTATACCATCATTATGATTTGTTATCTCTTGGCACGTTAGCAAGTAAGGTGAATGAGAAAAAGCATGGTTCTTCGGTGCTTTACAATATTAACCGTCATATCAATCCTACCAACATCTGTGTTTATGATTGTAAGTTTTGTGCTTACGCTAAGCGTGTGGGAGAGACGGGAGCTTATGCTTACTCCATTAAAGAAGTGGTGGATAAAGCTCTTCAAGCGGCAGCAGATGGTGCTTGTGAAATTCATGTGGTGGGGGGATTGCATCCTCGATGGTCATTGGATTATTTCTGCCAGATGTTAGAGGCTATCAAAGAGGCAGTACCGCATATCCATATTAAGGGATTTACGGCAGTGGAAGTGTATTGGCTTGCAAAGAAATCCCGTCTTTCTATAAAAGAGACTTTGTTAAAACTCCGTAAAGCGGGTTTGGATTCTATGCCGGGAGGTGGTGCGGAGATATTTGATGAGGCCATTCGTACTTTGATCACAGCCAAGCTGGATGCAGATGGTTGGTTAGATATCCATCGTACAGCTCATAGTATGGGTATGAAATCCAATGCCACCATGCTTTATGGTCATATTGAGTCTCCTGAGCATCGTATTGCTCATATGTTGCGCTTAAGAGATTTGCAAGATGAAACTGGGGGGTTTAATGCTTTTATTCCTCTGTCATTTCAACCGCATCAAAATGAAATGGGTATTCGTCATTACACTCTTGGTAGTGATGATTTACGTTTGATGGCTTTGTCGCGTTTGGTATTGGATAATTTTGCTCATATCAAAGCTTATTGGATTATGTTGGGTAAGGATATTGCTCAATTGGCTTTGCATTTTGGTGCTAACGATTTAGATGGAACGGTTTATGAAGAAAAGATATCCCATGCTGCAGGTGGTAGAGGAGGGATGCATGCTTCCACAGCAGATTTGGATCGTATGATCCAAAGAGTTGGTAAGGTCCCTCAAAGACGTACATCTCTTTATGAATGGCTTTCTTCTGCTCCACCTGCAGCTCCTCCTTTGCAGCATAGTCGTGATACACTGTCTTCCTTTCCTACTCAGTTGGTTGCGTTGTTAGAAAAGCCTTGGTTTTCTTTAATGCGTGCATCTGAGCTGGTTTTAAAAAAGCATTATCAACATAAGCGTACCATAGGTTCTTATGAGGTATTAACTGACGTTATAGCAGAGCCTAGCACAGATGCAGTCATAAAAGATTCTTCTGTTCCGTTGGGTATAGATGCTAGTGATGTGTCCTTGAGTGGCTTTTTAAGTCGTAAAGAACTGAGTCAAACACTTAACAGTTGGTTGGATGATCACATTCCTAAGCAGAGGCAAGATCGTTCTGTGGTGTTGTTTTCTGTGGAAAAGTTACTGTCTTCACTTGAGGGTTATGACAGGTCATGGCTTGTTGATGTATTTGCTTGTCTTTGTGATCGTCATATTCGTCAGTGTTTGCCAGCTCGGGATTTGAAGCAACGACTAGCTTATGGTAAGAGTGCTTCTTTGGCTCATCAGTTACAATGTGTGCGGATATGTTCAGAGAAAAATTATCCTATGCAGTTGCGTTTGACTTTACTTTTGACCACAGCAGAAGATGGTTTATTGGATGTGGCATCTTTTTTACAGCAGCTTGGTATGATCAAGGCATCAGCTTGTTATCAGAAGTGGGTGACTTGGGAGATTATTGCAGCACCTGGGAGTGCTATTACTCCTAGTGAGTATATCCAAATGCTAGCTTTAGCTCGTATATGGTTAGAGGATGTGTCTTTATCAGCGCCTTTATTGCATCTTCCTTTGCTCTCTCCATCGTTTGCTCAAGGAGTGCGTGCAAGTCAGCATCCTGGCGATAAAGTTGCTCCATTGTATATTGCAGTTGCTGCTAATGATTTAGGGGTATGGGAGAGTACTTTTTTAGACAAAGAGTCTTTAGAGCGTATCACTGCAGATGTGGGTTGCAGTCTTCACATCAATGAACTCGGCAAAACGAGCTTATAAGGCGAGCTTTCTAAGTTCTTATGAGTTTGTTAAGTTCTTATGAGTTTGTTAAGTTCTTGATTTTTTTTGATAAATCATCTTTTTTTAAGTGCTTTCCTGGTTGTTCGATGCTTCAAGTGTTGCATCGTTCTATCTTTTCCCATCTTTACCATTACAGAAAATGAGATATCTCGTCGGGATGTTCCTTTTCTTTCTTTGTGTTTATCTCAGAAAGTGTGCGTTGAGGTAGGTAGGGTTTGTTTGCTGCAACAACGATGGATTAAGGGTTGTTTTATTTCTATGTTGATTGTTGGAGGTTTCTAGTGAAAAAGCGAAATGTGGTTAGTATTCTTAGTGTTTTATGTATGTTTTTGATATCAACACAGGCATTTGCTCGTAGCAAAGTCTGTCATGACAAAACAGCTTTACAGAAGTTTAAGGTGCCTTCTCTTTCTGAGTATTATGTGGATCAGTTACTTGGTGCAGATTCGCAATGGGGTGGTTCTGTTCACGTCGGCTATACTCAGGTGTTTAAGCAGCATCAATACAAAAAAGCTCTGAAAGCTTTGCGTGAGGGCAAGATTGTGGGAACAGCTGATGTGAAGCGTTGTGCGCGTTTGAGTATGAAGCAGTAGCAGGATTTTATGTGGAAAAACCCCTGGATAACCTAGACAATAGATGTTTCAGGTTTATCTTGAAGGATAGAGACATGAGTGTATGTCCTGTGTCTATCTTGTTGAAGTGCTAGCTTTGATACTAGCTTTGAGATATGTTTATGGAAGGTATGTTTTCAGTGGTTGTCTAAGGGTTTTTTCTGTATTGGAGGGAATATTATGGGTTACAGTAATAAGAGTGAGAACACGGGCACACATTATAATAACAATGAAAATTATGATGCCGCTTATGATGGGTATCCGGATATGTATCCGGGATATCGTTCGACGTTGATTAATACGCCGCTACCGGATTTTAAGGCTCAAGCGTTTTGGAATAATGAGTTTAAGACAGTGACATCTGAGGATTTGAAGGGCAAGTGGTCGGTGTTGTTTTTCTATCCGGCAGATTTCACATTTGTGTGCCCCACAGAGTTAGAGGATTTAGCTGATCATTATAATGAACTTAAGGAGATGGGTGTAGAGGTGTATTCTGTGAGTACAGATACACATTTTGTTCATAAAGCTTGGTATGACACTTCACCATCCATTGGTAAAATCAAGTACCCTATGCTTGCTGATCCTACTGGTCATTTGTCACGCTCTTTGGGAGTTTATATTGAAGATGAAGGTCTAGCATATCGTGGTACGTTTGTGGCTAATCCTGAAGGATATATTAAGCTTGCTGAAGTGCACGATAATGGTATTGGGCGTAATGCTTCTGAGTTATTGCGTAAAATCAAGGCAGCTCAATTTGTGGCAGAACATGAAGGTGAGGTTTGTCCGGCAAAATGGAATCCTGGTGATACCACTTTAAAGCCTAGTCTTGACCTTGTGGGTAAGATATAAAATATATAAGGTATGAAAATATATAAAGAACAGTCTTAGGTTTAAAAACACATAGATAGAAAAACGCAAAAAAATACATATAAATACATATAAATACATATAAATACATATAAATACATATAAAAAACAGAGGAGTGAGGTGTGTTTGTACACCGAACTCCTCTTTTATGGTGTTATCATGATAGAGAAGAAAGCATGAGACAAAAAAATGAGGAATGAGGAATGAGGAATGAGGAAAAGAACTTTTTATGTTAACCCGTGAAATAAAAGATACTTTAGGAAAGCATTTTGCCAAGTTGGATGCTGCTGTGATGTTAGTGGCAAAAAGTTCTTTATCTGAGCATCAATCTTTGCTTGAGGAGCTTCTTTCTGAGACAGCTTCAACCCATGAACGGGTGCAGTATCGGTTGAGTGAAGAAGTATCTGATTTGCCGTATTTTTCCATACATCGAGACGATGGTCCCACAGGGATAGCTTTTTGTGGTTTACCTACGGGTCATGAGTTTAGTTCTTTGGTACTGGCTATTTTGCATGTGGATTTGAAGGGACAACTGCCTGATGAACATATTCAACAGCGTATTCGCTCACTGAAAGGGGAACGGCATTTTCGCACCTATATTTCGTTGAGTTGTAGCAATTGTCCTTTGATTGTTCAGGCTATGAATCTTATAGCTTCATTGCATCCATCCATCAGTCATACCATGGTTGATGGGGGGATGGCTGAAGAGGAATTTCAGCGTTTGGGTTCTTCAAGTGTACCTGCTGTGTATGATGGTTCGACATTGGTGCATGCAGGTCGTGCAACGTTAGCGGAGTTGCTAGCAAAGCTTGAAAAGCATTTGGGTGTTGTTGAGCGCGAGCCTGTTTCTTTTGAGCAAAAAGCTTACGATATGGTGGTGGTGGGAGGAGGTCCTGCGGGGGTTTCGGCAGCCATTTATGCAGCACGCAAGGGTATGAAAACAGCTATTGTTGCTGAGGCTTTAGGAGGACAGTTAAATGAGACTCAGGGTATTGAGAATTTTGTTTCTGTGATTTATACCCAAGGAGCTCAACTAGCAGGACAGATGGTGAATCATCTGCGAGAATATCCTGTGGATATTCTCGAACATCGTTTGGTGAGCTCTTTATCATCTGTAAGTGATCAAAGTGAAAAAAAGATCCTGACCTTAACCAGTGGTGAGGTTGTGACAGCCACTAGGGTGATTATTGCCACTGGTGCGCGTTGGCGTGAGTTGGGTGTTGAAGGTGAGAAACGGTATTTGGGTAAAGGTGTGGCTTATTGTCCTCATTGTGATGGTCCATACTTTAAAGGTAAAGATGTGATTGTTGTGGGAGGGGGTAATTCGGGAGTTGAGGCGGCTATTGATCTTTCGGGGATGGTGAAGTCCGTGACTCTTTTTGAGTTTTGTGATGAGTTGAAAGCCGATCGTGTTCTTGTGGATGTTTTGAAGGGTCGCAAAAACACTTCTATTATGACTTCTGTGGCTCTTCGTACGGTAGAGGGTGATGGTAAGATGGTCACTGGTGTGAGGTATCTTGATCGTAACAGCGAAGAGGTAAAAGAGCTGAAAACCTCTGCTGTTTTTGTCCAGATTGGCTTGCTTCCTAATTCCCAATTTCTTAAAGGATCGGTGGATCTTTCAGAGCATGGAGAAGTGGTGGTGGATGAAAAGAATCGTACGTCCATGAAAGGGGTGTATGCTACGGGTGATGTCACAACCATTCCATATAAACAGATTATTATTTCCATGGGTGATGGTGCAAAGGCAGCTCTGGCGGCCTTTGAAGATTCCATCCTTGGATAAATATCACATGTGGCATCTCAGCATGTGATGATAGCTTGCAAGCAAGGTCTTGTGAGCTTGTGAGAGGTTTTAGTTTTTGGTTTTGATAAGGTGTGCTAAGGCCTCATCTATGTGAGGGTATTGGTAATGGAATTTTTGCTGAACGTCTTTGCTTGCTATGACATATTGTCCTTGGGTGATATAGTTTGCTCCTTCACCAAGCACAGCTTTGAGAAAAGTTTTGGCCACAGGGAAAAAAGCTGGCAATTTGAGATGTTTGCTTAATGCTTTGGTGAGTTGGGAATTGGTTACAGGATGGGGGCTGGTGAGATTGTAAACGCCTTCTTGCCAGTGGGAGTCGGTGCAGGCTTGATAGAGTGCTGCTGTGAGATCGTGGATATGAATCCATGAAACCCATTGTTTACCGCTGCCTAATCGTCCTCCTAGGCCTTTTTGAAAAATAGGTAAAACTTTTTTGATCATTCCTCCGCGGGTGGACAGAACGATCCCAATGCGCATAATAGTTACTTTATCTATTGCGCCTTTAAGACGCAGGGCTTGTTGTTCCCATTTTTGTGCAACGTCTGCCAGGTAATCATGTCCTGCTGGAGATGATTCATCAAATTTTTCGGTTAAGGATGTGCCATAATAGCCCACAGCTGATGCTTGAATAAGATGTTTGCATCTTTCAGAGGGGGGTTGTGAGAGAACGTAGTCGGCAATATTGTGACTGCCTTGGATGCGTGAGGATTGAATGAGTTGTTTGGTTTTAGCGTTCCATCTGTGTTGAAATAAGGGAAATCCTGCAAGATTGATAATGGTGTGATGTCCTTTGATATGTTTACACCAAGATGCATCACGGATATCTCCTTGTAATAGGGAAAAAGATGTGTTCTGGCTTGATGGGGGTAAGGAGGATTTTCTGGAAAGTATGGTTCCTGAATGGCCAGCTTCAGCGAGTCTTTGTACAAGGCTTGTGCCGATAAGCCCACTACCTCCGGTGATAAAATGATGGTATGTTTTCTGATCATGGTGGTTCATAATGGGCTTTGGATTGTTGTTTTTGGTGATGCTGTTGGCAATTCTGAAGTTCTGAAGAAGTAAGGTAGTCTTTATATCTAAACACATTATGGGAATGCAATGAAAGATGCCAGTAGGCGGGTTGTGGTCACAGGATTGGGTGCTATAACGCCTTTAGCTGATGGAGTGGTTCCTAGCTGGCAGCGGTTGCTTGCTGGAGAGCATGGTTTATCGCCTTTAACAGATCTTTATAGTGAACATTATCGCGCTAAGGTTGCGGGCATTGTCAAAGATTTTGATACATCGGTTTTACCTCCAAAAGCTTTGCGACGCATGGATCGTTTTGTCCAATTTGCTTGTGTAGCCTCTCGGGAAGCTTTGTATGATTCTGGGGTGTTGGAGGATGTATCTGCTGATGATTACTGTGATTTTGGGGTGAGTATTGGTGTGGGGATGGGAGGAGTGGACCATCTTTACCGTACCAGTCTTGTTTATCAACAAAAAGGGCCTCTTAGAGTATCGCCTTTTTTAATTCCTCAGATCATTCCTAATATGGCCTCAGGTATGGTGGCTTATCTTCATGGTCTTAAAGGGCCTAATATTTGCACTACCACAGCGTGTAGTTCGGGGAGTCATGGTATTGGTGAGGCTTATATGTTGATCAAACAAGGGCTTGCTGATCGCATGCTTGCTGGAGGATCTGAGAGTGTTATCACTCCTGTAGCTTTAGCGAGTTTTGGTAATATGAAAGCACTTTCGGCTCAAGAGGATCCTCGTTTGGCTTCTCGTCCTTTTGACGCTGAGCGTGATGGCTTTGTCATAGGAGAGGGAGCTGGAGTATTGTTGCTTGAAAGATTAGATCTTGCTCAAAAGCGGCAAGGGAAAATATATGCTGAAATCATTGGTTATGGAATGAGTGGTGATGCTTATCATATGACAGCACCAGCTCCACAAGGCCAAGGAGCGAGGAGGTGTATGAATAAGGCTCTTGAATTATCATCCATAGCACCTGAGCAGGTGGATTATATCAATGCTCATGGCACATCAACGCCACTGAATGATGCCTATGAAACTCAGGCTATAAAAGATGTTTTTTCTGATCATGCTTATAAACTGGCTATTTCATCCACAAAAGGAGCCACAGGTCATTTGTTGGGTGGTGCTGGTGGTGTGGAAGGATGCTTTAGTGTTTTGACGTTGTATCATCAAATAGCACCTCCCACAATTCATTGGAAGAATAAGGATCCTCTCTGTGATCTGGATTATGTACAAGATGGAGCTCGCCAGATCGATGCAAAAGTGGTGATGTCCAACTCTTTTGGCTTTGGTGGAGCCAATGCCACTTTGGTTTTTAAGCATTATGAGAGTTCTATATAAGCTCATTTTATAAGCTTATTTTATACGCTAGGAACTCACAGAAAGGCATGCTTGCATGGCTTTCTGCCATGCTGTTCTATGCTGTTTTCTGAGCTCTGTGTTGATCTGTGGTTTGAAGTGGCTCGCTTCTTGGCTGTTGTTTTGGAGTTGATGGATGGTTTTAGCTCCTGTAAAGCCATGGGTGGCTATCATAGCAGCGCCGAGTGCTGTGCTTTCTATTTTTTGAGGACGGGTGATGGTTATGTTGGATATGTCGGCTTGAAATTGCAGCAATGCATCGTTTTGAGAGACACCACCATCCACTCTCAAAGAGGATAAAGATTGAGACAGATCGCTTTCAGCAGCTTCTATGAGATCAGCAACGCTGAAAGCAATCCCTTCGAGCATAGCTCGGATAATCATGGCTTTTGAGGTGTCCAGTGATAGCCCAAATAGAGCTGCTCGTGCGTTAGCTTTCCAGTGGGGCGAGCCCACTCCAGAAAAAGCTGGCACAAAATGCATATGAGGAGAAGCTGTGACATTTTGAAGGGTAGTTGTTGTGGCTTTGATATCTTTGAAGAATTGCCAACTGTCTTTGAGATAATCTATGCCTGTACCGGCTATAAAGCTGCTTCCTTCTAAAGCATAGTAGCGTTTGTCTTCAATTTGCCATGCTATGGTTGTGAGCAGTCCTGATTTGGAAAAGGTGGGTTTTTCACCGGTGTTGATGAGTAAGAAAGCTCCACTGCCGTAAGTGCATTTCGCTTGTAGGGGGTTGAGGCATTGCTGTCCGAGTAGAGCAGCTTGCTGATCACCGAGGATGCCTGTAATGGGGATGCCATCAGGTAGACCATCCACATTCTTGGTACTACCAAAGTGAGAACAAGACGGTAATATGGCAGCTAAATTGTTTATAGATGGTAGTGAAAATATCTGAAGAAGATCTTCATCCCAACTGTTTTTTTGTAGGTCCAGTAGTAATGTCCGGCTGGCATTAGAAGGTTCAGTGGCAAAGGTTTTGCCATGTGTTAATCGCATAAGCAAATAGGTATCCACAGTACCGAGTAAGGCTTTTTGAGAGGTGAGTAATGTTTTGATCTCAGGGTTATGTTCCATTAACCAAAGGATTTTGCTTCCTGAAAAATAGGGATCGAGTGATAGTCCTGTTTTGGCATGTAGATCTTTTGCATAGCCAGCTTTTTTGAGGTTTTGGCATTGTTCTATGCTGCGATTGCATTGCCAAGAAATGGCAGGTGCTAAAGGCTTACCATGTTCTTTATCAAATACACAGAGGGTTTCTCGTTGGTTGGTGATGCCAATACAGGCGATATTGGCTGCTGGATCTTGTGCTTTAAGTTGAGCCAAGGCTTGTTTGCTAGCATGTGTGATGGCTTGCCAGAGTTGTTCAAGGTCTTGTTCTACCCATGAAGGCTTGGGGTAAGATTGCTGAAGTTCCACAGAATACTGTGTGACTGGCTGAAGTGTGTTAAGCGAACACAAAACAGCTGTGGCAGAACTTGTGCCAAGATCCATTGCAAGGACATATTCGCTTTGCACTGATGGCATATGCTTTCCTCGTTTAGGTGAGTTGATACAACAAAATCTTTTGTTGAAAAGATTTTCGCATATTATGAGATCTCTCGGTAGATGAAATATCCCTATGTTAGGCCCCTGGTGTTTTTTGCTTGCACCCTGCAATCAACTTTGTGAGCTATGATCCTTTTTAAGATATGGATGAATAATCTGTACATCCTGATATTTTTTTGATACCCTCCCAGCTGCTTGAACAAAAGATACTTTTTGGAGTGTTTTTTGTGGATGGTGTAGGTTTTGTGTGTGGTTGTATTGTGTTATTTTAGAAAATCTTTTCGACTCAGTATGGTGTTGATATGAAAATAAGTGTTGTCTTTATCGTGTTGATGTTGTGCCATCCGTTTCATCTGGCTTATGGCAAGAATAACGCCATGGCTTTGCAGCAAGAAACTGAGCCAGTTTCTACGGTGGTAGATTATGAGCACTTACCAGCGGTAGAAAATGTGCATTTGGCTTTTCAGGTTTTGGGTGGTGTTTTATTGCCTGGTGTGTTGCAGCGTGGTGCTCACCAGAGATTGATGGCTGCAGGAGCGGCAGTGATGATCATATCTGGCTATCTAGCTTCCTATCTTGTGGGTCAGGATCATATTGTTTTTATGAAAACACCAGAAAATAATCCATCAGAGGTTATTACAGGAGATGTATTTTTATCACTTGAGGATCCACAGTCTCACAAAATACCACCATGGTTTCCTGCTCTAAGTGATGTTGGTGATGATGAAAAGGATAAGAAAGATAAGAAGGATAAGGAAAAACCTGCTGGGCGTTTAGCACGAGATGTTAAAAGCTTGGATATTCAGTTAAAAAATGTTCACTATGAAGCTCAGCTACTTGAAGAGATTCAAACGAAAGGTCTTGAATTGTATGCGTTTAAAAAAGGAGTTGCTGTATCTGATCTTACAGATGAAGAGAAAAAGGATTTTTTTTCACATGTGAATGTGGATTATTTGGCTGATGTCTCTGAGGCAACTTTAGAACGTATTCATGCTCAGTTAGGACAGCTAAGTGAAGAGATGCAAGCTTTGAAAAAAAATGGATCTTACAACGTTTCCCCTCGAATGCATATTATCAAGAAATATCTTACTTGGCTGGGTGGTGTGTGTGGTACGGTACTGCTTTGTATTGGGCTGCTTTAGATACAATCCTTTATTTTTTTTTTGTCTTAAGCTTTTTTGAGTTTGAAAAGAGTTTGAAAAGAGTTTGAAAAAAAACCACATAACATATTATGTTATGTGGCTACAAGTAGAGTCTACTGTATGATGTGTATGATTTAGGGCTTGATGTAATTGAGAGGTGAATTAGAGGTGGGCCACCACTGCTTTAAGGTTTTACACATGCGGCTGTATCCCTCATCTCTTCGAGGAAGACAATGTTGTGCCAGTTGTGTATCCGTAGCCCACTTCATATCTCTGATCATATAGCCTAGGATGGGCAACATTTCTGGTATTTTTGCTGGTGTAAATTCCGTTTTTTCATTTTTCAAGTGCTGGGTGAGATTTTTAAAGAACTTACCTGCCTCTTTTCTATTGGTTCCAGTAATAACCATTTGTAATCTATCTCGTGGATTTTTGACGTTATGTTCTCTGATGAAATTGTGAATTTTATCATAATCTACCGTTCCATCTCGAGCAGTGGATCTCTCAGCTATTTCGCCTAACAGTTCGGGATCCATATAGGTACTATCTATGTGAGGGTCGAGATGAGAAGATGTGGGAGGATTGATCCCATGGTATACAAACATGTTCGCTGGTGTGCTCAGTCCTAGAAACAGAAGAGATTGCTGGGCCAGTTTAGAGAGGTCAGACATTTTTGACATTGATTTCAGGTGTCCCCAAGCTCCTATGCCAGCAAACACCGCGGGTGTCACAAGTATTGCTGTCAATGTGATGAGAGTGGCATTGCGTGTGAAGGCTCCTAATCTTTCAACTTCTGCGCCTTTTCTTGCGATCGCACCTGATGCAGTGCCATGCATGATCATAGCTTTAGGGATGGAGAATTCTTCGCCATCTTGTGAGGCAAATGCATTGACGCAGTATTGTGATTCAGAAGGAACAGCAGGAGGTGCACTTTCTTGAAAGATATGGCATACATAAAAACCTAAGTAGTTTTCAGAAGGTGAGGAACTGATGGGTGCTGCTAGCAAGTAATAGTAACTATCCTTGATGGCACTGAGATCTGAGGCGGTGGGTTCTAAAGAAGAATTATAATGCGTTCGGCATCCACTAAAGGCCAATCCTACAATCAATAGAATGCTTAGAAGGGTTTTGGGGCTCAATGTGGCAAGATACTTCATGGTTTATTTCCCTTTATGCTTTTAGAATGAAGTTTTCATAGAATGTTCAGTGAGTAGGAAAGTGACTTAGTAAAGTAGTGTTCCAGGTAATTTGAATTCTGCAGGCTTGTTGTATTTCAAGAAACTTCCGGTATTCCATTTGGTGTTGAGATTTAAACACATACGTGGGTTGGCTTGCTCGACCTTTCTTTTAGGTAAGCAATGCCAGTGCACTTCACTTGTGAACCACTTGACATCTTTGAGCATGTTTGCGAGCAGTGGTAGCAAATCAGGTACTTTGGTGTTTACCAATGTCACGGTTTCATGGTCATTAAGATTGAGTGATAAGCTTCTGAGGTACTCAGCTACATCATGGCGATTTTGACCTGCCACAACAAGTTGCCAGCGGTCTGTGGGGTTGTTGAAATTGTATTCGTAAAGCGCCTTTTGGAGTTGAGCATAATCGACCTGGCCATTGGAAGTGGCAGCCTCAGTGAGTTTTCTATATATAGTAGGATCAATGTATTCTTCTACTTCAGATATGCCGCCTTGGTCCTTTGGAGGTTGCCAAAAGGCATTATGGAATTTCCAGTAAGCACCACCTATAGCCACAGCTGGAGTGGCAAAAAAGATGAACTCAAAGGCTTTTTCAAAACCCCATGATGAACTAGAGTGCAAAAGGTTGTGGAATGCTGATTTGGTGGAAAGAGCTGCGGGGACGAGAAGAATAATAGCGGGAATCCCAAAGACGATACGTTCTGTCCATTTCCCTATCTCTGTTTCTCTATTAATGTGATTACGGAAAAATTTCAGGTTGACAGTTGTTTCCACCAATGCTTTGGGGATGGTGAGAGGTTGGCCTTTGCGATCAGCAAAAGCGTTAACACAGTACTTTGAACCAGCTACATCTTTTGGAACATATTTTCCTTGGATATGACAGACATAAAAGGCATAGCTAGTGAAAGATCCGTTGCTATGTAAATCGGCTTTTGCCAGTACTAAATGGTAAAAACTGTCTTTGATAGCACTCAGGTCTGATGAGATAGTTTCTTGTGGTTCTTGCGGAAACATAGCTCCACAGCTGACTAATGTTACCCAGACAAGTCCTGTTAAAAGTGCCGTGAGGAAAGTCATAGACTTGAGATATTGAAGAATCAACATAAATATACTCATAATCCTAAAGTCCTAAAATGATGTTTGAGTGATGATAGAGGCTTGGAAATAACGTGACTGCACATCAAACGACATCGATAACGCGGTGCGTGCATCGACAAGAAGCATGATGACTGTAGCGGGTAATAGTTACACTCGCAGCCATGATGAGTCAAGCCAATAATGCCAGTCCAAAGAGTTTGCTAAGATGCTTTATGGATTTTATAGAGAGGGTTCTTGGTGGTGAGATGTTGATGATGGTGGGTTGTATGGATGCGTTGCATGTGGAGATGTTTGCCAGTACTTTGTTAAGCTTTGGTAGCCTCTAAGAAGTCTTTCTTTGGGTTCAGTGATTTTTTGCCAGTGTTTGATGCACTGTTGTTCATCGCCTTGACGAGCTGCTATGATGCCCAGCAAAGAATGAGCTTTTTCTTGTGTTTGTGGGTAAAGAGTGAGTTTGTTGAGGTGCTCTATAGCTTCTTTATGACTGCCTATGCTCATGAGGACTTTGGCTATTTTGAGGCGTAATGATGGGTTGTTTTTATAAAGTCGTAGAGCTTTTTGGTATTCGCTCAGGCTGTGGTGTTCCATGCCACAACGGATATAATCATCACCTAAGGCTTGATGATGTTGGGCTAGTCGTCTTAAGGTGAGATAGGATTGAGAGTGATGCTTATCGGTGTGGTGTTTTCCGGCAGCTAGTATATGTTTGGCGCGATGATATTCACCAAGGTCGCAGAGAGTGAGGGCGTAATTGATGCGTGCTTCTATATGGTGAGGATCATTTTCTGTGGCTCGTTGAAACGAGGCCATTGCTTCTTGGAATTTTGATTGGCGATGGTAGACAAAGCCGGCAAGATTATGCAGTTCTGCCATTTTTGCGTTATGGAGGCTGTCATCGTCTGATGGCTGGGAATGCTCGCTTGTTACACCGTTACTTTCGTGGGTTTCGATGGCTTCGTTTAAGAGTTTCTCGGCCACTTCATAGCGTCCCACAGAGAGGTACAACATGACCTTTTTGTGAAGCTCGCGATGAAGACTATGATGGTTGTCAGAGTGGCTGAGGTTCATATGTCATTCTGTAGGTGAGAGATCATTAAGCCACGGCTTGAGATTCAAAAATGCGTGAAACCTGTACTTTAATCTGTGATGGATAAGAGACATCTTCTTCGATTTTGCGAGCGATGTTATGGGCTAACTCTCGTGCTTTTGGCTCACTGACTATGCGATGGTTGACTTTGACATGGACCTCACGCCCACCATTCATCATGGCAAGATCACTGACACCGCGAAAGCTTCTGACAATTTCGGTGATGGCAGAGAGGCGGAGTTGATAGCCTTCTTCAATATTGACACGTGCCCCTGGACGTGCTCCTGATAGGGTGTCAGCGGCCATTAAGGTGTAGGCTAGTGGGCTTTCTACCACAAGGTCGGCATGATGACTCATTACGGTATCGCAGATGAGTTTATCTTCACCAAAACGGTCTGCATAATCACCTGAAATAATGGCATGACTACCTTCTATGCGGTAATCTAGGGCCTTGCCTATATCATGGAGTAGTCCGCATCTTTTTGCTGCTTGAGGATCTTCACCTATTTCAGCAGCTAAGAGTCCTGCCAGTACCGCTACTTCCATGGTATGAAGCCATTGATTTTGGCGGTAACTTGTTCGCCAGTTGAGTGATCCAATCAGGTATTGAATTTCAGGATGAATATCCAGCAGTTTCAGATCTTGGATGGCAATAGCTCCCAGTTCTCTGGCTTCTTTGTTGAGTTTTTCTGTGTATTTGCCATAAAGTTCTTTGATGGACGTATGGCTATTGCTAGCTAACATCTCGGTGAATGCTAGTTTTGCAGCCTCCCGATAAATACCAAAGCCACCAGCAAATTTTATGGAGGATGATGAGTCGGTAGAAATAGGGGTGATGGTGACACCGGATAGTTCATGGAGTTCATCCACAAGG
Source organism: Proteobacteria bacterium bin106 (assembly GCA_002238945.1). Classification (GTDB taxonomy): domain Bacteria; phylum Bdellovibrionota_B; class Oligoflexia; order Oligoflexales; family Bin106; genus Bin106. Next base: position 22,908 of record MPNI01000002.1, on the reverse strand, counting down.
TGGGGATGTATCTTCATGAGTTGTTCTATATGCCCTTCTCGTTTTTCTGTGACAACATGAGATACTTTTGGCCATACAAAGTCTGGGCTATAACGTGCATGAATGCTGGTTAAAATAAGATTAGCTTTTTTCTTAGATAAAGTCTGTGTTTCGGTCTCCATGAATTTGAGAGCTTTTTGATATTCAAGCGTTTTTTCTTCAACAAAATGGTTTTTGGTGTGTTCTTTTAATGTCGTTGCTTCCACATGACATTTTTTTTGCAAAGCTTCTTGTAGGGTTTCTTGTGATGCTTGCCAAGACATCATCGTTTCATTGTGTTGTTGCTTAGATAGACTGACTTTTGTGGTGTATGCCTCAATACGTTGATGACGTTTTTGGAGTCGTTGTTCTTCATCTGCTAATTTGTTTTCTCGTTCATCGAGAAGTTTCTCATCTTCACGCAGTGTGGTTTTAAGAGAATCCAGATCGGCTTTGAGTTCTTCTCTGGCAAGTTCTAGGGATTCTTTCTGAGAGGATTGAGATCGGATATTTTTCTGCTGTTTTTGGGCTTCTTGAATGATGCTTTTTGCTTGAGTTCTTGGTTGCTTCATGAAAGTGGCTGGAACGAAGGCTACAAGCAGGCGATACAACCCATACCCTGCTGATGCTGAAAGGATGAGTGTTATAGCTGTGTAAATATCAATCATAGGATGTTCTCCAATGTAATGTAAGACACGTACGAAAAAGACTATGGTGGGTTCTTTTTTGTGTGAAGTCTTGTGTCAAAGTGTAAACCTCAGGCGGTGTTTTCTGTGTTCGTTGAGTCAGTTTTTAAAACTAGCTCCTACAACTAGCTTCTAAAATCAGCTCTTAAAGTTAGCTCCTAAATGAGCGTAAAGCACAATCTCTTCATAACCCAGCTAGTGGGAGCTGTGATCTGTGTTTTTTCATAAGCTAGCTATTTTATAAGTTTATAAGCTGTCATCTGTCATCTTTACCTAACAAGGTAGCGAGATCTCGTGTGAGTAGATCTAGTATATCTCAGTTCTTTTAGTAGTTAGTAGTTAGTAGTTCATTGAGTATGGGTTATGGGTAGCTTGTTTGTGTGAGAAACGTGAGTATATGAGATGGTTTGTTGTTGTTTAAGTGAGTGATGAGGGTTTTTTTTATCCTTCATCCTTCATCCTTCATCCTTCATCCTTCATCCTTCTCTTATCCTTCCTTATCTTCCTGCCCTGCCCTGCCCTGCCTTCTTTCCTTTTCTTTACTATCGTCATTATCTTTGTGTCTTTGTATCTAGTGTATACGTGCTGTATTCATTTCTTTGATGTATGTGCCTTTTCTTGTCGGTTTTTTGGGTAACATCCGTTTTATTTCTTGTGGGTTTATATAGCTCTATATGTTTTTTTGTACATTTATACATGTATACATTTCTATATTACATTCCTTATATGTGATATTTTTGCAAGGAGAGCCTAGAGACTACGATTATCCCTGAGGAACTTCTTTGAGATACTACCTCAAAGAGAGTGGAACAAGAAGGATAAACTTACCTTAAAGTCAACCGAGAGTGTGTGGCAGGATGGGGGTTGTTAGCAAGGTTGTGGTTATGGTGGTGGCTGAAGAGATGATGTTATTTTATATAAATATATAGTTTATATAAGAAAAGAGAGCTATGGAATTGAGGGTAAAGTGTCACTTTTAAGTCAAGCTGTAGCTATTGCGCAAGCAGCAGGTGAGAGGTTAATAAAACACTTTCGCTGTGGTGTGAGCTATGATGTGAAAAAAGATCGATCTTTTGTTTCGAGTGCGGATATGGAAAGTCATGGGTTGATTAAGCGGCTTATTAGTGAGGTTTATCCTGATCATGTGATTTTGAGTGAAGAAGATGATCAAGATCAGGTGATGGCAGATTTACTGGCAACCATTGCTAAAAGATATGATATGTCTCAAGAGACATATCTTTGGGTTGTTGATCCTCTTGATGGTACATCAAATTTTATTCATGGTTTGCCTTATTTCAATGTTTCTTTGGCTTGTGCTCGTCTTGTGGGATTACCTGCCTGTTTTGAGACTATGGTCGGGGTGGTATATAATCCCATAAGTTTGGAAATGTATTATGCCCAGCGTGGTGGTGGAGCTTACAAGCGTGTCACTCCTTACACTCATCAGCTGTTGTCCCTTGATAGAGGAATGCCATTATCTCAGGCTTTTGTGGCTTGTGGTTATCATGGTAATGATCATTCATCTCATTTTGTGGAACGTTATCGTAAGATCATGATGACTGTGGAAAGCTCCCGTCGTATGGGTTCAGCAGCTTTAGATATTGCCAAGACAGCAGAAGGGCATTTTCATGTGTTTTTTGATCCCAAGGTGAAGGCGTGGGATATTATGGCTGGAAGGCTTATTCTTGAAGAAGTCGGTGGGTTATCTTTATCTTTTCCTTCTGTATCACCGTATAAGTCTGATGATATACGTCGTGAGGGGATCATTTGTGGTGCTCCGGTTACAGCTGAGCTGGTTTATCATCAATTCTCACAAAGTGTGAGTAAAGACCTAGCTGTTTGATGCTAGATGAAAGTTAACTTGAAATGATGATCCTTGTTCTGTGGTAAAGATCAGTTCTGTGGTAAAGATCAGTTCTGTGGTAAAGATCAGTTGAGTTTTCTTTCTGCAGTGATTACACTGCAGAAAGATTAAGGTGTGGTATGTAAGGTATTGTGCTTAACACACATACAAGAATCACAGTAAGCTACAAAAAATAAGCTACAAAATAAGCTACAAAAAGAACCACCAAGAACCACATTCACTTGTTTTTGGAGTGATGAGCTCATCTTTTTTCATGATGTGATGAGAGGTAATGAGCGGTGAAAAATGAGTGATGGGCAATGGAGAAAAGCACCATTATGAGACGATGTGTATATGTTGTCATAGGGCTATGTTGGTCGTGGATGGTGGTGTTTGCTCAGCTTCCTGAAGGGAGTGATCCACCCAGTCAACAAGATCAACAGCAACATCCTGTTGTCAGCGAAGACTCGCTATCATCTCAGTCTCAGTCGGAACAAGAGTTTTATTCCAGATCTCCATTAGAATCTCCAAAGAGTGAATCTAGCGGGGATGCTATGGAAGATATGGCAAAGGCAGAATCTGTGAGTGGTGCTGATGTATCTTTGGATACCTATTGGATTGATTGGGATCGATCGTTACTTCATCTTATGATCACACAAAAATCTGATGGATCATATAGTACGTTGGTAGAACAGGCCTGGCAAGAGGGGATGCAGTGGTATCTTAAGTTAGCCAGATGGTTGTATTATTTGCATTATAAAGATATGTCTTTATCTAAAATGGATATTTTGCAGAGGGTGATTTTTTGGCAAGATTCTTTGTCTGCACCTGTGGCTAGCTCTGGGATGATGGGCTCTGGAGCAGTTAGTTCTGGTGAGACAGGCGATGTATCTTTGTTTGAGGAGGCGAAGCAAGCATCACAGCGTGCTTCGCGTTATGTGTTTTCCACATTGAGTGAGTATTATAGTGATGGTAAGGTGAGGGTGCGATTAAGTTCTCGTTTAGCTCCGGTGTTTGCACGCCTTCATACGTCTCACCTTCTAAAATCTCCTGTATTGGTGGAAAAAAAAGAGGTTTCACGACTCTTAGTGCGTTTTTTATGTCCCATCTCACCTCGTCCGTCTTTGACTATTCGTAGTGAGGGAGAGGTTATATATGCACCACATCTGGTGGCTCAAGATGTGTATAGAGAAAAGCTTATGGGAACATGGTTGCTTAAAAAAAATGTATCGAAGCTTACAGACAGTCCGCCTCTTGGAGAGCTTGCCATGGCCAGTGAGGATATATCTATGTTTTACGGTAGTCCTTTATCGTTAGATGTGAGATGTACAGATCATCCGGCTATTTTTGATCTTGATCGTCCTGAACTGTGGAAGCACATGCCTGAGGGGTTACGGCAATGGCTGGTGAGTAGTGCAAGTGTTGCCTTTATTTATGAGTGAGTGATGGAGTAAGATAAAGCCAATACTTGAGTGTTAGGGCTTGTTTTTTTATGCTAGCTTTGTTAAGCTTCAAGCTTATTGTTTTGCAGTTTTTGTAACTTGAACGTGTAACTAACTGTAGAAAATCATGTTTATGAATGTTTATAAATGTTTATATGAGTAGGGATGGTATAAGATGCCCAAGATGAAAACACGCAAAGCAGCTGCGAAGCGTTTTCGAGTGACAGCTTCTGGTCGTATTAAACGTGCTAGCGCTTTTAAAGAGCACATTCTGACAAAAAAATCTCGTTTGCGAAAGAATCGTTTGAAAAAAGGATCTTTTGTTCACGCTAGTGATATGAAGAACGTTCGGCGTTGTTTGGCGTTGTAATGATAATGATGAACAAGCTAGTTAAGCAAGCCAGTAAAAAGAGGTAAGGTATATGTCTAGAGTTACACGTGGTTTTAAAGCCAATCGTCGTCGCAAACGTGTACTTAACTTAGCAAAGGGGTTTCGGGGCACGAGGCACCGTAATTTCCGTAGTGCTGTGCATGTCGTGCATCGTGCACTGTCTTATGCTTATCGTGATCGTCGGGTGAAGAAGCGTGAGTTTAGGCGTCTTTGGATTGTTCGTATCAATGCTGCTGCACGTGCTCATGGCTTGAAGTATTCGCAGTTTATGTATGGCCTGCAACGTGCTGGTGTGGAGTTGGATCGTAGCGTTCTAGCAGACTACGCTGTTCGTGACGAGAATGCTTTTGCGGAGTTGGTCAAAGTTTCTAAAAAAGCTCTGGCAGCTTAACGGAAAGCTGGTACATATTTTTCATATAAGCTCGGTTTTGTATCCTGCTTAAAGTTATCCACAGGTCTTGTTGTGCCTGTGGATATTTTTTTGGGGTGAGATTTTTGTGGCTATGACAGGGATGTATGGATGGAGTGTTCTGGGTTTTGAAAGGGTAGTGGGGGAGAGGCTAGAAAGAGTGCTATTTTAGGAAAAATATAATGATAACAAAGAGTTATATATGATTAGATGGTGATAGAAAAAGACATATAATGATGCTAAGACATTTTTTGCTTGCACAATGTTATGTTTTTTGTTGGGGGGATTGGCAAGATGGCTGCCAGCTTTATGGGTGAGTTATCCACAGGGCAGTTGTGTTGGGTTTAGTTGCAAAGTCTTCTGTGTTCAGCGTAGGTGGGGTTGCTCGCAAGTGTGACTTTTTCGATAACCACTTTCTTGGCTTTTTTGCCTTGTTGACTACAGGCATCAGGTAGGTCAATGATCATGGGTTGAAAGGTGGCTTGAAAGAAGGGAACACTATTGACATCAATACGAATAGTTGGATCTTGAGGCCAGTTATTATCGCCTCTTGAGGCCCAATAGTCATTTCCTAGGCATGGTGTGATGTATTCTGCTTTGAGGTATTTCAGTTTATCTTGAACCTTCAAGCCTCTTTGCATATCCCAGCCAATGATACGGTTTTGATCGGCATTGTTGGGTGTGTATTGGCCATAGATATAAGGGATGTAGAAGTTTTCAGAGAATTCAAAATGGTAGTTGACATTGCCAAGATCGAAGTTGCCTATGGCTACAAAAACACTGAATGATTCGATGGTTTTATTGAGAAGGCAGTTTGCGCCTTGAAGTTTCGTGCTGCTATTGCCAAAGGGCTTGCAGCTTGTCATAGAAAGTACAAAAGCTGCTGTACAGCAAAGATAGAAGAGGCGGGATATATGTTGGTTCCGTTGCTGACTGCTACGTGTTTTGTTGAATTCCGTGCTTGGAATCAAAGAAAACGTGGAGTGGAGCAGACGTATCATGGTGCAAACTCGTTTGGAATACCTATTTTATCTTTTATCACTTGGTGGTCTTGCCTCCGTTGCATATACCTCGACGATCAGGCCGATCCTTATCGGACTGTTTTATATAAGTATAAGGTTTTTTCGCTCATTTTTGCCATCTATAAAGATAGCTGAGATAAGTGCTTATCATGATGGGTTTTGTTGGAGATAGCTCGGGACAATGGGAAGAGAGTGGTGTTGTAGATCAACTCTTTTTAAGAGGGGATTACATGTCAATAAGTGCTTGCTCGTAGGTAATGGGAGATGAGATCGGTTTGTTTGGAAATGGTAGTGTTTGAGAGATGATGACTAAGGGATTGTGTGGGTGTTTTTGGTATAAAAACATCGAAGTCTCAGTGCCCGCATCATCTCTATTGAGGACTGGCTTTTAAAATCACCTACTTTCTATCCTTTATGAGGTGAGATCTTATGGAAAAGGGGAGTTGTTAACAATCAAAGTATGTGTCATGCTTTTTAAAATTTGGCTCATATCATCTTCAGAAATGGTTGGGTAAAGCTGAGCGAGCTTTGCAAGTTCGATGTCTTGTAATCCTAAGACCTTGGCTAAAAACAGATGCAGATAAGCCGGTTGATCTGCAATATTTATTTTTGCCATCGAATAGGCCATATTTGTGTTTGAAAATAAACGCTGTAAAGGCAGATAACCATCATGAGAGTGTTGAGACTTTCTGCGATGAAGTAAAAAGTCTCCTAATTGTTCATAGATCTTTAAAGCCTGTTTTTGAGTGATTTTACATCCTGAACATGTATAGGTGGTATATTGAATATAATTCAGGAAATGAATCGGTAGGTAGGTGTGTAGTATATCAGCTACGAGTAGCAATTGCTGCAAAGACATTGTTTCAGGAAACTTGTAATAATCACCTGCTATTTGGGTATACAAAAAAACATAGGTAAGATAATAATAAAGGTCTTGGGTTAAATACATCTGTGTATCACTGTACAATCCATCACTATTGTTTTGCCATGATGCAGGGATTTTATTACGAAGTTCTTCAGGAAGATCTTCATCAAAATGCAATACACCTCCAAAAAACACACCTAGAATAGTTTTATAATCAAGTTGCAATAAATTATTGTGCTCGATATCAAAAAAGCCTTTATCAATATCTTCTTTATGAACATGTTTTATAAATTTTTTCATATATTCTTGACTATTATTAAACAGTTTTTTAAATCCTGGAATAACCCCCAAGTTACCATCATGGAATAGCAAAGCTGTATTTTCAGAAGAAGGGAAAACATCAGATAGTTTTAAAGAAAGTAGCCTATTATTGAGATCGCTTGTAGATAATTGTTGAAATTTTTGTATATAGTAATACAAATAGAAAACTTCACGATTGAATAATGTTTCTTCAGCTAGGTCTGGAAAGTGCATCAAAGTAATAGCGCGTATTTCATCTATCTGCTCTTGAGACATAGGAGATGAGAAATGAGGAAATGTCTTATGAAAGGCTCGTGTTATTTCATTGTTATCCTGGGTCTGATTTGTTGTGGAAACGGTTAGGTCCATAAAAGGTGCATATGTTACGGTTGGGTTGGGTGAAGCCATTGCTTTGAAAGCACATAAAGATAACCCCGTGAGAGTGATCCATCCGATCATAACATTTTTGATATAGCTTGATTGTGTCATTCTTGAAAGCATTATGGTTACTCCGACAAAGAAGATTTTAGATGTGATATGTCTTTTGGGCATGAAAATGCTAAAGCTTTTTACGTTAATGCTTTTTGCCTTAAGATCTTTGAAAGAACAACAAAGAATCTCGTGTCACGTGTTACAGAAAGCTGAAACATAGGAAAAATCAGGACAGAAAACGTCCTTATAAGAACACAGGGTAAATAGCCATGGATGAACAGTGATGTAACGAGTGAGGGGGTATATAAAGATAAAAGCATATACCAAAGCGACACTCTCTGAGCTACCCTAGCACAGAAGGATCCAAAAAGCAAGCTTTTGACTCTTTTGGCTTGGGTTCTTTTTATTGTCTTTTCTTATTGTCTATGTGTTAGTTTGTCGTGGTTAAGGGGTTCGTCTCGTTGCGTAGAGCACCTAAGTGAGTTATGTACCATCAAAGCTGATGTCATGTTGTTTAAGCAGCACCAACTACTTCAGAATAATCCATGGAGTGATTCTTTTCTTGTTGTTTTTCGATGAAGTTTTTTAAGGCACGTTTATCTTCTGGTGATATTTGAATGATACTGATGGCTATCCCTTTGCGCAGCTCACCTTGTGATTCCATAGAATGAACCACTCGAGCCATCTTGCCATTTAAAAAAATCTTTTCACCGTCAGGTATTTTTAGCCATATCTCTAGGATCGAAGAGGGGAGGAAAGGAAATCGTGCTGGTGATTCAAATTCAAAAAAAAATCCTTGAGAGGATATATCATTGGTCATAAGGGTGTAGATGAGGCTACTACCAATACTTGCCAAACTTACCTCAAGAGGTTCTTGGAGGCGAATACGAGAAATCTTACGGTTATCTCTTTCTCTTTGTTCCATTCCTCGTTCCTTCTCTAGTTAACCTCAGACACTCTCTAGTTAACTTCAGGGGGTCTATATATCACAGCAGCTGGGTTTACTCATTATTTTATTATTTACTTGCTTGTTTTGCCTCAGCTAATTCTCTATCGATGGCTGCTTGAAAATCATCACCACTACGTACTTGTAAATAACGACCGTTTACGTAAAACGAAGGAGTTGAATTCATCCCATGTTTCGTTGCACTTGCAAGATTACGATCAACTCTTTCACCTACCTTCTCGGGTTTTGCTTGACAGTCCTTAAATTTATTGTTGTATATGCCAAGTTTCTTGGCATGCATCACAAAAGACTTATCACTTAGATCACTTTGATTTTTAAACAAGGCATGATACATCTGCCAGTACTTTCCTTGCTCATAAGCACAGCCAGCTGCTATAGCAGCTGGCCGACTACGGCGATGATGAGAAAAAGGGAAATCACGAACAATCCAGCGTACTTTCCCTTTATTCTTTTTCATGATTTTAGAGGTTATGGGAATGATAGAAGCACAAGCGGGACATTGAAAACCCGAATACTCTATGATGGTTACTGGGCATTGATCTCCTTGGCAACCAAAAGATTTGCCTTCATCTTCAGGCTTTTCTCCATAACGAGTATACTCATCTTCGTGCATTGTAAATTGAATAGCTGGAAGTTTTGGTAGAGGTAACATAAAGACCATCTGGCCACTGCGCATCGCATCATCCATAAAGTCACTTACACTTTGTTGCCTGACCTGTCCTTCAAAGCTATCCCTCACCATTTTCTTTTGCTCTTTTTTGCTCTTTGAGGCAAGGTCTGGATGATTGGAGTTATTTTTTAAGAAATCCTCTACCCTTTGATCAAGGAGCTTGCTATTTTCTTTTAACTTTTTAGCAAAATATTCGTCTTGTACCTCTGTGACACTCTTGCCAGACTTTTTGGCTAGTTTTTCAAAATAAGTTGTAAAGTACTGCTGTCGCATCAAGTTGAACATCTCTTGATACACTTTGGTTTCCAGATCATAGATAGCTTTAGGATTGCTACGCTTGAGTTCTTCTAAAGTCATAGACTTTCCATTTAGCGTATAGATCGTGGTGTCACTCTTTAACATAAACGTTGTAGCATCAGTATCCTTGGTTACTTTTTTTTCTGTTGTTTGTCCATATCCCGCTCCCACAGGAAGCAGTATCAATAATACCAATACTCTCACTATCCATATGCATTGAGCTTTCATAGCTACCCTACTTTCCTTAGTATCCTTAATATTTACCATTTACATATTTCTAAGATATATCTCATAGCCATCTCTTGGTGATCTATTCTCAGTTAAGAGATGATCAAAAGATTATGGTAGACCACAAAAACACAGTACTTTCTTTCTGCATGGTTTTCTGTCTACCTGTCTCTCTATCTTCTTGTCCCCAGCGTTAACGGTTTAAAAAGAGCAAAACTTTCTACAAAACTTAGAAAATGCTGCCTATTTTTTCGTGTCTGTATATTCTTTGTATTTTACCATGTGTTTATATCTTGATATCATCTATATTCTTTATACCATTTAGGACGGTTTAGAAACTCTGTTAGTACTGGATAGTATTAGAGATAGTAGCCTTAGAAAGAGTAACATAAACCGTTTGAGAGTAGTGCACTAAGGTTGTTGTTGTCTCATCTCAAGGATAGACTATGATAGTACCGATATGGTCTGATGGTCTTTATTTTAGCAATGATGCTAATTACACGTTACTTTTCTAGGAGCCTTGGATGAGCTTTGACTCCCCACCTTCGCACTTTCCTAAGCACAATAATATGTCTTTTCGTACGAACTCTCAAAACAACGGCAGCCACAACGCCTCACATAAGAAGCGCAAATTGGTTAACAGTCACAATTCTGAATCACCCCCTGCACTTGATATTGTCTGGATGGACCTGGAAATGACAGGTTTGGATCCTCAGCGTGATCTTATTATTGAAGTGGCCACATTGATAACGGATAAACATCTGAATATTTTGGCCACAGGACCTGAGCTGATCATCCATCAGCCGCTGAGTGTTTTAGAGAACATGGATTCTTGGAACCAAAAGCATCATCAAAAAAGTGGTTTATGGGATAAGGTGTTGGCATCAACCACAAAGCTTGCCGAAGCTGAAGTGTTGACGGTGGAATTTTTGCGACAACACTCGAAACCTTCGACACTGCCTTTGGCAGGTAACAGTGTGTGGCAGGATAGGCGCTTTCTTAGACGTTACATGCCTGAGGTGGATCAACATTTGCATTATAGATTGGTGGATGTTTCAGCCATCAAGGAGCTATCGAAAAGGTGGTATCCTCACTTGAGCTTACCTACCAAAAAAGGTCAACACCGAGCAATGGATGATATTAAAGAAAGCATCGAAGAGTTGCGTTATTTTCGAGAACATATCTTTATACAAATCAGTTAACCCATTTTCACTCATATGTGATGTATGTCGATGGATTCATTAGCTCCCTTTTTTTTCACCTCAGAGTATGCTCTCTATTTTCAAAAATCCAGCATCACAAAGCATGCGCACAATAAGCATAAGGATACTCATAAGAATAAGAACCAACTATCTACTGTTGATACCATTGCTAGGTTATGTAACAAAGATAGACAATGGCTGAAATCTTGTAAGCATCCTCAAAGGCGCAACAATTTTTTGAGATCACGTCGGATGCTTTGTGAGTTATTCTATCCATATGCACCGCGTCGTCTAGACAATGGATATGTGTATATAAACCCTTACCATTGCGTGAGTATAACTTATAAAAAAGATCTAGTGATCGTTGGAAGAACTACCGCCTTCCCGGCTCATCAAGGGCTTTTCTTTGGTGTTGATATTGAAAAAAGACATGTTTCTGATCGTCTCTCTAAGCGTTTGCTCTCAGAGATAGTACGCCCCTATGATATGGCAGTTCTTTGCAGGCATGCCAGTCAAGCCAGTCAAGCCAGTCAAGGAGAACCACAGGCGTTGTATAACTTTCTAGGAGCTCTGGCTTTTTCTGGTAAAGAAGCTATCCACAAGGCTTTGGGACGTTATGGCATGGAAAAGTATGCCCTTCATTATGAGCTTTACTTTGTTAGATCTCACAAAACTCACCGCTATCGTCTTTATGAACAAGAATGGTTGTGTACTTTCAAATACAAGAATAAAGGTCATATCATATCTTCAAAGCTTCCTTTATACCTGTATCTAAAAGTATATCCCTTTAGCCAAGCAGGATCGTCTTATATCCTTAGCATTCTCTACCAGCATCACCACAAACACCCTTATGGGTTTTTAGGCAAGAAAAAATAGAAGATGTAGAAGCTGATGATCCTGAGATGAGGAACATCTTATATACAAGCAAGAAAGTGGCGGTAGGTTTATTTCTCATCATCCATAATATGAAACAAAAAAAGAACCTCTTCAGCTATGAAAACGAAGAGGTTCTTTTATGAGGTCTTATGAAGTCATTCAGGTCCGTATCACACAAAATCTTTTAACGTTTTTAAAGGACGAACTTTCACAAGCTTTCGTGCAGGCTTCGCTTTTACAGTCATAGGCTCTCCTGTAAAAGGATTGGTTGTCTTTTTTGATTTAGTAGCTTTTTTGTGTACCCTCGTCAATTTCAAAAGACCTAATAATGAAAACGCACCTGGGCCTTTTTTGCCCAAATCATAAGCAATCAGATCACTTAAAGCTGCAAAGACCGCCTTAACATCATTGCGTGACAGCGCTGTTGCTTCTGAGACAATGTTAACCACATTTGTTTTTGTGCGTACTTTCAAAGTCTTAGGTGCCACTTTACTGACGGCTACAGGTGTGTGTAAAACACTTGCTTTATTTTTAGCTGCGCTGGACTTCTTAGTAACCACACTCTTGGATACAGCAGATGTGGATTTTTTAGGTCGTCCTACTTTTCCTTTTCCAGCAGATTTTTTCTTAGCTTTTGCAGCACTTGTGGTTTGTTTCAAAGCTGCTTCTGTTTTTTTAGGTCGTCCTACTCTACGTTTGCCAGTAGGTGCTGCGCTTTCTGTTTTTTTAGGTCGTCCTACTCTACGTTTGCCAGTAGGTGCTGCGCTTTCTGTTTTTTTGGGTCGTCCCACTTTACGTTTGCCAGTAGGTGCTGCGCTTTCTGTTTTTTTAGGTCGTCCTACTCTACGTTTACCAGTAGGTGCTGCGCTTTCTGTTTTTTTAGGTCGTCCCACTTTACGCATGCTAGTAGGTGCTGCGCTTTCTGTTTTTCTAGGCCGTCCTACTCGTCTCTTTACACCTGAAGATAACCCACCAGCAGCTTTACTAGCCGATACCGGTCGAGGTGTTCTTCTGTTTACTCCTCTGCTTGCTCCCGCAGAACTTTCATTCTTCATTAGCATTGACAACCCTCCAAAACATATTTACACACCTGTTAGACTATACAATCGGCTTCTGTTTCATCAGTATCTTGTTATCATATTCTTAACATATCTTTAACACTAAAACTATCACATATTATATTTTCTTGTTATATTCTTATCGCATTTTTATCATATTTTTATACATATGGACTTTATGTTCATGTTTTTTTATTTCTTTACTTTTTTTATCCTGTTATCTTTTTAGATCGTTATAACTTCTATCTGTTAACTCTACCTGTTTTCTTATGATTTTTCTAGGCATCATTCACAATCCATCATCATTATATCGCACTTGTGGGTGTTATTTTACAAATACATGCTTATCTATGGTTTCATCATAGTACATATTTGTATGGAAAGCATCCTAGATATTCATGAATACAATGGGTGGTGGTTTTTTCAACTCTTTTTTTTCAGGTCCTTGAGGCAGGCTATGCGACACATTTTCTGGTAGGTTATTGCTGTGCGCTTTGTCCGCATCTCTATTTGTATATTTGTATCTATCTGTTTCTTTTTGCTGTCTCTCTTTGCAAACGTGGCTACATTTAGCGGACCGCAAAACATGAAATAATACTTATCCAATGTTTATAACACATATAGCAGATCTAGTTATCACGTTAAACGGATTATTTTGCTAATGCAAGCATAATGCAAAAGCATATCATTAACAACATGTTTATGAAGAGATATATTTGAGTCATCGAACAAAGCTCAAAAGTTTTAAAAATCCATGAACTATCTTAATGTATATGATGTGTTTGTGTCATAGTTAAAGTATTTTTTTCAATAAATTCAAATAGTTATATTATTTTTCCAGCTACTATTCGTTTCGTGGGTTAAGCGTTCTATTTCTGAGAACAAACATCAGCTAATGGGTATGTAGATCGCTTTTATTAAAATTAAGCTTTAGCAAATTTTGGCACAAACTCTATACCTTGAGATCATCTTAGAAATAATAAATGATACCCAATCGACTGCCTATGACAGGCCACTGAAAAGTAAAGTTCAAAGAGGGTGCTTCTTTTGGTTTGAGTAGTAAGTAAGGTTTATAGACTATTTTGCCCCAAATACCTGATATGACTAACGCCATAGATGCATCAAGATAGTACGCCCATTTTATCACCCATTTCATGTCTTGGGCAACAAAACCTACCGTTGTTCTCTTTGAACTGGTGGTGTTAGGGGCATTGCCTGAGGAGCTTATGCCTTTTTTTGTATAAGTAACATTCTTCAGTAGACGTAATGCATATTCTCCAAAAATCCAGATACTGTGAGATGTGCCAAGATGCAATGCAAGACCTCCAATAAAAGATGGCACATTATAAGACCAAGGAATATAAACTTCATCACTATTAGGCAAGAAACTTGCGTTTAAAACAACTCCAGTACCTACAAAATAGTTAAGAGAACGGTATAGATTCAGATGATAACTGTAATCAAAGCCTAAAGAATATATGGGGATAGTCTTTTCTATAAGGTAGTCTTTATCGTCTTCGATACCTGTATAACTTAAGCTATATGTACCACTTAATACACCTAAACTTACGTCCACAAAATGTCCCATTTTTTGCGACGTCTTGCGACGTGCAATGATGTCACTCAGATCCTCGTCTGGAGATGATGAAGATTTTTGAGCTTCGTTGGCAAAAGCTGTTTCCCATACCAAAAACCATATAATCACTCCACTTAAAATCATCAGAGAATATACTATAATAATGTGCCACACTATACGCATATGATATAAAACCATTTTTTCAAATACCCAATACAGCTAAGTTCGCATGTTATATCTTATAATCATAAAAAGCATAGCATTTATAAAGTGTTCATTCATCACTTCATCAACCATCGCTTTTATGAGAAATAGAGATCATCCCAAAGAAACATATTCAATCCATCATCAATATATGTCAGCATACATATTCAAGAGTATCTTAGCTGTTGCTAATATGTAGTGACAGAGGCGTTATGAATAAGTAGTTGAAGACTGTCAGGTTTTTTAGATAACATCATGGATTCTACCATCACACATGAGGAATAACCCGTGGATAATCATATCAATTCTGTTTTTGATGGCATCGATTTATTCATAAACAATCCCACCATACTCATTGTCTTTGGTGTTGTTATTGGCATCTTGTTGCTCTTTTTTGTGGCCGTGCTGATTTATACAAAACGCTCGCATGCTAGCATCACCGATGCTATGAATGAGATCGAACAAGAAAGCGAGAAGTCCCTTCCAGCTGATTCTCCAGAACCAGTAAGTTATGATCCATTCTTAGAAAAGGAAACAGCAGCAGAAACAAAAGAGGTCATAGAAGAGGATGCAAAAACGGAAACGTCCTCTTCAGAGGAGCCTTCTAAAGATACAGAAAGAGTAACTGTATTAAGCGAGTCTGACTGGCTGGGTAAGCTAAGAGGGGCTTTGCAACATTCTCGAGAACGGCTTAGTGTTCAGATCAAAAAGATGGTGACATCAGAACAGCCTTTTTCTGTAGAAGCCATAGAAGATATCCGCAAGATTCTTTATCAAGCGGATCTGGGAGTAGATACAACGGAGAAACTGACGAGCTATTTAGAAAAACAACACAAAAGCTCTGCGAAAGCTTTCACATTTGCTGATATCACCCAGCATCTCAGTACGTGTATGCTTTCTTTGCTTACTTCTCAGGATGCTCCTAAGCCTACAATACCTTTATCAGGACCTCGTATTATATTGATTGTGGGTGTGAATGGAGTGGGAAAAACCACCACCACAGGAAAGTTAGCAGCACAATTTTGTGCTGCTAACAAAAAAGTTTTGCTATGTGCTGCTGATACTTTTCGTGCAGGAGCCATTAAACAATTGCATATTTGGGGCGAACGTCTTGGTGTGGATGTGATTAGCAATAAACCCAAATCGGATCCTGCAGCAGTGGTTTTTAATGGTATGGAAGCAGCTAAAGCTCGTGAGGTGGATGTGTTGCTTATTGATACTGCAGGACGACTACATAATCGTAAAGAATTGATGGATCAATTGCTTAAAATCAACCGGGTGATCAAAAAACATATTCCCGAAGCTCCTCATGAGATTTGGCAAGTGATCGATGCCACCACCGGTTCTAATGCTAAAGAACAGGTGAAAGCTTTTAAAGACATTCTTCCTTTGAGTGGACTTATTGTGACAAAGCTTGATGGTACTGCCAAAGGTGGAGCTATCGTGGGTATTAGTCATAGCGAAAATATTGCTATTCAATACATTGGCATTGGAGAAAAAGCCTCAGATCTAAGAGCTTTTCATGCACAGGCTTTTGTGGATGAGTTGCTCACTATCGAGGAAGGTACATAAGCATGTTATGATCACATATGCCACTTCTTCTATGATATAAAGGTTTTTTGAAGGGGGGCTATAGCTCAGTTGGTTAGAGCGCTACGTTGACATCGTAGAGGTCTCCTGTTCGAGTCAGGATAGCCCCACCACTTTCTATTAACTGTTTTATGTGTCGTCTGTTCCATCTGTCCACATACGTGATTTGGCTTTCACTTCTTCATATTCTTTTTCTGCCACAGAATGGATGACAATTCCTGAACCAGCAGCGTATTCTGCTTTGTGAGTTGTGAGATGTAGGGTGCGGATAAGGAGTGAAGAATCCAAAAACCCTCCTGGGCGTAACCAACAGATATGTCCCATAAAATAGCCGCGTCCTTTCTGTTCATATTCTCTAATGGCTCCTATCACTTCTTTTTTGGGAGCTCCGGTTATGGAGCCTGCTGGTAGCAATGTACGACACAATCTATCCATATTCAAAGATGAGTCCATAATTCCTTGAATATGCGCCATACGATGAAACACCGAACGAAACCCATGAACACGTCCTGGATTCAATACGTTGACACTGCCACGCTCACACACCTGGGCAAGATCATGGCGCATCAAATCCACAATCATATTCAGTTCGGCTTGGTCTTTGAGTGAGGCTTTCAAGTGTTCAGCAGAAAGGCGATCTTTTTGTTTCGAGGCATATCTCGGCGCTGTACCTTTAATAGGATACGTGGACAGAAGATACTTTAAGTCTTGTGAGGATCCATAAGGGACGATATCCACAAATCTTTCTGGAGAAAACGAGACCACAGCTTCTTCTTGTAAAGCTATGACAGCAGACATATGTTCTCCAAAACGAGCAAAACGCTGCATAATCCAATGCAGATTTTTCGCATTTTGAAGATGTTCTTTACTTTTTGTATGCACCTTGGATAAAGAATACGTGACATTTTTTAGGATAAAATAGCGCAGATAATTGAGTTGATAGTAACGGCCTTTTTCAATGTCTTTTTGAATGTTACGTACACACTTTAAATAATCCTCTTGAGAGTTCTGACTGACCCATTCTATGGTGGTGTCATTGGCAGAAAGGTCACAGCCTTTCTGCCATAATCGTCTCTTTTCTTTAGGAAAATTCTGACAGTATCTATCAATATAAGATCGTGTTTCTTCGGAAATGTTACCTTTCAGTTCTATATCTAAATGATCATCGATACACACTTCACCATGGATTTTAAAGAGTCGTGAGGGAGACATTGTGTCAAGAAAAGAAAAATCATCATAACTTAGCAGTGCCACATAACATGACTTAAAAGCGTTGTCTTGATGGGATGTTACATCATCTAAACGTGTGACAATGTCAGAATAGGAAAGTCCTTGTATGTCTTGCCACGAACACTCTTCAAAGTCACAGGAAAGCAACTGCTTTGATGATCCCATACCTCCTAAATAGATACACTCTTTGTGGGAAAATAACTCAGCTAATAAGTGACAGCTAGCCTGCCACTTAGGATCATCATAAGCTTTTTTCACAAGCCTTCCTTTTTTTAGGCAAATGTATAGTCATTGTGCATCTCTTTGGAGCATATGTTCTTGTTAAAAAATACGAAGAGTATTATCAAAATTTTATCTAGAATGTATATTATGGTACTATTGGAGTGTAGGTTATGGTCTTATAGTTCAAAAAACATCATAAAATATTCACGTCTCCTTTTCTCATATTTCATTCTTTTATATATTCGTAGGCTCACACTTACCGTTTTAAGAGCATATAACACATAGGACATCATACATGAAATCATCACAGGGGCCGGCATCTAAACAGCAGGATAGCAAGCAGCATGAAAACACACATCAATACGAAGACTCTTGGGAAGCTTTTGTGGTTACCGCTTTAGGTGCTTTAAAAACGTGTGCAAACAATGCGCGTGATAACTATCTCAATGATGAAAAAAAGCGCACTATCTGTTTTTTCACAGAAAAATGGCCCTCTTGTCTGAAAGATCCTATTCATGATTGGCTTTACCCGGAGCCAAAATCAGAGCCAAAATCAGAGCCAAAATCAGAGAAAGGTACATCTCAAAAAGAAGACCCATCTCCTGAAAAGGAAAACACAACAACTTCGAGGCAGTCACAAAAAACATCTGCCCCTTCAGAACATAAGACACAGAAGCCAGCCAAACAAAAGCCTCCAAAAGCTCAATCATCAAGGACTGCTAAAAGTACTCCATCTAAGCTTCAATCTAGGCCTCAGTCTAAACAAGCCAAAACCGCAACTTCTCGGGCCAAAACGTCAGTATCAAAACAGACACATTCAAAAAGTAAAGTCAAGTCTCAAACAGCTAAAACATCTCAAAAGAAGAAGCAATCACCATCAAGTGCAGCCAAGAAGAAAAACACATCTCGCAGTATGCAAACACAACGCAGTAAGTCTAAGGCATCTTCATAAATATGGATGTTTGTATGAGTGTTTGTCAGGCTTTTCTTCGTTAAAGTTGTCTTTTAGTTCTTGCTTGTGGTTTATATGAATAGGAATGTATATCTGAGAGATTTACGGCTTTGATCATATTTCCTGATTTTGAGCACAAACGTTTTGTAGCGTTCTTGCTTGATCATCACTTGCAGCATCGTAAAAAGCGTCCTTGGCGTACGCTTTTTCAACAATCTAAAGATCCTTATGTTATCTGGGTGGCAGAAGTTATGCTGCAACAAACCACCATAGAAGCTGTCATTCCTAAATATATTCGCTTTATGGAGCGCTTTGCGACTGTCCAACAACTTGGCTGTGCTAGTGCTGCTGATCTCAGGCCATATATTGTGGGTCTTGGCTATTATAGAAGATTTGGTTGGATGCATGAGAATGCCCAAAGACTTATGAAGTATCAGCAAGCTTTCCCTAGCTCTTACGAACAACTGATCCAATGGAAAGGCATCGGTCCTTATACAGCAGCTTCCATAGCAAGTATCTGTTTTAAGCAGCCATGTGCTGTGGTGGATGGCAATGTTAAGCGGGTCATGATTCGCTTATACGATCTTCGAGTGGATCTCAAATATTCTCAATTGACTACGGCTTTGCAGGCACATCTGAATAGCATCATCCCTAACGTGCAACCAGGATGTTTTAACGAAGCACTCATGGAACTTGGGCAAAGTATTTGTATAAAAAAACCACATTGCTCAATGTGTCCTATCAAGTCACTGTGTTTAGCTAACAAAAGAAAGACTCAAGCCTTAAATCCCGCACCATCGGAGAGAAGAAAACAGACTTTGGTTTACATGCATATGACCATTTATGTGCAATCATCTCATCTCTATATAGAAAAACGAACCTCTGATGTGCCTTTGTTAGCCAATACCTACGGTTTTCCTTTTACAGTGTGTAAACAGCAACATGTAAGCAGACTATCAGAGGAATCAAAACATATAGGATGCTTTAAACATGCTATTACACATCACAAAATCATGGTGCACGTGTACTTCAAAGACCTCTCTCGTTACAAAGGACACGCAAAATCATCCCAGCTTATCAAAATCCCCTATAAGACATTTAAGGATTATTGTGTCAGTTCTTTAGATCATAAAGCTTTAAAGTGTGTCATAAAACATCAAAATGTGTCCTTATCTTGATATCGTATCACTCTCAAGCTTTAAGCACTGAATTTTTCATAAAAAGAGACAGAGCATTTTTAGAATTCTTGAATGATATAAGCTGGTGATGATTCATGCGAGATACGGAAGTTTCGCAAAATTCATAACAAAAAACGATATAACCCATTGATACTAAAAACATTTTTTCAATATTGAATCAAGGATTTGGTGTCTAGGATTTTTGGCTAGGCTTACTTCTTAGCTGTTTACACATCTCTAAATCTTGCCAGCATAGAACGAAGAAAGACTTATCAAGCTAGTGCTTTAGATAGACGGCTGTGTCTGAGTGGTCACAGGACACAGTTTGCATCTTTAAGTGTTCTTCTTGAAGAGATAGCAGCTTAGTTGTCGTTTGATCCTATTTTCTTTAGAGGGTTTCGATGAGGTGGCGGTGTAAAGTGTAAATTAACAGTTGAAGGAGTCTTATATTGTTTGAAGGTACCCTTAAGAAAAAATTCGCCATGATCTTTGGCATAACTCGTATGTGACTCATGACAAAAGATCTTTGTAGTACGCAAAGATAAGATTGTCTATAATTCAAATGGTCATAAATCAACATACTTGATTTCAATGTTATCACCACTCTTTTTGTTATTTTCTGGATCATCATCAGCCTCTAGTTCCTTGAGTTTAGTCAGATAGTTCTTTCCCTCTACACTACAAGAGTCTTCTTCGAAGTGCATTTCGTTGATCATTAGTCGTAAAAAAAGCGGGTCTTGTGGTTGTATTGTCTTATGGATGTATCTATTAAGTGACTTAATTACACATCTATTAGCGCCATCAATACTAGCAAGGTAAGTGGATTTATTTGATCCATTGACATGAGTTAATTTAATGGATTTAATAGGGCCTTCAAAGTCATTATAAACATTTTTTCTAACGTTTTTACTATAGCTCTTTTCACTATCGTTTTCACTAGGAGGTAGACGTATTAATCCGGGATTATATTCTGAAAACCTACTTCTTGATTCTTTAATCTTATGGATAAATTTGTCTTCTATTTGTTTTTTTCTGCTCTGACGATACTGGTGATCACCTTGTATATGACAAAAATTTGCTTTTAAACCACCAAAAAATTCTTGAAGCTTTATATATTCAACACCTACTCTTTTAACATTGCATTTTTCTTTTTCGTTTTGTTTTGTAAGATTTTTTAAGGTGGTAGATTTATTTGTACTGGCAGTAACTAAAAAGCACTTCCCTTCAAATGCTTGTATGGTAGGATCATAGGGTAATTCTGAAGCTTTGGTGTACGCAGCAAGTATCTCATCTAGGGTTATATTATTATGGTCTCCTTGTAAAGTAGTATGCATCGATTGACACATGTTTATAGAAGGATTTGTTAAGTCTTTTAAATAATTATAGTTTATATCCTGATTGATATAAATTTTATTGCCATATCTCAAATATGCTATATCGCCTCCGTAAGCGCCACCCTTTCCATGATTTATATAGTCTCGTGTGTACCTCCAATTTTGGAAAGAATTAACTTCGCATGTACTAGGTTGGGTATTGCTATTTAGGCCTTGCCAATTATCACTTTTATTGTTTAAAATAGTTTTCTTAAAAGATGCGTCTAAAGCCGCCAATGAATGTTCACAAAGTATGTGTGAAAAGTGCCGTAATTTATCATCGTTGTCATTGTAAAAAACAAGACCAGAATCATCGTGTTGTGTTTCTAGCAATTGTTCATAACTACTTACTAGCTTTTTATTAGTCTCTAAATTATTAAGTCCTAAATGCTCTTCATAACAATAAAGTGGATTATTTTCGTGGAGTTTAGCTATTTCCAAACAGCTATTAAATTCTCGATTACTCTCTTCTTTTTGACTTTTCACAAACTCTTTGTAGTCTGTTGCTGTTAGATGTCGATAAGTTTTACTATATATATGTCTAATCAGATAGTCTTTATAGAGTCTGTGACACAAAAGTAAATTTTTTCTAAAATCATAGAAAAAATAAATTATAAGAACGTATTTTGATGAGAATATTATTATTATATTAATAGATAGTGTAAGATTTTATAAAAAATTTATATATTGCAATAAAAAAACCATCTTTTTGCAAAAAGATGGTTTTTTAAGTTGTTTTTGCTATTTATGACTTTAAATAAGAATGAAGACGATATAAATTCTGCACTAAACACACCAGATTCCATTCACCTTTGACATGTTCAAGGCCTCGAATACAAAATTGCTTAAATCTACGCCCTCGTTTTATCCAGGCTATTGGAGTCTCTACAATCCATGCACGATTTCGATATTCATTTCTACCTTCTGGTGTAGAAAGTCGTTCCGACATCCTACGTGTGGCTTCATTCTCTACTTTTATTTTTTTGTTTTTTTCCTTATTCTTTTTATGTTTAAACTTCTTAGTTGCTACATAACCCTCTATGTTTCTACGCTCTAACTCTTTCAAATCTTGTTCGTTGGCATAGCCAGCATCAGCCAAAACAACCTTTGGCTTTTTGCCAACATTGTTTATAGTTTCATCAATCATCGGAATGAGCTCACCCTGATCATTGAATTTTTGTATAACTTCACAACTTAAAATTAATTGACTTTTTTTATCTACCGCTATCTGGGCATTATAGCTCTGCTGAAAACCTTCTTGAGATGTCTTCATCAATCTACTGTCAGGGTCAGTTCTGTTTATTTTCTTAGGTTTATTCTGATCTTCCTCACTATTTGTACGATTCTTTAATTTACTAGCATTAGCTTTTATCTTTGTGCCATCAATGCCGATCTCATTAAAATCAAGGTTACAAACATTAGCTGCATGATTAATCACGTTAACGAATAAATCTTTAAAATCATTGAGATGATTTTTTCTAAACCGACAAATTGTTCTGTAACTCGGGAAGTTACCATCACATAAATACCGAAAAGGCCCGTCTTGGCGGAGTTTCTTTTCTATTTCGCGAGAAGAGAATATGCCCTTAGCATAAGAGTAGCATATAATACCCAACATCATTACAGGACTGTAGGCTGCTCTACCAGCTGTCTTTCTATTCTGAAATTTATCATAAAAAGGTTTGAGATGACCTTTTTTGTAGAATTCATTTAAGATATTAGAGATAAAAAAAGAAAGGTCATTTTCAGGCACCCAATCTTCTACTCTATTTGGAAAGAGCGAATCTTGCTTTGGATTGTATGCTTTAAATCTAATTCTTGAGTCTATCATTGCAAATCCTATTTTTTGATAAAAAATGACAAACAGAATTACTTAA
>MPNI01000101.1 GCA_002238945.1 Proteobacteria bacterium bin106 | reverse complement strand
TTGATATCATCGTTCTATGCCCCATCATATGGCTAAAAATCGTTCATTTATAGCTGTAATTCAGTTTTCTAAAATTTTTCTATTCTCCTCGAATTTGCCTGTTCATTGGACAATTGTCTAGTGAACAGATAAGACCCAGATCTCATGCTAGATCTGAGTTAAAGGAGAGGATAAGATGAGCAATATCAAAGGTTTCTCGCTCGTAGAGCTCATGGTTGCTGTAGGAATAGTTGGTGTGATGTCATCTGTAGCTGTGCCTAAGTACCAGAAATACAAAGTAAATGCGACACGTGCTGAAGCACAATCAAGTTTATCATCAATGTATACACTACAACAGCTATATTATACAGAAAATGATCAATATGGGAAATTTGATGGTACTACAGCTACTCAAGGTCCTAATAATCAAATAAGTTTTCCTGTTAACAACAATTCTAAATACAATTATAAAGCAGAGCCATATTCCAAGATTGATGGTTCAGCCACAGATCCAAATTCTGGAAATGTATTTTTCAAAGCTACAGCAGAGAGCAAAAAAGTACTTGGAAGTTGTGTATCAGCAGGCGTAAAAGACAAATGGTGTATTAATCACGACAAAGTATTGATAAATGATAAAAATGCTGCTGTTGATCCATGCAAGGCCATTGACTTAGATAATGGTGGTTGTTGAGAAAGTGTGAAGATTACTAAGAATAATATACTTGAAAAATAAAGTTCTATGTTTCCTTGTCAGTTATCAGTTTCCACCTTAAGCCTTCGTCTAACCATCATGGCGATGATTCAACTATCAAATTGATCAGTCAATCCAACTCCTTAAGATTTTTTCATTTTATTTTTTGATGTATATTTTCATATATAAATATTATCAAAGCAGATCTCATAATCATTGATCAATAGTAACAGTAAAAATATTTTTTTCTGTTCAAATGAACCCGTTAACATCATCATTTTATGCTCTATCATATAGCTAAAAATCGTTCATTTATAGCTATAATTCAATTCTCTAAAATTTTTCTATTCTTCTCAAATTTGCCTGTTCATTGAACAATTGTCTAGTGAACAAGTAAGACCCAGACCTCATGCTAGATCTGGGTTAAAGGAGAGGATAAGATGAATAATATCAAGGGTTTCTCACTTGTTGAGCTAATGGTTGCTGTAGGAATAGTTGGTGTGATGTCATCTGTGGCTGTACCTAAGTACCAAAAATATAAAGTAAATGCGACACGTGCAGAGGCACAGTCGAGTTTATCATCAATGTATACATTGCAGCAGTTATATTATACCGAGAATGATCAATATGGAACGGTTACGCTCGATAGCAGCGATCCTCCCAAATTTGATCCTAATGATATACAATTTCCTGACAACAACTCTTATAAATACAAATATGGAGCAACGCCATATTCCAAGATTGATGGTTCAGCCACAGATACAGATGCTGGAAATGTATTTTTCAAAGCTACAGCAGAGAGCAAAAAAGTACTTGGAAGTTGTGTTAAAACACCAGGCGTAAAAGACACATGGTGTATTAATCAAGACAAAATATTGCTTAATGATAAAACAAAGGCTGCTCTTCCATGCAAGGACAGTGATTCAGAAAATGGTGGTTGTTAAGAAAGTATGATGATTGCTAAGAATAATATACTTGAAAAATTAAGTTCTATGCTTCCTTATCAGTAGTTGTCAGTTTCCATTTTTAGCCTTCAACTAACCATCATAACGATGATTCAATTATCAAATTGATCAGTTAAGCTAACTCTTTGAGATCTTTTATTTTAATTTTTGATGAATATTTTATATATAAATATCATCAAGGCAGAGCTCATAATCATTGTTCAATAGTATCTGTCCAATACCATCCTAAGCTCCCCATCCTCTTACAGGTTGCTCCCCCATTAATTGCACTTTACGCCACCACTTGTAATGTGAAAGTTTCTATCAAAAAATGTAGTTCTTGAGTATGTGATTACAGCGCCTTTTTATCCTTTATATGTGTGCTTTTTAACCACTTAAGATAAGGGCACGTTATGGGATAAG
>MPNI01000100.1 GCA_002238945.1 Proteobacteria bacterium bin106 | reverse complement strand
GAAGAGGAGGAGAAAGAGGTCATAGAAATCAATGACGATGGCGAATTTTCGTTTAATTTAACGCTTAAGATTATAGATGGTAGATGTGTAAAGCTCAATAGTAATGATAGATGGGTGGTTGACGCTCCTGCAAAAAAGAGGGACGCTGACATATGTAAGGGTGACAAATATTATCCATATGCTTCTCTTGAAGAAAAAGCATCGTGGAAAGTAAAGCTTTCTGGTACACTAAAGCAGTTTACTTTGGGTCCAGTAAGACTCGTAAAAGGAGAAACTCAAGCTCAAGCTAATTGGAAAGAGTTCTTTGGATTTAATGGGCCTGCATCATTGTATGCTGCCATAAAACGTATGCTTGATGTTGATGGTTTTAGTGCGACACGGTTAAAGATTCGCTATGCTTACGGTCTTGAATTTACGTATGGACATGGTTCATCAGGAGGTCAAGTATTTAATAATCAATGGCAGGTTATTCATGGAGCTGGGTTGCGATATTTATTAAGCAAATATCAGTCATCAGAAGAGGACAATGAGCGTGAAGCTATTGAGTTATTAGAACCAGGTAAGACATATAGTGATTCTAAATATGATCTTGAAAATCAGATTAAGACCTTGCTTATTGCGGCTAATAAAGAGAAAAAAGATAAAAGATAGTTGATGGATTAAGCTTGTCGAATTAAAAATATTTGTTCCATTGGTCTTTAGTCTGAGTGTGATGAAGGAATCGTTGAGTGATTTGTTCTTATTAGCCTCAAGAAGGCCTCTGTTAGCAATGGGTATGGTTTTTACCACCCATTGCTATTTTATTTCTCCTTGGTTGTGGTAGTGATTTGGAGGGTGACACTGATTGACGTTATCCACAAAACATGGATCATTATTACATTTTGGAGCTTGCATTAGAAGATGCTACCACTATCACAGTGTCTGCTGCAGACTCTGATTAAGACCAACTTAAAGAATATGACGCTGATGTTGGTGATGCTGTAACTTTAGTTAATAGTAGCTAAAGTTTGAGTTGAAAAAGTTGGCGTAACAGTAGAAGGTGCAGCAACGGGATGTGATCAAGCTGCAAACATAAGTTAAAAAATGAGTTGATGTGGCAAAGGCGGCTAATCCTAAAACCTGAGGGTAGTTAAGTGATTTTATAACGGTAAATATAGATAATGAATAGATAAGTTTGAGTAAATAAACTGTGGACAGCCTCTAGACGTTAAGTTTAGGGGCTGTTTAATGTGGTGTGTGGGTGGTATGTTGTTTGCTGAAAGGAGTTGGAATGTTTACTAAGTAAGCATGACTCAATAGACGAATATGAATACGCCATAACGTAAAGAGGGTTCTTTCCTTCTTTTGCCGCTATAGCTCAAAAGTTCTAAAGACGACCTTGTCAGGTAAGTCAAGGAGTGGTTTGAGAGGATTCATAGAAAGGTCAGTGATGATGCATAGTGTAGCGAGCTCTTTTTTCTTGCTCATAACAGTTCTTAGATGGAATGTGGTGATATGGTCATTTATTGTGGGTCTGTTTCTTCTAAGTTGTAGTGATGATTCTGCAGGTGATAAGAAAATTACGACGATGGCATTAGATCTTAATGTTGAGCAGAAGGTATGTGAGTTGAAATCAGGGGATAATGTCTGGAATGAGAATGGTAAAACATCAGAGGATAGGTGTCAGGAACGTCTAAAAACAGCAGCGTGTGCTAAGACACCAGATACTCCTTATTTCATTGAGAGCATTAAGTCATGTGCAACCAAAGCACAATATGACCTATCTATAGCGGAAGCAGTTTGTGAAAAAAGCCAGCGGATATATGACCGAGATGTTCATCGTTGTAAGCCAAAGCCGTCTAATATTGATAAAGGTACAAAAGGTGGTGGCAATCGTAATCGCAAGAAGAGAGTTAGACGGCCTGGTAATCCTGGTGCGGGTGCTCCTTATGCTGATGATGATACTCAGCAACCTGTTCTTACTTCTGGTGGTAGTTTATTTGATGTGAGTTATGGTGATGTTGAAACCACAGGTAATAGAAAAAATAAATTAGTGCCTGTGAAGATGTTTACTTTTACAGAT
>MPNI01000099.1 GCA_002238945.1 Proteobacteria bacterium bin106 | reverse complement strand
CCCACAAGAAGGATAAGGCCTAAAGCTAAAGAGGTTAGCTTCTTACCTGTAATCTCCTTGTAGATGTCAGCAACAAGGTTACTCATTTCTTACTGATACCTGTGTCTTCTCGGAGTTTCTTAAGACGCGAGATCTCAACCTTCTGGGCTTCAAGGACATCTTTAACATTATCCCATGCCTTATCCTGTGCCTCTATTTCAAGATCTTTTAACATCTGCTTACGCAGCTCTTCTTTGTACTCATCCTTTAACTCACGAAGTACTTCCTTCTTAGCTATGTTCTTAGCTTGATCAACAAGTTCTCTGTCTAAGAAAGCACGTCTCTGGCTCCTTGGTACCTTCTTAAGCTTTGCATAAGCCTCCGGCCTATTCTTCTTAGTATCATCCATGACCCTCTTAGCAAAGGTATATCCTGATGACAGAACAGAGATAGCTGTTAAAAGTCCTGATAACATAAGAGACTCCTTCTAAAAACATTAACCAGGGACAGAAGCTAAACCTGCAGGACGATTCTCTCCTACACCAAATTGTGTCGCAGATCCTACACGGGTGGCAACGCCAGTAGTTGTGTTTAAGGTAAATAAAGCAGAACGACTCTCACCAACCATGTACAAATTACCGTTGTGTGAAGCTAAACCTGAAGGAAAACGCTCACTTACACCAAATTCTGTCGCAGACCCTACTCGTCTAGCTCTACCATTATTTGTGTTTAAAGTGTATAAAACATTATTAGTATTACCAAGCATGTACAAGGTGCCATTGTGTGAGGATAAACCGTGAGGAGAAGTCTCGCTTACACGGAAAGCTGTCTCAGATCCTACACGGGTAGCAACACCAGTAGTTGTGTTTAAGGTGTATAAAACATCATTAGTAGTACCAACCATGTACAAATTACCGTTGTGTGAAGCTAAACCTGAAGGAAAACGCTCACTTACACCAAATTCTGTCGCAGATCCTACGCGAGTAGCAACACCATTATTTGTGTTTAAGGTGTATAAAGCATTATTAGTAGCACCAAGCATGTACAAAGTACCGTTGTGTAAAGCTAAACCTGAAGGATCCCTCTCACTAACACCAAAACCAAACGAATTTCCTACTTGTGTAGCAGTACCAGTGGTTATGTTTAAGGTATATAAAATGTCCCTACCATAACCAACCATATAAAGCACAGCAGAAGCAGTCCTTCTCCAAGCCACTTCACTCCCTATAGCAATACCTGCTACCGTCTCCGTACCTATGCGGAGATTGTTACCAGGATTACTATTGCCAAATCTTATACCCATTACACTGGCCACCAATAGATAGTCGTTGAGCTCTTACTACTAATAGCATTGTAAGCAGCTTCATTAGCCACCCTTGTTAAAGGTGCACTACCAGCTGGTCCTTGTGCCCCAGTAGGTCCACCCTGGTTATTCCAAAAAGCCCTGATGATTCTTACATTGCTGTTGTTTCCTGCAAATCTATATCGAAGACCATCTGAGTTCTTCGTAACAGTTATGCCTACTGTGTCATTATCAGAAGTACTGGTCTGTCTAGCATTCTCTGTATCAGAGAAATAAGTCTGACTAGAAGGTGTGCCTTGTCCTTGCAAGACAGATACCGGAATAGTTAAGAACCACCTTCCACTTGATGTTCCCGAATGAGAAAGAACAAAATTAATATGAGTGGCACCACTTCCTATAGGGGTAAGATTAATAACAGTAGAGTTAGAAACTGTTAAATTAGTCTCTCGGTATACAGAAGAAGCACCACCACCTGTACCTGGATCACCCTTATCACCCTTAGGTCCTTGAATTCCTTGTGGTCCTTGAGCACCAGTAGGCCCTCTTGCCCCTGTAGCACCTCGATCCCCTGTGTCTCCCTTGTCTCCTTTATCTCCCTTGTCCCCTTTATCACCCTTGTCTCCCTTAGGCCCTTGAGTACCTGAGCCTCCGCCTCCTCCTCCACCAGCAATGGAGTACACTTCTCCTTCAATCTGCAAACCCGTAGCTGTACCCGACATGGTGAATGGAACCATCTTACGAGCATTGTTGGATTGGTTGTGAACAAGGAAGAACCGATCCGTGTTGTCAAAGCAGATAGCTGCTG
>MPNI01000098.1 GCA_002238945.1 Proteobacteria bacterium bin106 | reverse complement strand
CCCACAAGAAGGATAAGGCCTAAAGCTAAAGAGGTTAGCTTCTTACCTGTAATCTCCTTGTAGATGTCAGCAACAAGGTTACTCATTTCTTACTGATACCTGTGTCTTCTCGGAGTTTCTTAAGACGCGAGATCTCAACCTTCTGGGCTTCAAGGACATCTTTAACATTATCCCATGCCTTATCCTGTGCCTCTATTTCAAGATCTTTTAACATCTGCTTACGCAGCTCTTCTTTGTACTCATCCTTTAACTCACGAAGTACTTCCTTCTTAGCTATGTTCTTAGCTTGATCAACAAGTTCTCTGTCTAAGAAGGCACGTCTCTGACTCCTTGGTACCTTCTTAAGCTTTGCATAAGCCTCCGGCCTATTCTTTTTAGTATCATCCATGACCCTCTTAGCAAAGGTATATCCTGATGAGAGGACCGAGATAGCTGTTAAAAGTCCTGATAACATAAGAGACTCCTTTAAGTAGAAGGGACAGAAGCTAAACCTTCGGGACTGCTCTCACTAACACCAAAATCTGTCGCAGATCCTACTCGTGTAGCACGACCTGTGTTTGTATTTAAAGTGTATAAAGCAACTATACCGGAACCAACCATGTATAAGGTACCGTTGTGAGATGATAGGCCTTCAGGCGCATTCTCACTAACACCAAAATCTGTCGCAGATCCTACTCGTGTAGCACGACCTGTGTTTGTATTTAAAGTGTATAAAGCATCATTGCTCCAACCAACCATGTATAAGGTACCGTTGTGAGATGCTAATCCTGTCGGAGACCTCTCATTTACACCAAAAGCTGTCGCAGATCCTACGCGAGTAGCACGACCTGTGTTTGTATTTAAAGTATATAAAGCCTCTGTCTCGCCACCCACCATATATAAGGTACCGTTGTGAGATGCTAAACCAAAAGGACTACGCTCACCACTAACACCAAAAGCTATCACAGATCCTACTCGTCTAGCTCTACCATTATTTGTGTTTAAAGTGTATAAAGCAATATTGTCATAACCAACCATATATAAGGTACCGTTGTGAAATGCTAGGCCTCCAGGCGAAGTCTCACTAACACCAAATCGTCTCGTAGATCCTACACGTGTAGCAACACCTGTGGTTGTGTTTAAGGTGTATAAAGCATCTGCATCGCCACCCACCATATAAAGAGTAGCCGTAGGAGTAGCAGATCTTTTCCAAGCAACCGTACTACCTATAGCAATACCTCCTACCGTCTCCGTACCTACCCGAAGATTGTTACCAGGATTACTATTGCCAAATCTTATACCCATTACACTGGCCACCAATAGATAGTCGTTGAACTCTTACTGCTAATAGCATTATAAGCAGATTCACTGGATACCCTTGTTAAAGGCACACTGCCAGCTGGTCCTGCTGGTCCTCGTGCCCCAGTAGGTCCACCCTGGTTATTCCAAAAAGCCCTGATGATTCTTACCCTTCCGGTGATTCCAACAAAGGTATATTGACTTAGACTTGGGAATACAGTCGCTCTAATACCTACTGTGTCAAAATCACTAAGATTAAAGATCTTTGTAGCGCCCTCTGTATCAGAGAAATAAGACTGTGCAACTCCGTTAGCCTGAGCATTAAGAACAGATAGCGGAATAGTTAAGAACCATCTTCCACTAGTAAAATTATTGTGACTTAGCACAAAGTTAACATGCGTAGCTCCATCAGCAGCTATAGCATTATTGACGCTATTAGAATCTGAAACGGTTAAATTAGTCTCTCGATAAACAGAAGAAGCACCTCCACCTGTCCCTGGATCTCCCTTGTCTCCCTTAGGTCCTTGTTGACCTGCTGGTCCTTGTGGTCCTTGAGCACCAGTAGGTCCTCTAGGTCCTGTTGGTCCTTGTGGTCCTTGCGGCCCTGTTGCTCCTGTGTCCCCTTTATCACCCTTGTCACCCTTGTCACCCTTGGCTCCTTGAGTACCTGAGCCTCCTCCTCCACCTCCACCAGCAATGGAGTATACTTCTCCTTCAATCTGCAAACCCGTAGCTGTACCCGACATGGTGAATGGAACCATCTTACGAGCATTGTTGGATTGGTTGTGAACAAGGAAGAACCGATCCGTGTTGTCAAAGCAGATAGCTGCTG
>MPNI01000097.1 GCA_002238945.1 Proteobacteria bacterium bin106 | reverse complement strand
AATACTGCTTTCTGAAATAGTATCTAAACACGCACTCTCAAGTGACATATCTACATTTGAATCACCAGAACAGCTCACCACAGCAAATAACGATGGATCTGTCTCATCTTGAAGCAAATACACATCCGAAGAAACCGTCTCAGAAACAGAAGTATCTTTACGTTCATCTGCAAACACTACCGCTGAAAAAGACACACTCACAACAGCCAAGGCAGCTAACCACAAAGCAGTCCAAGTAACACGTTTTTGTAGTTTATATTTTCCTTCCATAAAGCAGCTCCTATAAAGATCACACCCTTTTTGCAAATTTAAACTCTTGCCAGATTGCCATTCTAACATCTATATTAACACACGCTAATCCAATGCCTTAGCATCAAACCAAGCTTGCAACAATAAAATCAAAGTGCTTATATCTTTTTTAATACGCTTTCTTTTTAAGTTATATTTTTTTTTCATGGAATCAATAAGCATGTATCGAAATTGACTATCTCCATAGAACCTGGACACCAAATCCCTTCTATAATTACGCAGATGTGCCTCTTTTTGATAACTTTCCACATACCACTTTGAAAAAGCCTCAAAGTGGTTAAAGACTTTATCCCGTTCAGCTATTGCATTCCATATATCCACCCCATCAAGCTGCTTTCTCAAGACCCCTGTTTGTAACCTAGACACAACACTGAGCTTTCTGTCTTTGAGAGCACTAAGAGCAGAGAAATTCCTATCGCTTAAATCCACCTCAGAAGCGTTCAAGCCATCCTCCACTTCAAGTGGAAAGACGCTATCTTCTGACCAATATAGCAACTTGAGATCTTGTCCCGTCATTTCGAAAAAATCCCAGGCGCTCACCATCACGGTAGCTTCCAGTAAATTCGCATTTCTATCAACACTTCCAAACTGTTTATCGAAAGGATCCACACCAACATAAGGGGAAGCGTCCAAGGCATTATAGTACTCCTCCCAATTATCAGCACTGACCACTAATTCACGAAACTGTTCAAAAGAAGGAGATTGACTCCTCTTTTCGATAAAAGCCTCTTCGATAAGAGAAACTCTCCCTTCGATGAGAGAAGCTAAATGATGCAATACCGGCAAATAAAATGAACTTAGCGCCTCGTCGCGACGTCTAGCGACAATGACTTCATTGTTCAATTGCTTACTGGCCCATGCTGCGTATTCATACCAACTTCTTACTCTACCACCAGATGCATCAATACGAGATGCCAAATCCCTCATACTATCCGCATGATTAGCTGAAGAGGAGTGAGAGGAAGTGACAGGAGTCATTGTAAAAACACCAGCAAAAAGCTCATAATCAACAATCTCCGACAGCCTATGAGGGACCTGATATAACAACAGAGTATGTGCTAATTCATGATCACCTGAAACTACAAAAGAATGCTTACCGAGCTTCCTAGATGCTGCGACGTACTGAAGGTAGCTCCAATTAAGCACCTCTTGCCATTTTTGATATTTGCCTTGAAGAAATCGCAATTCTTCTCGCTGTAAGATGCTTTTAATAGTATCTTCATTGAGATCTACTGCAAGATGGGCAAAATAATTCGCTCGCGCACTCCATAGCTTCTGACTCTCGCTGCCAGGACCCTCGCTATAAGGAGCTTTATCCAATAACTCAAGAAAAGCTTCATCTTTTAGAGACATCACTGCAAGCAAGCTAGAAAACTGCCCTTGCTCATAAGACTCCCCGGAAGCAGGAATATCATCTAAGCCATCAGCCTCTGTATTTTTAAAGTCTTCAGAAAATTCTTTGGCATCTTCATTCATCTCCTTCCAATCCTTAGGAGTCATACTTCCAAACATTTTATCTGCAGATGCACTCTCATCAGAAGAGGGAGGCGCAAAAGGAACCAGCTTTTCATTCCCTGGACCAGGATCCAATGGAGGTTCTTCTGAACCATTTTGATGCACTTGTGATCCCTCAGAAGAAGAACCAGCATCTGCCTTAGAAAAAAACACACCTGCATGATGCTCTTGTTTTTTACTCACCAAATAACCAGCAAGAACACCAAAAGAGCCAAGTGTTAATACCGCTGGCTGAAATCTTTGCAACACACCTAACTGAGCCCACCATTTACCTAATCTACCTAATGTTTCTACTC
Organism: Proteobacteria bacterium bin106; assembly: GCA_002238945.1. Classification (GTDB taxonomy): domain Bacteria; phylum Bdellovibrionota_B; class Oligoflexia; order Oligoflexales; family Bin106; genus Bin106. Next base: position 14 of record MPNI01000097.1, on the reverse strand, counting down.
CAAACAGCCCCTTA
>MPNI01000096.1 GCA_002238945.1 Proteobacteria bacterium bin106 | reverse complement strand
TTATTTGTTTTTTAGCATATGCCTTACTTAAGTATACTGAGATAGAGCTCAAGAACGTTGGTATTTCTTATAGCCCTGAAACAATCTTAGATGCTTTAAGAGATGTTGAAACATACATTGTTCGAGACGGTAGGAAAAAGTCTGCTACTTCTTATGGCATACCAAGGGAACTTCCGAAAGAGGCAGAAAAAATCTATAAAACCTTAGGCGTAAAATACTCAAAGAGACCTTACAAAATATAATTCTTTTTACTCAAAAATAATCGACTTGTAGTGTGTGTTTTTAAGAAGAGTGCGCAAAAAAAGTTCTATTGTTTCAATATGTTACGTTTTGCTCTAAATTTGAAATGTCAAAGTCAGGTGAACAGCAAGCAACATTATCATAGCTATCAATGATATTTGATTTCAATATCGTTGTTTAAAGAATTCATCTACCAGGTCACACATGATGGTGATGGCCAAAAAATGAACGCTTCCCAGGCTATTAGAGACGTGCGAGAAGCTTTCTCTCTTGCTATGGATACTATGTAAAGACTCACTATTTTTTGGAGATAAAAATGCCTACTTGCCTTCTGAGGTTTTGATTTCTTCGATTATTTGAACAACTTCATTATTCTCTAAACCAGTAACCTGGCAAATAAAAGGTATATCTGAACCAAGAGATAAAAGATTTTGGATAGTCTCTCGTTGCTTACTAACCCTACCTTGTTCTATGCCTTGTTCTATACCTTGTTCTATACCTTGTTCTATGCCTTGTTCTATACCTTGTTCTATGCCTTGTTCTATGCCTTGTTCTATACCTTGTTCTATGCCTTGTTCTATACCTTTCATCATACCCTTCTGTTCAGCATACTGCATTGAAGAATCATAGAAAAATTTCTGATTGTTGAACTCTCTAGCCGCATTGATGAGCCTATCTCTACGCGACATGGTATAAACCTTTTCTGCTGCATCTGCCATAATTTCCTCCTCTTCACAAAAATCCCAATACCTATCCTCTAGCATAATAACTGGATGAAAGAATAAAAACAACCAACCATGTGATAACTTATCGATCTTCGAAGAATTTAATAAAGCTTCTTGGAATCTTATCTTATCGATAATCGTTGTCCTCAACCTGTCGGTGACAATAGCATGGGCACCCTCATTACAACGCATGCTGTACGAATACGCATAAGCCTTACCTAATCCATATTGCTCGAATTGAGGAATCTTCTTCGATGATAACAAAAGAGTATGAACCGGAGAAGCATCTTCATAATCAAGTAAGCTCTCAAGAATTTGTCCTTGATAAAGCCTGGTTGAATAACCTAGCAGTCTTGCTATCATTTTATAATCAATATATCTTTGTGCTTCAAGATCAACAATAATACTACCGGTTTTACCATGTCTGATGGTATGAACCATAAGTAAAAGGTCGGGAAACATAGTCTTGCCTACCTTACCTTCCTTTGAAAGGGGTACAGCATATTGTTTTGTGTCGAGATAATCAACCTTTGTGATGATTGTGTCCTGATCAAATGCCATAACAGCATGAAGGAAGGACCTTAACAAATATTCATTCTCTCTCCAATAAGCACAAAAAAAATTGTCCTCAAGAGGATCCAGCAAAGGATATGGGTTAGCCATGATTTTCTTACGGATTCTATCCACTCGACTTATTTTCTTTGTTAGTGACATTTCTTCCTTATCTATATCAAGATGGTGTCTCAAATCCTAAGTAACTTTTTTGTGACAGTAATCTGGGCAAATCTGAAAAAAGTGTCCCAGAAGTAGCGAGGCACATTATCATAACAATTGATGATAATTTATTCAATACTTTTTTTAAATATTTATTTCTACCAGCTAACTATCAATTTAACTAAGAATATCGTGAGGAGCAGCTCGCATTAAAAATATAATCATAGCTTACTCCTGACTTTGATATTTAAGATGTAATGTTACTCAAAAACGTCTACTCTATTTGAAGTAGTTATCGAATCAAAAAGTAATTTTTCCTTTAATTATCAGTGATTTAAAGCCATCATTACCATAATGATAGCTGTTAGATTATTATCTCTTTATACAAAAAATTGTAGTGTTTTTCTGTAGTTTTTTTATTGGAATTTCTATGATATAATAAACAACAGTGACTGTGACCTTGACCGCCATCAAAATGGAGTAAAGTATGTTTATATCATGTCCTAAGCTAAAAAATGGTGCCACTGTGGTTCG
>MPNI01000095.1 GCA_002238945.1 Proteobacteria bacterium bin106 | reverse complement strand
GGGGGGGGGTAACACAGTAATGTTGTTATTGGTTTTTGTGTTCATTAAATACCTCTTTCTTTTCTTTGTTTGGTTCAATGTTGATCTGTCATGATGAGTTAGCTAAGAGTTTAAAATATTAAATTATGAGAGTAATGAAGGATTTATGGTGTTGAATTTTTTAATTGACTTTTTCATTATTATGCTCTACTAGTAGTAGAAAATATATTATATTATCATCAACTCTCACTCTCTTATCGGCAAGTCCTGTTATTTATTGATTATTAATTGATATATACGGAAGAGGAGCCGTTTTTTAGTCTGTCTAGATACTTCTTGTTTGTGGTGTGTATGACGTAATCTAGTAGATGCTTAATGAATGTCAGCTTGCACTCTACAGCCCCACCTTAGCTGGGTCATCAAAAGTCTCTAAAGAGCAATCAAATTTCTACAATAGTGGAATCACAAGATCCACTACTTCACCTTTATGCCATCACCTCTACCCTTGATTTTTGGTGGTGAGGATCTTTTCTAGAGTATTTATTGCCAAGAAAAAGTGTGATTCAGCTAACCATAAAGCGGCAGCACTTGTCGTCATTTTGCTAGCAGGCTATTGTGATCAAACATCTTCTTCGCTGACAAAAGATTTAGCAACAATATTTATTTGTGTGTTGGATGAAATTCACAGGTCAGGAACTTTAATCACTGAGGTCTTCCTAAACTTTTCCAAAAAGAAGTATAAAACAATTAAAAAGGAACCTTAGCCCAAAATTCTAAACGCTTCTTTTGATACATTAAACGATCACTCATTTTTTCTTGAAGTTTGGGGTTGCTATAAATACTGGCGTTGAAGATAGCTTCTTGTCGGTGGTTTTTGAGATAGCGAGATGGGTCAGTGACTAAGCTTTCTAGTATTCTCGTTAGACTCACCCTACGAATGAATTCACTTGCACTGGCGTTATCGACAGAGGACAGCATCAAGTTATCATGTAATCTCTTCATCATAGATAGACGTCTTTTAGTATCAGCAACGTAGGCACTTTCCTATTCTTCTATTTTAGATGTTATCACAGAGTACAAAGTGAGTTTCATCCAAGCAGGATCAGTGACGCTGCCTGTTTTGAAATGGTTAAGAGCGTTGTTTAGGAAGTTTTTGATTCTACCGGCGTCACTATCGAAAGGACTCGCATCTTTAAGTAAACTACGGCTGTATAGTTCTAAACAATCAGAGAATTCGAGGTGGCTAAGCCCTGGCGAGGCACATGCTTCCTTTAGAATATTTGGCAGCTGTGCAGCAACAGTCTTAAGTAATGGTCGTGTATAGAGTGCATATCCGTCTTCAACAAGGCTAAGGCCTTGGAACTGGCCAAGCGCTCCGTTTTTTATGAGTTTGAGAGTATCAGCGAGGAGGTAATATAAAGCATCGAAGATATATGCTTCTTCACGTAACTCCTGTTGTAGAGTCATTGATAGAGGAGGTAGCCACTCTTCTTGATCTCGAAATTGTTGAAGATAATAACGAAATGGATTTATTTTTATTACACCAGGAACCCCTCCGGAAACATGAAGAGATCTCATAGCCGCGTAGGTAAAAATATTTTTGAATTTTTGATAGTCTTTAGCTTTGATGTTGTGTTTATTGAGTAAAGCTTTAAAAGCCTTATCGTCCATGCTTTCAAAGATTGGTGTTTCATCTTCTTCTGTGTAACTAGCATGTGTTTCTGTATCCGTACTCACTACAGGAGGTGGTATAGGTTTGGGATCAGGTGATGCTGAATTTAACGGTTCTTCTCCGCCAGATGTAGCTAGGCTTTCCCCTTCATTGTTGCCAGCTGTGCTTGATGAAAGAAAAACCCCTTCGCTGGCAGCAAATTTTTCTGCTAAATAGCCTACAACCACAGCTCCGCCAGCCAAAGACAGAGCCCACTTTGTGAATGCCCTTTTAGATACCCCGTACAGATACCTGCCCCATGATCCAGCTGTAGTACTTAACAGAGCTACGCCAGTTACAGGTACAACCGCTGCAGAGCTACACAACTTCTGAGAAATTTTCATCTAAAAGCAATTCATTGTCAGGCATGAAAGCGTCAGGTATGAAAGCCATGAGATCACAGTTAGCTATTTCCTCTATCTGAGAACGTGATTCTTTTACTACATCAAGACAACCAGAAGCCATGAGATCAAATGTTCCATCAGTATCTTTAAGAAGATAGTAGCTTTCTTCGTTGTTTTCTCGTTTTAGATCGTTATC
>MPNI01000024.1 GCA_002238945.1 Proteobacteria bacterium bin106 | reverse complement strand
TTTACCAGGCTTAGTTTTTAATATAGAATCTGGCACACGCACACCATTCACATTGATGGTTCTTTTAGATCGGTAGACAACCCCATCTGAGACAACAAAAGGGGCAATATGTCTTAAGTCAAATGTATAACTAGCTACGTTCCGAGCTCCGTTCCCTTTATCTGTGCGCTCTCTATACCAGTCAACACTAAAGACTGCATTAAAAGGACCATACTCACTTAGTTTTGCTGAATTTATCTTTAACTTTTTTTGATCACCTCTTAAACCCCTGGCAGATCTCGGTTCACGCCCAAAAAGTGTATTGGCATAAGGGCCTGCTTCAAAGCGAACACCGGTAAGTTTAATATTTTTATTAATATCTCTTTCGCAGTTATTGTTATATTCCCATTGCCCAGGAGTAGTGTGGTAACGCCAATCAGGTTGAGCATACAAAAAATTCGGAAATAACATAAAAATAGCACAAAAAAACAAAAGCTGATGCAATATTTTTTTAATAGATCTACAAAAAAAAATAATATTCTGCATAATAATTTTATCCTTTTTAATCAGTGAAAACATTATTAAACTCATAGACATTATAAAATATATCTTTAATGTCTTACTTTATCAATGGCAAATAGTCAAACATAGTCTCAGATTACAAAGAATAACTAACACCTTAACAAGTTAAATATAAAATATCAGTTATCTATCTACAAAATGACCATAGAAGTTAACTTTCAACTAGTCTGTGTCTAGCAAAAAAGACCGTCTACAATAGCTACCATAGCATAAAAAAAAATAAATGCAACAACTATTATTATCTTTAGCTCTGTTATAATCAAGCCGTAGCATATAAGCAATTATGGTTGCATTCCTCATCATTTGCCGTAGAATTGAGCAGAAGGAAAGTTCTATGGATTTCAATAAATCAAAACACCTATGTATGTGTAAAATCACGGGCAATACAGAAGCGCTTAAGTCAATGAAAAATATCTTCTTCATTTACTGTATTAGTCAATTTTTTATAATCAATATTTTATGTGTTATGCTATTCCTACACTTATTGTCATGTCGACCTCCATGATAAACAAGCACTATCATAGCCGATTTTATCTTATACTTAATACATTATTTTTTGATTACTTCCTACTACACTATTACTACCTACTACACTATTACTACCCCTAGGAAATAAAGTTGTACATACTTTTTGGACAGGATGATCAGGAGCTTTTGAATTAGATGGACTATTAACTAAGTAGCCCATGGATATATTTGGTTTCGTTTTGATTTTTTCGATGGCATCACTAAGAGCATCCTTGCAGTCGTCTTGATTTTTTATCTCAACGCTACAAAGATGTTTTATACCACAATTACGTTGGGCATAAACAAGAGTGTCGTCCTTATTGTGATACCAAAGAAGGCAATCCAAATACTGATACTTTTTATTTAGTCCATTGTCTGCAAAAATTTGTGCACGAGAAATTTCATTGATCTCCACATCCGTTACAATTTCTCGAATAGGCTCTATCTTGTCTGTACTGTTACATTGAAGATAACGATAATAGTAAGCTAGCCCTGGAAGGTTTTCTAGAGGTACAAATCTTGGCTGGGTCCTTTCACTATTATCATCACTGACATTCTTCATATCCGAGTCGTTAGGATATGGTATAGTTGCTATTTCCTGGCTACATGAAACAACTAGCATCAACAAAGCTAGACACCTCATTATGATGACCGTAATGTAAGATTTATTATTTGTCAATCCCTTTATATACGTATACATCCTAAACTCCCACCATTATCACCTTATTAAACAACATGCCTGCTAGCTCATCGATTATCAACAGCCATCAAGCCCACGCACTTTTGCATCGCCACTGCTATCTCTTATCGTATAATCAGTCTTGTCTTCTTGTTCAGTTTTTTCTTGTTTAGTATCTTCTTGTTCAGTTTCTTCTGGACTCTCCTGACTTGCTGATGGTTGTCTGTCTTCCGTTCCACCTGCCATATCGCCATCGGTTGGTTGAGTACTAGAATTTAGATCTCCTGTTCTATGCTGCTCTGAGTCACGTTTTTCAGCCTCATCAACGGTTGGTTTTTGACTAGAAGGTGTTTCGGGACTTCTAGTGCTTAAGTATGGAATTGTTTCATCATTATCGTCATTTCTTGGTTGTCTAATATCGCGCCTAGGCTTCATTCTGCCAATAAAATCAGCTGGATCGATAGGCCCATGAGCGGTGCTGTATTCTTGTCCGTCTTTTGAGTAAAAAGCTGCCATAATCTCAAATCCATCTACATCATTTCCAGAGATCATCAATGAACCACTAGATCCTGGATTAACCTTTAGACCTACTAGCACCAAAGATATACCCCAGTGTCTGTGGAAAATACTATAAATTTTACCAAAAAAATTTGTGAAATGACGATCAGCTTCTAACTGTTTTTTGCTATAAGCAATTTTTAAATTTTTAAACTCATAAGGATCTTGATCTTCTTTCTTATAAAATGTCAATAACCGTAAGTGATATAAATCTTGGCTATGATCGTCTATTTCATGTACTTTTACTTTAAAGTCATCCGTTTGATGTTGTGTGCCGTGATTAATCGTATCTTCTACAATTCGAAAATTTTTCTTCATAATTCTATTAAACATATCTCTATGATGCTTTTCATTTTCTGATTCTGTATTTTGTTGTACACGACTATCTGATTGCAGTGCTTCTTGGTGAAATGATACAACAGATTTGCTCCATTCTGATTGCTTATTAGGATGATCTCCCATATTCAAAGAAAGAGGAACTATTTCATTCTCGGATTTTTCTGTTTTTAAATAAGATGTCTTAAGACATTTATAAATAAATTCTGAATTAAGATAAAATTTATCGATTTTAACTTTAAAAAATACAACATCATTTGATAAAAAACACGAATTTGATATATGATCTTGACTATTATTACTTAAATTTGATTGTTTTATATAGTGATGAAAATTATCAAAACTAGCATTTCTACTACCTTCTGCTGATACAGGAGAAGTTGTACAAATTTCATGATCAAATCTTTTATTGAAATCAGCGATATCTCGGATTATATCGTCTGATAGTTTTAAATTGGCTTTTAGATCTTCAAGCTTTTCTTCATCTTCATGATTAGGATAACCAAGACTCTTCTCTAACCAGAATCTATCGTGCTGAGCTATATTTATAGATGGGTTTTTGTTTTTGATTCTTTGGATTTTTGCAACAAGACTCTTTAAATACTCTGAGCTATTTATCTCAAAAGGGACTCTAACAAAATGAGTTTTCTTGCCTCCTTGTCTCTGACAATCAGCATCTGCATCAACGTTTAGATAAAAGGCATACTCATCAACCTCTCTATTCAGATGCTGTTCTGCCATGTTGCGAACACAGTGATAAGCTGTTCCCACATAAGCAATGAGCTCTCCTTTTTCTTCTTCCAAAGAAATCACTGAGGTACAAGAATTGATGGCTGAATGGTCATTACTATTAGTTTTTTGGTTCTTCCAAGTCAGATGTGCTCCAACACTTAGCCCACGATAAACACTTATAGGCACTTCAGCACCACTATCAAAATCACCACTAGCTAGTCTTGCATCATCACCACATATTTTTCCTATTCCTACTCCACCTCTTTGGGGCTTACAAGCTTGGATGATGATTACGTAGCAACATAATAACATAAGGCTGACAATGTAACAGTATTTTTTCATAGTGTGCAAAAAATTATAGTCATTGGATATAAATCTATATTTGTTTAATCTCATGTATCATTCAAAAAAAAGCTGATTGACTTACTGAGCATATTTAAACAAACAGCAAATATAAAATAAGACACAGTTCTACATCGGGATTTCAAGGTTATGACTTTACAAAACCTTAACAAGAAATGACTAACTATGTATCACTGAACCAATTATTAAGACTATAATGTGCTTGTGATTCTTTTTTTTTCTTACTATTTAAAAGGTGAGTCGATCTTGTCTTTGACAGCATTCTTACTACAAACTGACTACAGACTGACTACAGACTGACTACAGAAAGTGAGGAGCGTATTTTATAAATGGATACGTGCCACATGCGATCACATTTTGATACAAATATTCTTTTGTGTATAGCATATAAGCATACACAAACACAATGTATATGAGCTTCAAAACTCATAGCACATCACTATGAGTGATCGTCTTTACGTTTATTTTTACTGCTAAAACCAATCTTTTCGTGAAATAACTCTGCTAGAGTTTTACTAACAAGAGTCCAAAGGATATCTTTTTCAGAGCACTTAGAAAAAACACCTAAAGGCAACTGAAAACCACCTTTATCTTTGCGTCCTCCACCATACCATTGCCCCTCTTTATCATGACCAAAGACATCTTTTAGCCAACGATCAGGGTCAAGTACGTGAGATTTCGTACGTAAAGATCCATCGATCCAAGTATTACCCACAATCCCATAAACAATAACAGTTTCAATACCTTCACGATTCAATAGATAGTCTGCGCACTGACCAATACCATCACGCTCTTCTTCTCTCACATAGCCTACACCTGAAAATAAAAATGTCTCTTTAACATCCTTGCTTTGCAAAGCAATTTGAGTCAGGTCCATGGTTTTTGCTGGAATCGATTGACGGCTGATCAAAGCCAATAAGTCACGATCAATTTTTTTGGCAAAAAATTGACTTGCTTGAAAATCAATGGGTTGAGCATTAACAAAATTATCTGTATCCGTACGAATACCATGCATTAATGCTGTGGCTACACGATTTTGTTCCGAATTACTTCCGGTAAAAGGCAGCGGAGAATGCATCAGATACTCACCATAAATAGAAGCTGTAGATCCAGCATTCTCACGAATATCCACATGTTCCGCTTGAACACGCCCTAATGTTTTGTGATGATCCACAAAAATGAGTAACTTACAGTTCTCATTAAGCTCAATGGGAAGATCTGGAGTTTGTGAATCATTCACCGCATAGTAATCATAAGATGAAGCATCAAAACCAGGACTGTATTGAATCAACTCAAGATCAAGCTTTTTAACCAAAGCTCGATTTTCATGATGAGATATCTCTTCAAAATAGATGATGTCTGAAGAAATCTTGAAGATATTTCCCATCCATTGTAAAGCAATAGATGTGGCAATATTATCTGGATCTGGATAACCCTTCAAACAAATCAACAGTCTTTTATCTTCAGCCTTCTTAAGAGCATTATAAAAACTCTGCACCTTAGCTGGAACATGACCATCCAACTTCACCTGAGAAAATTGGCTATGAGAACTATAGTGTTTTCCCAAAGTTTTTTGTTGGCCTTGGACTTTATCTGAATGAGAAGATGCCGACTTGAGTCCCGAGTATTGTATCTTTTGGTTCTTATCACTCTCTTGATACTCAGAGCCACCCTCCTCTTGAGGATTTAAGCTCTTGCCTCCTTTTTCAATGGCTATATCACTAGTCCTCTCACTAACTGCCTGATGATGTGTTTCATGATGTGCACGTCGAGTGGGCAAAGGCATCACCTTTGATTGTCTGGACATATAGATCTCCGTTATATCATCTCACCTGTTGAGGTAGGTGAATGTCTATCCACTATCTACCGCCTATGTTACGTGCTACGCCCTCTGTGTTACGAGCTTTATGCTACGACTTATGCTACTAGCTATATTTTCATACTTTCAAACACACCTAAAAAGAAACCTTTCAAAAACTTTTAACTATTTTCTTATACTCTCATATTCTTCACTCACTTTTCAAGACGGATCTATCTACGAAGACCTTCTCATCCATATGTCATTACCATGTCATTACTATGTATACCGCATGTATACGGATATCTCTTTCATTTTAAACCACCAAACACCCTATCAAGATCTGCTACTGTGGGTTTGAGCGCATAAGTGCAACTGTGAACACGCCTCCCCTCTTTCATAAAACCCCGCAGTTGCGTCCCTGTGCCCTTATCTTCCATAAATGACTGAGGCACAACGAGACAGATATCGTCATTCATTTTCACATGCTTAATGTAAGAGATGCAGGCTAAACACAAAGCCTGCTACCAAGAAAAAAACTATCTAACAAAATGACTCGAGATGAACCATTACACCACCACATCATCCCTTCACCACAAAACAACCACTATACATCCGTATCCTTTGCATACTTACGCAAACAATGAAGGTCAGATTCCACATACCAATCAAAACCGCCTTTGTACAGTAAGGCGTACTTTTGGTTCATCTGAGATCTGAGAAGGAAGATCAATAACATCACTAACCAACTGTTGAGCCTGCAGTGATAAAACATCCCTCTTTGGAGAGCTAAAATATTGTTGCTTATAGCCAGAACTTCCTTCACGTCTGCTTGCAATCTACGCCACCATCTGTAATGTAAGAGTTTCTATCAAAAAAATGTAGTTTCTGAATACGTGACTCCAGCTCATCTTTATCCTCTATATGTGTTCTTTTCAACAACTTAAGTTAAGGGCAAGTTATAGGATGAGAAAGAACGAGTATGATGATGCAAAAAGAGATTTTACAGATGAGAAAGGAAGGCCACTCTATATGGATTGCGAGGCACTTAAGGTGTGTCGCAAGACGGTTCGGAAGATGTTTGAACTACAATGCCAGGAGTTGGCTGTAACCCAGGAGAGTTATCGAATCAAAGATTTTGATGTGTTTGATTGGGATGAAATTGAGCATGAGATATACCAAGCTACTGCTATGCATGTGTTGGTTCGCAAGCTCAGAGAGCAACATCATCAATGATAAGGACTTCAAGAACAAGAGAAAAACCCATCTCTTTGTGATGCCCTGACCTTTCAGCTATTATGTGTATGTGTGTATGCAGAGTCTATCTTCACTCAGAAGATTGCTGACTTCATTGCAGCCCACAAAAAAGCTTTTCGCTTCTTTGGGGGAGTTGCTCGCTATGTTGTTTGAATATCCCCAATAATAGTAGAAGAAAATTGGACAATAATTTCATTTTTGATGAGAAACTTTGAGAAGGTTGAGATGATGGTTGAGCGCGGTGATGGCATAAAGTGCAAAAAGACACCGTAACGTATCATTTGAACTTCTCATGACGTATTCCAACAACATTACGCTCGTCTTTGTTAAACACTATGCCTAAAAGATTGACGGACCCTTCGTGATCCTTACATTTATCAGCATAGCGACGATCTTTAATTTGCTGAATAGCATTTTGTAAAGCTTTATCGATTGTTTGAGATGATTGTTGCATTTTGAACTCTATAATAAAAACCTGACCTTTATATATTTATATAGAATTTTCATATCACTTGCACCGAAATGAGTGGCTGTTCAGCATCAAATTCGATGCTTGCAGTGTAAAATATGGTATAAATAAGTTTATGGTAATGACTTTCATGGTCTTCGCTTTTGTTTAATTGATAAGGAATGCTAGAAAAAAAGATTGCATTTTAGTCTTAAGTCCATCAAAGTCATGTTTTTCGATGAAATTCAGCATCTGTTTACCATGTGTTATGGCTTCTTTCTCCTTTTTCTCATCTCCGTTAGTTAAAAACTTCAACAACCAGTCATATACACCATCACGTACTTCAAGGTTTGGTGATTTTAAAAAATATTTAATTTTCCTTCCCACACGTTTTTCTTTTGCAATACTAAGATATCCAGATTGAAATAATAAAGCCTGTGGTATAAAATGATCTATTTCAAATGTGGAAATATCTTTAGAGTCTATCCAAAAGTTTTCTATTTTTTCAATGCTGAGATCGCCTATTGTATTAAGATATTCATAAATGTATTTAGGTGTGGCTGTTTTAAACCACCAATTCTTAAAGTTGTTCATAAAACAAGTTTAAGATGCAAAAAGGATTGTAAACCTTTTCTTCACCTAGCCAATTATACCCGTTATACCAACGCTTGATCTTTGTTCGATCTAGTTTTTTTACTTCTTCAGCAAATACTGTGTCAATATCATGGTCTGTATAACCACAAATAGTGGCATAATCTGGAACTAAACTTATATCTTTAAGATTATTGAGGCCTGTAAAAACACTATCTTTAGTAAACATGGTGATACCTGTAACAAAGACAAAGTGAATATATTCTTCAGAATCTTTGATTTGTCGGTAATAGGAGTATCGTACTCATCCACTAGCACCACAGCCTTGTTACCGGTTTTTTCCTTCAAAGAAAACAAAAGATTGCTTAATTCTAGTAAAGCAGATTCATCTAAGATTTCAGATAGATCTAAGTTTGCTATTTTAGCGATCTGTTTGATGTGATTAATGATATTTTCTGAAATCTTTTCTGGGTTATGGTTTTGACCAGTCATGCTGAGCCTTACTACAGGATGCTTCTTAGACCAATTCCATTTATCTTCGATGTATAGCCCTTTAAATAAGTTTTTTTCCCTTCAAACAAATGTTTAAGCGTGCTAACGAGAAGGCTTTTACCAAAACGCCTAGGACGAGAAAGAAAATACCAATATTCCTCATCAATCAGCTTTTTAATCAGAGCAGTTTTATCTACATAGTAATATTGATTTTTCCTAATTTCTTCAAAGTCTGCACAACCTATTGAGAATATCATAGTACGTGTTCTTGACATTTTAAACATGAGACTTTTGGGCAATCACCCACCACTATACTTACCATTGTACCTGCCATTGTACCTAAATATGCTCAACCATACTAGTTATTTAAATCCTCAGTATAGGAGGCGCAACAAGAATGGTACAAAGCTAGTTGTATAACCTTATTCAGCTAGACAGTATACTTACAGTAGAGAAAATTTCTATATATATTCAATAAAAATCCGAGGTCCTATAAGCTCAGGTCTTTATATAAACTAAACGCCAATGTCACAAAGAATGTCACTTGGTGGAGTTGCTCGCTATGTTGTTTGCGATAATCTCAAAGCTGGAGTTACAAAGACACACTCATATAACCCTATGATCAACAAGATCTTCAAGGAGCACTCTGAGCATACAGGTTTCAGAACTACTACTTAGAAAAAGTAAGCCTCAAGACAAAGGCAACGCCCAAAAACACATTTGTCATACAAGACCAGTTCTATCGTCGTAAGAAAAACGAAAAATTCCCATCTCCTTTAAGTCTTTATCAAGATTTCAAGGCCTAACGGCTATAGATAATCAAGTCCAGGTTGTGGCCATTTTAACCAGTATTATTATGGCTCCTAACAGTGTTGATTTAAAAAATAATGAGATTAAATCACTGAATATCTTAGAGAGAAATACGCGCTTTTTGCGAAATAAAAATCTTACATATAGTAACATGAATGTGGTTTACATATTATCTGACTTTGCTTCTTTGATAAAACGCAGTATTCATATTCATTTTCAAGATGCTAAGCACTGAGCATATCGCTTAGATTCCCAGTACTTTCTCTAGTTAACCTCAGTTGGAATACATCATGAAAAGTTGCGATGACATGACATCTTGTTCCTTCCATACAGCCTTCACTGTTATTACGAGAAGCTTTGCTGACTAAAATCTCTTTCATTTTAAACCACCAAGCACCCTATCAAGATCTGCTACTGTGGGTTTGAGCGCATAAGTACAAATATGAACACGACCGCCGTCTTTAACAAAAGCCTGCAATTGTGGTCCCGTGGCTTTACCTTCCATAAATGACTGAGGCACAACGAGACAGATATCGTCATTTATTTTCACATGCCTAATGTAAGATATGCAGTCCAAACACAAATCCTGTTGCCAAGAAAAAAAAATATCTAACAAAATAGTTCGAGATGAACTATTACGCCACCGCATCATCCCTTCACCAAAAAACAGCCACTGCACATCCGTATCCTTTGCATACTCACGCAAACAATGAGGGTTGGATTCCACATACCAATCAAAACTGCCTTTGTAAAGTAAGGCGTAATCCATTAAAAAGGCATATTTTTGATCCATCTGAGAGGGAGGATCAAAAACATCACTAGCTGCCGCACACAAACTCAACTGCTGAGCCTGCAGTGATAAAATACCCCTCTTTGGAGACCTAAAATGTTGTTGCTTAAAACCACCGCTTCCTTCAAAAGAAGCTTCTAAAGACTCCGCTTGCCACCATGGAATGGATAGTAATAACTCTTGCCATAAACGCTTCATCACTTTGCTAGGAAGTGACTTAGCCATCTCCACACTATCCACTCGCCAAGAAAGACGCCACACCCCTTGATGGCAAGCACAATGGATACGATAAGGCCTGAATCCCAGCATCTGAGAACTCAACAAATGACCGTAAAGCTCACCGGAACAGGCAGCTGTAAAGGTGAATTGTATATAGTGACATTGCCTGAGAAGCTCAAAGATCACACTGCAGTTATAGGCCTTGAGTAAACGTGAGCTATCAAAATCAGCGCTAAACTCTAACGGACGAAAAGGAGCTACATCACCATACAGCTGCAAACGCATGTCTGCTAAATGATCACCACCAGAGCTCTTCATCTCTTTTAAACCATACTGAGCCATAGCCTGTTGAAACTTGCCAAAATCTTTTTCCTGCTTACGGATACGCTCTGCATAATAAAACACAGCCTCACGCTCACTAGCTGAAACCTTTGTTACAGAACAGACAAAACATTTCACCATCACCCTCTTTAACCCACTGATCCATGTGGCGCAAGGATCAGAACTGTGATCCATGGATTCAGTGAGAGCTTGCACAAAATCAGACAAAGGTTTGTGATCAAAAGAGCGAGCCAGATCCACAAAACGAGTGACAAATTCCTCAGAAGAGCCATTTAATAGCTGAACCGATACCACGTTAGCACGCACACTGAAAGGAAGCATGTCATTGGTAAGCATCATGTTGCCTGCGACGTTGTTTAGTGGAATGCTCACCCGTTCCCGATGAGACCAATTCATAGAGCTTGGCTTTTTTGCCCTGACGATGCCTCAATATACGCCCCAACCTCTGAACATGCTCGCGCACAGAACCACTACCTGAAACCACTATCCCCACACTGGCTTCCGGTACATCCACTCCCTCATTCAACACCTTTGAAGTCACAATACAGTTCAAATGACCATCCCTAAAAGCCTGCAGTATCTTTTTTCTTTCCAAAGCTTTGGTGTGATGAGTGATAACAGCTAAAAAATAGGTGATACCAATCCGGTAAGCTAAACCATTATCATGAGTGAAAATCAAAATCCTTTCTTCTCTATGACGCCATAAAATCCCCCAAATAGCCCGCAACTTACCCTCACTGTTAAAAGCAATGGCTTTTTGGATACGATAAGCCTGAATAGCCCGACGACCCACCTCACTTCGAGAGGCTGTGAGTAAAAATTTTTGCCAAAAACCACGCTCTTGCATGGATACCCCACATGTTCTCAGATAGCGGAGATATTCTGAGCGATAACGACGAAAACGCACTTTTTCAGCAGCACTCAAAGCCACCTCTTGAGTGATTACAGAATAAGGTGCAAGCACTTTAGAAGGCATATCCCCAATAGCTGCCTCAAACACTCGCGCCCCAATAAGCTCTTCAATATGCACCTCCTCACCATCCAGTCTTTCAAAAGTAGCCGTAAGACCTAAACGATAAGGAGCTATGGTAGCTGATGCAATCTGGCGATAATAATGAGCACCAAGATGATGACATTCATCAAAAATCACCAGGCCAAAACGAGATCCATACTCAGGCATCACCATCCGAGCAGAATCATAAGTCATAACAGTGATGGCACCCAAGGTCTTCTCACCACCACCCCATACACCAGCTTTTATAGCAAAAGTCTCTTCAATAAGTGATTGCCATTGCCTCACCAAATCAATGGTAGGAACAATCACTAAGCTGGTACGTTGTACCACCTCCATCACCATACAACCTAATAAGGTTTTTCCAGCACCCGTGGGAAGCACCACACATCCCCTACCAGCTGCACCTAGCCATGCATCCATGGCAGCACGCTGATAAGGCCGTGGCTCAAGCACAACCTTTCTAGCCAAAGACTCAGCTTGATAGGTACGCACCTGATCATCCAAAGTCACTTCTTTACAATTATGCGCATACATCACCAACTTGTGATAATGCCGTGCCTCTGCTGCGTAATACCGCTTTGTAGCAGAATGTGTGGATTCGTGACTAGGAGAAAAAACAGCAGACAACTCCTGAGGAAGTAAGCTTCCTCCTTTTTCTTTTCCTCTTCCTTCTTTCTCTCTTTCTTTCTCTCTTGCCTGTTTTTGAAAAGAAAGCCAAATCTTACCATCATCAAAGTGTGTGACATAATGCATGATAAATGACTCATAGTCCTGTTTCTGTTATCAGGTTTTGGCTGCTTTATGGTTCAGGTTTTATTTCTGGTTCTAGCTCTGACTCTACTTCCACTTCATCACTACCATCACCCAAGAGACGTCTATACAGCATCATTCCTCCTCCCACAGCCACTAAAAAAGCTCCACCATAAAAGCCGTAGAAAAGAAAGTGATTCATAAGCGATGATCCAGCAGATGGCAAAAGCCCCACACTTCCTATGAGAATCATCAACACAAAACCTGCCGCCACCAAACGAGAACCTAGTCCGTAAGAAGATTTGGGGGGCTGTGATTCTTCTGGTTGTTGTGGTGGTGATTCTTGTATCATGTCTACTACATGGCTCGCAATCATGTTCATGGATCGTACACCTTACTTAGAGCTTTCAAAACACACAAACCATCTATTTCTATCCACAAGCCAGCCTAAATCCTAGGTATCACAACACGGTATTACGGAAATGAAAAGCGAAAACGTAATCCCAGGCTAGCATCTACTTTTTCTGTGGGAAAATTGCCAATACTAGCCCGTTCCTGTGATTGTGGGTCAATAAGACGAAAGTAATTCAAAGAAGTGGCCACATTATCATCGAGTTCATACTCAGCTCTCAGTCCCAAAGCTTCCACATCAGAGCGTAAAATAATACCGAGTTTCTCTTGTCCGGTATTAATAGGTGCTTCAGCTCTTAAGCGGGTCTCTCCGGTACGTGCTGAAGTAAAAGAGGAAATATTGAAATCTTGAATAAAAGAGTTTTCATCCAAAGTAATCACCTCTGCTATTCTCTGATTCACCATATTAAAAGCAATATTCAAGCCCTCACTCAGCAACACCTCCTGTTGCAAGCCCCAACTCAAATCACGTTCCGGCAATCTGCCATTAGCCATAAGATAGAGAATATCAAAACGCGATAATGCCTCGCCACTCTGGCGAGTAGGAGGATCTGTATAAAACTCTAAAGTAGGATCTGAGAAATAACCACGCATTTCCACAATCACCAAATAATCTCCCACCTGAGTTTGAGCTCGAGCCTCAAGAAAGGGATTGAAATCCACAGCATATTCAAACAGCAAAGAACCTTCAATGATCTCATACTCACGCTTGTAAAACACTTTGCCTCGAGGAATATCCACATAACCACTGATAATAGGCTGACTGGAACTGCCCTTCACATCAATATCCCCTCCAGCCACCAAAGATAAAGGGTAATTATCCACTCTCAAAGATTCATCAGCTTGGATTTTGATATCCAAAGACAATCCCTCTTTTGTGCTACTATCAAAGCCAGGCTCAAAATTCACCACATTCACCATCAACAAATCTTCAAAAATATTCAAACTGCGCCTTGATTGAGCCTCAACAATATCCACTTGTCCTGAAAGCAACCATGGCTGGTTTTTTAAAAAAAGATCAGCATCCACTACCGTGGCTACCGGACCTAAAAAGTTCGAATCAAAACGAAACAAGCCTCCCTTCATTTCAATATCAATACCACTGGCAGGTTTTGTGGCACCTGCAGAATCCGTCACAGACCATGGAATCATTCCCGAAGCCTTAAGACGCCCTGATCCTTTACGTGCATGCAACTCCGCTAAATATAAACCACTATCATCTATATATGCCTCAAACGTCACATCACGAAATAAAGGATACATCCCCTCATAACCCACTGTCAGAGGGTTAGCTTTGTCAGCTGACAAAGCTAACTTATAACGCGATCCTTGCTTGCCCTTAGACTGAGATCCCACATAACCTTCTAACTGAATAGGACCACTGATTTGACGAAATTTAGGGAAAAAAGCCTTAATAATACGTGATTCCATCTTGCCAAGCAGAGCAAAGTTCACATCCTCTAACTTCGATTCCACCGGATCTAAAGCGAGTCGTAAACGTGTCCATTGGTTTTTCATCACCAAGGGTTTCGTCATCTTTAACACCCCATTATCCACCGCAATGGAAGCAGGACTTTCAAGAGTTAAAAACCACGGACTTTGGCGAGCTCCGGCAATGGCAGCAGATATCACATCCAATCGAGATATATCCAATTTACCTCGCAAAGAACCATCGAAATGGCCCTCCAAAGACATGTGGCCATCCATCACCACACGATTCTGAGAATCCCTACTCTGAGATAGTGTGTGCTTTGATGATAGACCTACCATCAAATACGGCAAAATATCGAAATTTTTACCGCTAAGAAATACAGAATAGCGCTTCTCTAATACATCCACATTGCCTGTAAGTGATAACTCAGCCTCACCAAAGGAAATATCATAACGCGATAAACCTTCTTGTAACTCCCACACACCATGGAAAGATGATATATCCGATAAACCCTCTATATCTTTACCACTTAACACCACCTTGCCCGAAGGAGCTCCCAACAAGCCACTCATTTGGCCCTTACTCGATAATATCCCTTTAAAAGATGTGGATGGAAAGTAGCCTCCCACATAAGGAAGATCCGAAAAAACTGTTACAGGAGATGAAACCACCCGAGATGATGGTTTTTCAAGCATCTCCCAGCGGATATCCATCATAGCCTGCGGATCCCATAAATCCTTAAGTGAAGAGCTCGGAGAATCTATACGACCACTCACATTCATGATCAGTGAATCACGTACTTTAAGACGTGTATGATGAAATTGAAGCTTGCCTTCTTTTAAAGAAAAATCACCCAAAAAACCACGCGCAAGCTTGTGACCATCCCTTATAAAATCCTTACCACTCATCGTACCACTCACATGCAAATGATCAGGACGCTCAAGGGCCATATCCACTTGAAGGTCCCATGCCATATCCTGGGCGCTAACATCGCTATTTGGAGCTAAAAGGTCCATAAAATGAGAAAAATCTTCGCTAGCAATGTGCTCTGCTTTAATGGCAAAATTCACCAAACCCTTACCGTAATCATACTTTCCTTGCTTCAATTCCATGTAACTGCGTACATCTTTTTGCAAAGAAGAATGACTATCACGCTGAGAACGAAGGGTTTTACATAACAGTAATTTTTTAGCAATATCCCATTCAAGAGATAACTTAACACTGTCTAAATCCAAACCTGAAAAAGCCACCTCATCAGCTTTGCCCTCTAATGCTAAAGATATCCCACCATCCTTTTTTCTATAAATGTTAAGATCTATATCCGCAGCACGTCCTCGTATATCAAGGCCTGTAAAGGCTTGATAAGGTTTAAGATGTGTTGCTTGCAATCCCACCTCTATGTGCATTTCAGGTTTAGCAAACGATATGGTGCCATCTAAAGACAGAGGATCGCTATCTTTTTGCTGCAAAAAAAAGCACTCCCCTGTAGCCTCACGAAAATCCATATGCTTGCTATCAAAAAGCAACTCAAAACGGAGTTTACAATCTGGATAGACATCACTATCACTAGGCTTCACATGAGCAATACGCAGTTGCTTAAAAGTATTGGTGCCACTGGCATACAGTTTAAAAGGTTGCATAGTGCCATAAATACGAAAAGCTTCTCCTGATATCAAACTATCCACACTCTCTCCATACACCTTGGTGATTTGGAAAATGTGAGACAAACTCAATAACTGCGGTGTAAGAGAAAAACTGTAAGGCGTTGGAGAAGAGAAATCAATCCAACCACTACCTGTAGCTAACGGATCACCACCATAACTGTTGGCAATCACTAACTGCGAAAAATCCAAGCGATTCTCAGTAAGAATGTAATCAAAAGAACTATTGAGTAATTGAAATCCACCCAAAATACCATCTTCAACCACCATGGCACCACGAAGATCTAACGCAGGCTTATCTGACACAGCCACTTTTCCTGTCACATCACCTTTAAGCCAACCGCTTTGATGAGCAGCACCAAGATACTGACCCAAAAGAGACATCGGGGCTGTAAACTGACCTTGAACCTGAAAATCCCCACTCAATATCTGCTCTGAAGCCTGCAAAATAGAGCCTTTAAAAAGGACATTACGTGATTGAAAATCCACCTGACGAAAGCGGAACTTGCCATCCTCCCAGCTCACGTCCACATCCAACCGCCCCTCTTCAATGTAACTATAGATACGATTTTGGACACGCAATCCATCAAGCTCCATAAAACCACTGCCACGATCCAAACCATCAAAATCCAAATCCACTTCAAAACCACGTGCAGCAAAATCAAAACCCTCTATCTGCCATGCTTTCTGATCAAAACGTCCATGACGAATTATCAATCTTTGCACCATCTTTTCAGCTGAAAAAACATAACCCCCAGAATCAGCATCCTGTAACTGTGCGAGTCCAAGCTTCTCAAGAGGTTTTTGTAAAGCTTTCGAAGTACTCCGCCACTGCTTAAGACGTGGTGATTGAATAAAATCCATCAACTCACTGTGATGCACCAACACCTCTTCACAAACCACATTAGACAAACGAAATTGCCCTAAGAGCAAAGAAATAAACGATACATTCATAACCACATGATTAGCCACCACCAATGACTCACCACTCTCACTATCAGACACTTCCAGATGAAACAACTCTGCTTTAAGGGGTATTAAACTCAGTTGCAGCTTATTGAAACGGATATCCACTAGCTGTACATCTTCTGAAACCTTGTTAATCAGTCCTTCAACAACACGGTGAATATATGGCGAATCAAAAAACATCCCTAAAAAAAACACCAGTATCAATACAAAAAAAGCTGCCTTAAACCATGTGACAAAACCCAAAAAGCGCATCACCCTCTGAACCATCTTCACCAACAAGGTAAAAGGATAGCTCACTGCCTTAAACAAGGTTATTATTATGTTCAACATCACTTTCAACACCCATCTCTGCCAAAAACACTCAAACACAAGCACCACTCACCGGCTATCCAAAGAAACGAAGGTAACAACTCCAATAAATATAAACTATCGTAAAAAAAAGACATTCTCATTGATTTAAACAATCCTTTCGGCTATAATCTTCATCCAGCGAGGAAAGGCCTCACGGATTTTCATAGCATACACATAAGGATCATAACACCAACACGCACCACATATAGGCTATCGCTACATCATCACATCAAGCATGCCCATACCATAGTACTACTGACGGATGAGTAATACGGATGAGTAATACGGATGAGTACTGATGCTCATAAGTCTTGAAAAACAAGGCAAAATCCTTATCCTTATAATGATGCCTACGTGTGATACTCACATGCAACCCTACACATAATATATCCACTCACACTGCCATACATGTAAAGGTCTAGCGACACTGAAACACACTATCCTTGCTTGTTCGTTTCACTTTTTGGGGAAACTCGCTTTGAAAACTAGCTTTGAAAACTAGCTATGAAGACACATCTTCATAACATTTGATGTTGTGAAATATTGTCTGAATTATATGATACTGATATGCAACTGAAATATGGATAACCGAAATATGAATACATGGATAACTAAGACACTGATATTAACCGAAATGACATATTGATTCGATGAAGGATTTTACTATGAACACGCCATCTCAAAGTCAAACTGCAACTAAACCATCAACACAAACCAACCCTATAGCAACGACACCTGTCGTAGCGACTACACCTGCAGCTCCAAAAGCTTCTTCTAAGGCTAAGAAATCCAGCACCCAAACTCAAAAGAGTTCTCAAAAAGATACAACACCCAAACGTGCTGGAGCTTCTGCCAAAGATCAAGCTGCTAAGTCTGTGGAATTTCGCTTTCACTGTAGCCTTGAGCTCAGAGAGCGTATGAATGAAAGACTCAAGCAATTGAATCTTGAACGTGGCGATATCATGATTGAATTTCTTGAAGAATGGTTACGTCAAACCGATGTTTACCTTAAAGAACAAGCTGCATCTGCAACTGCAATAACAACAAAAAAAAATCAGCAGCCACAAGCAGATAAGAAAAATAAAAATGCTGTAAAGAGCTCCCCTTCTACGTCTAAAAATAACAAAGATTCTGCCAAGCATCCGTAAACAACACTGATTCTATCAGTTATAGACATATCTGCTTGGGCATCTATTTTCACTGAATACACTTCATTGGAGATTATGTCTTGATTCAAATATTTGTCACCGGTGGCACCATGGATAAAATTTATGATGTTATCAGTGGGGAACCATCCTTTGGTCGAACTCATGTGGAAGACTGTCTCACCATTGCAAGATGTCGTCTTGATATTCAAGTGGAAACTTTGATGCTTGTGGATAGCACACTCTTAGAAGACAAGGATCGAAACCTTATTTCAGACAAAGTAACACATTGTCCTGCCTCTCAAATCATCATCACCCATGGTACCGATACCATGACTCAAAGTGCAGAGTATATCAAAGCTCACCTCACAGAAGAGTCTCTGTGCAAAACCATAATCTTCACCGGAGCCATGCTTCCTTATTTCGCTGAAAAAAACGATGTGTTATTCAATATCGGTACAGCCATTGCCTTTGTACAATGCCTCCATAGTGGCGTATATGTAGCCATTAATGGTCAAGCATTTCCGGCTGGAAGCGTGTATAAAAATAAACAACTCGGTATTTTTGAACCGCTCTATTCCTCCCCTATATGACAAAAAACATAGCAGTCACGTATAGCTGTCATGAAAAACCTCTTGATCTCCCTTGATAGACAAAGCTAATAAGAACCTCATAATATATCTTGACACATTCTGCACAGCTCACACATTTAAAAACATTCTTGCAATCACTGCAAAGGTATGAGTTAATATATCCGACTTCAGTGCATAGTATCACCGTCTTGATCGTGACCGGTCTTTTTATCTATTTTTTTATTTTTTTTATATTAAACCTTCCCACACCATATCCGTGTTGATAGCGTCTGTAGATTTTTTTTATAGTTTTTTTTGTTAAAAAAAAAAAAAAAAACATATATTTTTTAGATATCAAACCTGCCAACACCATATCCGTGTGGATAGCGTCTGTAGATTCTGTAGATAGTGTCTCTGATAAAAAACAAATCAAAGCATATATCTTTATATATGTTTTTATGGATATATAACTATCTATAGGAAAAAATAAACTGTGTGATTATACTGACACCAACACTGCTAACATCTTACCTTGATCCCCCAATTTTGCTGAGTCCTTCCACCACTTGACGATGAGGAGAATACTATGAGCCAAGAATTTCCGTGGATCCAAAGCTACCAAGAGGGAATACCTGCTCTTGCTGATTACAGTGAATACAGCTCCTTGGTAGATATTTTTAGGAAATCTTGTGAGAAATTCTCTTCTTATCCAGCATTCACCAATATGGGAGTCACCATCAATTACGGTGAATTGAAGATGTATGCCAATCAATTTGCTTCTTATCTGCAACATGTACTCCATGTAAAAAAAGGTGATCGGGTAGCGATTATGTGCCCTAACCTTCTTCAGTATCCAGTGGCCTTATTTGGAGCTTTGCAAGCAGGAGCCACCATTGTCAATGTCAACCCTCTTTACACTCCTAGAGAACTCGAGCATCAACTCAAAGACAGTGGAGCTGAAACCATTGTTATTCTAAAAAATTTCGCTCATACCCTAGAAAAAGCTCTGCCTAAAACTCAGATCAAACATATTATTGTCACAGAAATTGGTGATCTCTTTCCATTGCCTAAACAATTGATTGTTAATTTTGTTATCAAATATGTCAAAAAGATGATTCCTGCCTACCACCTTCCAAGCCCTCATACCTTCAAAGCTGTTTTAGCTAAAGGAGCCATGGAAGATTATGATGAAGTGACATTAGATTATCAAGATCATGCCTTTCTACAATACACGGGTGGTACCACGGGTTTATCAAAAGGAGCTATCCTTACCCATGAAAACATTGTGGCCAATGTGGTGCAATCCATCCTATGGATCTCACCTCTTTTGGTGGAAGGACAAGAAAAAATCATCACCGCTTTACCCCTCTATCATATTTTCTCTCTTACAGCTAACTGTATGATCTTTCTAGCCTATGGCGGAGAAAATATCCTTATTACCAACCCCAGAGATATTCCTGGATTTATCAAAGAACTCAAAAAACATTCATTTACCTCCATTACAGGGGTGAATACTTTGTTCAATGCTCTGCTTAATCATCCACAGTTTAAAAGCTTGGATTTTTCCCATCTTAAACTGGGATTAGCTGGAGGTATGGCCCTCAAAGGACCTGTGGCAGATCATTGGCAAAAAGTCACAGGAAAAGTACTCACTCAAGCCTATGGCCTCACCGAAACCTCACCAGCAGCTTGTATCAATCCCATGAATGCTGCTAGCTTCAATGGCAGTGTGGGACTGCCAATAAGTTCCACAGAAGTGGTTATTAAAGATGATAAAGGCACCTCACTGAAGATCGGTGAGGTGGGTGAAATTTGCATCAAAGGCCCACAAGTGATGAAAGGTTACTGGCAAAAACCTGAATCCACCGCTGAAGTCATGACAAAAGATGATTTCTTTAAAACAGGAGATATTGGCAAGCTCGATGAAAACGGCTTTGTCTATATTGTGGACCGCAAAAAAGACATGATCCTTGTGAGCGGTTTCAATGTCTATCCCAATGAAATTGAAGAGGTTGTGGTTCATCACCCAGCTATCTTAGATTGTGCTGCAGTGGGTGTGGCTGATGAAAAATCTGGCGAAGTGGTAAAGATTTTCTGTGTCAAAAAAGATTCAGCCATAACTGAAGAAGAGGTTTTAAAGCATTGCAAAAAGAATTTAACCGGCTACAAAATCCCCAAATACATTGAATTCCGTGACGAACTCCCTAAAAGCAACGTTGGCAAAGTTCTCAGACGTATGCTCAAAGAAGAAAACAACTGAGCTTGCCCACTTAAACTACTTTCATATGTAACTCATTAGGTAAGTTTTATGAAGGTTTATAAAGGCTTATGAAATAAACTGAGTCATAAAGCAAATAACTGCTTAAGAGCTCTGTAACGATGAGAGAGTTGATTCTTTTCTTCAACACAGATTTGGCCAAGAGTTTTGCGCGCAAGCCATTCCTGAGTGAATCCACCATGAGATTCTTTTATGGCTTCATGGGGCAATGGAATAAACAAAGGATCGTAACCGAAAGCTTTCTGATCTTTGCTCGTTGTACTATAGCGAGTTTGCGAAGCTATTAACCCACTAAGTACCCCTCTACTCTGCCTATATACGTCTCCATCCCATAACGTAACAACACTCACCATACGAGCACATCTAAGATGTGCTGCTGGCATGTGATGCATAGCCTTGAGCAATTTCTCCATATTCTCTTCATCACTGGCATGATCTCCAGCATATCTGGCTGAATAAACCCCAGGATTTCCTGCCAAAGCCTCCACTTCCAAGCCCGAATCATCAGCTAACACAACATAACGAGATGAAGATCCTTTAGGCGTATATGTTGCCAAAACAGTTTGAAGCCTTTCCTGCTGCTCTTTTAAAGCATCTTGCAATGCTGTGACCTTCAACAAGCTGTTTGTCCAATAATCTTTATGATCTTCTAAAGGAGGATCATAAAAGCCCAAAATATCCTGAGCTGTTATCACATCCCAACGTCTTTCTAACAAAGAAAAGATCATCTTCAACTCTTTAAGCTTATGAGCGTTTGAAGAAGCAAGAATACAAACAGGCTGATGCTTCATAAATCATCCCTTTTGAAAAAAACTTAAAAAAATATCCACTGTCTCAAGTTTGCCCCTCTAAAAACCGTTGAGTAAAGGAGAGTTGTATAGATTTCTACACAAAAGACAGTCTTATAGCCATAACCTTGAATGGAAGACTGATACTCGAGAATACCTGAAAGTACATACTCAGACATAACATATAACCTACTGCCTACCACCCTTTGCATAGCTTAACGAGGAGAATCTTTAGTGACCTTTTCTGCTTCTACGATGAAATCGCTAAGCTGGACTCTTGTACTAACATCGTTATGTTATACATCCACTTCGGGTTGCGACAAAGACACCACTTCTCAAGAAGTAAGCCCAACAGAATTCGGATTTGACAGCGAGGATGCCACGGCAGAAAATGGTGATGAAGCTCAAAACGAATCTAACACCCTCTTTTTTTGCAATCAACCAGCGCGCACAGAAACTCTAACCAAGTATCTCGATCCTCATCATTCCATGACACATTTTCGTTTCTGTATAAACAAAAAAGAAGCCTCTCAATCATGCTATATTCTTGAAGCTTCCGTAAAAACGCCTAATAAAGGCCGAATAGTCAAAGCAGAACGTAAAGTCCTTCACGCTACTCGCAAAAAAGAAGCTGTCTCTTTACCATCATTTGCCACCAAACAGCTCATCAACAAAGGCACCACCGTTGCCTTTAAACGTTGCTGCGTAAGCCAAGCAGAAGCAGATAAGATCCAACAAGTACCCGAAGAGGATCAATGCCAAAGTATCCAAGATTACTCTTTTAACTTAGCCTTTAAAGCAAAGGAGAGTTCCTAGCTAAAAAATAAGCTAAGAAATAAGCTAAGAAGTAAGCTGCCCATCTTAGCAAAAATCAATTGGAAGGCAACTCATGGGTTTCTATGGATAAAGCATGGATTTGTGAGCTGATCTCTGTACCAAGAGCTGCATAAACGCTCCTGTGTTGTTCTAATAGCGACATGCCTTGAAATTCTCGAGCCTTGATCACAACTCTCCAATGAACACCATCACCAAACTGGTCCACTAAAGACATTTCAGCTCCCAAAAAAGCCGCCTCAAGAGCACGTGTCATTTTATCTCTTAAAGATTCCATAAAAACGTATTCTACCCATTCAATAAACTATCCAACCTACGATCACACACTTACTTATTAACGATTTTTTTATCCTTCATCTTGCTAGCCATTTTAATGGGCCATTTTAAAAACGAGCTCTCATCACACATGAGCATAGCAAGCCAAAAGCTCTCTTAAGTCATATCTACCATATCCACACTATCTGCTTACAAAGAGCTACATTATATGATGTGATCAACGAAGAGTTAAGAGATGAACTCGTTATTCTCTTTGCTACTCTTACCCACTACTCTTACCTACAGGTATCTTTTCTCTTTATACATCACCCTGATCTGAGATCAGGTATTCACAACAAAGATAATCAACGAAAGAATATTGACAAAGCCTAACAAAGATCACACGCTTATGAGACCTTTGTGATACACAAAAGGACAAACAAGGGTTACATCATGACAAATACATCATGACAAACATTGTAAGATAGTACTTCTAGCATCCATTCCTCTCTTATCCTATAAGGCATACTTTATCATGAGTAATATCGATTTTAACAACCCCAAAGAAGTGCAAAATGAGCTGGAACGTTTGCTCAATGAACGTTTTGGACAAAATATCCATATCCTTTCCCATCCTATTGGAGATGATAAAAAAAACAAAGCCAAGCCCAAACCTACAGATTCAGACACACCTCCTAAAAAAGAACTCCCTACTCACGAAAACATCCTGCAATTTAACAAAACCCCCAAAGAACTTAAGCATCGCCTCGATAGCTACGTTATCGGACAGAATGAAGCCAAGAAAACGTTAGCTATTGCCATTTGTAATCACTACAATCAACTCAAATACTTTCATTCTCTAGACCAAGAAGAAAAGAAAGATTATGAGTACTCCAAACAAAACCTCCTGCTCATTGGCCCCACAGGAGTGGGGAAAACATATATGGTGCGGCAAATTGCCAAGATGATCGATGTTCCTTTTGTGAAAGCCGATGCAACCAAGTATTCCGAAACCGGATACATGGGCGGCAATGTAGAAGACCTAGTCAGAGACCTTGTTAACCAAGCTGGTGGTGATATTCAACGTGCTGAACATGGCATCATCTATATTGATGAAGCCGATAAGCTCGCCACTTCTTATTCTCCCACAGGAAACAGCAAAGATATTTCAGGTCGTGGCGTACAGCTAGGACTCTTAAAAATGCTCGAAGAAACCGAAATTGATCTTCGTTCTGGCCATGATCCTGCCTCACAAATACAAGCTCTCATGGATATACAATCATCAGGAGGAAAGCCTAAACCGAAAGTGGTGAATACACGGCATATTCTGTTTATCCTCTCCGGTGCATTCAGTGATCTGGAAAATATCATCTCCAAACGCTTATCAGCAAAAGCCATCGGCTTTATGGAACACCGTCGTTTGCAAGATAGTTCTCAAGACTCTCAGCAAGAGCCATCCTCTGCTCATCATTTCTTCACAGAAGTGATCACAAAAGATCTTGTGGAATTTGGCTTTGAACCAGAATTTATTGGACGCATGCCAGTTCGTGTGGCATGTCATCCTCTTTCAAAAGATGATCTTTTCCATATTCTCAAAGCCTCACACGGCAGCATCATTCATCAATTTCAACGCTCTTTTGCTGCCTATGACATACAACTCACCTTCGATGATGAAGCACTACGTACTGTGGCAAGCTTAGCTTTAAAAGAAAATACCGGAGCCCGCTCCTTGGTAACTATCCTCGATCGAGCCCTCAAGCATTTTATCTTTGAACTGCCTTCATCACCTATACGCTCATTACAAGTCACACCAGAACTGATCACTTCACCTCAAAAACACCTCAAAACCCTTACAGCCACCCTCTATGACAACGCACCTCTCAAAAAAGCTATCACTCCCTACATCGATAACTTCTATG
Source organism: Proteobacteria bacterium bin106 (assembly GCA_002238945.1). Classification (GTDB taxonomy): domain Bacteria; phylum Bdellovibrionota_B; class Oligoflexia; order Oligoflexales; family Bin106; genus Bin106. Next base: position 13,604 of record MPNI01000024.1, on the reverse strand, counting down.
AAAAACACCATATCCGATTAACTATCGAAGAAGACGCTTACAGCTATATCCGCAGCTTATGCAACAAAGATCTTAGCGATGTATATGACTTCCTAGAAAAAACCCTTCAACCTTATGAATACGCCCTCAAAATCATCACCCAAGCTGAAGGCCTCTCTACAGTCACATTACACCAAGATCACCTCAAAAATCCTGGCGCTACCTTTGAGCAATGGATCATCCAATCTTTCAACAAAAAAACCTCTCAAACATCCGAAGTACCAGATCCAGATAACAAACCAGCAAATTCCAAAAAATCCCCTAAAGCAGCACCTCAGTCACCACAAAAAACCTAAACACTCTTAGATATGCCTGATCATACTTTTAACAAAGAATAATACTGGTATGTCACCACCTTGTGAGCTAAGCTTCTATCAAAAAGTCAGAGTCTCGTTAGCACAACGATTTCATCCTCTTTGAGATAGAACATGCCTCCCCCCCCTATTGCTCACTCCCTTGGGTGGCCTGATTATGTGATATTTTTTGTCATCCTCTTATTTACCTATGCTGTGGTGATTTATGGACGATCACGTCAAACACCCACAGAACGAACCATCATCGATATCCTCCTTGATGGCAGACGCCTCACCCTGCCTTTCTTTGTAGCCACCCTTGTTGCTACATGGTATGGAGGCATCCTTGGGGTAACAGAAATCTCTTATAATCATGGCATATTCAATTTCGTCACCCAGGGGGTGTTTTGGTATGCTAGCTATCTGATTTTTGCTTTTTGGATTATCCCAAAACTCAAAGGGCACTCTTATGTGACCTTGCCTGAAGTTGTCAAAAAGTATTTTGGTACAAAAGCTGAAAAAATCGCTGCCATCTTCAATATCTTCAATGTTATTCCCACCACCTACGCCTTATCCATTGGACTGTTTTTGGATGCTCTGTTTCAGACGGGTGTTATCAACGGCACCATCATAGGTGTGGTGATTATTATAGGATATAGCTTTATTGGCGGCTTTCGTAGCATTGTCCTCAGTGATATTGTCCAATTTTCTGTCATGGTGACAGCTGTGATGTGTGTGTGGATTTTTTCAATAATCACCTACGGTGGCTTAAATTTTCTACAAGAAAACCTCCCCGAAAGCCACTTTACCATCACAGGAGGACATTCCATTTCTGCGTTACTGGTATGGGGGTTTATCGCCTTATCCACACTGGTGGATCCGAATTTTTATCACCGTGCTTTTGCTGCTAAAGAACCTAAAGTGGCCCAAAAAGGTATTTTGGTCTCAACTCTTATTTGGATGGTTTTTGATCTAGCAACCACCGCTGGAGCCATGTATGCAGCAGCTACTCTTGCAAATGCCAATATACATAGCTCTCAAGCCTACCTTTACTATGGAGTGGAACTATTACCTGTTGGAGTGAAAGGATTTTTCTTAGCAGGCATCTTTGCTACGATCCTTTCCACCATAGATAGCTACCTCTTTATGGCCTCTTCTACCATGAGTTACGATGTCATCGGTAACAAAAAACACCGTTTTTTAAACTCCTATCGTATCCATTTCATCCTCTTTGCCTTACTAGCCATTGTTCTTGCTTGGCTGTTTTCTGAAGAAAGTCCCTTCCAATCTCCAGGAACCATCAAAAATGTATGGAAAACCTTTGGCAGCTACTCTGCAGGATGCTTGCTACTACCCATGTTAGCTGCCTATGCTGGCTTCACTAAACGTGGTTTCACCGCTGGCTACTTCATAACCTCCACCACACTATCAGCTGTAGTGATTAGCCTATGGCGACTAACCAGCAAAGAGCTCAAAGAACCATACCTTGAAAGAATCTCATCAGATCTTAAGCCTCTTGCAAGCCTCGATGATCTCTATATGGGACTACTCACTTCCTTAATTGTGATAGCCATCTCTTGGCTACACTGGAGAGAAGCGAAAACCAAGACCTTAGGAAAATTATACCGTTTTCTTAAGCTTATCTTTTCGAGACAATGATCCGTAACCTATTGTGAGTAGTTGTGTGAGTAGAAACTGTATAGATTCATATGCTCTTGGTATGCCTTTCTATATACTAAGCCTGCCATCTTATACTTGGCTCCTTATGATAGCTCCTTATGATAGCTCCTTATGATAGCTCCTTATGATAGCGTTTCCTACTGCATAGCCACAACATGGCATCTTTGAATAAAGACCTTCTCATATCAAAAGCAAAGAAACGCATTTTATCATGGCTAAACGCACAAAATTTCACAAGCGAGCTAGAAAATCAGCCAAGAAAAAAACAGCAAATACTGCAAGCACAAAAGCCAAAACACAGCGTAGCTTATTTCATATATGGTTTCATATATGGTTTCATATATGGTTTCGTGTATGGCACTATTTTATGGCGCCATTATGTATGATCACCTTCATTATCTCTTGTTTTGTACTCAGCTCTCAACTCATCATCCGCCCCTTTTCGGTATTAGCTCATATCACCCAAGATCCCCCTTTGTCTAAACAAGAAACTTGGAAGCATTATGGTCCCTTGTTTCAACGCTTTCAAACCGAACAGATTCAAGCAGCTTTTCTTGGAGCCATAGTCCAGAATCTCTCCCAAGGCAGACTTTGGACACAGCCATCATGGCAACTGCATATGTTTAACAAGCCCTGGAATATTTTACAGCCAAAATCACCGGAGTTTGGCCTCATGGCTTTTCATAAAAAAGATTTTCAACAAGCCAGCCATTACTGCATACGTAAACATCAAGTGGTGGTTAAAAAACCTTGGTATATGCTTGGAGGTTGCGGACTCTCACTCATCAAAACCAGAGCCTCTGCTGTAGATAGCATCCAAACTGCAGCCGCATGGATGCAACATATCATCAACCAAGACATTCTTATCAAAAAACACACTATTCTCCCAGAGCCAGCCCAAACCTTTGCACTCATCACCTACCTATGCGGAGCTAGCTTCGGTAGCAAGTATCTCCAAAATGGCCAAAAACTCAAAGGTATTCATGCTTGCAGAGGACATCATATACCTCAACTCATTCAAAACATTCGCAAAGATCAAAAGTTCTTTCACACGCTTGCAAGCACAGAAATCACTCAGTCCACACACTCACACAACTTATAGATTATAAAAAAATGGTGTCAGATACAAAAACACCAACGTACTCTCTCAAGCCCAGCTATCTATCAACTCCCTAACTTGACATACCACGTATGGCTGAGGCTAAATCGCTTCTTGAAGAAGCATTGGCCATGGCTACTTTTTGAGAAATGATCTTTTTTTGATAAAGATCAAGAAGTGACTGATCAAAGGTTTGCATGCCATAGTAATCTTGACTGGTTTTGATCACTTCCATAATCTCATGAAATTGATTTCCTTTGCTGATGATCTCACGAATACGAGAATTCACCACCATCACTTCAGCTGACACCACCCGTGATTTACCATCACGAGTGGGAAGAAGACGCTGACACACACACATTCTTAAAGTTCGAGAAAGCTGAGCGATGATAACGCTATGATCATCAGGAGGAAAAAAAGATAAAATCCTGGTCATGGTTTGAACAACATCCATAGTGTGCAAAGTAGACATCACTAAGATACCTGTTTCAGCAGCCATAAGAGCTGTTCTCATAGTCTCTCGATCACGCAACTCTCCTACCACTAAAACATCTGGGTTTTGTCTTAAGGCACTCTTAACAGCTGTTTGAAAAGAGCGTGTATCTCTTCCCACCTCACGCTGATTGATAATGGAATTTCTATCTTCATAAACATACTCAATAGGATCTTCCACAGTGATAATATGATAAGGATACGTTTCGTTGATTTGTTCCACGATAGCTGCAAGAGTTGTGGACTTACCAGAACCCACAGTTCCCGTAACAAATACAATACCTCTCTTGAATTCCGCTATTTTGCTCACAGCCAATGGCAACTGCAACTCTTCAATGGTTCGTACATAGCTATCTACCACCCGAGCCACAAAACCTTGAACGCCTTTTTGCCGAAACACATTCACCCGAAATCGCGTACCAATTTGGTTTTCAAAAGCAAAATCCACATCTCCTGTTTCTTGGTAAATAGGTTTTAAGAAATCAGGCAACATCTCAGCAACCCACTGATCCATCTGCTCACGGGTTATGGGACTCGCTCCTTGCAATCCTACGATATCGCCACCACGTCGATACTTCGGCACTTGCCCGACTTTGACAAGAATATCCGAAGCTGAACCACGTATAGCTACAATAAAAATATGATTGAGTTCCATTGTCTCTCCACCCACAACCAACACACACCTTTCTTCCAGCACATCTGTCGGAAATCAATGCAAAAAAATAATCTTTCCTCCACGAGAGAATATGCCTTCTTTTTTCGTTTTATCATGCTAACATTTGCTATCGCAGTAGACTTCCAGCCGCCATAGGTGAAGAGTCCGTAAAAGTAGCAGTAGAAGTAAAAGGGGATAAAAGGGGATAAAAGGAGAACATGCTGTTGAAGTAAGAACTGTTTGACGTTTGAAAACACTGCAGGTAGCAAGTAGCAGATAGCAAAATAAGAACTATACAGATTAGTAGTATGTATGCTTATAACGCGAAGCTTATATATTTCTAGTGTATTTATGGAAAATGTATATATTAGAAAGTATCAAGATATCAAAAAAACCGCTCATCGTAACAGCATATAACAGTAAACAAGATGAAACATACAAACATAACGTGGACACAATGTGGACACAATAAAAACACATGAGGTAAAGGTAATGCAGAAAAAAACAGAAGAAAAAACCAAGAAACAACAACTCGATTTAGCTGTGAGTTCTATTGAAAAGCAGTTTGGCAAGGGCACTATCATTAAGCTAGGAGAAGTACAAGCAACAGCTATAGAGGTTATACCCACTGGCTCTTTAGCTCTAGATGTTGCCTTAGGCACCGGCGGTTTGCCTCGTGGTCGCATAGTGGAAATATATGGTCCTGAATCCAGTGGTAAAACCACTCTTGCTCTTCATGCCATCGCTAACTCTCAAAATGTCAATGGTATATGTGCCTTTATCGATGCTGAACATGCCCTCGACGTGAACTATGCACGTCGCATAGGAGTGGATGTTGATAATCTCTTGGTTTCACAGCCTGATACTGGAGAGCAGGCCCTTGAGATCGTTGAGCTTCTCGTTAAAAGTGGCTCGGTGGATTTGATCGTCGTTGACTCCGTAGCTGCTCTCACACCTAAAGCAGAAATTGAAGGTGATATGGGCGATAAACATGTAGGATTGCAAGCACGTCTCATGTCTCAAGCTTTACGCAAGCTAACCAGCGTTGTCTCTCAACAAAACGTTACCGTGATCTTTATCAACCAACTCCGCATGAAAATAGGTGTCATGTTCGGCAATCCAGAAACCACAACTGGCGGTAATGCACTCAAATTTTATGCTTCGGTAAGACTCGATATCCGTCGCATTGCATCCATTAAAAAAAGCGATCAAATCATCGGTAATCGTGTGCGAGTGAAGGTTGTCAAAAATAAACTCGCTGCTCCTTTCAAAGAATCTGAATTTGATATCATGTTTAACGAAGGCATATCCACAGCATCCAGTCTTCTTGATTTAGCTGTAAAACTCGATTTTGTGAAAAAGAGTGGCTCATGGTTTTCTTATGGCGATAAGATGATGGGACAGGGACGAGATGGAGTCAAAGACTTCTTCAAACAAAACCCTGAAGTATTTACATTACTTGCTAACAAAATATTAGAACACTTCTCTCTCAGTCATCCTACCCCTAAAAACAAGGCAGGGGCCAGTGTAAAACCACAAAAAACTCCTCCGACAGAGACAACACAAACACCACAACCCAAAACGACTAAAAACGACAGCAAAACCACGCAGCAGAACAACACAGCAAAAAGCTGAATCATAACGCACACTTCAAACACCCGTAACGCTCTTTTTTAAAAGAGAAGAAAACCGAAACAAAAATAGACTCAGATGCATCTGAGTCTATTTTACTGTGCGCACTGTATAAACACACATAACAACAGCTACTTTGCTCTATATAAATCTATATAAATAGTCTGATGCTGCGTACGGCTCATCTAGAATAAGTCATCTAAAACAAACTACCGTAAAAAAGCCAGCGTCACCGTGATCACATCACCATGTCATGACTTGTATAACAATCCTCAAGTACATGCTTCACATGTGTCAGGGTTTTCTAACGAACAACTAACCTGGTCACTGTCTGAGCCCATAGCATTACCACTGCTCTTAGATGTAGCACCTTGTTGAACACCGGTAGTATCAATGGTGGTTTTACGAATTTGAGTGGCACCACGAGAACGTAAATAATATGTGGTTTTCAAACCACATCGCCACGCATAAATATACATCGAAGATAATTTGCCAATCGTAGGATTTTCCATAAACAAATTCAATGATTGACTCTGATCGATAAAAGCACCACGATCTGCAGCCATTTCAATCAAAGACTTTTGTGGGATCTCCCAGGCTGTGCGATAAATCTGTTTGATATAATCTGGTACCTCTTTAATGTGCTGAATAGAGCCATTTTGTGCCTTAATAGCCTGTTTCATGGACTTGGTCCATAAACCAAGCTTACGTAACTCTCTGACAAGATACGTATTGATTTGTACAAACTCTCCTGAAAGAGTCTCGCGTTTAAACAGATTCGATACCTGAGGCTCAATACACTCATACACCCCGGTAATGGAAGCAATTGTAGCAGTGGGAGCAACAGCTACAGTTAAAGAGTTACGCAAGCCATATTTTTTAATGTTTTCCTTCAAAACATCCCAACGCTCACTGTCTTTAGGCTTTACGCCCCACAAATCAAATTGCAGGTCCCCTTGACTCGCTCTGGTGTCTTCAAAACCCTCATGAGCACCCAGCTTACGAGCCAATTCACAAGATGCCGATAACGCATGAAAATACACATGTTCTGTAATATTTCTCGATAAAGTCCGCGCCTTCTCACTATCAAAAGGCAACCTCAACTTGAAAAAAACATCTTGAAGACCCATCACCCCCAAACCAACAGGACGCCAACGCTTATTGGATACAGAAGAAGATGGAATAGGATAGTAATTGATATCCACCACACGATCTAAATACTTAATAGCTAAACGAACACACTCTCCAAGCTTAACAAAGTCAAAACCACGAGAGCGATGCTTCACATAACGAGACAAATTCAAAGAACCTAAATTGCAAACCGCAGTTTCTTTATCACTGGTTACTTCCACAATCTCAGTGCACAAATTCGACAAATGAATGGTGTTATGCCCCTTGCCGGTCTGATTGCCTTTAAGATTAGCTGCATCCTTAAAAGTCATCCAACCATTACCGGTTTGAGCAAGAGTACGCATCATCTTAGAGTAAATTTGGCGAGCTGGAAGAGTCCGCTTAGCCAAGCCACGCTTCTCATAAGCAAGATACGCTTTCTCAAAAGCTTCACCATAAAGATCCATAAGATCTGCTACATCCTTAGGATCAAACAATGACCACTTACTATCTTCAGCCACCCGTTTCATAAATAAATCCGGCACCCAGTTAGCAAAATTGAGATTATGCGCACGCATAGACTCATCACCGGTATTATCGCGTATCTCAAGAAAATCCAATATATCTGCATGCCAGGTCTCAAGATACACACACGCTGCACCCTTACGTTTTCCACCCTGATTAACTGCCGCTACCGAAGAATCTAAGGTTTTGATAAAAGGGATAATTCCATGACTCTTACCGTTCGTGCTACGAATAAGACTATCGCGAGAACGTACTCGTGAAAAAGATAAGCCAATGCCACCAGCAAACTTAGATAACATGGCAATATCCGAATAACGCTTATAAATACTCTCTAAAGAATCCTGTGGCGAGTCCAACAAATAGCACGAAGACATCTGAGCGTGATTGGTGCCAGAATTGAAAAGTGTCGGTGTAGAAGGCATATAAGCAAAAGACGATATCAATCGATAAAACTCACAAGCCTCTTCCAAGTTCTCTGCTAAACCACAGGCTACACGCATAAAAAAGAATTGCGATGATTCCAAAGAAAGACGCGATGTAGGATGACGTAATAAGTAACGATCATAAATGGTTTTTAAGCCAAAATACTCAAAAAAATCACAACGATTCTCCATGATCACTTCATTCAATACCGCTGCATTGGCTTGAACAAACTCGTTGGTTTTCTCACTCACCAAACCCACTTTACAAGCCACACTTATAGAATCAGAGAAATAACAAATACCCAACTGCATAATCTCATCATCAATAAAATCAATCAAAAGTCGTGCAGCTAACTTGGAATATTCCGGCTCCTCACCAATCAACATAGCAGCTGTTTGCATCAGCAAAGTGTCTAGTTCTGTCGTAGTTACACCATCATAAATACCACTGATTGCCTTACTGGCAATCAAGTAAGGATTGATATGTTCGAGTCCAGCACCACAACGAGCCACTTTTTTGGTGATCTTAATCACATCCACCGGCTCTATAGAACCATCACGCTTACGCACCCGCATCTGGCCTTCATCAAGATTACCCAACGGTTCAGTGGAAAAAGATGCACTCGAATGAACAGAGTTAGGCGTCTCAGCTAAAGAGGGCATAGCCGATGGATCTAAATTCATGATAATTCCCTTTGATGATGTAAACGTGTTTGAAGTATTAACCAAAAACAGCTATTTTTTTCTGTGTCTTGCTTCTATCTCTTTATGTATCTTGCCATCCTCAATAACAACCTGCTGCCATGATCAACAGAGATAACAAAATATATACAACATACAATACTAGTCCCTGGCAAAAATCATAGTTTCATCTTTTTAGCACTGATTGACTCGTGCTTATTGCTACCTGCTTCCTATGTCTCACAGAGTTCTTTGTATTGTTGTATCGTTGCATCGTTGTATGTGCATTGTTGTATGTGCATTGTTGTATGTGCATTGTTGTGTATGTGTACTTTGCTATACCGTGTTGTTTCGCACCCTGGAGTACGTACACTTCATATTTAGCCCTCATACTTCATACCCCAGTGACACCCATAACACACCGCCACTATCAACAGAACCATCATAGCTAATCATCATAGCTAATCATCATAGCTAATCATCATAGCTAATCATCATAGCTAATCATCATAACTAATCATCATAACGAGCAATCACTACCAACATTGTGTTATAAGCATCCGCGTCACTCAACATAGTGTAAAAGAGAATGTCACTACACCAAATATAGCGACATTCGATTTGAGATGCTATATTTTTCAAAAAAAAAATAATCGCTTAAACCCCTAAATGAGGCCACTATCAAAAAAGATCTATTATATTGGCATGTTAATGAATCCTATACCCATCGCACATCATCATCTTCATAGAAAGCATATCGGATTATGACAACATTCCGCAGCCAGAATAGTTCTCTTACTGATGATCTCGGTACCCTACACTACTCCTGGATGGACCATCCAGATCATCTCCGCACCATCACATTCATCTGTGGCTATTCACGTAGCCATAAAGATTTTCGCCTATGGCAAAAAAAACTCGCCATGACTGGCTACAATGTTTTGCTATTCGATAATCGTGGCAGCGGACTCTCAAAGGCAAACCAACCTTTCGGCTTCGAACAACACACTAAAGATATCCTCTGTCTCTGGAAACATCTTGGCATTACCCACAGTGCAGTGATTGGTTTCTCCATGGGAGGACTCATAGCACAATGTCTAGCATCACACCTTCACAACATTTCAACCAGACACATCTCACAGCTCGTTCTCATTTCCACTCTTCCAAGCAGCGGCTACTTCTCACCACTCACAGGTAAGACATTCCATAACCCCTACGCCCCACTATGGCATCATCTTGAAAAATACTTCTCACAAAGATTCCTAAAAAAACATCCTCACGCAACACAGACTCTTCATAAAGAAGTGAAACGTTTAAGCGCTAGCACAGAAGATAGCCAACAGCTAACTTATCAGCGTTCAGCCTTTCAACAAGCTTCTTATAAATCCATACACCATAATCATATCGCAATGCCCACACTCATCATCCACGGCGAAGACGATCGAATCATCTACCCACAAGCAGCCGATACACTCCATCGATTAATCCCACACACCACCCTTATCCTTTATCCGCAATGTGGTCATTTGCTCTTAGCAGAACAACCTGCAAAACTTTATGCCGACATCTCACAGTTTCTCAACTCACACAACTAAACCTATGTAAAAAAATCACAACTCTTCAAGCAACCCACCATAATATTTATGTCATCAACAACTTTTTATCTATACATTTAAAAATGATTGACCCTATTATCATCAAGTAGTGATATATAAGCTATTATGCCTGAATTCTTTGTTATTGTCTGCAAAATAGATCACGATGAGGTTTTTTATAGATTTATGAGTTGCCTCAATTTCTCAAAAACAGCTCAAAAAATTTAAAAAGTTAATCTATTGCCAAATCGAGACACCTAGAAATGAACAAACAAAAAGCAGGATAGAATACTGCAGATAATTTTGCCCCTCATTGTGATGACAAAAAGATTGTCAAAAACGGCCATGTACGAGGAGTATAGCGTTACCTGTGCAACAAATGTAAAAAACCTTTCAACCTTATGAACCAACACGATGTTTCATCGCACCTAAAAACCACTCCATTTGTGGTCAAAATGTTTCAAACTTTTATTCGAAACAGTCTATTCGTGATATTGCAGAAGAATTAAAAATTTCTACTTCTACTAGCATCATAAAATGCTGAAAGCATTGAACGTTTTAACAGCATACAAAAAATCTACTTTAGATGGAGTAATAAAGACAGATGAAATCTATCTTCTTCTTAGCTATAAAGGAAAGAAGAAAAATATGCCTCAAGCCCCTAGAAAACGAGGTTAACCTGCTATGAAAAGAGGCATATCTAACTGAAGTTTTGCAAAATTTGTGGCGATATTGAACATAACTCATTGATAATACAATGATTTTTAATTATTAAGGTAAAAATCTACTGGCTAGGTTTTCTGTTCAAGTTGCTTCTACTATTATTGGGTATGATCATTTATCATTATTTGCCTGTATCTCAACGAACGACAGATAAGTACCATTTTTTATCTGATCCATGATTGGGAACTATATCAACATACATATTTGATCCTTTTGGTTTATGACGGTGTTAAGTAGGGCTTATACACGTCTATGATTAAGCATGAAAGAATAAAATTGACTATGCATTTTACCTACAAATGACATGAACTGTTTTTTTTTTGCAAAAAAAAGCAGAAAAATCTCTCAGTCCCTTATGTAGTCAGAGATTGAGAGATTGGATTGATGATTTTCTTGCGAAACTTCAGATCTAAGAAACAAGCTTGTATCCTTGTTGCTCCTGATCGAGAAAAGAATTCACAAATACAGGCTGGCTATTTTGGGGAGGACCAATAACCAAAAATCAAGAGAAAAAGCATCTTAAACACTTTTTCTCTTGAAAATTTGGTACTATCGCATTTTTATTGATTTCATCGATAGAAATCAGCAGGTGTTTTTGGTCCTTCTGGTTCTGCCACCACAAATATAAATCTCCATCTATTATTAGAATCTTTATGTCCTTGTACCCAACGTTTGTCGAGTAAGACTCGGCCATCACTTCGTACTTGGCTTGGATCAACAGGAAAATAATGAACTAAGCAAACTGGTTCAAAAAGTATAAAAGCGGAATCTATTGGGATTTTAGAATATCTCCAATTTGTAAATGTACCATCTGGAAGCCACAAACTATGCCCTGCTCTATAGTTATGTTTTGCTGCTAATCCGTTAAGAAACATGACTTTGTCAGTGAATTCATTTAACTCAGGAACTTCAGGTATATATCCAGGTTCAATCCTTAGTGGAGCATCTGGCACACGGACACCATTTACAGTAGTTCTCTTAGTTCGGTAAACAACTCCCTCAGAGACAATAAATGGAGCAATATCGTCGAAATCAAATGTATAACTTTCATGAGCTCCTGGAACCGGTGCACCACCTCTGTTGAAACTAAAAACTGCCCCAAATCTTTCGTATTCTTTTAGTTTTGTAAATCTTAAAGCATTTGTTGAATGTTGAGAGTACGTAGGCTGTTGACCAAAAATTGTCGTCGCATAAGGGCCGGCTTCAAAGCTAACGCTAGTAATTCTAATATTTTTATTAATACTTTTGATGCTGCATGATGAACCACCAGCCCAATCATCTGGAATGTATGTAAGACGTGAGTTAGCTTGAGCATATAAATCACCGGGCAGTATCGCCATGGTAACGACAAAAAAGAAGAGTGAGCATATTGTCGTTTTATAAAAATCACGAGTGAGCTTAGCATATTTCATGGTTATTTTGTCCTTTTGTAGTGTAATTTTAAAATAAATTACGATATTATGAATATTGAAATTTTAAAATGCATTTGTTTTAATATTTTAAATTCTTCAGCCCTTATTGAGAGCATAATATAGTCAAGATATCTTGTTAACGCACAATTTTATTGATGAAATACATATTCATCTATTTTTGTACTATACATAGCATGCTTGTTCTTGTTTATATTGCACTTATCAATCTGTCTTTTCATAGCTGGTAGCCTAACCTCTAAAGAGTGCCTCTAGAGCTAGAGACTAACAACACGGAGAGATAATAGCATACCTAATACTAAAGATCAACATATAAAATACTAGGTATGCACGCGAAAACTTTATCGAAAAAATAATGTCAAAAAAGTATCTTTCGAATTATTTCTGCCCATTAGTGAGGTCAGGCCTTGGGTATAAAGTTGTGCAGACTTTTTGAACAGGATGGTTAGGATGATTTGAATCAGATGGGCTACCTAGAAGGTAACCGGTTGATATATTATCTTTTGCTGTGATTTCATCAATAGCTCTTTTGAGTTTCACTTTACAGTCATTTCGATCTCTTATATCCACACTACAAAAAAACTTATAACCACAATTACGTTGAGCATAAGGAAGTGTCTCTTTGCTATGATACCATAAAAGGCAATCTAGGTACTGATAGTGCTTGTTCAGTCCATTATCTGCAAAATGCTGAGCACGAGAAACCTCATTGATTTCAACATCTGTTACGATTTCTCGAACAGGTTCTATATTTTTTGTGTTATTGCATTTAAATATTCGAGAATAGTACAGCCGTCCTGGATTATTATCTATTGGTACACGGCGTGGTTGAATTCTTTTATTACTGGGAGTATCATAAAATTTCAAGTTCGAGTTATTGGGATTTGGCGTAGTGTCTGTATCTGGGCGACATGACATAGGCAGTATGAGTATGGTTAAGCATCCCATTATAACCGTTAAAACACATAACCTATTTCTAATCATTTTTTTACTTTGAATATCCATCTTAACCTCCTGATATCATTGCGTTATTAAACAAAATATGAGCTCGCTATTGCATTAGTTACAACCAAAATCGCGGGCTCTCACATCATCTTCACTGGTATCTCTTATGTTATAAAAATTCTCTCTATTCTTATCGTCGTCTTTTTCTTCCTGCTGCTGAGGCTGGTTGTTGGTTACTTGCTTCTCTTCTGCTACTTCACTTTCATCTTCATTAGGGTTAGGC
>MPNI01000094.1 GCA_002238945.1 Proteobacteria bacterium bin106 | reverse complement strand
TTATCCGTAGTTTATCTATAGAAGGCGGTACTTTCCTTTCTTTGATTTTGGATAGTGATGTTCATTATGTCACTGAATACAACACGAGTGATGGTGTTGTTTTAGGCACACCTTTTAACATAGATGATATTGTTGATAATGGTGTTTGGACAGCTATATCTGCTCATCAAGGGTTATTTTATCTTTATGACAATATTGCTTCTGTAAGAAACAGTAGAGTAGTTGCCTTTAGATACTCTGAGATTATAGGCTTAGAGATAGAAGGTGAAGTAGCTGATTTTAATGCTGGTTCATTAACATTAGATTCGATTATAGAGTCTACTGATTTGTATATGGTTGGTGAGTCAACTGATGCTTTATACAAAGTAAATACAGAAACAGGCATAGCTACTCGTATTGGAAGTCAGTATCGCTTTCGTAGAAATGAGCATCAACCTTCAGGTTTAGCCTACCATAATAATGTTTTATACATGGTTGGTCAGGCGAATGACACTTTATATGTTGTGGACCTTTCTAATTCAGAGGCCATCCCTGTAGGTACAACTTCACAATTTGGTGTAAGTGAGCGTTTTCCTTCAGGTTTAGCTTCACACAACGGCCAATTGTATATGGTTGGTACGGGTAATAATGCTTTATATACCTTAGATACAACTACTGGTGTTGCTACACGAGCAGGGTCAGCTTTCAATTTTGGTGTAAGTGAGAGGGATCCTTCAGGTTTAGCTTCACACAATGGCATCTTATACATGCTTGGTAATGAGTATGACGCTTTATACACCTTAGACACAACCACTGGCATTGCTACACAGGTAGGTTCTGCAACAGACTTTGGTATCGGTCAGCTGATTGATATTGGGGGTTTAGCTTCTCACCTTGGCAAATTGTATATGGGTGGTAGTGTTTCTGGTTCTTTTGGGTATTTATACACTTTAGATACAGAAACAGGTATTGCTACACGAGCAGGAAATTCGTTTGATTTTGGTGTAGGTGAGTCTGATCCTACAGGCTTAGCTTCTGTTCCTAATGCAGTTACTGTTAGGGCTAAATTGGATGAACCTGGTGCTACTGGTCCTGTTGGTCCTGAAGGTCCTGAAGGTCCTGCTGGTCCTATTGGTCCTGAAGGTCCTCAAGGTATTCAGGGTATTGATGGTATTCAGGGACCTAGGGGTTTTGCTGGTACTGCTGGTGCAGATGGTGCTAAAGGTGATCCTGGAGATCCTGGTGGTCCTCCTGGTCCTAAGGGAGACAAGGGAGATAAGGGAGACAAGGGTGATCCTGGTAGAGATGGTGTTGATGGTACTCCAGGTGGTCCTCCTGGTCCTAAGGGAGATAAAGGTGATCCGGTTAAACTTAGAATAGACAGTAAAGTCATATTAGACCGTTTGTATATGTATGGAGATAGAACTGATTCTTTTTACATATTAGATATAATTACCGGTGAAGCTACACTAGCTTTTTCTAAATCTGGTTCTATCGGTCCGTTTGCTTACCAAGATGGTAATTTTTATATTATAATTTCTAATGCTTTAAACGTTTTAAATTTAGACAATGGTAGAAGTAACCGAATAGGAAATGCTTATAGATTTGGTGTAGATGAGATTGCACCTACAGGATTGGCTTCTCATTTTGGTGTGTTGTATATGGTGGGTAATACCGATGAGCCTGCTCTATACACCATAGATACGGCTACTGGTTTGGCTACCAGGTTTGGTTCAGATGTAGTAAATTTTGGTGTAAGTGAGAGTGATCCTCAGGATTTAGCTTCACACAACGGCATCTTGTATATGGTTGGTAACAGGAATAATGCTCTATATACCATAAATATAACCACGGGTGCTGCTACACGAGTAGGATCTGCTACAAACTTTGGTGTAAGAGAGTTTTCTCCTACAGGTTTAGCTTCTGTTGATGGCAAATTGTACATGGTTGGTGGCAATGATGCCTTATATACCTTAGATACAACTACTGGTGTTGCTACGCGTGTAGGTTTATCTATAGATTTTGGTGTAGGTGAGAGTGATCCTCAAAGGTTAGCTTTTGTTCCAGGAGTTTCTACTATTGGAGATTTGTTAGAAAAATTTGGTGGTGGATCAGGATCTGGTGAGAAGGGAGATAAAGGAGACAAAGGAGACAAAGGCGATAAGGGTGACAAAGGCGATCCTGGTGAACGAGGGGTTGAAGGAGATGCTGGTCCTAGGGGAAATCCGGGTCCTAAAGGGGACAAGGGAGATTCTGGTAATGATGGAGCTCCAGGTATTCAGGGTCCTAGAGGAGAACGAGGTG